>JALHRS010000004.1:0-85010 GCA_022841325.1 Lysobacterales bacterium | reverse complement strand
CGTGCCGATGACCAGCCGAGTTAGCTAACACTGACTTTGCACGATAGCAGCCACAATGTTATCGTGCAGATCATACGTTATATTGCCAGGGCGCCATGCCTGACCTTGTCGCCGCCACTCGAGATTACATCAACGCCGTGATGGGCATTGCTTTGCCCGCAGCGCAGCCATGGGCGCATTCCGCCGAACTGCCCTATTACCTTCGCGACGCCTTTGACTTTGGCACGATCACCTTGCTGGGACACCCGATCGTGCTCGCAATCGCTCGAACCGGTGCCGCGCAATCTCTCGGCGAGGTCCGGACCTGGCTGGCGAAGGTGCGGACGCTCGCGGGTCTGCCAGTGATCTACGTGACCGACGCCTTGGCGTCGTTTGAGCGCCGACGATTGATCGAGCAGAAAGTCCCGTTCATCGTCCCTGGCAATCAACTCTATTTGCCCGATCTCGGCATTGATCTGCGTGAGCACTTCAGGCAACGCGCGCCCGCTCCCGATGCAACTCTGAGTCCCGCTACGCAGGCCATGCTCATCACCACTTTGTTGCGACACCCGTGGCAGACTGAATGGCAGCCATCGTTGGTGGCTGGGGCCTTGGGCTATACGCCGATGACCACCTCGCGGGCCGTCAAGGAACTGGCGGCGGCCGGTCTCGCCGCCGCGCACTCGGTCGGGCGCGCGCGGTGGCTGCGCATGACGCTACATCCGGCGCAGGTCTGGGAGCGCGCGCAGCCTCTGATGCGAACGCCAATCAAGCGGACCGCGTGGGTCGCCTACCCTGTTCCGACTGGCCATCGCGCCGGTCGCTTGGCCGGCTTGAGCGCACTCGCGCGCCACTCGATGCTGGCCGCGCCCCAATGGCAGGTGTATGCGGTGAGCGCCGCCGAATGGAAAATCGCCGTTGCCGCCGGCGTTCGCGAATTGCCCGAGTACACGCCTGGCGCCGAGCAATGGCAGTTATGGAACTACACGCCGGCATTGGTGCCCGATGTGCAGACCGTGGACCCCCTCTCGTTGACACTCAGCCTGCGCGATAGCACCGATGAGCGCGTGCAGATCGCGCTGGACGAACTGAAAGGGCAGTTCCCATGGTGAGGGGTCTGGAAGTCTTCCGGCAATGGTTTGCAGCATTCACCGACCAGTACATCCTGATCGGCGGCACCGCTGCCAGCTTGACCATGGAGGACGCCGGGCTGCCGTTCCGCGCCACCAAGGATCTCGACATCGTGCTGCATGTCGAAGCTCTGACTCCGGTCTTCGGCGAGGCCTTCTGGAGTTTCGTCGATGCCGCCGGGTACCAGATACGCCAGGCCAGCACCGGCAAACCGATCTTCTATCGATTTCAGAAGCCGGCGGACGAGCGCTACCCCGCGATGCTGGAACTGTTCGCGCGCGCGCCGGATGGACTGCAGCCGGCCGCTGGCAGTCAACTCACGCCGATACCCATGGACGACGCTGTCGTGAGCCTGTCCGCCATCCTGCTGGACGAGTCCTACTACGAATTCATCATGGCGGGGCGCCGCGAGGTCGAGGGACTGCCGTGCGTAGGCGAAGACCGACTCATTCCACTGAAGGCAATCGCCTGGCTGGAACTGAGTGAACGCAAGCAACAGGGCGCCACGGTGGATGCGAAAGACGTGCGCAAACACCTCAACGACGCGCTTCGGCTTTCGCAGCTGTTGGCGCCGGCCACGCGCATCACGATCGACAAGAAGATCGCCGATGACATGGCCCGATTCCTTGCGCTGGTGGTAGCCGACGCCGCGATCGACCCGAAGGCACTGCAGCTGGGTAATGCGACAGTTGCTGAGTTGGTTGACCGCATTGCGCAGGCGTACGGGATTGAGTGGTCACGACTGGTGCAGGGGTAAGCGCCGCACTGGCCGATCGACCTGACCGTCAAGTCCGAGTCGCAGATGAGGCAGGTAATGCCGATACCCTCCATCTTGACGGCAGAGAATCCCAAACGCGCGGGTTTGGGGCTGAGAAGCTGGAAAAGCTGCAGGCGGAGAGTCCGTAGCGGCGTGGCGAGTCGAAGAACGCGGGAATTGGGCCGAGCAGCCTTCTGCCCAGGCAACCCGAAAGACAGATAAATTATTGAAAGTTAATGTTTTATTGGCGCGCCCGGCGGGATTCGAACCCACGACCCCTGCCTTCGGAGGGCAGTACTCTATCCAGCTGAGCTACAGGCGCGTTGTTGGCAAGTCTAAGGCATTCGAGAACCATCCATGGTGCTCTACGCCGGCCTCGGCCTCCTTGCCTCGGCGTTCAAGGCTCGCGAGGCTGTGCCTCGTGTCCGCTGCGCGGACCGCCTTTCACCCAGCTGAGCTACAGGCGCGTTGTTGGCAAGTCTAAGGCATTCGAGAACCGTCCGTCCGGCCCGTCAGCGTAGCTGCCGGGCGTTCGATCGGTCGCGCGCCATGGCGCGCAAGCTGACCGCTCTCACCCATGGTGCTCTACGCCGGCCTCGCGAGACTTCCCCCTCGCGGGGCGCGAAGCATACGCGAAGGCGCCACGATGGTGTACGCCGGATTCCGGGCTTGCACGGGGCACCGGCATGGGTCGGAATGTGCGTGCAATGTGAATCCAAGGCTTACGAAAACTTCACAAGGGGTTAGACTGGGCGCTGATTGCGCACGATTCGCGTTGACCGGGGACGGAGGCGATATGCATCACAAGAGCACAACATGGCTTGCATTGGGTTTGCTGGCATTCGGTTCGGTGGCCCACGCACAGAATCCAGCCGTGGATCGGCTGAGTCAGTTTGCCAATTCGGCGACGGCCCTGAACAACGCCCGGGCCATTGGCACGCTGTGTTTTGCCGGCAATCGGCTGACGGCGCGACTGCAGAGTGACTGCAATACGCTGGTGGGCGCGGCCTTCGGTGCCGACCCGGCAATGGATACGGCGGTCCGCAATGCGCTGTCGCAAATCACCGCAGACAACGCCACCATCCCGCTGGATCGCTCCGGTCTGGGCAAGGCCGGTCTGGTGCCTGTGGCGCCGAGTGGCAGTGGCCCCGGCTGGGCCGCATTGATGTCTGCCGACCCCTCGGTGGTGGCGATGAGCCTGTCCGGCGACGGTGACGGCGCCGACTGGTCGTTGTTCGTCAATGCCCGTTTCGATCAGAACGACCGCGACCGCAGCACCAACGAAGACGGTTTCAGCAGTGATGGCAATGCCGCCACGGTGGGCGTGGATTTGCGTACCAGCCCGAATTCCCATGTCGGCGCGGCGATCAGTTTCGGCCGCAGCAACCTCGATTACACCGGCGCCTCGGGCAAGCTGGATACGCGCGAAACCGGCTTCAACCTGTTCGCCGGCTGGCAGGCCGAGAACGGCTTCTATCTGGATTCCCTGCTGAGCTTCAATCGACGCGAGCAGGACCAGGTGCGACGCATTGCCTATGGTCTGGGCAGTTCGTCCGTGGATCAGAGTTTCGATGCCGACTTCGACAGTGACGAACGCCTGCTGGCATTGACCGCCGGTTTCCAGGTGAATCGCGGCGCCGCCAGCTTCAATCCCTATCTGCGGGTGGAGCTGGTCAAGGCCGACAGCGATGGCTACACCGAGATCTCGCGCAATCCCACGGCCAACGGTGGCGGCTGGGCACTGCAGGTGGCGCCTATCGACGAGTCCTTCAATCGCACGGCGCTCGGCCTGCGCGCGGCCTACGCCCTCAGTGGCAGCAATGGCGTCTATCTGCCCTTCGTCGATCTGTCGCTGATCCAGGTGAATGGCGCCAACAACGAACCGGCCAGCGTGCGCTACACCGGTGATCTGTCGGCCAACGTCAATCTGAGCGCAGTCGACTTCCTGATGGTGGCGGATGCGGAAGACAACAGCTACGGCAGCGCCGCTCTGGGTATGAGTGCGCAGTGGGCCAATGGCTGGTCGGGGTTCTTCAGCTATCGCCGCAATTTCGCCGAAAGCCGTTACACCCAGGAGCAGCTCAACCTCGGCCTGCGCATGGAGTTCTGATCGGCGACGCGGCATAGAGCGCGCAGTTCCGCAATGGGCTGCGCTGCAGCAACCTCACCCCTCGGGCCGGCAATCGCCGGCCCGAGTTGTTTCTGGCTTACTTGAACGAATAGTGGGTGTTCAATCCGACGATGTAGACGCCGGTGTTCGAGCCGCCGACATCGACGCTGTAGTAGGTAGCACCCAAACCTGCGCCAAAACGCTCCGTGAAGTTGTATCCGAAGCCGGCACCGGCGTAGAGGTCGGTACCGCTGTCGCTATCCCTGAGCGTGGCAGTGCCGGGGACGCTGAGCTTGAAATCAGCATCCCAGGCCCAGAATCCGATGCGCCCGGTCAGGTACCAGGAATCGCTGGTGTTGATCAGCGCATTCAAGCCCAGGGTGAAACCGTCGATCCCGACCTCGGCGCTGGCGCGACCGCCGGTCACGTCGAAATTGTCCTTGAAGTCGCCGAAGCGGGTGTAGCCGCCCTCCACGCCGAGGGTGTCGTTGAAGCGATAGACCAGGGAACTGCTGCTGGAGAAGGACTGGTCATCGATCCCGCTTTCATCGACATAGCCGAGACCGGTATAGCCACTGGTCTCCCAGTTGCTGGCTGTAGCGATGTTGCAGCTCAGTGCGGCGACGAGTCCGAGCAGGCACAGGGTGGAGTTTGATTTCATCGGATTGGGATTCCTGGTTCGGGTGGGGGTACAGGCGGAGTCGGTGCGGGACGGTCCCGGAAGAACCTGACAAGCAAAGACCAGGCGCGGTCACACGGATGGCGTGGCATGGAGCGTCAATGATGGGCCATGAACAATGAACACGCAGTCTCGGGCGTACGCGGGCCGCCACTAAAACGGTCTGGTCATTCCGACCCGCCCAGGGACCGATAGATGATGACGCTGCAACATGGCGGTCACAAACCCTTCCTAGACTGAGCTCATCGCTTTTTCCAAGCGCTCTCGGTCTGCGTCATGAACCCTATGCCCATGCGCATGTGCATCGCCGCTGCGTGCACCTTGCTGTTTGTCACTGTCCCTGTGTCGGCCCAGTCGGGCGCTACTCCCGGTGCTCTTGCCGAGTCATTGATCAAGCTGCGCTCGGAGGTCGAGCAGCTCAACAACGACGTGGAACTGACGCGCCTGGAAACGCGCACCCAGTTGGCGGCGCTGTCGGCGCAGAAGGCCGAACTGCAAGCCGGCGTCAACCGCGCGGAACTGAACGCGCGCAAGCTGCGTGAGGATCTGGCCAAGAAGCAAGCCGAAGCCGCGTCGGCCGGCGTTGCTGGCGATGCGCTCAAGCCGGTGTTGATGAGCGCGCTGCAGCAGCTGCGTCAGCGCATCGCCGCCGGCCTGCCCTTCAAGCAGGCCGAAAGGCTGGCGGAACTGGACGAACTCAGGCGCCAGATCGAATCCGGCACGCTGGCCACGCCGCGGGCGGCCAACCGCCTGTGGGCCTTCTACGAAGACGAATTCCGGATCACCCGCGAAAACGGCATCTACAGCCAGACCATCCCGCTGGACGGCGCCGAGGTCCTGGCGGACGTGGCCAAGGTCGGTTCGATGATGCTGTTCTTCCGCCTCAGCGACGGCCGGGTCGGCATGGCCAGGGCGGGCGGCGGCGACTGGCGTTTCGAGGTGTTGACCGATCCCGCCGACCAGAAGCGCGTGCTCGCTTACTTTGATGCCCTCGGCAAGCAGATCCGCCAGGGCTGGTTCGAACTGCCCAATGCGCTGGCCGGAGGTGTGCAATGAAGCGCGCGAAGTTCTGTCTGATGGCGCTGTGCCTGCTGATCGCCGGCAGCGTGTCCGCGCAAGAGCCGGAGGCGACTGCGGTCGCAGCCACGCCGGCAGCAGCCGCTGCGCCGACGCTGCCGGCGGCCAAGCCGGTGTCGGTGGATGAAGCCTATCGCAAGGAATTCGCCTTCCTGTCGGCGCAGAAGCGCGAGCTGGCTGCGCAGTTGCAGCAGATGCAGCGCAGCTCGGCGCAGCAGCGGGCAACGCTGAACTCGGAAATCGCCGCGCTCGAATCGCGGGTGCTGGCACTGGACAACGAAACCAGCCGACTGGCCGAAGAATCGAATCTGGCCGAAGAAGCCGCCATCAACAACGAAGAGACCAGCAATCTGCTGGCCGCCACTTTCGCCCAGGCCAGCGCGACGCTGGAAGGCTATGGCATCGAGCTGATGAAGTCGGAGCCCTTTGCGGCGCTGGCCGATGGCGACAAGACCGCGCAGATGTTCGCCGCCGCCGACCGCAAGCTGGGCGAGTTGTCTAGCGTGCGCAAGGAGAGCGGCAACTTCTTCCTCGCCGATGGCACCCAGGTCGAAGGCACGCTGCTGCGGCTGGGCAATATCGCCGTCTACGGCATCAGTGATCAGGGCGCAGGCGCGCTGGTGCCGGCCGGCGGCGGGCAGTTCAAGCTCTGGCGCGAGCCCTCGGCCGAGATCGCCGAGGCGCTGGCGGCGGGTCAGCAGCCTGCCGTCTTGCCGGTGTTCGTGTTCGAGAGCGCCGCCTCGGCCATCGCCGAACCGGAGAAGAAGACGGTCAGCGGCGAAGTTGCCAAGGGCGGCCCGATCGGCTACGTGATCCTGGCGCTGGGTGCCATTGCCATGGTGCTGGTGCTGCTGCGCGCGATTTTCCTGTCTCAGGCCGGTGCCGCCGTGCAACCGACCATTGCCGCCGCAGCGCCGCTGGTGCGCCAGCATCGCGCCGCCGAAGCCATCGATGCGGTCAAGCAGCGCAAGGGCTCGGCCGCCCGTGTGGTCACCGCCGCGCTGCGCAATATCGAGCGCGAGCGCGAGCATCTGGAAGACATCATCTCCGAGGCTATCCTGCACGAGAGCACTCGCCTCAACCGCTTCGGTTCGATCATCCTGATGGTCGCAGCGGTGGCGCCATTGCTGGGTCTGCTCGGCACCGTGACCGGCATGATCCAGACCTTCGATGTCATCACCGAATTCGGCACCAGCGATCCCAAGCTGCTGGCCGGCGGCATCGCCACCGCACTGGTGACCACCGAGCTCGGCCTGATCGTCGCCATTCCCTGTCTGCTGCTTGGCAACCTGCTGTCGGGCTGGGCCGAGCGCATCAAGGACGACATGGAGCAGGGCGCGATCAAGGTCATCAACATGTACCAGGAGCGACGCGACAGCACGCTCTCGGCGAAGGCGGCTTGAGAGCCCCATGATCGGCGACCGCGTCCATAGCGTAGGCAGCGCCGCCGAGGCCATCGGCGCCTACCTGCAGAACGGCGGGCTGGTGATGCCGCCGCTGGTGCTGTGTGTGGTGGTGCTGTGGTTCGCCATCGGCTGGCGCTGGGTCACGCTCAATCGTGGCGGCGCCAAGAGCGTGCGTGTGCTGATCAACAATCGCCTGCGCGACAAGCCGCGGGTGCTCAAGGGCATCGTCGATACCGCGGTCCATCAGGGCGTGGCCCTGTGGGCTGAGCGCAAGCCCTATCTGCGCGAGCGCCTGGACGAGGCCTTCGGGAGTTATCAGAGCGAGATCAAGCGCTACGCGATGGTGGTGTCGACCATTGTTGCCATCGCTCCGCTGCTGGGGCTGCTCGGCACCGTGATCGGCATGATCGAAACCTTCAATTCGCTCAGCGACATGACCCTGTTCAGCCAGACCGGCGGCATCGCCGGCGGTATCGCCACCGCGCTGTTCACCACCCAGATGGGGCTGGTGGTGGCGGTGCCCGGCTACATCGTCAAGAGCGTGCTCGATCGGCGTCAGCGCCAGATCGAACACGATCTTGCCCAGATCAAAGACATCTTGTGCTCGCTGTCACCGGCGCGCCCGGAGATCCAGCCATGAGTTTTCGCCGTCACCAGGACAAGCCCGCCGAAGGCGGTGTCGATCTGACCCCGATGATCGACATGACCTTCATCCTGCTGATCTTCTTCATGGTCAGCACCACCTTCGTCAAGGACATGAAGGTCGATATCGACCGCCCCGGCGCCACCGCCACGCAGGTGGCTTCGACCAAGGCCGTGCGGATCTACATCGACAAGCAGGGTCAGACCTACATCGACGGCGAGCCGGTACAGATCTGGACCCTGCAGAGCCGCATCCGTGACCAGGTCAAGGGCATGACCAGCAAGAGCGTGCTGGTGGTCACCGACGAACTGGTGCCGTCCGGCCGCCTGGTCGAAGTCGTCGATCAGGCCCGCCTCGCCGGCGCCGAGGATATCGGCGTGGCGACCTCGGTTGAGGCTGGGGAAGGGTGAGATGAAGAGGGGAACGGGGCAGGGGGCACGGGGCACGGGAAGAGCACAAGCGCACCTCGCAGCGTTGCGCCGCTTTTCCCGTGCCCCGTGCCCCGTGCCCCGTGCCCCCGTCCCAAGGACACAGCCATGATCGCCTCGCGCTCCCGTCGCCTCAGCGCCGCGCTGCTCAGCATGGTCATCGGACTGCTGCTGGTCTCGACCTCGATCATCTGGATGAACCGCAAGATCGATCTGAAAGGCGGCGAATCGGGTACCGCGATCTCGCAGATCGTGGCCGAGAAAAAGGAGAAGCCCAAGCCCAAGCGTGAGGTGCAAAAGCGCGAGCCGCCCAAGCGTCAGCCCAAGCGGGCACCGGCGCCGCCGTCGGCCAACCTGGGCTCGGCGCTGGCAGGCCTCGATTTCGGTCTGCCGCAGTACGAATCCGAAGACCTCTCGGCGCTGGGCGGCAATCTGCTCGGTGACGGCAAGGACGTGGTCATGACCGATTCCTCGGTCGATGTGCCACCGCGACCGATGGTGCAGAGCGCCATCCCCTACCCGCTGCGCGCCAAGGCTCAGGGCGTCGAAGGCTATGTACTGCTGAGCGTGCTGATCAGCCCGACCGGTCAGGTCGAACGCGTCAAGGTGCTCGAATCCCAGCCGGCCGGCGTCTTCGAAGCCGCCGCCGAAGCCGGCGTCAAGAGCTGGAAATTCGAACCCGCCCAGTACCAGGGACAAGCCGTACGCGTGTGGGCCACGCAGCGGGTGAGGTTTGATCTGTCATGAGCAGGAAAATGGAAAAGGGAAAAGGGAAAAGGGAAGAGCGGCTTGGCGCGAGGTCAGTTCTTGCCGCGCTCTGGCTTTCCCTTTTTCCTTTTTCCATTTTCCTTTTTCCCCCTGCTTGTCTCGGCGCCACGGATGAGCCCAATTACCTGGAATTGGCCGCAGTCCTGGCCTCCGACGGCAACTACGACAAGGCCGCGATCGAGTACGCCAGGGTGGATGCCGCGGATCCTGAACTCGATGCGATCAAGTACCACACGCTGGGCGGGCTGATTGCCTTGAACCAGCAACAGCCGGAGGCGGCGGTCGCTGCCTTCGAGAAGGCCATTGCGGCGGGGCAATCGGAGCCGACCATTTATCTGTATCTGGCGCAGGCGCAGTTCGGGCTGGAACGCTACGCCGATGTGCTGCAGACGCTGGACCGCGCCGGTGCGGCTTTCGACACGCTGGCGCCGGTGTTTCTGATGCGGGCGCAGGCGCACTGGCTGCGCAAGGATCACGCCCGGGCTTTTGCGGTGCTGGCCGATGGCGCTCGGCGCTTTCCGGCCAATACGCAGTTCCTGAGGCGCGAGGTCTTCTTTCTGATGGAACTGGGCCTGTACCAGGAAGCGGCTGCTCGCGGGCAGCAGTACCTGGCCGTGGCCGAGGGCAAGGAAGAGGATTACGTGGCCATCGGCAACGCGCTGAAGCGTGCCCGCCAGTTCGAGGGTGCGCTGCTGTTTCTGGAATCGGCCAGGCTGAAGTTTCCGGCCAGCCTGAATGTGGTCAAGGTGCTGGCTGCAACCTATCTGGAAAAGGGCGAACCGCTGGCTGCGGGTGAGCTCATGTATCGCGCCAGCTTGAGCGATCCCACGCTGAAGCCGGAAGCCGCCGAGTTGTTCCGCCGCGCCAAACTCTATGCACGGGCGCTGGCGGTGAATGCACAGATCGAAGACCAGCCGCTGAAGCTGAAGCAGCGCCTCGGAATATTGATCGAGCTGGGCCGTTTTGCCGAAGTCCGCGGCATGGAACTGGCGCTGACGCGCACCCGTCTGCTGGAAGACGAAGACGTGCGCTACGCGCTGGCCTATGCCCTGTTCAAGGAAGGCGATTTCGCCGCCGCCGAGACCCATCTGGCCAAGCTGACCAAGCCCGATCTGTTCCGCAAGGCCACCGAATTGCGGCAGTCCATGCAGGACTGCGCGGCCGAGCGCTGGCGTTGTGTTTGAGGCCCGGCTCCTGTGGGAGCGGGCTCTGCCCGCGATGCTCCTGCTGACCCCCGGATCGCGGGCAGAGCCCGCTCCCACGGGTGGCGGTTCCAGTACAACCGAACCCCCAGGCCCGTAGGTCACGTTGGCCGCGCTGCGGGCTACGTGACCCGGCGAAGCGCCGGTTTCCGGGCGGAGCCAGACACCAGCGTCACCTGGCGCAAGCGCAGATGACCTACGACAGACGAGGCGCCACGTTTGGCGCAGAACCACGGCAACGAGAAACCGATGCGCAAACCAACCCGAAATCGCCAGACGCCGCGCCGCACCCTGCTGGCGCTGATGTTGTCCGCCGCCTTGATGGCGCAGGCGCAGACGCCGGAGCGCGCGCTGGTCGATGTCTATGGTTTTGATGCCGTGGCCGGACCCACCGCCGACTATCGCTTGCGCGTGGATGGCGTCGAGCAGCAGCCCAACGAATACGGCGCGCTGCGCCTGGATCTGGCCAGTGGCGAGCACCAGCTGGAAATCCTGCGCCAGGGTCAGGTGGTCACGACGCTGCCGCTGACCACCCAGGCCGGCGAGATTGCCGAACTGATCATCAATTTCGAGCGCGACGGCCAGGCCAGCGTCAGCCTGGAAAGCTCGGCTCAGTCCAGCCAGGATCTGGCCGAACAGGAGTTCATTGCCGATCCGGGCACGCTGGAAGGGCAGATCATCAATGCCGAGAACGGCAAGCCGGTCGCGGGCGCGCGGGTCTACATCGCCGGGACGCCGATCGATCTGAGCACCGACACCGAAGGCCGCTTCAAGGCCGATCTGCCGGGCGGCAGCTATTCGGTATCGATCCTGGCACCGAGTTTCGCCTCGCAGACGCTGGACGCGGTCGAGATCCCGGCCAAGGGCAAGGCGACACGCAACATCGAACTGACGCCGGCGGGACTGGAGCTGGCCGAGTTCGTCGTGACCGAGCCTTATGTCGAAGGCTCGCTGGCTGCTTTTGTCGAGGAGAAGCGTACTTCCAGCGCCGTCACCGACATCATCGGCGCCGAACAGATTGCCCGCAGCGGCGATTCCGATGCCGCCGGCGCGCTGCGCCGCGTCACCGGTCTGACCCTGGTCGATGGCAAATTCGTCTACGTGCGCGGCCTTGGCGAACGCTATTCCTCGACCCTGCTCAACAACGCCCAGATTCCCTCGCCCGATCCGACCCGTCGCGTGGTCCCACTGGACCTGTTTCCGACCGAGATCCTGCAGGGCATCGTCATCCAGAAGACCTTCACCGCCGACATGCCGGGTGAATTCGGCGGCGGCACCATCCAGTTGCGCACCCGCGGCGTGCCCGAGGGTTTCGTTGCCAAGATCCAGCTCAACGGTGTTTATCTCGATGGCACCACCGGCAGCGAAGGTCTGAGCTATCGCGGCGATGACAGCGACTGGACCGGCTTCGAGGGCGGCACTCGCGATCTGCCCGGGCTGATTGCCGATCGCATCGCCCAGGATGGTCGTCTGCGTCCGCGCACCACCTTCAACCCCGGCGGCGTCACACCGGCCGAATATGAAGCCTTTGGCGAGGCCTTTGCCACGCGCGGTTTCAACCAGTCACCGGAATCGCTGCCGCCAGGCTCGGGTCTGTCGGCTTCACTGGGCAATGTCTGGGAGTTCGGCACCAACAAGGTCGGCTTTCTGTCCTCGCTGCGCTACACCAACCAGTGGGATACCAGCGCCGAGACCCGTCGCACCTTCCGCGTCGAAGGCCAGGACACGCTGGTGCTGGGCGCCGAACTGGACCGATTGCGCAGCGAGCAGAACGTCGAACTGTCGGCCTTCTTCAATGCCGGCATCGAGTTTGGCGAGAACCACAAGCTCAAGTCGACCACGGTGCTGGTGCGGCAGACCACCGATGAAGCGCGCTTCACCGAGGGCTACACCGAAGATCCCGGCGACCGCTCGCGCTTCTACCAGAACGAATGGGCCGAGAACTTCCTGATCTCCGAGCAGGTTTCGGGTGAACACATCTTCCCGGCCCTGAGCAATCTCACGGTCGACTGGCAATGGACCAACGCCCGCGCCGGCCGCGACGCACCCTCCAATGTCCAGTATCGCTACGATCAGGACAACAACAGCGGCGAGTACCGCTTCTCGTCGCGGGCCGACAGCAACAGCATCGAGTTAAGTGAACTCGATGACAGCGCCGAAGAGTACGCGCTGAACCTCAAACTGCCCTGGCAGTTTGCCGACGACAGCTCGGTGACCTTCAGTGCCGGCGCCTCGCAGCTGCGCCGCGATCGCGATTCCGGGATTTTGCGATTCGCCTACAGACCGGTCGGCGCGCTGGCGCGCAATCCGGCGATCCTGCGCTTGTTGCCCGATCAGATCTTCACCCCGGCGAACATCGGCCCAGGCGGATTCCAGTTCGACCAGACCGGCCGCGACACCGATTTCTACGTGGCCGAGCAATCGCTGGATGCGCTCTATGCCAGTGTCGATCTGGTCTGGCATAGCGATTGGCGCATGACCCTGGGCGCGCGACAGGAGGACAACTTCCAGCTGGTGGCCACCGGCGATCCGAATCAGCCGGGCGCCGCCATCACCGAAGCCCGCATCGAGCAGAAGGACCTGCTGCCCTCGGCCAGCCTGACCTGGGTGCGCACCGAGAGGGACCAGTTCCGGCTGGGCTACAGCGAGACCCTGTCGCGACCCGACTTCCGCGAGCTGTCGTCGGCGCCCTTCACCGACCCGCTGCTGGATACCGAGACCATCGGCAATCCCGATCTGGTGAGCACCAGCATCAAGAACTACGATCTGCGCTGGGAATACTATTTCACCGACTCGGAAAGCTTCACCGCCAGCCTGTTCATGAAGCAGTTCGATCAGCCGATCGAACGCGTGCTGGTGCCAGGCACGGGCGAACTGCTGACCTACGTCAACGTCCAGAGCGCCACGCTGCGTGGCATCGAATTCGATGTCTACAAGACCCTGGGCATGCTCAGCGACCGCACCTGGGCCAATCCGCAATGGCTGCCGGACTTCCACTGGGAGAACTGGTACGTCTCGGCCAACTACGCCTACATCGATTCCACCATCGAGCTCGGATCGGCGGCCAGCATCCAGACCACGCGTGAGCGCCCGCTGCAGGGGCAATCGCCCTATGTGGCCAACTTCCAGCTCGGATACATCAATCCCGAGTCGGGTCGCGAGACCTCGCTGGTGTTCAACCGCTTCGGCCGGCGCATTTCCAATGTCGGCACCTTCGGCGCCCCGGACATCTACGAAGAGTCCTTCGATCAGCTCGATCTGGTCTACAAGCAGAGCCTGCCGTGGAACGGCTGGACCCTGAAGGCCCGCGCCAGGAACCTGCTCGACCCCAAGGTCGAATTCACCCAGGGCGACGGCATCACCCGCGAATTCCGCAAGGGCCGCGAGCTCAATCTGGCGATCGAGTGGAAGTGGTGAGCAGGGTGTAGGAAGGGGCACGGGGCACGGGGCACGGGGCACGGGGCACGGGGCACGGGAAAGGCTGGCTCAGCCGGCGCTTTGGTGGGTCCAGACTTGTCTGGACGCTTCTGGCGGGTCGAAGCAAAAGCGTCCGGACAAGTCCGGACCCACAAGAGCCCCGCCGCCCTGCCCGCCTGCCGCCCTGCCGGCCCGCCGCTCTTCCCCTGCCCCGTGCCCCCTGCCCCGTTTCCCGCTTCTCCTGCCCCCTCGCGACATCGAACGGTCTTGTCACAGTCAAGAACCTGTCACACATCCATCCCAACATGAGGCTCCCTGGTCGCGCAGCGACTGGCTTCCATTCCGTCACGCATTGAAGAGGTCATCATGTTGTCAATCCGTCGCCTGAAAGGCTCCCTGCTCACTGGCGCCCTCGCGCTTGCCATCGGCGCGCAGGCGCATGCTGCCCTGACCGTCAACGATTCCTTTGAAGGCGCCTGGTTCAACGCCGCCGAGGGCGGTCGTGGTGCGCTGGTCGATTTCATTCCCACCACGCCGGGCAACGGCGTGCTGTTCATCACCATCTTCAGCTACGACACCGCAGGCAACCCGCTGTGGCTGACCACGCAGACCCCGGTGGTCGAAGGCGAATTCTCGTGGACCAACATGGACGTGCTGCGCTTCACCGGCGGCACCTTCGGCACGCCGTTCTCGACCCCGGCCAGCACCGTGCTGGGCAAGGCCAACGTCAGCTTCGGTTCCTGCTCCGACATGCGCATCAACTTCACGCCTGCCGCCGGTGTCACGCTGCCGGCCGTGAACTACAGCTTTGACCGTCCGGGCACGGTTCCGAAGACCTGCGTCTACACCCAGCCCTTCAGCGCCTGCCCGACCGGCACCACCGCCGTCGCCGGCGTCGACCGCGTCTGCAAGATCACCTCGCCGGTCACCGGTGATGTGCGTCTGAGCAACGCCGCCACTTACCTGATCGACGGTCCGACGCTGGTCGGCAGCGGTCGCAACACCGGCCCGGGCCGGCTGATCATCGAGCCGGGCACCGTGATCTCGGGCAGCGGCGCCACCCTGAGCTACATGGCGGTGCAGCCGGGTTCGCAGATCATCGCTCGCGGCAAGCCCTATGCTCCGATCGTGTTCACCGGTCCGACCCCGGTGAACGGCTCCTGGGCAGGCTTGGTGCTGGCGGGTAACTCGCCGTGCAACTCTTCGCAGGACGGCTCGCCCTGCACCTTCGAAGCGGTCGCCAGCCAGCAGTTTGGCGGCACCAACACTGGCGACTCCAGCGGCGTGCTCGAGTACGTGCAGGTGCGCTACGCCGGTCAGGAAGTGCGTCCGAATGAGGAGCTGAATTCGATCACCATGCTCGGCGTCGGCAGCGGCACCATCGTCAATCACATCCAGGTCTACGGCGGCAAGGATGACGGCATCGAGTTCTTCGGTGGTACCGTCAATATCCGCAACGTGGTGATTCAGGGTGCCGAAGACGACGCCCTCGATTTCGACCTCGGCTACCAGGGCAACATCCAGTACGCCTACATCCGCCAGGTACCAGATATTGGCGTGATCGGTTCGGACTCCAACGGCATCGAGTCGGATAACCATCCGAATTCCTTCGACCTGCAGCCGCGCACCCGTCCGACTCTCTCCAACTTCACGCTGATCGGCGCTGCCGGCGGCAACGAAGGCATCCGTCTGCGCCGCGGCTCGGGCGCCAACTATGCCAAGGGTCTGGTGGTCGGCTTCAACGCCGAGGGCCTGAACTTCAACGATGGCGCCACCTTCACCAATGCCGGCACCCCGACCGCTCTCGGCACCCAGCTGCAGATGCGCGACATGTATCTCAGCAACACCACCAACTTCGAAGACAGTGCGTCCGATCCGTACCTGATCAGCGCCTGGTACACGGCTGGCACCAACAACCGCACCGGCGCCACCCCGCTGGCCGGCACCACGCCATTCCCGACCAGTGCCGCTGCGGTGCGTCTCGCCGCGCCGACCAGGCCGGGTGAGTTCTTCGACGCCAACGACTTCATCGGCGCCTTCCAGAGCGCGGACGACAACTGGGCAGCCGGCTGGACCTTCGATCTGCGCTGAGCAACACCTCCAAAAAGAACGATCTGCGGTACTGATCGGATCTTTCGGGGCGCGGGGCAACCCGCGCCCTTTTTCTTTGGGCCAGGCAAATGAGGGCCCGAGGGCGAGCGGGCGCTGTCCGCGACAGAGCTTTCGCGGCTGAAGCCGCTCCCACAGGAGGCCAGGGTCTGTGGGAGCGGATTCATCCGCGATGCTTTACATGCCCCGCCGGAGCCATTCCCGGCAGCGCCAGCGGCCGCCACGGGCTTATAGTGGGCGCAGTCCGTCACGGAGTCTGCACATGTCCCTGCGCGTCTGCTGGCTGCTGCTGCTGTTCGGGTCGATCGGGTCATCGGCATGGGCGGCGACATCGCCGGCAGTGCCGGAACCGCTGCGCGGCTGGGAAGCCTGGGTGCTGCACGGCGAGGACTACCGGCAATGTCCGTTCTGGGCTCAGGTTCCGCCGGGCCAGGCACCGAATCACGCCTGCGTGCTCTCGGGCCCGGCCAGCATCCGCATTGCCGGGGGTCGCGCCGAGATCAGCGTCGAGGTGCAGGTGTACGCACCCGGCTATGTGGCCCTGATCAGCGCCGACCAGGCGCCGCCGGAATCGCTGACGGTGGACGGCAAACCCGGCATCGTCGAGGCACGCGGCTCGGAGGCTCAGGTGTGGCTGATGCCGGGCAGCCATGCACTGGCCTACACGCTGGACCTGTCGGCACAGCCGGAATCGCTGAGAGTCCCGACGACACAGCGACTGCTGTCGCTGATCGTGGCCGGCCAGCCGGTGTTTCCGCTCAATCGCGAGGGTCAGGTGCTGTGGCTGCAGCGCGCCGAGCGCACCACCGAGAGCGATGCCCTCCATTTCACCGTGCACCGGCTCTGGCGCGACCTGATTCCGCAGCAGCTGCAGACCCGCATCGAGCTGCACGTGGCCGGCAAGGCCCGCGAGCTGAGACTGGGCCCGGCCTGGCCCGAGGGCTATGCGTTGATGCGCGTGGACGGCGACCTGCCGGTCGTCGTCGAGTCCGGGCGCATCCTGCGGGTGCAGGCCACGGCCGGCAATTTCACGCTGCAACTGAGCGCACGGGCCACAACGCCGGGCGACAGCCTCAGCTTCGAGTTTCCAGGCGCGGACTGGCCGGAACAGGAGATCTGGAGTTTTGCCGCTGAGAACCAGCTGCGCGTGGTCGAGGTCAGCGGCGCTGCCCCGATTGATCCGGCGCAGGCCGAGGTGCCCGAGGGCTGGCGTCAGTACCCCAGCTTCGCCATCGCCAGTGGCGATGCGCTCACGCTGACCGAGCGCAGTCGCGGCCTCGGCGATGACGCCAATCGACTGACCCTGCGACGCCAGCTGTGGCTGGATTTCGATGGCGCCGGTTACACCGTGCAGGACCAGATCGCAGGCCGCATGCGCCAGGGATTCCGCCTGGATCTGGCCGCTCCGTACACGCTGCTGTCGGCCAGCGAGCGCGGCGAAGGGCTGCTGGTGACGACCGCGGCCAACGGTGATCGAGGTATCGAGGTGAGATACCCCGCGCTCGATGTCGAAACCAGCGCGCGGATGGACTATGCCGCCGTGCTGCCCGCCAGTGGCTGGAGTGAGCGCCTGGACGCGCTCACCACCACCCTGAATCTGCCGCCCGGCTATCGTTTGCTCTACGCCGGTGGCGTCGATCGCGCGCCGCAAGCGTGGGCAGAGCGCTGGAACATCTACGCCGTGTTCATTGCCGCCTTTGCCGTGGTCATCGGCTGGCGCCTCGGTGGTCTGCCACTGGCCGCCGCGGTGGCGCTGCTGGCGGTGCTCGGCGCCCACGAAGCCGGCGCCCCGCGCTACAGCCTGATCGTGCTGCTGCTGTTGTTGCTGGCCTCGAAGTCACTGGAGGTCGGGCGGCTGCGACAGGCACTGGTGCTGGCATCGGCGCTGGCGGCGCTGGTCCTGGTCTCGATCGCGCTGCCCTTCGCCACCAGCCAGGCCCGCTACGCGCTGCATCCGCAGCTGGCGGATGGCGGCCGTGGCGGCGTCTACAGCGACAATTCGGCCGGCTACGCCAATCAGGCGATGGCACCGCAGGTGGCGCAGATGGTCAGCGATGCCGAACCCATGCCGATGGCGCCGCCAGCGCCGCCGGCGCCCAACGCCTACGACCAGGCCAATCAGGAACCTGCGCGCAAGATGTCGCTGGAGCAGGTCCAGGTCACTGGCAGCCGGATCAAGCGTGTCGAGAATCTGGAGCGCTACGCCAAGGACGCCGTGGTCCAGGCCGGCGTTGGCCGTCCAAGCTGGAGCTGGATGCGCGTGGACCTGGGCTTTGACGGCCCCGTGGACAGTGCCCAGCAGCTCCGCCTGTGGCTGTCGCCACCCTGGTTGACGGCCCTGTGGCGCTGGTTGCTGGTCGCGGCCATCGCCCTGATTGCCTGGCTGTTGCTGCGGCCCTTGCAAGGTGCGCTGCGGCGCCCGGGCACGCTGACGACCGGTCTGTTGCTGCTCGGCGTCAGCGGCATCGCCGGGGCCAGCGACATTCCCGACACCGAGATGCTCGCCAGCCTCAAGCAGCGCCTGACCGAAGCGCCCGAATGCGCCCCGGCATGTGCCCGACTGGCAGCCGCCCAACTCGGCATCGAGCAGGATCGGTTGACCCTCGAGGTTGACGTGCATGCGGCCGCACAGGTGCTGGTGCCGCTGCCGCTGGATGACAATGCGCTGTCCGACGTGCAGTTGCGCATCGATGGCCAGCCGGCACCGACGGTGGCCATGAGCGGCAACAGCGCGGTCTGGCTGGCGGTCCCGCGCGGTGTGCATCGGCTACGTTTGCAGGCGCGGGTGCGCGCCGATCGCGTGGCACTGGATTTCGAGATGCCGGCAGCGCGCGTGGAGGCCGCGGCGCCAGGCTGGAGTGTGGTCGGCCTGCGCGACGGGCGGCTGCTGGCCGAACGTCTGGAACTGGTGCGCGAAGCGCCCGCAGAAGTGAGTACCGACTCGGCACCGGCGCGAGTGCCGGTGAAGCCCTTCGTCCGCGTGGTGAGGGAAATCCGACTGGATCTGGACTGGACAGTCAGCACCCAGGTCGAACGCTTTGCGCCGGCCAGCGGTGGCTTCAGTGTGCGTGTGCCACTGCTCGAGGGCGAACAACCCTCCGATCCGGATCTGCGCATCGACCACGGCAGTGCCGAGATCACGCTGCAGCCGGGCAGCCAGCTCAGCATCATCGAATCGCGCCTGGCGCGCGCCGACAGTCTGACCCTGACGGCGCCGAATCTGGATGACCGCGCCGAAGTCTGGCGGGTGACGGTGGGCCCCAGTCTGTCGCTGCAGACGGCCGGTGTGCCGGTGGTCGAGCCCGAGGACGGCATCGATGAGAACGAGGTCTGGGTGCATGAATTCCACCCGCTGCCGGGCGAGCAGCTGACGCTGACCGTCGGTCGTCCCGCCGCCGTGCCCGGCGCCACCGTGGTGGCCGATCTGGTCCAGCTCAGCAGCAGCGTCGGCGCGCGCAGTCGCAGTCACAGCCTGAATGTGTCGCTGCGAGCCACCCAGGGCGGCAGCCAGTCGCTGAAGCTCCCAGCTGATGCCGAACTGCTGAGTCTGAGCATCGACGGGCGCACGCTCAACCTGCGCCCCGAGAACGGCGTGCTCAGCCTGCCGATCAAGCCCGGACCGCAGCAGCTGAGCCTGAGCTGGCGCGAGGACCAGGGCGTAGGCCTGATGGAGTCCACGCCCGAGCTGGATCTGGGCCTGGACGCCGCCAACATCACCCTGGCCCTGGCACTGCCCAGCGATCGCTGGATCCTGCGCCTGTCCGGGCCGCCGGTGGGCCCGGCGGTGCTGTACTGGTCGAGCCTGCTGGTGCTGCTGGCCATTGGCTGGGCGCTGGGCCGCAGCGGCCGGGCGCTGCTGCCGGTACGCTCCTGGATGCTGCTGGCGCTGGGCTTCTCGACCCTGAGTTACGGCCCTTTGCTGCTGGTGGCCGTGACTTTCATCGCCCTCGATGCACGCCAGCGTTACCTGCCCGGCAGCCTCGGCAAATGGCGCTTCGATCTCGCCCAGCTGACGCTGGCCGGGCTCAGCGTCGGCGCCTTCGGCGCGCTGGTGCTGGCCATACCGGCCGGACTGCTGGGTGCACCCGACATGCACATCGCCGGCGGCGCCGGCAGCTACGGCCAGCTGGCCTGGCTGGCCGACCGCAGCAGCGGCGCCCTGCCCACCGCCAGCGCCATCAGCCTGCCGATGTGGAGCTACAAGCTGCTGATGCTGGCCTTCGCCCTGTGGCTGGCCTCGGCCCTGATCGGCTGGATCAAGCTCGCCTGGCAGGCGCTGGTGCGCGGCACCGGCTGGATGCCGCTGCGGCCGCTGAGGTAGCGGGGCGTCGGTTGTCGGTTGTCGGTTGTGGGTTGTTGGCAGGCAGTGGGGGCTTGCGTATGGCAAGGCGATCAACTTGCCGTAGGAGCGCCCTTGCGGCGCGATATTGAGTTCGGCCCGGCGCCCGGGCCGGTCGCGACCAAGGTCGCTCCAACAGCGGGTCTTGTAGGTCCAGACTTGTCTGGACGCTTCTGCGCGGCCGTTGGAAGAGCGTCCAGACAAGTCTGGACCTACAACAGCAAAAGCCGGCCTCTCCGCGCCGGCCCTCCCTTCCCACAACGGTCATGGCTGCGGGCCACTCGCAATCATGAAAGTCGCTGGTGCCATGACCGTTGCGTAGAGTTTCTTGCCTAATCCCCTCCCCAGCCCTCCCCGAACATCGGGGAGGGAGCGACAGCACTCGCCTGAACGACTTTCACGGCAACCCACAACCCACAACCCACAACCAGCAACCCACAACCGACAACCGACAACCGACAACCCACTTACCCCAGCAGATCACGCAGCCGCAACAGGGCGATGCGCTCGATCTGGGCCAGGGCCGTTGCAATCTCGGCTTCGCGGCTGTTGCCGAGGCGCTCGGCCATGTTGGCGATGATGCTGCTGCGGGTGTGACCACGCACCGCAAGAATGAAGGGAAAGCCGAAGCGCTGGTTGTAGGCGCGGTTGAGCCGGGTCAGCTCGGCGAATTCCTCGGCGGAGCATTGATCGAGGCCGGCCCCGGACTGCTCGCGGCTGGAGGCCTCGGTCAGCTCGCCGCGGATGGCGGCGCGACCGGCAAGCTCCGGGTGGGCGCGGATCAGCTGCAGTTTGGCGTCGTCGTCGGCATCGGCCAGCACCTTGCACATGGTGGCGTGCAGCGCATCGACATCGCTGAAGGGCCGCTGCGGCCAGCTCGCCGCAGCGATCCACGGCGAGTGCTCGAAAATGCCGCCGAGGATGGCCGTGAACTGATCCTGGGGCAGAGCGTTGAGTTTGGCTGGCGTCATCACGGGTTCCTGGGGCACGGGGCACGGGGCACGGGGCACGGGGCACGGGAAGAAGCTACACGAAGGCGTCATTGCGAGGAACGCAGTGACGAAGCAATCCAGAAACTGGCGACCGCGGTGTCGGGCCGTGGTGGCCGCGCTTGGGGACCACGGGGGCGCCGCTGCCACAAACCCAACGCTGAGAACGCAGAGGGGGCGCTGAGAACGCAGAGAATGGCTGCCCATGGTCCGCTCTGATCCGCCTGCATCTGCCAACACTGTCCACGGGCCATGAACCCGGACAAGCACCGAGCCGCTCTGAGGAGGGACGCGCGCCTGCGCGGCCGCTGTTGATCTCCCGATAAGGCAAGGCGGCGCCGCAGCGCGGCGCCCTCCACGGCAGCGATCCGCAGGTTCCGGCCGGATGTCTCACGCGGAGGCGCGGAGAACGCGGAGATGTGCAATCGTCATCGGGGGCCCTTGGACTTTCTCCGCGGCCTGCGCGCCTGCGCGTGAACCAGCGGTCTTGGGACTGATCGCGCCCCCCTCCTCAAAGCCGCGAGCGCGCTGCTACGAAGAGCGGAGCTTCACCCCTGCCACGGATGGCGCTGTCGCCAATGTCGGGCGATGTCGACGCGCCGGCAGATCCACACCCGTTGGTGTCGTCCGATGTGGTCGAGAAAGCGCTGCAGGGCGATGAAGCGGCCGGGGCGGCCGAGTAGTCGGCAATGCATGCCGATGGACATCATCCGGGGCCGGCTCTCGCCTTCGGCATAGAGCACGTCAAAGCTGTCCCGCAGGTATTCAAAGAACTGGGTGGCGGTATTGAAGCCCTGCGGGGTGGCGAAACGCATGTCATTGGTGTCGAGGGTGTAGGGCACGACCAGATGCGGCTGGCGCCCACCGTCGCTGCGCTGAACCTCGGTCCAGAACGGCAGCTCGTCGCCGTAGTAATCGCTGTCGTACTCGAAACCGCCGTGCTCGACCACCAGGCGCCGGGTGTTGGGTGAATCCCGTCCGGTGTACCAGCCCAGTGGCGCAGCGCCGGTCAGCTGCTGATGGATGGCGACGGCCCGCTGCAGATGCTCGCGCTCCTCGGCTGCATCCATGTTCTGGTAGTGAATCCAGCGCCAGCCGTGAGAGGCGATTTCGTGGCCGGCCTGCAGGCAGGCCTGGACGAAATCGGGATTGCGCTGCATGGCCATGGCCACACCGAACACGGTCAGCGGCAATCCGCGCCGGGCGAACTCGTCGAGGATGCGCCAGCCACCCACGCGCGAGCCGTATTCGTAGATCGACTCCATCGACAGGTGGCGGTCGGGATAACTGGCTGCACCGATGATTTCCGACAGGAACTGCTCGCTGCCGGCATCGCCGTGGAGCACGCAGTTTTCGCTGCCTTCCTCGTAGTTCAGGACAAACTGGACGGCGATGCGCGCGCCGCCGGGCCAGTCGGCGAACGGGGGCTTGCGGCCATAGCCGACCAGGTCACGAGGATAGGTGTTCATCGTATCGGCAAGCTCCAGGATGGCCCAAGCATAGCCCCGCATCAGGCCGGACGAATCGGCGCTTTGCCCGGCCCGCGTATACTGTGCACCAGCAAGGAGTATTGCCATGGGCCAGGTTCTCAGCATTTTCAGCAAGCGCCGGCTCCCGGCCCCTGGCCTCATCCTGATCGCGGCGCAGGCACCGGTCGGCGGCGATGTCGCGACCGTCAAGACGACCCTGGCAGATGAGCCAGGTTTCGCCGGATTGAGCCTGCCAGTGCCGGACCCGGCGTTTCCGAACGGTCCCGCTGGATGCTTGGCGCGGGTCGATGACGGACCGGAGAGCGGGCTGTCTCCGGGGATCTTCGGGCTGAATCGGGTGCTCGATCCGCCCGGGACGCAGCATCTGGAGGGCGGATTGAACTTCGGCGGCCTGCTCCACGGCGGATCGAACTGAGAACCTCATGCTGCATCCCGACCTGGCATCGCGCGTACCGCAACTGGCACAGACCTTTGCCCGCCGTGAGCCGTTCCGGCATGTGCTGATCGACCAATTCTTCGCTGAGGATTTTCTGGCTCGGGTGCTCGCCGAGTTTCCGGCATTCGAAAAGGGCAACGCCCGCAACGAAGCCGGAGAACTTGGCCACAAGAGCACGGTGGAGCGCATCCGCGAACTGGGGCCGGCCTATGCCGAGCTCGACGACCAGATCCAGAGCCGAGGATTTCTCGACCTGATCTCGGCGATTACCGGGATACCGGATCTGCTCTACGATCCGCACTACTTCGGCGGCGGCACGCACGAGAATCGCCCGGGGCAGGATCTGGACGCCCACGTCGACTTCAATCGCCACCCGATCAATGGCTGGCACCGGCGCCTTAACCTGATCGTCTACCTCAATCCCGAATGGGAGGATGCCTGGGGTGGCAGCCTGGAGCTGCACAGCGATCCACGCCGGGCAGATGACCGCATCACCCGGGTAACGCCGCTGCTGAACCGCGCCGTGATCTTCGAAACCACCGAGTGGAGCTGGCATGGCTTTGCCCGGATCGCGCCGCCGCCCGAGCGCAGCGACCTGTCGAGGCGATCGATCGCCCTGTATTTCTACAGCCGCGAACGTCCCGAGGAAGAGCTGGCGCAGTCGCACTCGACCATCTATGTAGACCGCCCGCTGGATTTCCCGCTGCTGGCCGGGCATACGCTGAGTGCCGAACAGGCCGAACAGGTCCGGATCGCCCTCGCACGTCGCGATCAGCATATCCAGCGACTCTATGGCGACATCACCCGTCTGACTGGCGAACTGGACACGGCCAGAGCGACGCTGGCGCAGGTGCTGAACGCTGGTACTCTCGGTCGCATTCGATGGCTGGCACGCCGGCTGCTGGGCAGATCGTCCAGGACTTGAGGCGGCGGCAAGCGTGCGAAGCTGGTAGCGATGCCCCCGGCCCTTGGCTACCATCGTTGGTCTGCCAGCAGGATCGTCGATGACTGCCCAAGCGCCACCGCAAGTCCCCGGTTACAAGCTCGAGCGCGAGCTCGGCGTGGGCGGCATGGCGACGGTGTACCTGGCCACCCAGATTTCTCTGGATCGCAAGGTAGCGATCAAGGTACTGCGCGTGGCGGCGAAGGATTCGGTCGACCCCGAGCGCCACGAAAAGCGTTTTCTGCGCGAGGGCCGGATGCTGGCGCGGCTCTCGCACAAGAATGTCTGTGGCATCTACGACATCGCCAAGGTAGGCAATCAGGCCTACATCGCGATGGAATACATCGAGGGCGGCACGCTCGGCGATCAGTTGCGTCGCGGCATGACCGCCGCCGAAGCCATCAGCGTGATCGTGCAGCTGGCCAGCGCGCTGGCGGCGGCACATGACATCGGCATCGTCCATCGCGATCTGAAGCCGGCCAATGTGATGATGCGCGGCAAGATGCCGGTACTGACCGATTTCGGCATCGCCCGCGACCTGTCACCGGACCGCACCGAGATCACCGGCGACAACATCCTCGGTACGCCCAACTACATGAGCCCCGAACAAATCAGCGGCATGCCGATCGACGGCCGCTCCGACGTCTATTCGCTGGGCTGCATGCTGTTCGAACTGCTGACCGGACGCCAACCCTACAAGGGCGATTCGCCGATTGCCGTGTGCATGCAGCATCTGCAGGCGCCGATCCCCGAGTTGCCCGAGGATTTTGCCGAGTTGCAGCCGGTCATCGACGCGATGATGGCCAAGGATCCCGATGACCGTCTGGCTGACATGCCGGCGGTGGTGGTCGCACTGCGCACCGCACTGATGGACAGCGCCATGCTGCGTCAGGCGCTGCGCTTCGACACCGAATTGCCGTGGTCGGAGCAACTGCGCGAACTCGGCTTTTCCTTCGACGGTCCCGGCGGCGAACAGCTGCGGGCCTCGCTGAAGCCGCGCACGCCGGCCGAGCTGGCCGACCGCACGACCGATCAGCGGCCACGCCGGCCAGTGCCGACCCGCAGCAGCAAACCGTTGCCGCCACCGCCACAGCAGTGGCGGCCGGGCAAGCGCGAGTGGCTGATCGGGGCAACCGCCCTGCTGCTCTTGCTGTTGGCCAGCCTGTGGTGGGGTCTGGCCGAGGAGAAGCTCAGCCCCGAACAGCGCGCGGCCCTGACCACGCTGGCCACCCAGTTCGATCGCACGCTCCAGGCCGGGCAGCTGGTCCGGCCCAGCAACGACAGCGCCCTCAACATGCTCCGCGGCATGTACGCCATCTCCCGCGTCCATCCGGAAGTGGCCCAGCGCCAGCAGGCCTTCCGCAGCGCCATCGAAGCCGAGGTGGACACGCTGGCGGGCGGCGCCCAGTTCGGCGAGGCGCGGGCGCTGCTGGATGAAGCTGGCCTGGTGTACGCGCAGGACGAACTGCAGGCGCAGCTGGCACGTCTGGATCAGGCCCAGCAAAAGGCCCGTGTGGATGCCGACATTGCCGAGCGCGTGGCCGAGATCAACGCCATTCTGGACGGTGCCGAGGGCGTCAATGACACGCGGCTGACCGCCGCCATGCAGGCACTGGCCGAACTCACCGAAGCCGGCGACAGCCGCTATCTGGCGCTGGCCGGGCGCATAGACAGCGTGCTCGGCGCGGACCTGCAGCAGGCGCTGGACCAAGGCAAGCTGACGCGCGCGGCGCGCTTGAGCGAGCGCCTGCAGGAACTGCTGCCGGACAGTCCCGCCGCGCGCAAGGCGCTGGCCGCCGTCGATCAGCTGACGGCACGCCTGAGTGCCCAGCAGGAACTGACCGAAACCACGGCCTTCCTGCAGGGCGCGGCGATGACGCCGGATACGGTCGATCGGGTGCTGGGAACCCTGAGCACGCTGGACGCCGCCGGCATCGGCGATGCCGGCAAGACGCTGGGCGAGGATCTGCTCGAACGCACGGCCGGTGCCGCCCAGCGGGCCCTGGCAGCCGGCGATCTCACCCAGGCCCGGGCGCTGCTCGGTCCGGTGAGAATGCGTTTTGAAGCCGATAGCACGCTGCGCGAACTCGAAAGCGCCGTTCAGAAAGCCGAACAGGCACTGGTGGCCAGACGGCGCGCCAGCGAAGAAGCCCAGCGTGCCGGGCGTCTGGCGCTGGACGTGGCGCCCTGGGGGCGATTGATCTCGGTCACCGCAGCCGACGGCAGCGAACAATCCATCGATGGCGAGCGCGCCACGCCACTGGTGCTGACGCTGCCCGAAGGACGCTACCGGCTCACCGTGCAGGGACCTGACGGGCGCACCCGGCAACAGGCCGACGCAACCGTGACGCGTGGCCAGTTGAGCGTCACCGAAGTGCGTTTTGCCGCGCTCGATGCGGACACCTATCTGCAGCAGGCGGGCTACCAATGAGCGCCCGACCGAGTCCGCTGGCGCTGCTGTCGATGGCACTCCTGTTGCTGTCCGGCAGTGCCCTGGCTGATTACAGGAGCGACTATCAGGACGGGATCGAGGCCGCCGAGAAGGGTAACTGGGCCGAAGTGCAGCGGCGGATGCGCGCGGCGCTGGCGGAGAACGCCAAACCGAGCAACCGTATGCGTACCTACGGCACCAATTTCATTCCCTATGTGCCGCACTACTATCTGGGGCTGGCCAACGCCCGCCTGGGCGATTGTGCCGCGGCCATCGACGCTTTCAGCAATGCCGCCAGTCGCGGCGTGGTGGCTGGACTGTCGAGCGAAGCGGCCATCCAGGCGCGCGAGGAAGCGCGCTGCACGCAGATGCTGGCGCAGGCCCAGAGCAAGCCGGAGCCGCCGCCGGTGTCCCCCGTGGAGAGCAAGCCGCCGCCGGTGGTGGTGGCCAGCAAGGATCCGGTGGTCACCAGCAAGCCGCCTCCGACCACGCCTGCAGGGCCCAAGGTCTTGAGCGCCGCCCAGATCGCGCCGGTTCAGACCCTGCTGTCCCGGATCGATCAACAGGTGGATGGCATTGCCGGACAATTGCGCAACCAACCGCTGGCCGGCAGCGGCGATGCCCGGGCCCTGGGTCGGGATCTGGAGTCACTCAAGCAACAGCGGCAACAGTTGGGCAGCCAACTGGAGCGTGCCCGCAGTGGTGGTGACAGCCAGGTGCTGGGCAGCCTGAGCAGCGAGGCGCAGGCGCTGGAACGCAGTCTGGTCATGCTCGACGATCGGGTCAGCTCGGCCCGCAACGGCTTGGCCCAGGCGGCAGAAGCTCGCGCCCTGGAACAGGCCAGACAACGCGCCAGCAGCGCCATCGCCAGGCTCGATCAGGATCTGGGCGCAGCCGGCAACGCCGGCATTGCCAACTCTGCCCAGGCCAAGGCCGCCAGCGCTGCCCGGGACCGGTTGCAGCAGGCCAGCGCGGGCAGCGATCGCAAGGCGATCGAGTCAGCCCTGACTGCGCTGACCCGTGCTGGCAATGATCTGCAGCAGGCCATCGCCGCCGCCCCCAAACCCGCGCCCGAGCAGCTGCGTACGCTAGTCAGCTGGTATCTGTCGGCGCAGTACAGCAAAGCCGCCGACTGGGACCAGCTGGAGCGCCTGCCTGACGCCCGTGCCCGCGCCAACGCCCTGCTGCTGCGCGCGGCCTCACGCTGGCATCTGTACGTAAGGGGCGGCGAAGTCGATGGCAAGCTCAGCGCCGCCGTCGACATCGACCTGCGCGAAGCCCGGCGCCTGGATGAGGCCCTGAAACCCAATCCGCAGGCCTTCTCGCCACGCCTGATCGAGCGCTTTGCCAGCCTGTAATCGCGCCCCTACCGGGCGAGCTTGCCGCTGCAGGAGCGAGCTTGCGCCGCGACCGCCATCCCGATCACCGGAACTGTGCCTGTGAGCTGATGTCAGCAGCGAATCGCAGAGAACGCAGAGATCCGCGGAGAACGCAGAGAAAGCGTCAGCCGTTCTGATTCTGCTTTTCTCTGCGTTCTCTGCGAACCTCAGCGTTCTCCGCGTTGAAGCTCTGGCCGGCACGCTCTCGTCGTCAGCCTGTGGGAGTCCCGGTCGCCCCTGGCGGTGCGCTTATTCGCGCATCAAACCGTGGAAGTAGGTCACGTTGACCCGAAGGGTCTACGTGACAGCTGCGTCTGTGCCTGTGAGCTGATGTCAGCAGCGAATCGCAGAGAACGCAGAGAGCCGCGGAGAACGTAGAGAAAGCGTAAGCCGTTCTGATTCTGCTTTTCTCTGCGTTCTCGGCGGCCCTCTGCGTTCTCCGCGTTGAAGCTCTTGCCGGCAGGCTATCGTCGTCAGCCTGTCGGAGCGGGCTCCGGCCCGCCAAGCTCAGAACCTCAGCACCCCGGACACCGTGTAGGTATCCACCAGATCCGACCAGTCGGCGGCGAAATCGAGCTGGCCCTTGGGGAAGGCCCAGCCCAGGCCGACGCTGTAATGGGTTTCGTCGCTGCCGCGGGTGTACAGCGTGGCGGCCAGGCAATCGTCGAACTGGGTGGCGCAGTTGCCGGGGCGGTTGCCGTCGAAAGCCAGCCGGTGATCCGGGTCACGCCAGACCCCGGCGCGCAGGAACATCGGTGTGCTCAACTCGATCAGCGCGTATTCGGCGCCGAAGCGGATCTCGGTGCCGTCGTCTATCGACAGCTGCGGCGCACTGGGATTGTTGAAGACGCTTTCGATGCCATCGGACAATCGGCTGTACTCGATCCGGTTCAGATCCAGGGTGAACAGCCAGACATCGCTGGGCCGAAACGCCAGGCCGCCACTGAACACCCCCGGCACCTTGAAGTCCGGCGTGAAATCGAGGCGATCACCGGTATCCAGAATGACGTTGGAGGCGCGGTAGGAGAAATCGCCACCGCTGCGGTAGGCCAGACCCAGATTCCATTGTGAGTTGAGCTGCCACAGGGCACCGAGCGTGTACACCAGATCGTTGTCGCTGCCGCTCTGACGCTGCTCGCTGAAGGGCGGCGCGCCCACATCGAAACTGCGCTGGCTGCGCGAGCTGATGGTGAAATCGGAATAGGCCAGTGACAGGCCGAGCGAAAACTTGTCGCTGACCTTGAATCCGGCCGAGGCACCGAAATTCTCGATCTGGTAGCGGATATCCCCGCTGGCCGACAGATACTGATCGGTCGGATTGCCATTGGCATTGACAAATTCGATGGCCTCGGCCGCCACTCGGCCTTCGAAATCACCGACCCGATGGTAGTAGAGCGCAAAGGTGGCGCGTTCGGTGGGGTATACCCACGAGGCGAAGGCGGGTTGAGTCACCGACTGAGATAGCGAATCGCTGCCCACACCGCTGGTATCAAAGGGATTGTTGACCACCACACCGCCCGAGGCATAAGGCGTGTCGAAATTGCTGTGGCGCAGTTCGACGCCGAATTCCTGGGTGCGAAGGATCGTCAGGCCCGCCGGATTGGCATAGGCCGCCGTGGCGTCATCGGCCAGACCGGTGAAGGCTCCGCCTAGCGCCAGCGAGCGCGCACCGGGATTGGAGAAGTTGAACTGCAGCACGCGATTCACCTCGTCGTCGTTGATCGCATGGGCCAAGCCCGGCGCCAACACCAGCGCGGCAGTTACCGCTTTGGCAAGACGTGCAATACGCATGTGACCTCCTCAATCTGGTGGCAATGCTGCGGTAGTTGGAAACGGTAGCCGTAGTGCGCTCAATCGGTCAACGGATTTCGCCGCGCACAGGTCTCCGGCGGCGAGCCGCGAGCGCCAAACAGGACTACACTGGCGCCCACCACACATCGCCATTCTGGCCGGAGGCCTCATGAATGGTTTCAGGCATGGTCTGTTCGGGGTGGTTCTTGGGTTGATCAGCGGGTTCCTGGGGGCGCAGCCGGCAACGAGTCATGCGGCGAGCGCGGGACCAGGGGGGCCGCGCTTGCATTCCCCTGATGGCGCGGTGCGGCAGCCGGCGCTGAGCGCAGATCAACCCGGGCGATTGCCTCCGCAAGCGCCATCGGCGCCCCTGACGGCGGCAGACGCGGACAAGCTGTTTGGCGTTCCGGGCGGGTGCAACGGGCACGTCTTTGCCATGGCGGTGGCGCCTTCGGGCCTGATTTATCTGGGCGGCGAATTTTCGGCGTGCGAGGAGGTGCTGGCCTCGCTGGTGGTGGCCTACGATCCAGTCAGTCGTCGATTCATCCCGCTCGGCACTGGCGCGGTCAACGGTGTCCGTGGCGATTTCGCCGCTGTTTACGCGCTGGCATTTGCCGGAAACCAGTTGTATGTCGGCGGCCATTTCGATGAAGCCGGTGGCGTACCGGCGCAGAGCATTGCGCGTTGGGATGGGCAGAACTGGTCGGCACTGGGCAGCGGCGGCGCCAATGGTATCGGCGGCATCGTCTATGACCTGGCCATCAGCGGTACCCAGGTGTATGTCGGTGGTGCGTTTGATCTGGCCGGCGGTGAACCCGCCAATCGGGTTGCGCTATGGAATGGAAGTGTCTGGGCGGCGCTGGGCAGTGGTGTCGCCGGTACCGACTCCTACGTAACAGCACTGGCGACGGTCGGGACAGATCTCTACGCCGGCGGCAGTTTTGCCCAGGTCGGCGGCGTTGCCGCGAACCGCATCGCACGCTGGAACGGCAGCGCATGGACGGCCTTGTCCACACCTGCGGGCAATGGCACCGACGGCCCGGTCAATGCGCTGGCGGTGTCGGGTTCCGGCCTCTACGTTGGCGGCGAATTTGCCCAGGCCGGCGGCAGGGCCGCCAATCACGTGGCCTTTTGGGATGGCAGCGACTGGTCGGTGCTGGATACCGCGGCAGCCAATGGCGTCGATGGCCCGGTGTTCGCGCTGGCGACTGCGGGCGCCGATCTCTACGCCGGCGGGAACTTCACGGATATAGGCAATCTTCCTGCCAACTCGATTGCGCGCTGGAACGGGAGTGCCTGGTCGGCCCTGGGTGAGAATGGCGCCAATGGCGTGAACAACACCGTATTCGCCATTGTCGCGAGTTCGGGTGAGCTGTTTCTTGGCGGCTATTTCGATCAGGCCGGCGGCGCAGCAGCCAATTTCGCGGCGCGCTGGAATAGCAGCGTGTGGTCGGCACTCGGAACCGGCGTGGGCAATGGCGTCAACAACGTCATCGAGGCCCTGACGGTGCTCGGCGACGATCTCTACGCCGGCGGACGTTTCAGTCAAGCCGGCGGACAGCCCGCGAATTACATTGCACGCTGGAATGGCAGCCGCTGGATCACGCTGGGCGACGGGCCGGCCAACGGGGTTGACAGCGACGTGCTGGCCTTGGCTTCCTGGGGTGGCGATCTCTATGCCGGCGGCTATTTCAATCACGCTGGCGGCGCGCCCGCGGGCTTGATTGCGCGCTGGAATGGCAGTGTCTGGTCCACGCTCGGTGCTGGTGTGGGTGGGGGCGATTTCCCCAGCGTGCGCGTGCTGGCTGCGGTCGGCAACCAGCTCTACGCGGGCGGCGAGTTCATCGAGGCCGGCGGGCAACCGGCCTTCAAGATCGCGCGCTGGGATGGCAGCCAGTGGTCGGCCCTGGGCGTCGGCAGCAGCAACGGGGTCAGTCGCGCCAATTTCATTTCGGTGTCAGCGATCGCCCAGTTCGGCAATGATCTTTTGGTGGGCGGCGATTTCACCGAGGCCGGTGGTCAGCCCGCTTTTGGCGTGGCCCGCTGGAACGGCAGCACCTGGTCCAGCCTGGGCAACGGCAGCGCCAATGGCGTCAACAACGGCGTCTACGCTCTGGCGGTGCTGGGCAGCGATCTCTACGTCGGTGGCAGCTTCAGCACTGCCGGTGGCGCGCCCGCAGCGTCGATTGCGCGCTGGAACGGCAGCACCTGGTCGGCGCTCGGTCACGGTGTCAACGGCAATGTGCGAGCCCTGGCGGTGCGCGACGGCGTGCTCTACGTCGGTGGCACCTTCACGCTGGCCGGCGGCTTACCCGCGAATGGCTTGGCGCGCTGGGACGGGCAGGTTTGGCGGGGCCTGGCCGTCGATGCGCCGCCACAGTTTGTGCGCGCACTGACCAGCGACGACCGCAGCCTCTATGCCGGTGGTGCCGGACTGGCGCAGACACCGCTGCCGGAGCTGCAGAGTCAGGTTGGTTCGGGGACCGTGGCCAACGGCGCCAGCAAGAGCATCGTGGTCTCGCGCAACGGCTTCGTGGTCAGCTTCGTCTCTGACGCATCCAACCTGACTTCAGCGGATGGCAACGGCCGTAGCGACGTGTTTGTGCGCGATACCGCCACCGGCGCCATCAGTCGCGCCAGTGCTGCGGCGGAATCGATCAACGGCGGTGCTGCCGAGTCGTTTTCGGATCCATCGATTTCCGCCGATGGCACACGGGTGGCCTATGCCGGCTCCGCCGGTCAGGTCTATGCAACGATCAACGGTCTAGGCCGGGTGCTCAGTCGCAGCGCCAGCGGGATGACCGGCAATGGACCATCGGGCAAGGTGCAGTTGCCCGGCTCGGGCAATCTGGCGTTCTTTGCTTCGCAGGCCTGCAACCTGTTACCGGCTGCCGATGGCAACGGCATGGTCAGCGACATCTTCGTCACCGACCTCAACAGCAGTACCGTCACGCTGATATCCCGGGGCCCCAGCGGCGAACCGGCAAACGGAGCCAGCTTCGGACCGTGGGCCTCCGAGGACGGCCAGACCATCGTTTTCGCCACGCTGGCCACCAATATCGTGCCGGGCCCGACCATCGCTCCCGATGGGAGCAAGGCCGGCACGGTGACGCAGGCGACGATGATGCGCGGCGGCGGCTTCGGCCAGAGCCGGTTCTACCTGAGCCGCAATCTGGCTACTGGTGAACTCGGCAACGGCGACAGCAGCAACGTCAAGGTGACCCCGGACGGACGCTTTGGCGTGTTCGAGTCACTGGCCAGCAACCTGGTGGCGGGCGACAACAATGGCGTCAGCGATGTGTTCCGCTTCACCATCAGCGGCAACGCCGTCAGCAAACTGGAACGGGTCTCGACCTCCCGATATGACTTCGAAGCCAACGGTCCCAGTCGCAATCCCTCGATCTCCGACGACGGTCAGTTCGTGAGCTTCGAGAGCAGCGCCAGCAATCTGATCGAACTCGACCGCAACGACAGCAGCGACATCATGGTCAAGTGGATGGTCACCGGCGAGATCCAGCGCCTGTCGCGCACGGTTGACGGCGAACAGCCCAACGGCCCCAGTACCGGGCCTGCGCTTTCCGGGGATGGTTCGACCCTGGTGTTTGCGTCTGCGGCGAGCAATCTGGCCCCAGCCGACGGCAACCAGACCACCGATGTATTTTCGGTGAACCTGCGCGACAACGGACCGGTGAACCCCTCGGGTGCCTGGTATGACCCAGCCCAGGATGGACATGGTCTGCTGGTGGAGCAACTGGGCTCTGATCGCGTGATCGCCTTCTGGTACACCTTTGATCCGGCCGGCAATCTCGCCTATTTCATCGGCGATGGGCCCTACGACGGCAACACCGCCACGCTGACCAATCTGCGTCCGCTGGGCACCTTCTTCCCGCCCAACTTCAGCAGCAGCCAGATCAACCTCAGGCCCTTCGGCTCGATGACCCTGCGGTTCTCGTCCTGCGGCGCCGGCCGCGTCGACTTTGACCTTCCCGATGGCTTCGGCGCCGGATCGATGAATCTGACCCGGCTGACGCAACCCGCCGGTGTGAGCTGCAATGGCACGCCCACGACGACTGCCACAGGCCCCATGGCTGCGGCCACCGGCGTCTGGTACGACCCCGCCAGCAACGGACAGGGGCTGGTGTTCGAAAGCCTGCCCGGAGGGGTGTTGCTGGCCACCTGGTACAGCTTTGCCCCGGCGCCGCTCGGCGGGCAATCCTGGTTCACCGGCATCGGCAGCATCCAGGGCAACAGCGCCAGCCTGACTCTGCTCAAGCTCGAAGGCGGTCGCTTCATTCCCAATTTCGATCCCAACCAGATCACCAGGCCGACACTGGGTCAAGCCACGGTCACGCTCGACTCCTGCAGCCGCGGCAGCATCAGCTATGCCCTGGGTCAGGGCTATGGCGCTGCAACGCAATCCCTGACCAGGATCACCACGCCATCGGGCATCAGTTGCTCTGACAGTGCCGGATCATCGAAATAGCGAGCCAGCGGGCAGGGCAACGAGTGGTGTGACCCAGTCGTCGAATCCGCTATCAGGATGGCATCGCCGGGGTCGTCGCCCCGTGGGTCGGCCCCTCAGCCGCCTGGGCGGCGCGGCTGCAGGGGCGTTGAGCCTGGTCGTGATCACGCCGCCCTGGTCGCTGGCGATAGCTGGGACTGGGGTGCCTGGAGTCCTGGGGCCTTTGCAGCCCATGTCCCGTCTCAAGGCGGCATCACGTTTACTTCAACAGATGGCCGCTTGCGCCGCTGAACGATTTGTGGTGCCCTTCCATCTGGGAATGCGGATGTTGCAGCTGGCGGCGAGAACCGGGAATTCGACAGTCCGATGCGCCTTGCTCCAGGCTACGCGCCAACCATCTCGAGATGGCGGCACTTCGGGCCGTCTCCCGGATCAGAAGTCCAGAGGTACCGGTCATGAACAGAATCCTGATGTTTGCACTGAGCTCACTGCTGGCATGTGCCAGCCCGGCCCAGGCCCGGAACAATGCGCCCGCCGCGCGCCCGGGCGATGCGCCAGTGCCCTCTGCCAGCAACGCCTTTCTCAGCAACGTCACCAGCTCGGCCGACAACTGCGGTGGCGTCCGCTACAGCGCCAACCTGACCTTTACCGGCACCATCAATGACGGCAACAACCTGGATCTGGTCTGGTTCACGATCTACGACGACATGCAGGAGAAGTTCGCCCAGGCCTTCAGCGCCCCGGTCGGCCAGACTCGAACCTTCGCAGTTTCAGTGGAATACCCAGGTGGCATCGGCACAGCGGCACCCGGCATCGCGGTACTTGTCGGCGAGACCCGCGGCGGTGGGCAGCTGATCAATATCGATCCCTTCTTCCCGAACGCGATCGGTGGCTGTTCGATCGGCGGCACGGCGCCGTCCCTGGGCTTCACGCCAGCCTCGGGACTGACCATTCCGTACACGAGTGCGGGAACCGCCATGGCCATCGCGGTCAGGAATGACGGCGGTGGCTCGGGCTCCGGACCGGTGGCCACGACCACTCTGACCGCCTGCATGATCACCAATGGTGGCGCCGCCTTCCCCAGCACCAGCTTCAATCCGGGGATCAGTGCGATCGGAAATGCCTCGCCGACCCCCACTGCGCTGAACCTGCCCGGCTGTGTACCGCAGTCAATTGCGGTTAGCGCCACCCTTGAGTGCCAGGAAAATCGCGGCGTCGGCAATCCCGCCATTCTGCGCCGCTGGACCCTGGCCTGCCCCGCCGGCATCGTGCTGCCGCCACCGCGGATCCAGCAGCCCTCGCTGGCCGTGGTCTCGGTCACCGGTGGTTTTCCGGATGCCGGCAGCGGCAGTCCCATCCTGTCGCGCAACGGCTCCAAGGTGATCTTCAATTCCGACGCCGGCAATCTGGTCAGCGGCGACACCAACGGTCGCAAGGACGTGTTCCTGCGCGATCGCACGGCTGGCACCACGACCCGGGTCAGCGCGGTGGCCGAAGCGCTGAATTCGGGCGCGCAGGAAGCCTTCAACGAGCCCTCGGTGTCGCCTGACGCCAACACCGTCGCCTTCACCGGTTCTTCGGGGCAAGTCTATGCCTCGGTCAATGGCCTCGGCCGACGCATCAGTGCCAGCGCCAGTGGCACGCCGGGCAATGGTCCTTCCGGACGTTCGGCAGCGCCAGGCAACGGCATGCTGGTGTTCTTCGAATCGCAGGCGAGCAACCTCCTCGCTGGCGCCGATGGCAATGGCAGCACCAGGGACATTTTCGTCAAGGATCTGAATACCGAAGGCGTGATCCTGATCTCGCGCGGCCCCAATGGCGAACCAGCCGACGGCCCCAGTTTTGCGCCCTCGGCGGCAGCCGACGGCCAGACCATCGTGTTCTCGACGCTGGCCACCAACATCGTCCCGGGCAGCAGCCCGAATCCGGGCGGTTTCAGCGAGAACTTCGACGGCGTCAGCACGCCGGCGCTGCCGGTGAACTGGAGTGCCAGCAATCCCTTTGCCGGCAACGGTGTGCGCTGGCAGACCACCAACAGCGGAACGCCGAGCGCCCACAGCGCGCCCAACAGCGTGGTCGTGGATAACGAAGACACCATCACCGACAAGGTGCTGGTAGGTCCGCTGGTGCGGGTGACAGCAGTGCCGTTTGCACTCAATTTCCAGCTGTTCTTCAACCTCGAGAACGGTTTTGACGGCGTCGTCCTGGAAGTCTCGGTCAACGGCGGCAGCTACATGGACATCACCACGCTGGGCGGCACCTTCAGCAGCAACGGCTACACCCGAACCATCTCCCAGAACTTCTTCAGCCCGATCGGCGGGCGCAGTGCCTGGACCGGCAATTCCGGCGGCTTCGTGCCGGTGACGCTGACTCATCCGGGCAATGCCGCCATTGCCACCGGCAGCCAGCTGCGCTTCCGCTGGCGGATGGCCACCGATTCCTCCATCGGCGGCGTCGGCGCACGGCTGGACAGCATCACCAGCAGCAACCTGGTTCTGGCAACGACGCAGCAAACCGTTCTGCCCGGAGGCATCAAGGCCGGCACCATTCAGCAGGCCACCATGATGCGCGGCGGCGGCTTCGGCCAGAGCCGCTTCTATCTCAGCCGCAACCTCAGCAATGGCGAGCTCGGCAATGGCGACAGCACCAACGTCAAGATCACGCCGGATGGACGCTTTGGCGTGTTCCAGTCGCTGGCCACCAATCTCATCAACGGCGACAGCAACGGTGTCAGTGACATCTACCGCTTCGAGGTGGCCAACAATGCGCTGGTCTCGCTGGAGCGGGTGTCAGTGTCCAAGGCCGGCGTGCAGGCCAACGGCGCCAGCCGCAATGCCACGATCACCGATGACGGCCTGTTCGTGATCTTCGAGACCGATGCGACCAATCTCGCCGACGCCGACAACAACGGCGCCAGCGACGTCATGATCAAATCGCTGCTGACCGGCGATGTGGTGCGCCAGAACGCCAGTTCCACCGGCCAGGAGCCGAACGGCCCGAGCACGGTGCCGGTGGTCTCCGGTGATGGCAGCGCCATCGTGTTCGGCTCCGGCGCCACCAATCTGTCGCCGGGTGACAACAACAATGCCACCGACATCTTCACCGCCGGCCTGACCACCAATGCGCCGCGGGATGAGCCCAGTTTCACGGGTTTCCCGCTGCCGGCCGCCGGATCGGCCTTCCCCAGTTGTCCGGGCGGCTATTTTGTCGCGGTGATAGACGACGGTCCGGGTGCCGGTCTGACGCCGGGCATCTTCGGCCTGAACCTGATCCTGAATCCACCGGGTACGCTGCGACTGGAGGGCGGACTCAATTTCGGCGGTTCCTTCGATGGCAGTCAGGCCGCCTTCGCCGGATTCAATGTGCAGAATGAGCTGAATGAGCCGCAACGCCTGGATCTGACCATCAATGGCAACCCGGCGAACAATATCGCCGGCAGCCTGCTGGTCAGGATCAAGGTCATTCGCCAGCCTTCGGCGGGCGTCAACGAACTGGTCTTCGAGACCACCGCCACCTTGTCGATTGCGCAGGCCTATACCCAGTCACTGACCATCCAGCCCGGTTTCCATGTGGTCACGGTCGCCCCGGAAGGCACGGCCAGCGTGCCGGGTGGTGCCGCTGACGGGCAGGTTTATGTGTCACTGCTGAGCCAGTTCGTCAATCGTCCTGGCGGCGGCTTCTTCGGGGGCGTGGTCGTCGGTGGCTATCACTCGGCGCCGCCCTTCGGGAACAACTCCGGCTTTGCCTCCTTCTGCCTGGGTACCCAGCACTCGGCCACAGCGCAATTGCTGTCGGCGCCGACCTACGGCGCCAGCGGCGCCCGCGATCTGCGCCTGCGACTGCTCGACTTCCAGAATCAGGCGGTGATTTCGGTGCCCTGAGCTGCAGGCCGCGCTGGCGCGACCGCTGTCCAGGGCATCTGGCCACGGATAGCCGGATGGGCAGCCTTTTCCCCACCAGCGGGGAGAAGGCGGCGCCCAGCGCCCTCCGGGCGGTGATGCGACAAGCGCCGGGGAGCCGCTGCGCGGCACCCTCGGCCTACGCGCAGCGGGCGAGTTCATGGCCCGGCCGCAGTGTCGGGCCGATGTCGGTGGCTCGCCATGAACCCATGTCGTAACGTGTTGATCTGTGGTCGACAATGCAGGTTGGGCTAAGCGCAGCGTGCCCAACCTACAGTTCATGGCCTCTGGGGAGTGTTGGTCAGAACTGGAAATAGACGAAGGGAATCTGGGTGTCGAACTGACCGAAGATCTCCAGACCCAGCAAGGCCAGCGCCCCGATGATCGCGGTGCTGGCAAGACTGGCCCGCTGCACGATCCAGTCCTGCACCCGGCGACCGCGGTCGATCGCGCACCAGGCCAGGGTCAGCAGGGGAATCAGCCAGATGCCCCAATGGCTTGCGGCAAAGCCGAGATCCGGCGGCGCCCACAGTGCGCTGAAGGCGGCGGCGGTGCCGGCCAGGTCTTCGGCCCGGAACGGCACCCAACCCAGACTCACCCAGGCGAAGGTGCAGGCGATCCACAAAGGCCGCAATAGCGGCTGATCGACCACCCTCGCCCAGCCCAGGGACTCGACCAGCTGGCGCCAGCCACGATGTCCGATCAACAGCGCGCCGTGGTAAAGCCCCCAGATCGCAAAGTTCCAGCTGGCGCCATGCCAGAGACCACCCAGGCCCATGACGATGATCAGATTGGCGTAGGTCCGGGCGGCGCCACGGCGATTGCCGCCAAGCGAGATGTACAGATAGTCGCGCAGCCAGAACGACAGCGAGATATGCCAGCGACGCCAGAAGTCAGTGATGTTGGTGCTGAGGTAGGGGCGCTCGAAATTGGGTGGAAAACGGTAGCCGAGCAGCCGCGCGCAGCCACGGGCAATATCGGTGTAGCCGGAAAAGTCGAAGTAGATCTGCATCGAAAACGCGAGCACGCCAGCCCACATTGGCACTGCGCCGCCGCCGAATGCGGCGTCGGCAATGGGGGCGCAATAGTTGGCCAGCGCCAGCTTCTTGATCAGGCCCTTCAGAATCTCGCGCAGACCCCAGCGCGAGTCTTCCGATGTGAGCATCGCGCGCGCTGCCAACTGCGGAAAGAAATCGGTGGGCCGGATGATCGGTCCGGCCACCAGATGCGGGAAGAACGAGATGAACAGGGCAAAGTCGACCGGATCGCGGACGGCCGGCAGCTGGCGCCGATAGACATCGGTGGCGTAGGCGATGCCCTCGAAGGTGACGAAGCTGATGCCCACCGGCAGCACGATGTTCAGCAGCAGGCCCTGATCGTCCCAGCCGAACAGGGCGGCGAAGGACTGGATGAAGAAATTGCAGTACTTGAAGTAGCCAAGCAGGGCCAGATTGAAGCCCACCGCCAGCGCCAGCGCGCGCTTGCGCGCGCCGCCCGCGCGAGCTTCCATCAATCGCCCAAGGGCGTAGTTGACTGCGGTAGATAAAGCCAGCAGGGCGCAGAAGCGCCAGTCCCAGGCGCCGTAGAACACATAGCTGAGCGCCACCAGCGCCATTTTTGCGGGGCGATCGCGCAAGGACCACAGCAGCAGCAAGGCGCCGGTGAAGAAGATCCAATAGCCCAGCGTATCGAAGGGCATGGTCAGTTGGTCGTCAGGGCGGCGCGCACACTGTCGCCCAGACGCGAGCTGATCTGCTCACGCCCGGCTCGGTTGGCGTGGATGGCGTCAAAGAAATACTGAGCTTGCTCCAGATCCGCCAGCAGCCCTTCTGGCAAGCTGGTCAATCCCGGAATACCCGCCCACAGTTCCGGCATGGGTGGGCCAGGCTGCGCTGTCAGCAGCTCCGGGTAAGGGGCACGCGGCAGCGCGGCGACCAGCGTTCTGGCACCTTGATGCTGCATCAGGCGCACGGTCTTGCCGATCCAGCGGCTGAGGTACTCGCGATTGAGGGCCAGGGTCTGCAGATCGGAGGACTTGGCCTGATCGTCGATCAGCACCTGGATCTGGGCCCGCTGTTCGGCGCTGGCCTGACCAAAGTCAGTCACCGTCCGATCAGTACTCATCGCCAGTTCCGGCATGCGCGAATCGCGCCCGGGATAGCCCGGGACCGCTGCCAGATACAAAGCGCGAGTCTGGGTAATCTCGACCCAGCGTTCGCCGGGATCAACCAGCAAAGCCCGGGTATCCTGGCGCAGGGTCATTGCCGGAAACAGCAAGGCCTGACGCGCCCGGCGGCGCATCACTTCGCTGTCGAAACTGCGGGGGTAGGATCCAAGATCCCGAAGGCCCAGTAGCGGCAGATCCTGATTCGGCGACAACGGCCAATCCGGCAGTCGACTGGCCGGTACCTGTGAGGGCATCGCCAGCAGCACCGCTTCGACCGAATAGCCACGCCGATTGATCTCACGCAGCAGGTAGTACCAGGTTCGTGGGGTGCTACCCGGCACGGCAATATTGATGAAAACGATATCGCCGGCAGCGCTGGCCGTCGGCCCGGAGAAGCCTTCGGCCACACGGGAATCGCCCAGCACCAGTACGGTTCGACGCCCGGCCTGATATTGCGCCTCCAGCATCATCAGCGAGTTGACCACCGCGCCGGTGTTGGATTCCGAGGACGCAATGCGCAGATAGGCGCCACTGCGATAGACCAGTGATTCGACCGCGAACCACACCAGGAGCATTGCCCCGATCAGCGTCAGTGGCGCTCGCAGTCGACGCCGGAAGAGAGAGACCTGGTCGAAAACGGGCATGCGCAGCACTGGGCTTGGGTTGCTCGCGGTGGGCTTGCGGCCACCGCTGGAAAAAGCCGGGGCCGCACATGGGCGGCCCCGGAACCATCTTTGAATGAGAAGCCGCTACTGGGGCAAGCTCAGTATCAGCTGATTCTGATGATTGATCAGCCTCAGCCGCAAGTCCCGCGCGCCTGTCGCACCGTAACTGGGTGCGGCGAACAACCGTGCCGTGGACGAATGCTGGGTACCCAGGCAGAAGGACGCGAAGCCAGAGACGCCGCCAAAGGGATGCGTCGCGTGATAACCACCGACCACGACGCCACCGAAAAAGCCGCCGCCGGGACGATCCACGTACTGCGATGCCAGTGATACATAGACTTCACCGTCGGCTGCGCCACCCGGCACGCTGACCGCGCCTTCCGGTGCAATGGTGACCACATAGAAGGACGGCGTCAGATTGATGCTGCGCACGAACTGCGTGGCCAGCGTCAAGGTTGCCGTGGTCTCCAGCACCAGTTCGTTCACGCCCGGCGCCGGCTGGCGAATCAGCTTGATGCGTACCGGCAACGAACCCTGACGACTGGAAGCGGGATTGCCGTTCAGGATCAAATCGAGACGCTGCGGTTCATTGGCCGGATTCTGGAAATTGAAACCCGCGAATGCGACCTGGCTGCCGTCGAGCAGGCCACCGAAGTTCAATCCGCCCTCCAGCCGCTGCGTGCCCGGCGGATTCAGCAGCAGTTCCAGCCCGAAGATGCCCGGTGTCAGACCGGCCCCCGGACCATCGTCGACCGTGGTCACGAAGTATCCGCCCGGACAGTTCGGGAAGTTTGTCGGCACCGGCAACGCGAAACCGGTAAAGCCGGGTTCGTCTACGCCACCACCACCCGAGGATGCCTGCCAGCTGGCTGTCAGAGTCAGCCCGGAGAAGGCAGTGAAGCCCGAAATCAGGACGTGATAGGTGCCGGCGCTGGGTGTGGCAAAGGTGCATTGTTCCGCCGGGCCATCGGCAAAGGAGCGACAGTCGAAGGTGCTCGTCGTCGGCGGCGAGCCGAAACGCACATACAGGTCCGGATCACCCGTGCCACCAGCGGTGGTGATGACCAGATTCTGCGCGCCGGCCGGAATGGCGATGGTGAACGCCAGCGCGGCACCGGTGGCGCCGGACAGGCCGGTCACCGGCACGCCGTTCTGCAGTGCCTGGGTGCCGCCACCACTCGGTGCCAGGAAGGGCATCAGGAAGGGAAAAGCGGTATCGAAGCGCGAATAGGCGTCGGTGTTGCCCGGATTGTTGATGTTGCCGGTATTGCTGCAGGAGGCGCTGCCACCGAACAGGCCGCCACGCACCTGATACTCGCTGCCATTGAAGGTGAGCAACCCGGCACCACTGCTGCCGCCTTCAGTGGTACCGGCGGTGTAGCCGGCCTTGATGAAGTCGCCAGCGCCATTGAAGGTGCCGAAGCCGGTGATCTGGCCCTGCGAGACCTTCTTGACGTCACCCGCCGGGTGATGGAGCACCAGCACATTGGTGCTCGCGGTCACGGTCGTCGAACTCCAGCCGGCGAAAAACGCACCGGAAGGCGCCGGGTTGTTCAGCCGCAGCAACAGGATGTCGGTATTGGCGTTGTTGTAGAGCAGCTGTGCGCCTCCGCTGACCTGGGTGCGCGCGCTGGCGATGCCCGAGCCACAACTGGTGCTCTCCTCGAACCAGAAGGTGGTCAGCGTGTTGGCTGCCGCCTGGGTGCTGATGCAATGGTTGGCGGAGAAGAAATAGGGGATGAAGGTGCCGGAAACGGTGTCGTTGAGCAGCGTACCCGTACAGACAAAGGGGCTGCCGCCGACCTGAAAACTCATCCGTGCCACCGAGTTCTTGGAATTGATGTAGGCCGTCGAGGGATTGCTCACGCAGTTGGCGTCGATCTCGCAGGGACCGGATTCACCGATCTTGAGCCCGTCCAGCGGACCGTAGGGAGATGCCAGCATGTGCGAGACTCGATCCACCTCCAGCTGCACCAGCGCCGGATTGACCGCCGCCGGCAGGTAGATTTCGATCAGCTGGGTGTCGCCCTCGGTCACCGGGGTCCAGTACAGCTCGGCGCCGACGCGATCGACTTCGGCCGGACTGACTGCAGGCACCACACTCTGCGGCTGCGATTCAGTGAAGAAACGCAGTTCGGCCCCGGCCGGCAATCGGTGGGTGCTCAGCCCCACCCGCAGCGCTGCAGCGCCGGGCGAATGCACGGTCAGACGGGCCACATGAGCCCCGTCAGCCAGTGCCCGCCATTCCAGCGCCGGACTGCCGTTCTGGTGACTTTCTTCCTTGAGGCTGCGTTCAACGCCGATCTGCAGGCGCTTGCTGCCCTCGCGGGAGTTGTATTCGCGTACCGCTTGCGCGCGCTCGGCGGCCAGCGGCGGCCATGCAAAGCGGCTGGAGGCGGCGGGCGGATAACCGGGCATGCGCAGATCAAGGGCCGCTGCCGACTTCTCGGATATCGGGGCGGGCTCGCCACGGACTTCGATCGCTGCGATGGCCATCGCACTTGCGCTGGCCATCATCAACAGGATGCTCAAGGCAAACCGCAATGCCTGGCCTGGTCTTGCTGCCCTCATGGCGTGTCTCCCGCAGTGGAAAGGGTGTCGGATGGGCGCTGTTCGCGGACGAGTGTACTCCTCCGCCATCACGGCGGCCTGAACCGTCACAGAGCGCGACGATTGCCGCCGCCGCACCTCTGCCCGCATCATCGCGGGCCGTTCCCCACACTGCCTTGCCATGCTTCTGGAACTTCCCCACGGCTTCAAACGCTGGCCTTCGTATGAGGCCGTCAAGGCTGCAGCGGTGCTACTGGGCGAGGAATGGCGCGGCCAGCAGGCCTTTCAGGCGCGGCTGCTGAAGAACTGCAAGACCCCGGCGATTGCCGGTTTCTGTGCCGCCTGCAGGCGTGAATCGGAATTCACCTTCCCGATCCGGGGTGATGAGATCCCGAACTGGCGTGAAAGCCTGGTGTGTCCCGATTGCCGGCTGATCAATCGCTGGCGCGCCAGCGTGCACGTGGCGCGCATGCTGGAGCCGCTGCGATGCGAGGGTCCGGTCTACGTGACCGAGCAGACCACGCCCATGTACGACTGGCTGCAGGAGCACGTGCCCGAGCTGATCGGCAGTGAGTTCGTGTCGCCGGACGCGAAACCCGGTCAGATCTACGAGACCCGTTCGCGCCGGATTCGTCACGAGGACGCCACGGCGCTGTCCATGGCAGATGCCAGCCTGTCGATGATCCAGACCTATGACGTGCTGGAGCACGTGCCGGATTACCGGGCGGCGCTGCGCGAATTTGCCCGGGTGCTCAAGCCTGAGGGTTTGCTGCTGCTGACCGCACCATTCATGTTCGAGGCCTGGGACACCGTGGTGCGGGCGCGGGTGAATGCGCAGGGAGACATCGAGCACCTGCTGCCGGCGGTCTACCATGGCGATCCCATGAGTGCCGATGGCGTGCTCTGTTTCCAGGAATTTGGCTGGGACCTGCTCGACGATATGCGCAGCGCCGGCTTCGCGCATGCCGAGATCATCACCTGCTGGGCACCGGATTTCGGCTATCTCGGGAGCTTCCAGCCCTTCGTCGTTGCGCGCCGCTGAGGCCACTCGATCCAAGGATATCTGATGAATCTGCATACGCTGCTGCAAGCCCCTCAGATCGGCGAGTTCGTCTGGCATCAGCTCACGACCGACCCCACGGTCGAATCGATCAGCCTGGCGCACCTCGACACCATGCGCGGCCTGCTGCGCGAACTGACCCCCGCCAAGCGCGCGCCGCGGGTGCTGGAGCTGGGTGCCTATCGACATTTTGCGGGACACCTGCTGGCCGATGAGACCGGCGCCGAGGTCTGGCTGTCGGATATCTCTGCGGATGCCTTGCGCGCAGGCAAGCGACTGGCGCGCGAGCGCGGCTGCCAGCGCTTGGGCGAGATCTGCGCCGCCGACTTCCATGACCTGCCCTTCGCCGACGGCTATTTCGATGTGGCGTTCATTGCCTCGGCCGTGCACCACACCCGGCGCCCCGAATGCGTGCTGCGCGAACTGGCGCGGGTGGTGCGTCCGGGTGGGCTGATCTGGCTGGACAACGAGCCGGTCGGTCGTGAAGCCTGTTTCTATCGCTTCAATTCGAACCGACCGGAGAGCTACACCGCTTTCGAACAGCGTCTGGCCGAACTCGATCTGACCCGCCTGATCTCCTCGCCCTTCGCCGGCACGCGCCCCGAAGAGCTGTTCTGCATGGTCGAGAACGACCGCATTCCGCTGGACCTGTACCTCGGTGAATTCGACGCGGCCGGCAAGACCGAGCTGCTGCATCTGGAAACCGGCACCACCATCCAGCGCCTGGAACGGCAACTGCTGCAGGCAGCACAGGGCAGGATCGACGACAGCACGGCCGCCTTGACGAAAATCCTGCTGGAGAAGGTCGAGGCAGCGCGCACTGACGACGACATTGCCGACGCCCTGGGATTTGGTCTGCCCACCGAAGGCGAGGTCCGCACCCTGGCACGCCGGATCGCCATGCTGTTGGCACAGCGCCAGCAACAGTCGGGCATCGAGCAGCACCGCACCGATGTGCGCTGTTTTGGCGCAGCCCTGCAGGCACGTATCCGCCGTGGCGGCAATGCGGCTTGCAGCGAGCAGGCGTTCAGACGCCAGACCAGCGAGGTCGATGGCTGCTGGCTGGACACCGCGGGCCCCAGCGGCGCCGCCTTCCTGAGCATGCGGCCGCAGTTGCCTGATACCCACGATGTCGCCCAGGAAGCGCAGGTGCGAGCCGCTTTCGATCCGGCGTACTGGGGCATCGTCCGCGAGGCTTTTGGCGCCAACAGCCTGTACAACCTCGGCGCCTCGGCGCAGCTGCCGCCACTGACCATCGCCGATGGCGGGGTGCTGCTGCTGCGCCTGTACACGGTGCCGCGCGCCGAAGGTCCGTACGTGCTGCGCGTGCGCCAGGGTCATCGGGTGGTCGCCGAGGGCATCGTCGCGCTGGCCGAATCGCGCCTGCTGCGCGGCCTGATCTACGCCGACGGCGGCGAGATCTGGATCGAGCACAGCGACCTCGACGGCCGTCCCATCGACATCGCCAACAATCTGCGCATCTCGGTGGCGCAGTACATCGGAGTGGCCTAGGGATCCCTAGCGCACCAGAATCTCGTTGCGCTGGTAGTCCAGCAGTTTCAAACGCAGATCGCGGGCAGCGCTGATGCCATAGCTCGGTGTGCTCAAGGTGCGCACCGTGGCGCTGTGCGGGGTGGCCAGGCAGAAGGCCGCAAATCCCGAGACATCGTTGTTCGGGTGGCTGGCGTGATAGCCGCCGACCACCACACCGCCGAAGAAGCCGCCACCGATTCGATCCACATAGCGCGTACCCAGCTCGAAGAAGATCTGACCCTCGGCGGCCCCACCCGGCTCGCCGGCTGCGGTTTCATCGGGCAACACCGTGACCACGTGGAAGCCGGGCTCAATCACCAGTTCATCAATGAGCGGCGCACTGGTGGAGATCGAGGTGCTGCGTTCGTAGACCCGTTCATTGACACCGGCCGCGGGTTGGCGAAGGACCTGAACCTTGACCGGCAAACTGCCGCCGCTGCCGGCGAATGCGTAACCGCTCAGGCGGATCGTCAGCTTCTGCGATTCGTTGGCGGCATTCTGGATGTTGAAGCCGGCAAAGCCCTCCTGCGACTTGTCGATCAGGCCGCCGAAATTCAGGCCGCCCTCCAGGCGCTGGCTGCCGCCTGGATCGAGCAGCAGTTCCATGCCGAATAGTCCGGGCGTCAGGCCGACGCCGGAGCCATCATCGACGGTGGCGATGAAGAATCCGGCCGGACAGTTGGCGAAGGCCGGCACCGGTGCCGGCAAGGGCAGATGGGCCACACCGGGCTCATCGACCCCGGTCCCCGGGGCTTCGACCACGGTCCGGCGCAGCGAGGCCGAGAACACGTCGGCGAGCCCGTTGCCATCGCCCGCCACCAGGTTCGCCGCCGCGGAAACAAAGGCCACGCTGCCGGCGTCGCCGGCAATCCAGGGCGCCTCGCTGGTCGCCACAGGTACCTGGCCATCCACGCTGGCGGACATCCGCAGCACCTCACCGGTCGCGACATTCTTGACGAACACATCGCGTTGCTGGTTACGATCGACCAGAACCAGATTGCTGGCGTCGCTGGCAAAGGCAATGTAGCTACCGTCATTGCTGATGCTCGGCATGGCGCTGGCAGCGTTGGCCTGATTGCCCTGGGGACCCACGGACAGCCGCCGCAGGCTCACCGAGCCACGCTCGTCGAAGCCGAAGAGAAACACGTCGTCGACACCATTGCTGTCCCCGGCCACCAGATTGCTCGCCGCTGACACGAACACGCCGAAGCGCCCGTCCGGCGTGAGCCGGACATCGCGGCTGGAACCATTGCCGGGCTCGCCGGTCAACGGATTGCGGCTGATCAATCGTAGCTCGCGGCCATTGCTGCCGACCTGGCTGAGAACGATCTGGCTGGCGCTGCCACTGACCCCGCTCAGATTGCTGGCGCTGGTGACGAAAACCACGCGCGAGCCGTCATCGGAAGCGTCCGCGGCAGTGCTGGGTCCGTTGCCGGGACTGCCGTTCGCCGTTCGCGAGATCAAGGTCGTTCTGGCCTCCGCGAAATCGCGCAGGAATACATCGGACAGTGAGCCGTTGCCGTCGTCCGCCACCAGATTGCTCGCCCGTGAATCGAAGACCAGGCGCCTGCCATCGGCATTCAGCCGGGGATTGCTGCTGGCACCGTTGCCGCCGCTGCCATCGATGGCGCGACTGGCGATTTCGGCCAGTCCATGGCTGATCCGGTACAGCTGCCCGGCGCTTCCGGCGAGGGCTGTGACCTGGCCATCGGCGGAGATCGCCGGACTGCCATGGCTCTGCTGCAATCCAGGTTCCAGCGCCTCGATCGCGGTCGACAGCCGGGTCTGGATGCCGCTGACCCGATCGCGCAGGAACACGCCGCCCGCGCCGCCCGCCAGATTGCTGGCGTCTGATCGATAGACCGCACGCAGGCCATCGGCCGACAGTGCCACCTGTCCGCTGGCGCCATTGGCATCGCCACCGGTGGCCGGCTGGCTGATTCGTGTCGGCAAGGCGCTGGCGCGCAGATCGTAGGCGTTGACCGAGAGCACGTCGCCGTCCATCGCCAGCGGGATGCGCTCGCTGGCCTGCGCGGCTCGCGGCGATGGATCGTAGAAAGGCGTCCAACTGCTGCCGTCCCAGTGGGCGGTCGTGCAGCAGACTCCGAAGCGTCCGCCGGCGCTGTCGCCGCGCAGATAGATGTCGGGCCCCGCAGCCGCCAGCGCGCGAATTCCGAGGGAGATATCGAGGATCGGCAAGGCGCCGACTGGCGTGAGGTTTACCCCGTTCCAGCGGGTGACCTCGTAGGCGTAGCCGTTGACGTTGACCCGTGAACCCGCCAGCACCAGATCGGTTCCCGACGAAGCGAGCAATGGGGCCGAGAACAGTCCGAGCTCGTTGATCGGCTCGATCCCGGACCATGCACTGCCATCCCAGCGCGCCACGTAGCGCGCCCACTGGCCACCCGCCAGGGTGAACGAGCCGGACACCATCAGCCCCGCCGCCATCGGCACCAGAGCCGAAACATAGCCGTTGTCCGGCATGTTGATTCCTGTGCCCAGAGCCTCCCAGCGCTGGCCGTTCCAGCGCGCGATGCCGCGCGCGGACGTGGATCCGGCGCGGGTGAAGGCGCCGGCGACGTAGAGCTCGCCGGCGTATTCGGCCAATGCCTTGACCGGCGCATTGGTACCCGAATCGGCACCGCTGCCGACGGTCTGCCAGCGCACCCCATCCCAGCGCACGATGTTGTTGACCGTCAGCCCGTCCACCAGCGTGAATTGGCCGGCCACATACAGCTGCCCGGCATATTCGGCGATGGCATCGATGAGGTGGAAGGTGTCGCCGAAATCCAGTCCGGAACCCACCGCCGACCAGCGCGAGCCGTTCCAGCGGGCGATGCCGATGGCTGGAACGCCGTCGACCTCGGTGAATCTTCCGCCGATGTAGACCTTGCCGCCGGTCACCGATACGACACTGATGGCGCCGTTGGCCACCCGCGGCGCGCCCTGGCTGAGCGCGCTGTAGGCGGCGCCGTTCCAGCGGGCGATGTTCTCGGCGTAGATGCCTCCGGCGGCGTAGAAATAGCCGCCGAGGTAGAGGCTGGAATCCGCCACCAGCAGCTCCCCCACGCCCCCGGGGGAAAGGCCGGAGGCACCATAGTCCGCGAACTGGCTCCAGACACTGCCGTCGAAGTGCGCGATCTGCCCGTCGAGCAGGCCGGTGGCGAAGATCTCACGGCCCGAAACCACCAGGCGGAAGCCTCGCGAGGTGATCTGGGCGGGATCACCCACGGCGTGCCAGGCCTGCCCGTCCCAGCGCGCGATATTGCGGACCGCCGAATTGTTCGCCAGGGTGTAGAAGCCGGTGACGTAGACATCGCGACCCTGGGCAGCCATGGCGATCACCGGCTCGTCAAAGATGCCTGGGGGGATCAATCCGCCCCCGACATCGAACCAGCGTTGGCCGTCCCAGCGGGCGATGGAATTCACTGTGGTTCCGCCGGCCAGATTCAGGCGCCCGCCCACATACAGACCATCGCTGCCGACGACCAGTGCCCGGACCGGGCCATCGGTGCCGACGGCATCGCCACTGCCGAGTGCCTGCCACTGGCCACCGTCCTTTTTCCAGTAGGCGATGTTGTTGACGACGAGGCCGTCGATGTCGGTGAACGCAGCGGCCACGTATACCCCGCCCGGCACTGCGGCCAGGGCCGCACCTGGATAGCTGATGTTTCCAAGACCGCTCCAGCGCTGGCCGTCCCAGCGCGCCAGACGGAGCGCCGGCGCGCCACCCGCCTGCGAAAAGCTGCCCGAGATATAGACATCGTTGCCGGAGATCGAAATGCGCGCGGCCGGGCCATTCACGCCGTCACCGAGGGCCGAGAACCGACCGCTGCGCGGATCGTAGACCGCGACATGGCGGGTCACGGCGTCGCCACAGTAGGTAAATGCGCCGACCAGATAAATGCGCCGGTCGGCGCCTTGGGCCATGTCGGAGACCTCGGCATTGCAGCCATAGCCCACACCAAAGTACTTCTCGGCAGCGCTCGGCACCGGCGCAAATTGCGGCGGCTCTCCGGGCTTTGAGATCAACTCATAGCCACTGGCGTTGAAACTGCCCTGCCCGGCGCCCATCTGCACACGCCCTTCGGCATCGAGAACGGCCGACAGATCGCGCTGATTCGCATTCGGCGGGGCTGCCCAGGACTGCACGCTGATTGCCAGCAGCAACAACAAACTGCCTGGAGAAGTTCTCACGCGCGCACCCATTTGGCGATTGGTCACAGTGTAGGATCGCACGAGAGCTGGATAGTTCCACCACGTCAGCGTGGTAATCGGGGCAGGTCGCTACCTGCTCATCCGCGCCCGGATCGCCGCCGAGAATCCCTCGCCATCACCATGGGCGATGGCCAGATCGTCGATGCGGTAGGCCTCGCGGTACTGCTCGCGGGGGAGCGCGGTGTCGATCAGGCCGAGGTCGAAGGCCAGGTCGTCGGCGTAGGCGGGCAGCAGGGTCTTCAGGCTGAAGGGCATGCTGCCGGGCGCGATCTTTTCGATGTGGTCGACGATATTGCTGGTGCAGGTGTTGGTCAGGGTGTTGTAGAACTCCGGCTGCGCGGCCAGGGCGTTGGCACGTTGCAGCATGTCCAGCAGCAGCGCGCGCCGGTGTTCCGCGCTGGCACGCATCGGATACAGATGGACCGGGTCGCGCCGGTGGATGGCGCGCAGGCCGATCAGATCACGCTCGTCGCCGACGGTATAGGTCAGCTCGAACTGGCGCAGCAGCCCCAGCCAGGGCGAGAAGGACTCACCCAGCTCCTTGCGGATCTCGACCGAGATCGCCAGGTACTGGCCATCGTCGAATCCGAAGCTGAGAAAGGTATGTGCCGGCCCACGCCAGTCGCTGAAGGGCTCGACCACAAACCAGACCGAGTCCAGTCGCTTGAGATCGTAGTGGCGCTGTTCCCAGAACACCACGTACTGGCTGGTCGAGTGGTAGCGGGCGTTGCGCACATTGCGGATGGTCAGCGAGTCGCCGTCGATCTCGGCGGTGGCCAGCTGCGCCTGATCGGGTGACCACTCGCGCTGGTTGGATGGCTGCACCAGCAGCAGCAGCGCCAGCCAGGCCATAGCCATCGCAGCCAGCACGAGTATGGACAGGCGCGTCCAGCGGAAGCGCCGTGATCCTTGGGTATTCATGGGTCGAATCCTAGCGCGAATGTGCGTCTGATCCATGGCCGCAGTTCTGGCCGCCACTGATTCACGACCGAAGCTGAGAGTTCCTTCGCGTTGGTGACATCTAGATGAGGACAATACGGATGGGGGAAGACGATGAGAATCACCGCCTGGAAGTGCTGCGCAATCCTGGGCTTGGGTCTGTGCACCAGCGGACTGGCCTCGGCACCGAGTTATCTGATGTGGCAACTGCCCGGATCGGCGATTTCCTTGCCGGTATACGTCTACAGCGGCGGTTCCCAGGTCGGATTCATCCCCAGCGTTTCGCTGCAGGAGTTCGTGGGCGTCTATGACCCCGCCAGCACCTCGGGCAGCTATCAGCTGTACTACCAGGTCGCGGACGACTGGTTTTCCTGTTCGATCGGCCTCAAGGCCGGCGCGGTGGACAGCGCCACGACGACCTGTCCCGGCGCGGTGATCAATCCGCCAGTGTCGCAGAACGGCGCGCAATCGAATGTCTACACGCTGGTCATGGCGGCCACGGCGTGGCCCGCTGCCGCTGCCGCACCCTCGGATCCGGTCGCCACCGACTACAGCCAGCGCACGCTGACCTTCACCAACAACACCCCGTACCCGGTGATCCAGATCGGTGAGTCCTGCAATCCTGGCAATGCGACCAACTCGGCGCCCTCGTGCCAGAACACGCCGATACTGGCGAGCATCGCCGCTGGGCAATCGCATGTCGTCACCGTGGGCCTGAGCGGCCTGAATTCGGCGGCCTTCTATCTGTCGAGCTATTGCACGGCGACCACGGCAGCGGACTGCGCGACGCCGCCAACCATCGCCCAGTGTTCCAACACGCCCTCGCCGCCGCAGCATTGGGTGTGTACGGGCGGCTATTTTCCCGGTCAGTCACCCTACGCCACCAAGATCGAACCGACCATCCTGGCGGTCAGCAATTCAGTGCCCGATGGCGCCAGCAATGTCGATGTATCGGCCGTGGACGGCTACAGCGTGGGCGTGAAACTGTATCCGGCCTCGCCCACCATCTGCACCTACACCGTGCCTCCCGAAAACTCGAACGTGCTGGGCGCTGGCAGCTACAGTGCGCAAAGCCCCTTAGCCCAGGTGCAGCCGGGCAGCGCCAGTGCCCTGCAAACGCTGTGCGCCAGCAGTTCACAACTGCCCACGGGCCATAGCGGCGGCACGCCGTGGAATCTGGTCAAGACCGCGGCTTCCGGTGACTTCGAAGGCTGCATGAGCCCCTGCGCCTATGCCACCGCCAATCTGGGCGTCAACTCCACCGAGGCCCAGCAGTTCTGCTGTTCCGGCGCCTACGACACGCCCGCCACCTGCGTGGTGGCCGCTGGCGCCATCGGCGCCAACACCTCCAGCTACAACACCAATATCCAGTCGTCCGCGGCGTTCCAGAATGTCTACGGCTTCGCCTACGGCGATGCCGGCAGCGACTACGCCTGTCCGCCGGAAACCAATCTGGTGGTGGAATTCGTGTCGCCCAGCGGCGCCGATCGGGATTGGGCCCGATAGTCCAACTCGGGCGTAGCCGACCTCACGCTGAGTCGCGATAGCGGTCGCGACTCAGCGTGGAGTATCGGCCTACGGCGCCGCCACCGGCTGCCGGCACAGCGCCGAAGAGGTCAGCCGCTGCATCGGAAACTGGCCGGTGCGCAGCTGGCCATTGATGGTCAACGAGTAGCTGGCCGTGACATGGGTGCAATCGCTGGCATTGATGGTCAGCGTGCCGATATTGGTGGAGGTGACCGGTGTCGGCGCCACGAAGCCGCCGCCGCGGGTCAGCGTGACCTGCAGGGTGGCGGTGTTGCCATTGACGGGGCCGAGGGCCGTCATCCATAGCGGCGGTTGTGCGCCTTGCGGGCTGGTGTCGGTGAAATCGTAGGTGTACCAGCCGGCGAGCAGCAGCTGCTCCTGCGGGTAGTACTCAAGCAGCATGCCCTGGCCATCGGTGGCCGGGTTGTACCAGGTACCGGTCATGCCGTACTGGAAACGGTTGGCCGCAGCCGGCGCTGGCAGCGTGCTGATCGCGGCGTCGCCGAGCGTGCGATAGGACTCGCATACGGCATCCGAACTCAGGCGCTGCAGGCTGGTGCTGCCCTGCAGGATGTTGCCACCGACATTGAGGTCGTATTCGAGCAGCGCATGGCGGCAGTCGACGAAGCGCACGCGCAGATTGCCGGCCTGTTCGAGGAAGTTGGTCGGCGCATCGAAGGTGCCACGACTGCGGACCAGACTGACGTTGGCGACCCCATTGGCGAGCACACCGGCACCGGTGAACCAGGTCAGGTTGTTGCGATTGCGCGGCAGCGGATCGGGCGTGTGGGTGTACCAGGCCACGACCAGCGTTTCCGATTCGGGAATGACGTCGAACTGGAAGCCCTGGCCATCGAAAGCCGGGTCGTACCAGACGCCGCTCCAGCCCGGGTTGGCCTTCAGCCTGGGCAGCGCCAGCTTGTGCGAGCCGCGACCCAGGGTGCCGGCGATCAGCACATTGCGCACCGGGTCGTAGTCCAGATCGGACACCAGCGCAGTCGGCAAGCCCTCGCCCAGACGGGTCCAGCTGCGATAGGCCTGGGACTCGGCCGCGATATAGACGCCGTTGTTGGTGCCGATGACCAGCGCATCGCCGGCTGGCGCTTCGATGTGGCGCAGGCTGTGGATGTCGGCGGCGCTGGCCGGAAGATCACCGCTGATGTCTTCCCAGCTGGCGCCAGTGTTGGTGGTGCGCAGCAGTACGCCGGGCAGCACCGGATCAGACAACAGCGCGAATGCCTGTGCCGGATTGCCGCGATCCACAGCCACCGCCAGCGCGTCCCGCTGGCTGACATTGGCTCGGACCAGCACCAGTGGTGCGCCGGACGCCGTGCGCACGAACAAGCCGTCGTCATTGCCCTCGGTGCAGCTGCCACGGCAACCGGCGACATACAGGATATCGGCGTTGCCGTCGGCGCCGTAGGCGATGGAACCAGCACCCAGCGGTGAGCGGGCTCGCAAACCGTCGGCAATCCGGGCCACGGTGTCGCCCGAATCGAAGGACTCGTACAGCGCATCGGAGCCGCCGATGACCAGGCGATTACCCGCGATCTGGTTGCTGGCAATCGGGGTCACGAACTGGCCCGAAGGGCCGGCGCTGCCATCGGTGCCGATCAGCTCCGGAAAGCTCAGGGTCAGGGCGGCATTGGCGGCGGAGTACTCGCGCCGGCTGAAGGCGCCGAGGAACTGCGAGCTGGTGTAGCTGATCGCGGCACCGGCCTCGGCCCGTTGCAGGGCGTCAACCGCGACATCGCCACCGTCGCCACCGGAGATGACCACCCAGTCGCGCAGGGCGCTGCCGAGCTGGCGCATGCTGCCATTGTCCTGACTGCCGGACAGGGCAACGCCGGCAACTCGGTCGAAGGCCACATTGTGCTGCTCGGTGACCTGCAGATCGCCGTTCAGGGAGATCCAGCTGCCGGCGCCACTGGCGGGTTGCAGGCGGGCATAGACGCCGCCGTCATCACCCTCGATCAGCCGGCCTGCCGCATCCATTGCCAGACTGCGCGAATCGGCATGCGGGGCACTGTTGTTGCTGGTACCGCTGTGGGTGAGCGATGTCCAGTTGCCACCGGGCGCGGTGCCGTCGCCCCGGAACAAGCGACCGCTGAAGTCCTCGGCCCCCAGGCTGTTGGGGAAATCGCCGGGCTGGCGGTCACCGCCCACGTAGATCAGATTGGGATTGCCGCGATCCAGCGCCAGCGAGAAGTGCAATCGACCCTGGCCACCGGGATGGATGCCGACGGCATCGCTGCCTTCGAAGGTCTGCGGGAAACCGATCAGCGTCCAGTTGGCGCCCGAGTCGCTGCTGTACCAGACACCGCGGAGCTGACCGTCGGAGACGCCTACCGCGACGCGACCGCCGCTGGCGTGAACCCGGACCACCTTGCCACTGGTGCTCATCAGGGTATTCATCTCCGGGCTACCGACCTTCTGCCAGCTGGCACCGCCGTCGGTGCTGCGGTAGATGCCGTTGGCGCTGGCCTGGGCGGCGCAGTCGTTGGCGCCGTCGAGATGGGCGTACAAGGTCTGCGGGGTGGTCTGATCGCTGGTCAGCGCCGTGACCAGCCCGGGCGCGAAGCCCTGCGCGGCGGTAATCTGCGTGAAGCTGACACCCGCATCGGTGCTGCGGAACAGGCCGCGGTCGGCGCACAGACCGCTGCTCGACCCGTTGCTGGCCGCAACGATGGTGCTGCCATTCGCCGCCAGTCCACTGATATTGCGGCCACTCATGCTGGAGGCCAGCGGCCTCCAGTTGTTGCCTCCATCCGCACTGCGCAGCAATCCGATCAAGGCGCCGCCAGTGCGACCGAAACTGCTGAAGCGACCAATACCCGCCACCAGCGTGTTGGCATCACTGGCGTCGAAGACCAGGGCACCGATGCTGAGGGAGGTCTGCTGATCGGTGAGCGGCCGCCAGTTCGGTGATGCCGCCTGGGCATTGTCGGTGCGCCAGACACCGCCGTTGACCGAACCCACATAGAGAATGTCGGCGTTGGTGGGATGCGGCAACACCACCTGCACCGCACCCGACACCGCGTTGGCGGGCGGCCCGGTGATGCCTTCGCTCTGACCATCGGCGACTGGTCCGGGGCCTATCGGTACCCAGGTCTGCGATCCCGGCACCAGACCGGCGGGAACGTTGACCGTGTAGATCAGCGCGTAGGAATTGCCCACGCTCGGGGTCACGCTGCAGATCAGCGAGAGGTTGTAGGGAATCTGGACGGTCGGGGCGCCCAGACTGACATCGACCACCGGTCCATTGGCCGGCACGGTCTGCGCGAACTGTCCGGGCGCGGGGGGCAAGCCTGCAGCCGCGATCTGCAGGCCGGCATCGCCACTGCAGGCCACCACTGCCGTGCCGCTACCGAGCCCGGGTTCCAGCCGCAAATCCAGGCGGCCCGTTGCCAGACCACCGAGTGCAGCGGCCCGCAGATGCAGCGTGGACCCACTCGGCGGAACTCCGCTGATCAGCGGCGGCGCGTTGGCCGCCAGTGCGGCCGGGCGCTGCACCGTGAAGCTCAGCGTGTAGCTGGCGCCGGCCGATGGCGTTGCCGTGCAGACCACCGCATTGGCCAGGGTCTGCTGGGCATCGGTCAGTACCGCTGCCACCGCCAGATCCAGCGGTTGCGCGCCCGCATTGATGGTCTGGTTGACGCTGGTGCCGCCGGGTGTGGCGCCGGCAGGACCGATCAACACGCCACCCGAACTGACACAGGCCAGCGCCACCGAGGAGGCGCCGGAACCGCCGCTGGCGATCAGATCGATCACGCGCACGCTGGTGCTGCCAAGGGCACCGCCCGGGAGAAGCACCGTGGCGCCGCCTGCCGGATTCGACGACAGCATTGGCGCCGGATCAGCCGCCAGCAGATTCAGCACGATGTTGCCGCGGGCAGTGGCAAAACCATCGACAGCGATGCGGTAGCTGGTACCGGCCACTGCCGTGAAGCGCACCTGGCTCTGCAGTCCGCTGCCGGCATCGTCGTTGCTGCCGATCTGCGTCAGCGCATTGACGGCATTGCCCGTGTATACCGCCAGCACGGTATCGAAGTTGCTGCCGAAGGTATCGATGGTGGTTGTGACGTTGGCACTGGCAGTCCACTGCCACCACACCGAGGCGCCGCCGCCCACGCCCGCATGTACCGGCTCACCCGGTTCCGCAGTGGCGCCGACATTGCTGCCGGTGCTCTGGGTGGCGTTGCCGCTGAGCGTGATCGCCGCGGCGAAGGCGTCATTGGCCTGTTGCGCCGATGCGGTGCCGGCGAATGCCATCAGCAAGACCGTCAGCAGCGAGTGGATCAATCGGGTGGTAGTGATTCCCTTCACGAGATGCCCTTGGCTTTGTGGATCGAAGGCTTCTATGCTAACTGTTACGGAATGTCTAATGTCTATAGTCGCAGGAGTCCTAAATGCACCTTAATCTTTCCCTGAGCGCCTTGGCGCTGGTCACGTTGGCGCTGCTGGGATCTCCGGCGCAGGCGGCCGACACACTCCAGAGCGGCGTGCTGATCGCGCGCGAGCAGCAGCGGGTGCTGCTGATGACGCCCGACAGTGCCGTCGAACAGGTGTCGATTGCCACCGGCAAGACCGAATGGACCAGCCGCGATGGCGCCATGCCCATCGCCATGGAAGGCGAGCAGGTGCTGGTCATGCGCGATGGCGCCGAACGCGGCAAGCTCGGCTATGCCGTGCTCAAGGCCAGCGATGGCAGCCTGGTGGCACGCGCGTCAGTGGACCTGCCGGCGCCGGCCCGCGGTCTGGTCGAAGAGCGCATGGGCGAGCAGTTCAGGCTGAGCGCCTTGGCCGATGGCCTGCGCTGGTCGCACACGCGCCAGCAGGTCCAGGGCGCGCGCATGAACAGCGAGGACGAAGCCGGAAGCGGCGAGAAGCGCGCGTCCCTGACTCAAGTCAGTGGCGCGCTGGCCATCGACTGGGGCCAGGGCAAGCTCGCTGCCGTTGCCGAGCCCAGCGTCAAGTCCAGCGCCAGCACCGCAGCCGAGATCGGCCAGCCCAGCGCCACCGGACCGCGCAATTTCCGCTCGGTCAGCGATGACTATCGCCTGCAGAGCGAGCGCCTCGAAGACGGCCGCTATCGCTGGCAGCTCAGCGATGCCAAGGGCACCCGCATCGGCGAGACCATCAGTGAGTACTCCTATCGCCCCTTCGACGTGATCGGTGGCCGACTGCTGTACGTCACCACGCCGAAGATCTCCGTCACCGAGGGCAAATCGAAGATCGAGATGCCAACGCTGGTGGCCGTGGACCTCGGCAGCGGCAACATCGTCTGGACTCGCGAAATCCGCGACACCCGGTATCGTGGGCCATATCCGTCCTGAACCCACAGCGTCATTGCGACCCCGGACTTGATCCCGGGGGAAGCAATCCAGAGGCACAGCTTCAAGAGCACTGGATTGCTTCGTCGCTGCGCTCCTCGCAATGACGCATCAACAACTTAGGATATGGGTCCATGGAGAAATGGTCACCGCCATGCCTTCGATGATGTCCTTGCTGGTCGGCTCTTCCGTCGGGATGGCGCTGTTGCTGGTGCTGGCGCTGGCCACGGTCTATCGCAGGATGGAGCTGCCGCTGCAATCCCGGCTGGCGGGTTTCCTGATGCTGTTCGGTCTGGTGGCCACCCAGATCGGCAATGCCGAACTGCTGCAGGCCGGGGCCGATGCAGCGCCCGCACGCCGCTACATCGTCGTGTTGTTTCTGCAGTCCCTGGGCTTCTATTGGCTGCTGCTCGGCGTGGTCCGACCGGCCGATCGCTGGCAGCGGCTGGAATGGCTGACGCCGGTCGCCGTGGTGCTGCTGGCGGTATCGATTCCGCTGCGCTGGGGAATTCCGGTGGCGCTGGCGATGGGTGCGGGCTTTGCGCTGCATCTGGCCTCGCTGCTGTACCGATTGCGCACGCAGCGGCGCTGGTTTCGGCTGGAACTGCCAGTGGTTGCGGTCTTCGCCGTGATGGGTCTGCTGGCCGCGCTGATCGGTCTGCTGACACCGCAGGTGTTTGCCTGGGCCGTTTACGCCTGGACCTACGCCAGCTGCATCGCCGTCGGCTTCTTCATGGTCTGCTGGCTGTTGCTGGCGGTGCCCGACCTGGTGCAGAAGACCAGCGAAGCGGTCAGCCGCAGCTATGCCCAGTCGACGCTGGGCAGGATCGATCAGGACGCCGCGCTGACGCGTTTGCGGCAACTGTTCGAGGTCGAGCGCGTTTACCAGAATGAAGCGCTGAACCTCGGCACAGTGGCCGAACTGATGGAGCTCAGCACCCACCAGCTGTCGGAGCTGGTGAACACCCGGATGGAACTGGGTTTCTCACGACTGGTGCGGCGCTATCGGGTGCAGGCGGCGCAGCGGATGCTGGTCGATGAACCGCGCGCCTCGGTGCTGTCGGTCGGGCTCTCGGTCGGGTTCAGCTCGCAATCGGCCTTCTATCTGGCCTTCAAGGAAGAACTCGGCATGGTCCCCGGTCAATATCGGCGCCAACAGCGCTAGGGTGGAACCCGCCCACGACACGCCATCGACCTTCGCCGCCAAACCCCGCAGGCGGATTCCACCAGCGGCGATGCGCCGAGGCCAGGTCGAGTCCAATGCCACGGCAAACGCTGGAATCCGCACGACGAGACCGCCACGCCGAGCCGCGGCCGCCGGCGCGAAGCCGCTGATCGCCAGCGGCCGACCCTACGCGCGCCGGAGCCGCGCTACGGGGTGCTCGCCGGCACATCAAAGCCCAACATGATCATGTTGTGGTTCTGCATCCTGTTGATTTTATGAATCTTTGTTCTTCAGACTGAAAAATCTGCTGCAGAAAGATCATTCCGGAAGCACCCCCGACTGGGGTGAGCGCAGTCTCGGCTCACCCAAACAAAGGAGTGTGCTGAAATGAATGAAGTGAACAATGTCGGGCTGATCTACGTGTCCTATGCGCTGTATCTGCTGCTGTCGGTAGCGCTGACGGTCTGGGTGGCCAGAGTGCTGTCGAGCAGCGGCGAGACCTTCCTGGTGCGCTGCTTCGCCCAGGATCGGGAACTGGCCCAATCGACCAACCGGCTGCTGGTCATCGGTTTCTACCTGGTCAACCTCGGTTTCATCTGTTTCCGCCTCAGCGACTGGAACATCAACGCGATCAACATGGTGCCGGAAATCGGCTCTCGCATCGGGGTCACGCTGCTGGTGCTTGGCGGCATGCATTTCTTCAACATGAGCATGATTGCCCGCATGGGCCGCACGGTGAATCGCTGGATTCATGCTCACGACGAGAGCCGATCGGATCTGCGCATTCGGCCCGACCAGCGCTGATGGCAATCAAGGTGCAGGCCGGGTCCGGGCGCACGCGCAATCCCTGGATGACTGAGAATGGCCAGCGCGCGGCGCCCGGCGTGCGCACCACCACGGCACACACGCGCTAAGATTGAGCCTCGAGCCCCGGCCACCGAGACTGTCCAAGATGCGACTGCTCGCTGAACTCAAGCGCCGCAATGTCATCCGCACCGGCGTGGCGTGGCTGGCCTTGTCCTGGCTGCTGGTGGCCATGTGTGCGCTGCTGTTCCCGGCGCTGGAACTGCCGATCGAGGCCTTGCGCTGGCTGATCCTGGGCCTGTTGCTGGCGGGCGTGCCGGTGCTGCTGCTGTCCTGGCGCTATGAGCTCACGCCCTCCGGTTTTCGGGTCGATGGCGGCGCCAGCCGCGACAACCCACAGCGCCCGATCACGGCGCGACGTCTGGACCAGATGATCGTCATCGTCGTCCTGGCTGCGCTCAGCCTCTCGCTGATACGACAGTTCATTGACCAGGCCAAACCCGACAAGGACTTCGCGGCGCCAGCGGTCAGCTCGGCACCGCCGTTGCCGGCCGTGCCGACACGGCCAGCGCCGACCGTCGACAGCCATTCCCTGGCGGTACTGCCCTTCGTCAACATGAGCCAGGACGCCGCCGACAACTACTTCGCCGACGGCCTGTCCGAGGAGTTGCTGAACGTGCTCGCGCGTATCGACGGGCTCAAGGTCACCTCGCGAACCTCATCCTTCGTCTTCCGCGACAGCCAGCTGGACAGCGGCGAGATTGCCGCGCAGCTGAGTGTGGCCTATCTGCTGGAAGGCTCGGTGCGCCGTGATGGCGAGGAGGTGCGGATCAGCACGCAGCTGATCGACGCCCGCACCGATCAACACGTGTGGTCGCAGACCTATCAACGCCGTCTGGTGGAGATCTTCCGCGTGCAGGAAGAGATTTCGCAGGCGATCGCCGATGCGCTGGCCGACTCGCTCGGCGTGCGCCGGATCGAGGTCGCGGTGGCCACGGCCGACCTCCAAGCCTACGAGGCCTATCTGCGCGGCCGGCAGTTGTTCGCCCAGCGCGGCGCCAATCTGCCGGCGGCGCGCGAACTGCTGGAGCAGGCGGTCAAACGCGATCCACAGTTTGCCGATGCCTGGGGCACGCTGGCGGCCACCTGGTATGTCTGGCGCAGTTATGCGCCCGAGCCCGCCGGCATCGATACGCTGGAACAGGCGCAGATCGCCGCCGACCGGGCGCTGGCCATCCGCACTCTGCATCCTGGCGCGCTGGCGGTGAGCGCGCGCATTGCCGGTGATCGCGGTGATCGCCTGCGCCATGCCGAACTGATCGAGCAGGCACTGACGCTGGCGCCCAACAACGCCAACTCGCGTGTCTGGCAGGGCCTGGGGCTGTTCGAAGTGGGCCATATCGGGCAGGCTCAGGCCAGTTTCGCGCAGGCCCAGACACTGGACCCGCTGAGTGGACTGCCGATGGGCTGGCTGGGTATCGCCACCGATCTGCGTGGTGATCACGGCGCTGGCCGCGAGCTGCTGGTGCGGGCCCATGCCCTGGGCTGGCGCGGACCGGCCAGTCGCGCCCTGTTCTTCATGACCAGCAATGCCGACAATGGATCCGACCGGACCCAGGCCTACCTGGACTGGCTGCACGATGACGACAGCCTGCCGGCAGGCAGGCGCGAACTGGCGCGCTCGCTGGCGCCAGCGCTGACGGATTCGACTCAGCTGGCGGACGCGCAGCAACGTCTGCTCGAAGCCGTCAAGGCCGAACCCGGTCTGGAATGGGCCCATCTGCTGCAGGTCTTCGGGCTCACCGATGCCGCCATGGACAACGCCCTGGGCAACAAGACCCAGGGAATCCAGACCTTGCTGTTCAGCCTCTGGTACCCGCAGTTCCGGAGTTTTCGCGAGCACCCGCGCTTCCCGGAATTCGCCCGTCTGCATGGTTTGAGTGCGTACTGGAGCAAACTGGGCCCGCCCGATGGCTGCACGCTGGGTGGCGAGAGCGGCGACGAACTGCGCTGCGAGTAGGGTTGCCTGGAGAAGGGGCAGGGGGCAGGGGGCAGGGGAAAGGCTGGCACAGCCGGCGCTTCGATAGGTCCGGACTTCGTCCGGACGCTTCTGGCGCATCGACGCAAAAGCGTCCGGACAAAGTCCGGACCCACAACAGCTCTGACCCACAGCAGCTCGGGCCCACCACAGCGTCGCGGACCCACCGCTCTTCCCCTGCCCCCTACCCCTCCCTCCTCGGCCGCAAAATCAGGAACTTGCGACATGTTTGGCCAGTGCCCGCAGTGCCCACCCGGCGATTCCTGCGGTCTTGTCATTCCGAGGACAGCCGCAATTTGCTATTCGGCTAACATCATGTCACCTGCCTGACGACAGCCCTGACCCCTGCCGATGCGTCTGCTCGCCGAACTCAAGCGCCGCAATGTGATCCGCATGGCGGGTCTGTATCTGGTCGTGGCCTGGTTGATCGTGCAGGTGACCGAAACCGTGCTGCCGGTCTTCGAGGTGCCCAACTGGGTACTGCGGGTCATCATCATCCTGCTGGCGGTGGGCTTCGTACCGGCGCTGGTGGTGTCCTGGATCTTCGAGCTCACACCGGAGGGGCTGCAGCGCGATGAAGACGTCCAGGCGACACCGGACCCCTATACCGGCGTCGAGCGGCGCCTGCGCCGGATCAGCGATCGCCCGGCCGACGCACCAGCGTCAGCGCAGGGCGTGCGGCGCCTGGATCGCGCCATCATCGTCAGCCTGCTGCTGGCACTCGGCTACTTTGCCATCGACAAGTTCTTCTTCTCGGCCTCGCCCGAAGCCGCGATCGCGCAGGCGGCTGAAGCGGCCAAAGGCAAGCTGGTGGCAGTCTTGCCCTTCCGCAATCGCAGCAGCCGGGAAGAGGATGCCTATTTTGCCGAGGGCATCCACGACGATCTGCTGACGCAGCTGTCGAAGATCAATCAGTTCAAGGTGATCTCGCGCACCTCGATGATGGCCTATGCCGACAGCAAGCTGTCGGTGCCGGAAATCGCCCGCGAGCTGGGCGCGGGCGTGGTCCTGGAGGGCGCCGTGCAGCGTGCCGGCGATCAGGTGCGTATCACCGTGCAGCTGATCGACGGCAACACCGATGTGCATCTGTGGGCCGAGAAATACGATCGCGAACTGAGCACCGAGACCATCTTTGCCATCCAGGCCGATGTCGCCACGGCCGTCGCCAGTGCCATGCAGCTGGTATTGAGTCCGGCCGAAGCCAGTGCGCTGGCCACCGGCTCCACCGCGAGCATGCCCGCGTACGAGGCCTTCCTGCAGGCCAAGCTGCTGGCGCAGTCGGATCGTGCCACCCCCGAGCGACTGGCTCAGGCCCTGCAGCAGTTCGACCGCGCCATCAGCCTCGATCCGCAGTTTGCCGAAGCCCATGCCCGCAAGGCCCAGTTGCAGTTGCTGATGTACTGGTTCGGCTACAGCGATGCCTCGATGCGCGATGCCGCCGCGGTGTCACTGGACAATGCCCGGCGACTGGCGCCCGACAGCATCGAGACGGCGATGACCGAGGCCTACATGCGCTACATGGGCGAGCGTGACTATGCCGGCGCCGAGGCCATCCTGGCGCGCTTGCTGAAGCACTCGCCCGAGTATGCCGAGGCCTGGTACGCACGCGCGCTGGTGGCCCGTCGCGATGGCCGTTTCGACGACACCATCGCTTTCTTCGAGCGCGCGCTGGCGATCGATCCGGCCAACACCGATACCATTCTGGAACTGGCCAACACCCTGATGGGCCTGGGCAGACCGGACGAGGCCAAGGCGCTGTTTGCCCGCAGTTCTGCCTGGGCCAAGGACATGGGGGAAAACAGTAGCGAAACTCTGCTGCAGATGGGCGATGTCGAAGGCGCCTGGGCGGCGGTGGACGGACCCAACGAGTTCTTTGCCGCCCTGCCCTTTCGGGTGGCCCTGGCCAGCGGGGACCCCGAACGCATCCAGCGCGCCCTGTCGCCCGAACTCTGGCCCAAGCGCCTGCGCAATGTTCCGGAATATCCGGAGACTTACGCCCTGGCGCAGGCCGAGGCCCTGCTGGTCACCGGCCAGGCTGACGCAGCCCGCGCAGCCCTGCTGGCGATCAAGGCCCGCATCGAACAAGCGGATCCGCCCTATCCGGGTGGCTGGTCCTCCAGCGGCGCCTATTTCTACTATCCCTGCGATCTGCCCGGCATGCTCGGCGATCTCGATGGCGTGCGCGCTGCCGAGCGCGATTTTCTGGAAAACGCGCCCAAGGATGTCTGGGCCGAAGGTACGGTTCGATATTCACTGGCGATCGCCTTCGCCCGTGCCGGCGACCCCGAGCAGGCGCTGGCGCACCTCGAGCGCATCGTCTCGATCTATGGCCCTAGCGGCTTTTCGGGGATCCCGAGCACCCCGGGTCTGGCGAGTCTGCGCAGTCACCCGCGCTTTCTGGCATTGCAGGCCGCCTATGAGGCCTGGCTGGCAGGGCTCCAGAAAAAAGCCACTTGAACAAATGGGGCTGGAGGTTCGCGCCCGAGAGTTCATGCCACAACCGCAAGTCTGTGCTCCGCCCGCGCACGGTCGACGACTGCCGCTCGGTCATTCACGCCGGCTACCGCAGGCCAACGCGTGCGCCAGTTCGGTCGGCTTTCGCGGCGACTGAGCTCAAGAGGCGCAGCGGCAAGGTAAGATCGCGCCATCCGCCACGCGCTGATCGAGGCTACAGATCTTGCAGCTACTCGCCGAACTCAAGCGCCGCAACGTCATCCGCATGGCCGGGCTGTATCTGGTCGGGGCCTGGCTGGTCATCCAGATCGCCGAAACGCTGCTGCCGATCTTCCACACCCCCGACTGGGTTTTGCAGGCACTGGTAGTGCTGCTGGCCATCGGCTTCATCCCGGCGCTGGTGTTTTCTTGGATTTTCGAGCTGACACCCGAGGGCCTGAAGCGCGACGATCAGGTCAAGCCGGGCGAGTCCGTCGCGACCGAAACCGGCCGGCGGATGGATCAACTGACCCTGGCCGGCGTACTGGTACTGCTGGCGGTGATTGCGGCGGATCGCTACTGGCCGCGGGCTGATGCACCAGAAATACCCGAGACGGCGCGCAGCCAGGGCGGGGCAGACCGAGGCGTCGATGTCCAAGCGGGCGCGATCCTCCAGGCGGAAGATCCGGTGGCTACTCGCCAGGGGCGGTCGATCGCCGTATTGCCTTTTGCCAACAGAAGCGCCGAGCCGGACACCCAGTATTTTGTCGATGGCGTGCATGACGACCTGATTACCCAGCTGTCGAAGGTGGCGGCGTTGCGGGTGACCTCACGTACCTCGGTCAACGAATACCGCGACACCGAGAAGAAGATTCCGCAGATTGCAGCGGAGCTGGGCGTGGCGACGGTGCTGGAGGGCGCCGTGCAGCGCGCCGGCAACCGTGTCCGCATTACTGCGCAGCTGATTCGTGCCGCCGATGACAGTCACCTGTGGGCCGAGACCTTCGACCGCGAGTTGACCGCCGAGAACCTGTTCGACATTCAATCCGAGATTGCCGGCAAGATTGCCGGCGCGCTGCAGACCACGCTGTCGCCGGCCGAATCCGCCGCCGTGCAGAAGGTGCTGACGAAAAATCTGGTGGCCCTGGAAGCCTACCGGCGCGCCAGGATTCTGCTCTGGTCGGTGATCCAGACCGATCTCACCGAACCAGAACGCTGGCTGGCAATAGCGCTGGCCGAGGATCCGGACTTCGCTGCGGCCTATGCGATGCAAGCCCGAATCGAGATCGCAAATCACTGGTTCCGCGGTGCCGACAGCGACGCTCTGCGGCGCGCAGACCTGGCGCTGACCAAGGCGCGCACCCTGGATCCGGACGCGGTGGAGGTGCTGCTGTCCGAAGGCTACTTCCACTATTGGGGCTATCGCGACTACGCGAAGGCGCTTGAATCCATAGACCGTGCTCTGGTCATCGCGCCGGGCGACGCCGACATCCAGGGATTGCGCGCCTTCGTGCTGCGCAGAATGGGGCGCTTCGACGAGGCCCGTGCCGGGCTGCGGGACGCGGTTCTGGCGGATCCGCTGAACCTGACCTACCGCACCGATCTCGCCCTCATGGAGCTGCGCAACGGCCGGGCGGGCGCCGCGAGGGAAGCGCTCGAAGCGGCCTTGGCCATTGATCCGGGCTTCGCCTACGCCCACTTGAATCTTGCCCTGCTGGACGTGGAGCTTGGCGGTGATCTGGCCAGCGCCAGGACCCGAATGGCGAAGCACATCAGCGATGCCTCCATCGCGCAGATTCTCGGGTGGTGGTTGGCAGTCGCACAGGGCGACACTGCGCTGGCGCTGAAATTGTCGACCATTGGCTCGGATGCTGACAGTCAGACGCTGCAGATGTACCTGCACCCGGCCATGTTCCGTGGCCTTGCCCTGTGGGCGGCGAAGGACATTCCGGCGGCGCGAGTGCAGTTTGAGCTCGCCCGTGGCGAGCTGCAGGCCGATCTCGACGCACGGCCGGATCAGCCCAGACGCCTGCTGGCGCTGTGCGTGGTCCTCAGTGGCCTGGAAGAGACCGAAAAAGCCGCGCCCGTGTGTGCCGAAGCCGATCGCCTGCAAGCGCCCGACGCCTGGTCCGCAGCCACCCAGTTCCGGGACCTTGCGCCCCTGCTCGGCGGTGACCTTGACGGCGCGCTTCAGAAAATCGAACAGAGTTTGAGTCGGCCCGCCGGCGGCCTGCCGTTGCGCTACGACCTGAGTCCGCTGTATGCACGACTGCATGACCAGCCGCGCTTCATCGCCGCGATGCAGCGCTATCGCGAATTCGTGAGCGAGTCCCCATGAGCTTTCTGTCAGAACTCAAGCGCCGCAACGTCATCCGCATGGCCGGGCTCTATCTGGTCGGCGCCTGGCTGATCGTGCAGGTGGCGGAGACCGTGTTGCCGGCCTTCGACGTGCCGGGCTGGGTATTGCGCGCGATCATCATCGTGCTGGCGATCGGCTTTGTGCCGGCGCTGGTGGTGAGCTGGGTCTTCGAACTGACACCGGAGGGCCTGAAGCGCGAGAGCGAGGTTGATCCCTCCGCCAGCAGGGTGGACCGCACTGCGCGCAAGCTTGACGTCGCCGTGATTGTGCTGCTGCTGGCGGTAGGCGGCATGCTGCTCTGGCAGTGGCAGACAGGAGCACCCGCAGTGGCGACGGCGCCGTCCAGCCCCGAACCGCTTGCGGCGGACACGCCGCCGACTGCCGAGTCCATCACCGACAAGAGCATCGCGGTGCTGCCCTTCGCCGACTACAGTCAGGGCGGCGATCAGGGCTGGTTTGCCGATGGCCTGGCCGAGGAAATCCTCAACGCCCTGGCGCGCACCCCCGATCTGCTGGTCAGCGCCCGCACCTCGTCGTTCAAATACAAGGGCAGCGAGCTGGCCATTCCGCAGATTGCCGCCGAACTGGGCGTGGCCCATGTGCTCGAAGGCTCGGTGCGCAGCACGCCGCAGCGCATTCGCGTCACTGCGCAGCTGATCCGCGCCGCCGACGGCTTTCATCTGTGGTCGCAAACCTACGATCGCGACGTCGCCGACATGATCCAGATGCAGGAGGACCTGGCGCTGCAGATCGCCACGGCGATGCAGACCAGCATGGATCCGGCAGCCTTGGCGGAGATGTTGCGCGTGGGCACCCGATCCATCGAGGCCTACCAGGCCTATATGCGCGGCGTCGCCATGCCGGTGATGGCTGGGGCCAAGGCCTTCAAGGAAGGTTACGTACAGTTCGAACAGGCGCGCGCACTCGATCCGACATTTGCCGACGCCCACAGGCGTGCGGCGAATTTCTGGCTGGTCCAGCTCGATCCGACGCGCACCTCCAGCGGGCTGGTCGACGACGCTCCGGCAGAGATGGTCGAGCAGTTCCGCGCGCGCATCGATGCCGCTATCCAGTATTCCGCAAACGAGGTCGATCGCCTCTCGTCAAGATCGCTGAAGGCGCAGCTGAATCTGCGTTTCCGTGAGGCCATCGAGCTGGAGAAATCGGTGCTCGCGGCACGCCCGACCGACCGCGACGCCGTGACTGCGCTGCTGGATCTGGCCAGCCGATTGTCCGACCAGGCCCTGCTTGCGGACACGCTGGCGCAGGCCTGGGCCCACGTCTTCGAGCGCCGGGAATTGGCCATCGCCCACCTCAACTACGCCCATCGAGGCGGCGACAAGGACAAGGCCGCCGATCAGGCACTGCAAATCCTGGAACGTTGGCCCGAGGACGACGCGATGCTGTACCAGGCTCACCGTTCACTGCTCTGGGCGGGTCGCAACGAGCAGGCGCGCGGCGTGCTTGCCCGTTGGCAGAGTCTGCAATCCTCCAGCCCGCAATGGTCGGCCCTGCCTCCAGCACGGCAGGCCTGCGCTGAAGGCCGGCGGGCCGAAGTCGAGAAGGTCCTTCGTGATGAGGTAGCGGTCGATGATGTGTCCCAACAGTGGCATTTGCTGATGTTGCTGGGGCGAAAAGCAGAGGCCGAGCAGGCCTTGATGCCCCTCGAAGAGAGTGGTAACACCTATGCGCTGGCCGGATTCCTGACCTATGCGCAGTTCGATCCTTCGCCATTTCCGTCCCTGCTGCAGTTGCTCGAACGCGAAGGCGTCGATCGGCCGCCACCCGTGGCACTGCCCTTTGCCTGCCCGCCGCTCAAGGATGGACCATGAGCGAGGCGCCGAAGTCATCGTCGTTCCCGGGCTCCGGCCTGCTGGCGGAGCTCAAGCGCCGCAACGTGATCCGCATGGCCGGGCTGTATCTGGTCGCGGCCTGGCTGATCGTCCAGATCGCCGAAACCCTGCTGCCGGCCTTCGATGTGCCGGGCTGGGTGCTGCGGGCGATCATCATCCTGCTGGCGATCGGCTTTGTGCCCGCGTTGATCTTCAGCTGGGTGTTCGAGCTGACCCCGGAAGGCATCAGGCGCGATGCCGAGGTGGATCGCTCCAGCGGCGCACCGGTGCACACCGCACGCAAGCTGGATATCGCCGTCATCGTGCTGCTGCTCGGCATTGGTGCGCTGATGCTGTGGCGACCCGCCGTCGAGCCTGCGCCGCCGGCGGCCATCAGCGCCGACGCCCCGCCAGATGTGCCACCCGAGGCCACCGAGACGCCGACCAGGGCTTCGGTCGCGGTGCTGCCCTTCCTCAACATGAGCCCGGATGCCGACAACGAGTATTTCGCCGATGGCATCGCCGAGGAACTGCTCAACGTGCTGTCGCGCATCGATGGCCTGAAGGTGGCGTCGCGCACCTCCTCATTCACCTTCAAGGGCAAGGACACGCCGATCCCGGAAATCGCCCGACTGCTGGGCGTGCGCCATGTGCTCGAGGGCTCGGTGCGCAAGCAGGGCCAGCGCGTGCGCATCACCGCACAGCTGATCAATGCCGGCAGCGATGGGCATCTGTGGTCGCAGACCTACGACCGCGAACTTACCGATATCTTCCAGATTCAGCAGGAGATCGCCGAGTCGATCGCCGCCGAACTGGGTGATTTGCTCGGCACACAGCGCCTCGCGGTGGCTGCGCCCACCGCTGATCTCGGCGCCTATGAGCGCTTTCTCAGGGGCCGTGCGCGCTTTCATCGGCGCGCTGAATTGCCGGAGGCGCTGGCCGATCTCGAGTACGCGGTGACGCAGGACCCGGACTTCACCGAGGCCTGGATCTACCTGGCTGCATCCAACTACGTGCTCCCCGGCTATTCGACGGAACTGCCCGCGGCGCAGTCCCGAGCAGCCGCCAAGGCGGCGATTGCGCGTGCGGCCGCGTTGAATCCCGAACATCCCATGGTGCTGGCCATACAGGGAGATCTGCACAACGACGATGGAGATCGGCTACAGGGGATTGCGCTGCTTGAGCGCGCAGCTGCACTCAGCACACACGATTCGACGCCGGTGATGTGGCTGGGTCAGACGCTGTTTGAGGCGGGTTATGTTGAGGAGGCGATCGAAGTACTGGAGCGCGCTGTGCTGATGGACCCGCTGGTGGGCATCAACAACGGCGTGCTGGCGCAGGCCTATTTCTCGGCAGGTCGCTACGCGCAGGGCGAGGCCAGCGCCCGTGCCGGTACGGCCAATGGCTGGCCCGCCGGTCAGTTCGTCCAGGTGATCGAGCTGGGTGCCAGCGGTCAGCACCAGCAGGCGGCGCAGCTGGCGCAGTCGGTACCGCTGACGCAGCCCGGTGCTGGAAAACTGGGCGAAGCGCCGCATTCCGCCTGGCTGGTGGCGCTGGCTGATCCTTCCAAGGCGGCCGATTACCTTGCGCTGCGTGATGGGCGAGTACCGGCCGAAGAACTGATCCCCCTGGGCATGGGCGAGCGCTACTTCGACTGGTTTCTGGCCGAGGACGAGAGCACTCGCAAGCAACCGCGGGCTTCGTGGATGCTGCGAGCGGTGTGGCTGCCCTCGACCCGCTTCTTGCGCGAAGATCCGCGCTTCTGGCGAGTTGCGCAGATTTATGGACTGGTTTCGATGTGGGAGCAGCGTGGTTATCCGGACGGCTGCCGCAAGGCGCAGACGCCCGGCCCGGATCACCTCGATTGCAGTCCTGGCGCGCCATGAACTTCCTCGCCGAACTCAAGCGCCGCAACGTCATCCGCATGGCCGGGCTCTATCTGGTCGGTGCCTGGCTGATCATCCAGATCGCCGAGACCCTGCTGCCGATCTTTCACACCCCCGACTGGGTTTTGCAGGCACTGGTGGTGCTGCTGGCCATTGGCTTCATCCCGGCGCTGGTGTTCAGCTGGGTGTTCGAGCTGACGCCTGAGGGCCTCAAGCGCGATGCCGAGGTCACGCCGGAACAGTCCATCGCCAGTCAGACCGGGCAGCGTATGGATCGTTTGATCTTCGCCGGCTTGCTGGCGCTGATCGCGGTGATTGCGGCCGATCGCTACTGGCCACGGGACAAGCCCGTGGAGACGACCGACACGGCAGGCCAGACCTCTGCGGCAGCCACCACGACCGTTGCCGATGCACCGCCGCCTGCCGGCACGGAGATGGCGATCGATCCCAATTCGATCGCCGTGCTGCCCTTCGTCAACATGAGCGCCGATGCCGACAACGAGTACTTCTCCGACGGCATTTCCGAGGAGCTGCTCAATGTGCTGGTGCGCGTCGACGGCCTGAGCGTGGCCTCGCGCACGTCCTCGTTTGCCTACAAAGGACGCGAGCTGAGCGCGGCGAAGATCGGCGAAGAGCTGAAGGTCGCCCACGTGCTCGAGGGCAGCGTGCGCAAATCCGGCAACCGCGTGCGCATCACCGCGCAGCTGATCGACACCGCCAGCGACCGCCATCTGTGGTCGGAGACCTTCGACCGCGAACTGACCGATATCTTTGCCATCCAGGACGAGATCGCCAAGGCCATCGTCGCCGCACTGCGCGAGAGCTTGGGCGAAAAGGCGCCGGCGGCGGCAGTGGTGGTCAAGGCCGATACCGAGAACCTGCAGGCTTACGATCTGTACCTGAAGGCGCGCGAGCTGTTCATCGCGCGCACGGATCTGAGCGAGAGCGTGCGTCTGTTCGAGCAGGTCGTCGCCATGGATCCGAAGTTCGCCCGTGGCTGGGAAGGCCTGGCGGCAGTGACTTCCGTGGTCGAGAGCTGGGGCATCGACGACCGCGACTACAACGGGATGGTCGTGCCGGCGGCCGAGCGTGCGCTGCAACTCGACCCCTCGCTGTCGATGGCCTGGGCCGCGTTGGCGATGGCGGAGCAGAACCTGGATCAGTCCGACTGGGCGCGGTCGCTGGAGCTGTCCGACAAGGCCATCGCGGCCGACGCCAAGAACGCAACCGCCTACCTGTGGCGCAGCATCGCCTGGCTCAACCTCGGATTCTTCGATCGTGCCCTGGCCGATCAGGACCAGTGCCTGCGCATCGATCCCGCCTACGGCAACTGCACCCGCTGGAAGGCGCTGGCTTTGCTCTTCGCCGGCGAGATCGATCAGGCTCTGGCCTTGTTCGAAGTGGGTGTGGCAGCTGGCTTCATCCCCAATCGGTCGAGCGACTTCGTGCCGGCGATGGTGCTGCGCGGCAACACCCTTGCTGCCAGGCTGATGCTCGACAAGCTGAAGGTGTCCCCTCCCTTGAATGATTTGCTGATCGCCAGCCTGTCCAGCCCTGAAATATCGCCAGTCAATGCCGCAACACTGATCCAGGAAGAGTCGGACGCCCGTCTCAGATCTTCCGGTGTCAGCTTGACCAGAGAAATGGCCTACCTGTGGGTAGGCGACTTCGATCGTGTCGCGGAATCGCAATACCTGGACAACTATTCGCTGCTGGCCTGGCAACTGAATCCGCGGGCCTGGAGAAACTCTTCCGGCTTCAAGCGCGTACTGCGCCGGACGGGCGTCGTGGACTACTGGCAGGCCCATGGCTTACCGCCGCAGTGCCGGCCCGTCGGCGAGGACGATTTCGAGTGTGCTGCGGCAGCCCCACCGAAGGCCAGATAGTCCGCGGCTGGGATCGCCGAGTTGCACTCGGCGCTGTTGATGCTCGAGCCTACGGCTGCGTCTCCGACCTCGGCAAGCGCATCGCGGACAAAGTCCGCTCCCACAGGAAGGCCGAGGGTGCCGCGCTGCGCTCCGGAGCCGCCGGCAAGGTAAGATCGCCGCTCACGCCCGACACTGGCCGAGAGTACCTCCTTGCAACTGCTCGCCGAACTCAAGCGCCGCAACGTCATCCGCATGGCCGGGCTCTATCTGGTCGGGGCCTGGCTGATCATCCAGATCGCCGAGACCCTGCTGCCGATCTTTCACACCCCCGACTGGGTGCTGCAGGCGCTGGTGGTGCTGCTGGCGATCGGTTTCATCCCGGCATTGGTGTTCAGCTGGGTGTTCGAGCTGACGCCTGAGGGCCTCAAGCGCGACTCCGAGATCGATCCGGCGCAGTCGGTGGCACCGCAGACCGCACGGCGCATGGACCGACTGATTCTGGTGGGCCTGGTGCTGGCCATCGCCATCGTGGCCGCCGACCGTTACTGGCCGCGGCAGAGCGCTCCGCTGGCGTCGAACACCTCGGAGCCGAGCGCACCCAAAGCCGCAAGCGCTGCCGCCTCGGGCACCCGGCTGGTGGCCGTGCTGCCCTTCCGCAATCGCAGTGCCCGTGCCGAGGACGCCTTCTTTGCCGAAGGCATCCACGATGACCTGCTGACGCAGTTGTCGAAGCTCGGGGCCATGAAGGTCATATCGCGCACCTCGATGATGCATTACGCCGATACCACCAAGACCATTCCGCAGATCGCCGCGGAACTGGGCGCGGCGGTGGTGCTGGAAGGCGCCGTACAGCGCGCCGGCGACAATGTGCGGGTGAATGTGCAGTTGATCGATGGCGTCAGCGATGTGCATCTCTGGGCCGAGAATTACGATCGCAAACTCAGCACCGAAACCATCTTCGCAATACAGGCCGATATTGCCCATGCGGTGGCCAGTGCCCTGCGAGTGGTCCTGAGTCCGGAAGAATCCAGTGCCCTGCGGGCAGGCTCGACGCAGAATCTGCAGGCCTATGAGGCCTTTCTGCGCGGAAAACTGTTGTCCGGCTCCTCTGCGCTGTCTGCCGACCGATCCAGACAGGCCATTGCCGAATACGATCGCGCCATTGCGCTGGATCCTGACTTCGCCGAGGCCTACGCGCGCAAGGCCCAGATCCAGCTGGTGACCTTCTGGCTGGCGATTGGGCCGCGCTCACTGCGCGAGGAGGCGCATGAAAGCGTGCTGCAGGCGCGACGTCTGGCGCCGGACTCGATCGACACGCTGCTGGTGGAGGCCATCGAGTTCTATTACGCCAAACTCGATTACGCCGCGGCCGAGGGCAAGCTGCAGCAGATACTGGAGCGCGCCCCGGAACATGCAGAAGCCTGGGAGTATCGCGCCTACGTGGCCCGTAGAGACGGCCGCTTCGATGACTCCACGGCGGCATTCGAGCGTTCTCTGGCGATCGATCCACAGGCACTGGACGTGATCAATTCGCTGCTCGAGATGTCATTGCTCGCGCGCGGGGATGTCAAAGCGGCCAACGCCTGGCTGCAGCGGGCCAGAGGTCTGGGCGACGTCAGCCGGACTCGGGAAATCTGGATCCATCGCTGGAGCGGCGACATCGAAGGCGCATGGGCGGCCATCGATGGGCCACTCGCCAATTTCGTCACTGCACCGGCTGAAGTGGCCATGGCAAGCCGCGACCCGAAACGCATCGCGCTCGCACTGTCACCCGCATTGTGGCCGGAGGATCAGCACGGCCCCGGCGATTTTCCGGAAACCTACGCGCTCACCAAAGCGGAAGCCCTGCTGGTGATGGGACAGCGGGCGCAAGCCGAACAACTGCTCGCAGAGATCCAGGCGCGCATGGCCGAGCGCGCCGACCCCTATCCTTCACGCTGGCTGGGGAACGCCTACTACCAGCCCTGCGACTTGCCGGGGCTGATGGGCGATCTGGCAGGCGTGCGCGCCGCCGAGGCCGACTATTTGCGCAATGCACCGCGCGATGTCTGGGGCTCGCGCGGCGTCAAGCTCTCGCTGGCCGTCGCTTTCGCCCGCGCCGGCGATCCCGGGCGCGCGCTGGATTATCTGGAAGAAATCGCCGCCATATTCGGCGCGCATGCCTACCTCTGGTTCTCGGTGGCGCCGGGGCTGGATTCGATCCGCGAGCAGCCGCGCTATCTGGCGCTGCAGGCCCGCTACCAGCAGTGGCTGGGGGAACAGGGGAAGTGAGCGGCTTGCTCAGTCGCGGATGAATTCGCTTTCACCACGAACACCGCAATTTATTGATTTTACTAGCTAAAGTGAAAGGGGCAGGAGGCAAGGGGCAGGTGACCCACCCCGCCGCACGGTCAGATCGTGTAGCGAGGTTGGACCCCTGCCCCCTGCCCCTCGCCCCCTGTTTGATGTGCGAACCAGCGCACCGCCGGGGGCGCAGCCTTGAATGACTCCCACACCGACGTGTAACCTCATGTGTAGGAGGTGACACATGGCGACCAACCTGTCGATAGATCCGGCCTTGATCGAGCGTGCACTCGAGCTCAGTGGCGAGCGAACCAAGAAGGCGGCGGTGACACTGGCGCTGGAAGAGTTCATTGCCCGTCGACGTCAACGCGGCCTGCTGGAACTGGTGGGCACGCTCGAGTGGGATTCGGGCTACGACTACAAGCAAGATCGCCAGCGCGCGGCACCGGGCAAGGCAACGCCTGAGCAATGAGCCTGCTGGTCGACACCTCGGTGTGGTCTCTGGCTTTCAGGCGTGACTCAGCGCCTGACAGCGCCGAGGTTCAGGCACTGCGACTCGCGCTGGAACACGGGGATTCCATCCTCTGCACCGGGTTGATCCTGCAGGAGCTGCTGCAGGGTTTTGCCGGTGCGAAGGCCCGCGACAGCCTGCTCCAGCACTTTGCGGCCTTGCCGTTCGTCAGCCCGGACCGTACCGACCATGTCGAGGCCGCCGAATTGCGCAATCACTGCCGGCGCAACGGCGTTCAGATCGGCACCATCGACGCGCTCATCGCTCAGCTGTGTCTGCGCCACAATCTGACCCTGCTCAGCACAGATGCGGATTTCCGCCACGCCGCGCGCTTCTGTCCGCTGCGCAACTGGGGCATGACGTGAACGTCCTCGCCGAACTGAAACGTCGCAACGTCATCCGCATGGCCGGGCTGTATCTGGTCGGCGCCTGGTTGATCGTGCAGATCGCCGAGACCCTGCTGCCGATCTTCCACACCCCCGACTGGGTGCTGCAGGCGCTGGTGGTATTGCTGGCGATCGGTTTCATCCCGGCATTGGTGTTCAGCTGGGTGTTCGAGCTGACGCCCGATGGCCTCAAGCGCGAGAGCGAAGTCGAACGTACGCAGAGCACTGTCGATCACACCGCACGCAGGCTGGATGTGGCGGTGATCGTGTTGCTGCTGGGCATCGGCGGCATGATGCTCTGGAACAGCCAGCGCGCCGCGCCGACCGTCGCTGCAGGTAATGACACTGGCACCGCACCGGCAGTCGGCCACAGCGCAGGGACGATCACCGACAAGTCCATTGCCGTGCTGCCCTTTGCCGACTTCAGCCCGGGCGGCGACCAGGGCTGGTTTGCCGACGGTCTGACCGAGGAAATCCTGAATTCCCTGACCCGCACGCCGGATCTGCTGGTGAGTGCGCGCACCTCGTCCTTTCGCTACAAGGGCAGCGATCTGGCCATTCCGCAGATTGCCGCGGAACTGGGTGTGGCGCATGTGCTGGAGGGATCGGTACGCAGCAGCAGCACCCGCATCCGGGTGACGGCGCAGCTGATCCGCGCTGCCGATGGCTTTCATCTGTGGTCGCAGAGCTACGATCGTGACGTGGCCGACATGATCGGCATCCAGGAAGACCTGGCCCGGCAGATCGCGACCGCGATGCAGACCAGCATGGACCCGGCCGCGCTGGCGCGCATGGCCGAAGTCGGCACGCATTCGGTGGAGGCCTATCAAGCCTATCTGCGCGGCTTGTCGACCAGCTACGGCTTTGGCCGGGATGGCGCCCTGCAGGCCTATGCGCTGTTCGAGCAGGCGCGCCAGCTGGATCCGGAATTTGCTGCCGCACATGCACAGGCAGCGAAATTCTGGCTGGAGCAGCTGGATCCCACCTCGATCGTGAGCGGAACCAGCGACCTCAACCCCGCCGGGATGGAACAGCAGTTCAACGAGCGCATCGATCTGGCCATTCGCAAGGTCAGGAGTGACACCGACCGCTGGGTCTTTCAGGCCATGAAAGCCACCCGCGAACTGCGCATGCGCGACGCGCTGGCGCTGTACGAAAAGGTCCTGACGCAACGACCGGGGGACCTCGACGCAATCAGCGCAAAGCTCGATTTTGCCGCACGACTCAGCGATCAGGACCTGCTGCAGCGTACCCTGGACGAGGTCTGGACGCAGGCGCAGACGCGGGTGGAAATTGCCCACATGCACGTCAATTACTCCCATCGAACCCGGGACAAGCACAAGGCCGCCGATGCAGCGCTGATCCTGCTGCAGCGCTGGCCGGATCAGTTGGAAATCCTCTACCAGGGGCACCGGGCGCTGCTTTGGGACGGCCGCGTCGAGGAAGCGGCCAAGGTGCTGTCGCGCTGGCAGGCGCTGGGCGGCAAAGCCGGCATCTGGAGCTCGATTCCACCAGCTCGGCAGGCCTGCGCCGAAGGCCGTCGTGCGGAGGTTGAACAGGCGCTGGCGCAGATGTCGGCAGCAGAAGTCTCGCAGCGCTGGCATCTGCAGCAACTGCTCGGCGATACCCGTGCCGCCGCCGCGACCCTGCAGCCGCTGGAAGATGCCGGAAACCCCTTCGCGCTGGCCGGCTTCCTGAGCTATGCCTTCTTCGATGCCACCGAGTTCCCCTCGATGAAAGCCTTCCTCGAGCGCGAGCAGGTGCAGCGACCGCCACCGATAGCGATTCCATTCGCCTGTCCGCCAGCAAAGTCCACGCCATGAGGCGGTCCCGTCGGCAGAGCAGGCAGCCGGAGCTGCAATCCACAGTCCAGAAGTAGGTCACGTTGACCCGCAGGGTCTACGTGACGGCTTTACTGCGCCTCCGACATTAGCCAAAGCACCGCGGACAGAGTCCGCTCCCACAGGGTCGTGGGTCGCGGGTTCCGCGACCGTAGCGCGGCTCCGGCGCGCGTGGGCTTGGGTGCGCGCCAGCGGGTAGTCGCGCCGGCGGCCGCGGCTCTGCGCACGGCCAGGCTCAGCGTCATTCGTACCGTTGCTGTGGAGGGCGCCGCGCTGCGGCGCCGCTTTGCGTGACGTGAAGATCAAGAGCGGCCGCGCAGGCGCGCGGCCCTCCTCAATCCGGCAAGGTCATTCATGGCCCGTCGGCCGTGCCAGGAAGCACCGCTGATCAGCGAAACCCCAACCCGGGATCGCCGAATTGCATTCGGCGCTCTTGCTCCGATGGCCGCAGATCACCAGCGCCGAGCGCAACTCGGCGATCCCGAACAGCTGCCGTATGCTCGGGTGCTCTCGGCACCTGGGATTCGGATCAGACCATGGCGGAAATCGCGGCGGGCTCGGCAGCGGATTTCATCGCCAGGTGGCAGGGCGTGAGTGCCTCCGAGCTGTCGACTTCGCAGAGCTTTCTGCTTGATCTCTGCCGCTTGCTGGAGGTGGATGCCCCGCATGCCACCGCCGAGCAGGATTACATGTTCGAGCGGCCGATCACCTTTGCCCATGGCGATGGCAGCAGCAGCGCCGGGCGGATTGATCTGTATCGTCGTGGCGCCTTTGTGCTGGAGTCGAAAAAGCTCAAGGCGCCCAGCCATACCCGTGGTTTCGACGAGGCTTTGCTGCGGGCGCGCAGTCAGGCCGAGAACTATGCGCGGGCGCTGCCGGCAGCTGAAGGTCGTCCGCCCTTCGTGGTGGTGGTCGATGTCGGCAATCGCATCGAGCTGTACGCCGAGTTCAGTCGTTCCGGCGCCACCTACACGCCCTTTCCTGATCCGCGCAGTCATCGCATCGCGCTCAAGGATCTGGCCCGCCCGGAGATTCTCGATCGGCTGCGGCGGGTGTGGACCGATCCGCTGTCGCTCGATCCCTCGCGCGAGTCGGCGCGGGTCACGCGCGAGATCGCCACGCAGCTGGCCAAGCTGGCACGCAGTCTGGAGAACGCCGGCCATGCGCCCGAAGCGGTGGCGCAGTTTCTGATGCGCTGTCTGTTCACCATGTTCGCCGAGGACGTGCGCCTGCTGCCGGCCGAGTCCTTTCGCGATCTGCTGCTCAAATACGCCGCGCAGCCCAGCATTGCCATGCGCATGCTGGCGCAGCTGTGGCAGGACATGGATCACGGCGGTTTCTCGGCGGTGCTGGCCAGCGAGGTGCTGCGCTTCAACGGCAAGCTGTTCAAACAGCCCGACACGCTGCCGCTCAGCGCCGAGCAACTGACGCTGCTGGCCGATGCCGCCAGAGCCGATTGGCGGCATGTGGAGCCGGCCATCTTCGGCACGCTGCTGGAGCGCGCACTCGACGCGGGCGAGCGCCACAAGCTCGGCGCCCATTACACGCCACGCGCCTATGTCGAACGCCTGGTGCTGCCCACGGTGATCGAACCGCTGCGCGAGGAATGGGCGCTGGCCCAGGCCGCCGCGCTCACCCTGGCGGCCGAGAACAAGCACGATGCCGCGGTGCAGGAACTGCGCCGTTTCCACCATCGGCTGTGCACGTTGCGCGTGCTCGATCCGGCCTGCGGCTCGGGCAATTTTTTGTACGTGACGCTGGAACATCTGAAGCGTCTGGAAGGCGAGGTGCTGAACGCGCTGGACGAGCTGGGATTCAGACAAACCGGCCTGGCGCTGGGCGGCGAACGCGCCGATGCCGCCGCCGGCGAAACCGTGGATCCGCACAATCTGCTCGGCATCGAACTCAACCCGCGCGCCGCCGCCATCGCCGAAGTGGTGCTGTGGATCGGCTATCTGCAATGGCATTACCGCACCCGTGGCGATATCCAGCCACCGCAGCCGGTGATCCGCGATTTCCGCAACATCGAATGCCGTGACGCTGTGCTGGCCTACGATGGCGTCGAATACGTCACCGACGAGCACGGCGTGCCCATCACCCGCTGGGACGGCGTCACCCTGAAGCCCTCACCCGTCACCGGCGAGCCCATCCCCGACGACCGCGCCCGCATTCCGCTGGAACGCTATCTCAACCCGAGGAAGGCGCAGTGGCCAGAGGCGGATTTTGTGGTGGGGAATCCGCCGTTTATAGGCAACAAGCGCATGCGCTCGGCGCTGGGCGATGGCTATGTCGAGGCGCTTCGCGGGGCGTGGCAGGATGTGCCGGAATCCGCCGATCTGGTGATGTATTGGTGGCAGCATGCGGCGCAATTGACCCGTCCCGGTGGGCTTGAACGCTTCGGGCTGATCACGACCAATTCGATTCGACAGGCTTTTAATCGGCGCGTGATCGAGGCGCATCTGACCGATAAGAAGAACCCAATCTCGCTGGTGTTTGCGATTCCTGATCATCCGTGGGTTGATGTAGCGGATGGGGCCGCGGTGAGGATTGCCATGAGCGTTGGAGCTCGCTCGAAGTTTGCCGGCGGCCAAATTAAACGTGTTTTCAATGAAAGACCTCTGAGTGACGGAGAAGTTTCTGTTTCTTTGTCTACTGGCTTCGGACTGATAAATTCTGACTTGACTATCGGCGCGAACGTCGTGTCGTCGTTAAGGCTTGACGCAAACAGAGGCATTGCGTGCCCCGGAATTCAACTCTCCGGCCAAGGATTCTTGGTTTCCCGGGACGATCTACCTCGATTTTCACCCGTTACCGCGAAAAAACTTCTCAAAAAGTACGTCATTGGATCGGATCTCACCAAGGTAAGGCGTGAACAATGGGTCATTGATACATTTGGATGGAGTGAGGACGGTCTACTCACGAGTTTTCCAGACGCATACCAGTGGCTTCGGGAGCGCGTATTGCCTGAACGGCTTGAGAATCCACGTCCCACCTATCGGAAGTATTGGTGGCGACATGCTGAGACGCGTTCGCGGTTTCGCGCAGCCCTTGAGCGATTGAGCCGGATCATCGCGACGTGCAGGACTGCGAGGCATCGGACGTTCGTGTTTCTTGATTCATCGACCCTGCCAGAAACGAAGGTGCTTATCATTGCCCTCGGTGATGGAGTGTCTCTCGGCATTCTGTCTAGTGCGGTACATGTCGTGTTCTCAGCAGCATCTGGCGGACACCATGGAGTAGGAAACGACCTCACCTACAATCACAGCGATTGCTTCGAGAAGTTCCCATTTCCTCTTGTCAATCCGAAGCATTCTTCTCGTGTCGCTGCCTTAGCCGAAGCCCTCGACGCCCACCGCAAACGCCAGCAAGCCGCCCATCCCAAGCTCACCCTGACCGGCATGTACAACGTGCTGGAAAAACTGCGCAGCGGCGAGGCGCTGAGCGCCAAGGAACGTGAGATTCACGAGCAGGGCCTGGTGTCGGTGTTGCGGCAGATTCACGATGAGCTGGATGCGGCGGTGCTGGAGGCCTATGGCTGGTCGGATCTGCTGCCGCTGCTGCGCGTGGCCCACGGCAACACCCGCGCGCCAACCGCTCCTGTAGGCCAGGTCAGCGCAGCGCACCTGGGAACGACACCCGACGAAAGCCCCGGGTGCGCCTCCGGCTTACCCGGGCTACGAGACGGCGACGAGGCCAGGACCGAGCCGCTTGCCCGCGAGCAGGCCAAACGCGAGTTCGACGAAGCCATCCTCGAACGGCTGGTCGCACTGAACGCCGAACGCGCCGCCGAGGAAGCCCGCGGCATCGTCCGCTGGCTGCGCCCGGAATTCCAGAATCCGCAGGGCGCAGGCGCTGAGCCGCTGCAAGCCGAGCTTGAAACCGACACCGACACCGATACCGACACCCCGTCTACCGTGGTCGCAGCGGTCAAGCCCAAGCCCTGGCCCAAGGACGCCATCGAACAGGTCCGCGCCGTCGCCGACGCCCTGGCCAGCAGCCCGATTGCCCTCAGCGTGGAGCAACTCGCCAGCCGCTTCAACGGCCGCGGCCCGTGGAAGAAACGCCTGCCGCAACTGCTCGACATGCTCGTCGCCCTGGGCAAGGCCCAGACCCAGAACGGCCACTACAGCGCCAACCGCTAGCCCCTGGGATCGCCGAGTTGAACTCGGCGCTGTTGATCTTCCCGCAGCGCTCTCCGGGGAGATGAGGCGAAGAGCCCCGCTGAGCCGCTACGCGGCACAACGGGCTACGCGCAGTGGCCCAAGAGTGCCGCGACCGTAGCGCGGCTCCGGCGCGCGTAGGCCAGCATCAACGCCAGCGGGTAGTCGCGCCGGCGGCCGCGGCTCCGTGGACCGCAAGGCGCCCGGCGCCTCGCGTGTACGGACTGCGGCTCCTTCAAAGCCTGCCGACGCGAAGGACCCGGCATACGGCCGCCAATTCGGGCTGCGTCTACGCCACGGACCAAGGCATCGCGGACAGAGTCCGCTCCCACAGATCGTAGGCCGCGGGTGCCGCGCAGCGGCTCCCCGGCGCTCTGCGGCGCCGCCGGTCTACAGATTCCGTTTCCGGGTCTCGAACTCTATGGCGATCTACCAAGGTAAGATCACGCTACCTGCGCCATGCTGATGGAGAGTACTGCCCTTGCGTCTGCTCGCCGAACTCAAGCGCCGCAACGTCATCCGCATGGCCGGTTTGTACATCGTCGGTGCCTGGTTGTTCGTGCAGGTGGCCGAAACCCTGCTGCCGATCTTTGAAACGCCGGCCTGGGTGCTGAAAGCCATCGTGCTGTTGCTGGCGCTGGGTTTCGTGCCGGCGCTGGTGTTTTCCTGGGTGTTCGAACTGACGCCGGAAGGCCTGAAGCGCGACAGCGAAACGGCCTCGTCGCCGAACGCCAACCCGGCGACGGCGCGGCGCATGGATCAGTTGATCGTGCTGGGGATGATCGCCGTCATCGGCGTGGTGATCGCGGATCGCTACTGGCCGCAGCAGCCGGATGCCGCAGCGCCCGGTACCAGAGCCGAAGCTGCAGCTGCAGCGGCCGCTCAGCCCGTCGATGACGCGCCTTCGATCGCGGTACTGCCCTTCGCCAACCTCAGCAGCGATCCGGAGCAGGAGTACTTCTCCGACGGCATGACCGAGGAACTGCTGAATGTGCTGGCCAGGATCCCAGGGCTGAAGGTGGCCGCGCGTACCTCGGTGTTCGAATTCAAGGGCAAGGGCGGCGATGTGCGCGAAATCGGCGGCAAGCTCGGCGTCAGCCATATCGTCGAGGGCAGCGTGCGCCGCGATGGTCAGGACATCCGGGTCACGGCGCAGCTGATCCGGGTCGCCGACGGCTTTCATGTGTGGTCCGAGACCTACGACCGCAAGCTCGAAAGCGTGTTTGCGCTGCAGGACGACCTGGCCAATCGGGTCGGAGCGGCGCTGCAGACCTCACTCGGCATGGTGGCGCCGGCAGCGCCGCGGCTCTCGATCCAACCTGAGGCCTACGATCACTATCTGAAGGGTCGCGCACTGTTGCGCAATCGCGAAGACATCGCCGTGGCCATCGAGCATTTCAAGGCCGCGGTGGCGCTGGAGCCAGGCTTTGCCGCCGGCTGGACCTCGCTGTCGCTGAGCTACGATGTCGGCATCTGGTACGTAGCAAACGCGTCGCCGGCCGAATTCCTGGTCCAGCAGGGCGATGCGGCCAGGCGCGCGGCCCTGATCGAGCCCGATTCCGCGGCAGTCAACCACGCGCTTGGAAATCTCGCCCGCAACCAGTTCAAGTACGTCGAAGCCGAGCGCCGCTATCTGCAGGCCATGCGGATTGACCCCGGCTACTCCGATGTGCGCGAGGACTATGCTGAATTGCTGAACATGGTCGGCCGGGTGCGCGATGGGCAGGCGGCGGCGCTGCAGCTGGTGGAACTGGACCCCTATTTAGGCATCGGCTGGGTCCGGGTCTTCGACACGGCAGCGCACTTCGATCTGCGCAACGATGTTGAAGACGCGATCGCCCGTCTGCGGGTGCTGAATCCCGACAGTTCCACCAGCAAATTCGCCCTGCTCGATTACGCCGTCATCTGGGGCCGCACTGCCGAGGCCCAGCAGCAGCTGGCTGAAATCGCCGAGCGCTGGCCCGAGGATGCGCGCTATGCGCAAACGCTGCTGCCCTGGGCCCTGGGAGGTCAGGAACTGGACGACGCGCAGCTGCAAGCGGCGTTGGCCCAGGCGCCGGCAGGCGGAAGTCTCTGCTATCTGGTCGCGAGACAGGCGCTGGCCTTGTACAACGCCGAAATCGACCGCGGCGGCGCCACCCTGAAAAGTCTTTACTTCACCTATCTCAACGACAATCGAAGCAAGGGTCACCCCATGCTGCGCGATCCGGAGGTCAAGTCGCGACTGCTGGCTTACGGCTTTGTCGATTACTGGCGCGAGCAGGGCTGGCCTCCAGTCTGTCGGCCTCTGGGCGATGCCGATTTCGAATGCGGCATCGACGCTGACGGAGCACCGTACTGAGGTTGCCGGCCAAGCGCCGGGGACCGAGCCCGCTTTCTCGTCGAACAAACTATAAGCGATTGATTTTATGGTAGATCATACTGGACGCGAAGCGGCCTGCGTGCCTCGCAGAGCCGTCACGTAGACCCTTCGGATCAACGTGACCTACCTGCAATGGTTTGGCGCGCGAACCGGAGTGCCGTGTCGGCTCCAGGCCGGATCGGGCGGCGTCCGGTGGGGCGCGCTCGTCCGGCCTCGACAGGCTTCGACGCCGTAATTCCGACGGCTACTTGAGCTGCGACTTGAAGTAGCTGAAGGAATGCACGAAGGCATCGCGCACCTTTTCCATCTCGGCGATCATGGCATCCCAGGTATCGGTGCCGGCCGCCTTCATGTCGGCGAGCTTGGTCATGGCCGCCTTGGACTGGTCCTGCATCTTGCTGATCTGCTCGTCGTACTTCGCACGGGCCTCGTCGCTGGCTTCCTGGGCTTTCACTTCCAGCGCCTTCATGTTCTCGTTGAGCTGGTCGATCTGCGCCTTCATCTTTTCGACGTACTGGTCGCGACTGGTCATGGCTTGTGTTCCTGGGTGGGTCTGGGCCTTGCATCCTCGCGGACGCCATCCATGGGGTCTGTACGTTGTCGTACCTTGGCTGGCGGCGAGTTCCGTGCCGGCTTCGGTGCGCTGTCGCACCGACCTGAGCGGCGCCGTAGGTGTGTGATCGGGGTCCACCCACACCGCTGGAAACTCTATGAACCTCAACATCAGCATTGCCCCGTTGCTGGCCCTGGTCGCTGGCATCCTGATCCTGGTGCAGCCGCGCCTGCTCAATTACATCGTCGCGATCTACCTGATCGTGATCGGTCTGCTGGGCTTGTTTGGTGGCTCGCTGAACATGCATTGACGGCAGCAGCACCAGGGAGCTTCCCTGGATTGCTTCGTCACGCGCTCCAGCAACCCTGGTCGATAGCTGCTGATGCGTCATTGCGAGGAGCGCAGCGACGAAGCAATCCAGCGCTTTTGCGGCTGTGTGTCTGGATTGCTTCCCCCGGATCAAGTCCGGGGTCGCAATGACGCCGGGGGTTCATCAGCCGCAGGCAGTGTCGGGCCGATACACGCGGCGCGCAATGACGCATCAACGGCTCAGGGATGGATGCACGCAACGCGCAGGGATGCAGTGCAGTGAGGTAGCGCGGCTCCGGCGCGCGGCGGATCGGGTCGTGGGCCGCGGCTGTTGGCGCCGGCGGCCGCGGCGTGGCCCGCCGG
>JALHRS010000003.1 GCA_022841325.1 Lysobacterales bacterium | reverse complement strand
TCCGAAGTCGGCAACCGCGCCCTAATCTGGCAACTGGCAACTGGCAACTGGCGATTAGGGCGTGTTGTCGCGGCACTTGGAATGACCTGGCAGCCCTTTTGGCTTCGGACCTGCCAGCAGGCGCATCCGAAGTCGGCAACCGCGCCCTAATCGCTATCTGCTAATTGCTAGTTGCTAGTTGCTAGTTGCTAGTTGCCGGTCGCTAACCGCCAGCTCCTCACATATCGAACTTGCGCACATCCAGGCCGCGGCGGCGGTATTCGGCCCAGCGCTGGCGCGAGCCCTCGCGCTCGGCGGGATCGGCGGCAACCACTTCCTTGACCGACTCGAACTGGCCGTCGGCGCATTCCTCGCGCAGATTGATCAGCATCGGCCGATCGGCCGTCTGCGCGCCGGGCGGCACGATCAGAATGGCGGTGACCTCGTCTTCATCGTCGCCAGCGATCTGGTGCGGAATGTAGGCGTCGGGGTCGAAGGACCAGAGCAGATCATCCACCGCCTCGGCCTCGTCCAGGGTGCGCGTCAGGATCAGCGTCGGAATCTGCGCGTTGTAGGCCTTGCGGGCCAGCTCGCACACCAGCAGCAGCGGCTGCTCGCGAAAGCGCGGTTTGTCGATCAGGTAGAAGTCGGCTTGGGGCATTTGGGAGCGGGTAAAAGGAAAATGGAAAAGGGAAAAAGGGAGAGCGGCTCAGCGCAGGATTGGGGACAGAGATCGGTCCGAGGAGCACCCGACGGAGACCGGTGCCCCTCAAGAAGTAAAAAGTTGCCCAGCACAGTTTGGGCCGGAACCAGCCCACCTACGGCGAGCTCTTCCCTTTTCCTTTTTCCTTTTTCCTTTTTCCCTTTCCCCTTTTCCGCTCTTGGCTACTTCTGGCCCATCAACCACTGCACCATCAACGCCACCGGGCGGCCGGTTGCGGTGCCCTTGCGGCCGGCGTCCCAGGCGCTGCCGGCGATGTCCAGATGGGCCCAGCGCTGGCCTTCGGTGAAGCGGCTGAGGAAGCAGCCCGCGGTGATGGCGCCGGCATATTTGCCCCCGAGGTTGGCGAAATCGGCGTAACCGGTTTCCAGCTGGCTCTGATAGTCCTCCCACAGCGGCAGGCGCCAGGCGCGGTCCATGGTGGTTTCGCCGGCAGCCAGCAACTCATTGGCCAGTTCGTCGTCGTGACTCATCAGACCGGTCGCATGCGAACCCAGGGCCACCACGCAGGCACCGGTGAGGGTGGCGATATCGATCAGCGTGTGCGGGTCGTAGCGCAGCGAGTAGGTCAGCGCATCGCACAGGATCAAGCGGCCTTCGGCGTCGGTGTTGAGTACTTCCACCTGATGTCCGGCCATGGTCTTGAGCACGTCGGAGGGCCGATAGCTCTTGCCGTCGGGCATGTTCTCAACCGCCGGGGTGATGCCGACCACGCGGATCGGCAGCTTCAGGCGGGCGACGGCTTCCATCAATCCGAACACCGAGGCGGCGCCGCACATGTCGAATTTCATCTCTTCCATGCCGGCGGCCGGCTTGATGTCGATGCCGCCGGTGTCGAAGGTGATGCCCTTGCCGACGAAGACATAAGGCTTGCCGCTGCCACCCTTGTAGTCCATGACCACCAGCTTGGGAGCGTTCTCGCTGCCGGCCGACACCGCCAGCAGGGCGCCCATGCCCAGGGTTTCCATCTCGGCGCGTTCCAGCACTTCCACGCCGATGTCCGGATAGCGGCGCGAGAGCTCGTGGGCCTGGTCGGCGAGGTAAGCCGGATTGCAGATGTTCGGCGGCAGATTGCCGAGTTCGCGGGCCAGACGCACGCCGGCGGCGATGCCACTGGCGCGATCGAGCGCGTCACCATCGTAGCTGGCCGCGCTGAAATGCACCTCGCGCAGTTCCACGCGCTCGGCGCGGGCCTTCAGCGTGGCGGTGTACTTGTAGGCCGCGTAGTCGGCAGCCAGCGCCGACTGCGTGAGCTTCCAGGCGATGTCCTTCTTCGGCACTTCCACTTCCGTGAGATAGGAGGCCACGGCCTCGACCGGCAGCCCCTTCAGTGCCTTGTGGGCTTCGCGGTTGGCGCGCAGGAAGCGGGCGGCGTCGAATTTGCGTTGTTCGCCCAGACCGACCACCAGCACTCGCGGTGCCGACAGGCCGGCCAACTGGTGCAGCAGCGCGGTGGCGCCCAGACGCCCGGTGATGTCGCCGCTCTCCATCAGCCGCTTCAACAGGCCGTCGCTGGCGGTGTCGAGTTCGGCGGCGGCGCTGGTCAACATGCGCTCCTCAAAGACGCCGACGATGATCAACGAGGCGGCAACTTCCTTGGGTCGAACGGTGAGGCGCTTGAACTCCAGCATGAACGGTCTCCGGATCGGATTGGCAAAGTAGGCGGTGCGGCGGGCAGAATGCGCAGCATCGAGCCCTCCGGCGTGACGCCGGCGGCTAGCAGACCTGGAAGTCTAACCCGGATGGTCCCTGACCGAGAGTGCCAAGTCCCAGGCGGTAGGTGCCCGCTGCGCTCATGCTGGCCTCGCCGGGCCGTTTGCCGAATGGGCAGGAAGGCATGAGCCGGCGGGTAGATCGCTATCTGGAACGCGAGGTGCGCTACGCCCTGGTCGGCGTGCTGATCGTCCTGCTCATGGTAGTGCTTGGTGGTTTGCTGACCGACGTCCTGAACAAGATCGCGCGCGGCAAGGTTCCGCCGGTGCTGCTGCTCAGCCAGATCGGTTTGCGCATCCCCGATGCGATGACCCTGTTGCTGCCCTTGGGTAGCCTGATTGCGGTCCTGATGGCCTACGGTCGTCTGTACCGGGACAGCGAGATGGCGGTGCTGGCAGCCTCGGGCTACGGTCCGCTGCGCACGCTGCGTCCGCTGCTGCGGCTGGGCGGGCTGCTGGTCCTGCTGCAGGCGGCGCTGGCCTTCTACATTGCGCCGTTCGGACGCGAGGTGGCGGCGAAGATGATTATCGAGACCCAGCGCTCGGTCGCCGTCGCCGGACTGTCGTCCGGGCGCTTCGTGGAGCTGCCCGGTAGCGCAGGGGTGTTGTACGTGTCCAGAGTCAGTCCCGACCAGCGCTCGGTCGAGGAAATCATGCTGGTGCGCGAACGCGACGGGCACCGGCTGTTGCTGACCGCGCGTACGGGTACCATCGAGATTGACGAGGCCAGTGACGAAGTCGTGCTGAAACTGGACACCGGCGAACGCGTCGATGGCAAGCCGGGCGAGCCCAATTACCGGCGCATCAATTTTGCGCAGGCCGATATCGCATTTCCGCGCACCCAGACTGACAGCGGCGACGACCCGCGCCAGTCCAGGCGTACCGCCGCCCTGTGGGGTGCCGACGACGTCGATTCCCGAGCCGAACTGATGCGCAGACTGGCGCAGCCGGTGGTGCTGCTGCTGTTGTTGACGCTGGCGCCGATCATGGCCCAGAGTGCGCCGCGGCAACCGCGTTTCGACAAGATGGTGGTGGCCATCCTGCTGTATCTGACCTACACCAATCTGGTCGAGCTGGCGCGAGTCTGGGCCGTGTCCGGCACGCTGCCGGCCTGGCTCGGCACCTGGTGGGTGCACGCGGCATTCGTGGCGGTCGTGGTCCTGGCCTGGGGTCGCGAACTGCTGGCTTGGCGACGCGGTCGGCAGGCCCTGGCGCAACTGGGCATCAAGCCGTGAAGCGCCTCGATCTGCTGGTGTTCAAGGCGGTGATGCCGGCCGTGATCATCGCTTGCGTGGTCTTTGCCGGTTTCGACAGCCTGCTGGCCCTGCTCAACGAGCTGGATGAGATCGGCATCGGCGAGTACGACATGCTGCGGGTGCTGGAATACGTGGCGCTGACGGTACCGCGTCGCGTCTACCAGATGTTCTCGACCGCCGCGATAGTCGGCACCATGATGGGTCTGGGCGCGCTGGCGGCGCGCAGCGAACTGGTGGCGCTGCAGGCGGCCGGTGCCAGCCGCACCCGCATCGGCATCTCGGCCGTCTATGCCGTGGCCTGTCTGCTGGTGGTGGCCCTGGTGCTGGGCGAATGGATAGGTCCGCGAGCCGACCGCATGGCTCAGGATCTGGCGGCGCAATCCAAGTCCGAGGGTGTGGCCTTCAGCGGCAGCGGCTTGTGGCTGCGTGACGGCAAGGCCGTCTGGAACGCCAAACGCATCGTCGTCACCGGGCCCGGTCAGCTGGAGCTCTGGGAAGTCTGGCGCTACCAGTTCGGTGAGGACGCGCGGCTGCAGGAAGTGATCAAGGCCGAACGTGCCAGCTTCGGTGCCGGCCGGTTCGAATTGCGCAATCTCAGCCGCGACCGCATCAGCGACGAACAGATCGTCAGCGTCCAGGAAGACAGCCACCAGGTCGAGACCCTGCTCGATCCTGCGCTGATCGAGTCCCATACCGTGCGGCCGCGCCAGCAGGGCACCGCCGACCTGGCCGAGACCATCCGCTACGCGCGGGTCAACCAGCTTGATGCCCTGGCCTTCGAGAGCGCCTACTGGTTCCGGGTGTTCTATCCGCTCGTGTGCCTGGCGCTGGCCTTTGCCGCCGTACCCTTTGCCTTCGGCAATCTGCGCAGCGGTGGCGCCGGGCTACGCCTGCTGCTGGGCACGGCCCTGGGGATCGGTTTCTATTTCGGCCAGCGTACTCTGATCAACCTGGCCGAGACCAATCAGGACGGCCTGATCCTGGTCAATGCGGTGCCGCCGCTGGTGCTGATCGCCATCAGCTGGTGGGCGCTGCGGCGACCGGCCCGGTGACGGCTGGTTGTCGGTTGCTGGTTGTCGGTTGTCGGTTGTCGGTTGTTGGTTGTTGGTAAAGGCAGGCCTGGCTGGAACTGTGGGAGCGGACTCTGTCCGCGATGCCTTTCATTGCCAGCCACCTGTATCTGTCCGACGCTGCACGCTGGCCATGAACTCGCTTGGTGCGGGTAGGCCGAGGGTGCCGCGCAGCGGCTCCCCGGCGCTTGTCGCCTCACCGCCCGGAGAGCGCTGCGCGCACTTCAGGCTCCAAAAGCCGGCTCTTGCCGGAATATGGGAATTCAACGACTTACCATATGGGTTCACGGAGAGCGCAGCGACGCAATCGAGGAGCAGCGTCGCCAGTTGCTGGATTGCTTCGTCGCTACGCTCCTCGCAATGACGCCGGCTGTTGTGGGTCCAGACAAGTCTGGATTTACAGTACCCCTCAAGCCCGCAGCCCTGGTCGCGGACAGAGTCCGCTCCCACAGTTGCAGGCCCGCTCTTTCCAGCACCGACACCCATAACCGAGACCTGCTCTTCGGCACCGACAACCGACAACCGACAACCGACAACCGACAACCGACAACCGACAACCATCATCCCCGCTAGAATCCCCCACCCACGCACCATCTTCTGGCCCATCCCATGTCCAAGCACGCTCTGGCAACCCGCGCCATTCACGCGGGTCAGTCGCCTGACCCTTCCACCGGCGCGGTGATGACGCCGATCTACGCCACCAGCACCTATGTGCAGCAGAGTCCGGGTGTGCATCAGGGCTTCGAGTATTCGCGCTCGCACAATCCCACCCGCTTTGCCTGGGAGCGCTGCATTGCCGACCTTGAAGGCGGCAGCAAGGGTTATGCCTTCGCCTCCGGGCTGGCGGCCACCAGCACCGTGCTCGACATGCTCGATGCCGGCAGCCATGTGGTCTGCATGGACGATGTCTACGGCGGCACCTACCGCCTGTTCGAGCGCGTGCGCCGGCGCTCGGCTGGCTTGCAGTTCGACTTTGTCGATCTCAATGACTTCGAGGCGCTGGCTGCTGCAGTTCGTCCCGAGACCAGGCTGATCTGGGCGGAAACGCCGACCAATCCAATGCTGAAGATCGTCGACCTCAGCCGGCTGGGTGAGTTCGCCCGCAGTCGCGGCATTATTCTGGTGGTCGACAACACCTTCTGTTCGCCGATGGTGCAGCGGCCGCTGGAACACGGCGCGCACATGGTCATGCATTCGGCCACCAAATACCTGAACGGTCATTCCGATATGGTCGGCGGCGTCATCGTGGTCGGCGACGAGCCGGCGCTGGCCGAGCAGATGACCTTCCTGCAGAACTCGGTCGGCGGCATCCAGGGCCCCTTCGACAGCTTCCTGGCGCTGCGCGGCGTCAAGACCCTGCATCTGCGCATGGAGCGCACCTGTGCCAATGCGATGGCCATCGCCGAGCATCTGCAAGGTCACCCGGGCATAGACAAAGTCATCTATCCGGGCTTGCAGAGCCACCCGCAGCACGCGCTGGCGGCGCGCCAGATGCATGGCTTCGGCGGCATCGTCAGCGTCTACGTCAAGGGCGGCCTGGCCGCTGCCACGCGCATGCTGGAACGCTGCGAGCTGTTTGCGCTGGCCGAGTCCCTGGGCGGCGTCGAGAGCCTGGTCAACCATCCGGCGATCATGACCCATGCCTCGGTGCCGATCGAACGCCGTCAGGTGCTCGGTATCGACGACAATCTGGTCCGCCTGTCGGTGGGCGTCGAGGACGTCGGTGACCTGATTGCCGAACTGGACGCAGCGCTGGCATAGCGAGAAAGGGGGCACGGGAAAAGGGGCACGGGGCACGGGGTCGCCGGGCTCCCCAGTGGATGTAGGTCACGTTGGCCCGCAGGGCCTACGTGACACGGTGAAGCCGCTGTCTTCGCTCGCAGCCCTGGATTCGCGTCTGCCGGGTCAAGGGAAAAGCCCCTGTGGGAGCGGACTCTGTCCGCGACGGCCACGCCAGTAGATTCCGAGGACCGAAAAGCGCCGGGTGCAACTCCGCGATCCGGCCGAGCATGACGATTATCTGCGTGGTGGCCAGCCGCGCCCTTTGATTTCTGCGCGGCGACCCCATGACTGCTACTCCTGTCTGCTCAGAACCTGACCATGCGCGAGTCCTATCACGGCACCACCATTGTTTCCGTCCGCCGCGGTGCGGAGGTCGTCATGGGCGGCGACGGTCAGGTCTCGCTCGGCAACACCGTGGTCAAGGGCAATGCCCGCAAGGTGCGGCGACTGGGCAAGGGCCAGGTGCTGGCTGGGTTCGCCGGCGCCACCGCCGATGCCTTCACCCTGTTCGAGCTGTTTGACGCCAAGCTGGAAAAGCACGGCGGCAACCTCACCCGCGCCGCGGTGGAACTGGCCAAGGACTGGCGCACCGAGCGCCGCCTGCAGAAGCTGGAAGCGCTGCTGGCCGTGGCCGACAGGGAAGCCAGCCTGCTGATCACCGGCAACGGCGATGTGCTCGAACCCGAAAACGGATTGATCGCGATCGGCTCCGGCGGCAACTACGCCCAGGCCGCCGCCAAGGCACTGCTCGACCACACCGACCTCACACCGCGCCTGATCGTCGAACACGCCCTGCATATCGCCGCGGATATCTGCGTGTTCACCAATCACAACCTCACGATTGAGGAGTTGTGATGGAGGGGGAAAAAGGGAAAGGGAAAAAGGAAAAGGGGGAGAGCAGGCGCGTTGGGCGATTTCGGCCTGCGCACTATGAGCTTGAAGCCTGGAAGACTGCGATGCGTCTGGTGGGTGCGGTCTATCGCCTGACGTCGACCTTTCCCAATTCCGAGCAATTTGGACTGACCGCGCAAATGCGCCGGGCCGCAATCAGTGCGCCGAGCAATCTGGCTGAGGGCGCGGCGCGAGCGGGCAATGTCGAGATGGCCCGCTACTGCACCGTAGCGCGCGCCTCGTTGATGGAACTCGATACCCAGCTCTGGTTGGCGCAAGATCTCGGCATGTGCCCGGATACCAGCGAACTGCGCCAGCAGACCCACGAATGCGTTGCCTTGATCAACGGGCTGATCCGTCATCGACAAGCGAAGAGTTCCAAGCTCGCTTAGAACCGCTCTTCCCTTTTCCTTTTTCCCTTTCCCATTTTCCTGCCCTCAAATGACTCCTACTGAAATTGTCACCGCCCTAGACCACTACATCATCGGCCAGCACGCCGCGAAGCGTGCCGTGGCCATTGCCCTGCGCAATCGCTGGCGCCGGATGCAGCTGGATCCGGTGATGCGCGAGGAGGTCATGCCCAAGAACATCCTGATGATCGGCCCTACCGGGGTGGGCAAGACCGAGATCGCGCGGCGGCTGGCGACGCTGGCCAATGCGCCCTTTGTGAAGGTCGAGGCGACCAAGTTCACCGAGGTCGGTTATGTCGGCAAGGATGTGGAACAGATCATCCGGGATCTGGCCGATGCGGCGGTCAAGCTGACCCGCGACCAGGCCATGTCCAAGGTGCGCACCCAGGCCGAGGAGCGTGCCGAGGAACGCATCCTCGATGCGCTGGTGCCGCGGCGAACCGGGCTGTCCTTCGACCATAACCCCAGTGACTCGGTCGATCGCGACAACGAAACCCGCAACAAGCTGCGCCAGCGCCTGCGCGACGGTCAGCTCGATGATCGCGAGATCGAGATCGAACTCAGCCAGCAGATCGGCGTGGAAATCGCCGCGCCCCCGGGCATGGAGGAAATGACCAGCCAGCTCAAGGGTCTGTTCCAGGGGCTGGCCAACCAGAAGACGTCCAAGCGCAAGCTGCCCATCGCCAAGGCCCGCCAGCTGCTGATCGACGAGGAGGCGGCCAAGCTGGTCAATGACGAGGACATCAAGCTGCAGGCGGTCAACAACGTCGAGCAGAACGGCATCGTCTTCATCGACGAGATCGACAAGGTCTGCCGGCGCGCCGAGTACGCCGGTGCCGACGTCAGCCGCGAAGGCGTGCAGCGCGATCTGCTGCCGCTGGTGGAAGGTTCCACCGTGTCGACCCGATACGGACCGATCAAGACCGACCACATCCTGTTCATTGCCTCCGGCGCTTTCCACATGGCCAAGCCCTCGGACCTGATACCCGAGTTGCAGGGCCGTTTCCCGATCCGGGTCGAACTGCAGGCGCTGTCGGTGGACGATTTCGAGAAGATCCTGTCGGAGCCGTCGAATGCCCTGACCCGCCAGTACACGGCGCTGATGGATACCGAAGGCCTGAAGCTGGAATTCACGGCGGCGGGCATTCGCCGTCTGGCCGAGATCGCCGCCCACGTCAACGAGCGCATGGAGAACATCGGCGCACGGCGGCTGCATACGGTGCTGGAGAAGTTGCTGGAAACGCTGTCCTTCGATGCCTCCGAGCGCGCCGGCGACGAAGTCATCATCGACACCGCATTCGTCGATCAGCAACTGTCCGATCTGGTCCAGAACGAGGATTTGAGTCGGTACATCCTGTAAATCGCCATCGACCACCAGACCTGTGGGAGCGGACTTCGTCCGCGATCATGCGCTCCGGCAGACACCTGTCGCGGCTGAAGCCGCTCCCACAGGCAGCAGTTCGCCTACTCGAAGCCGTTCGCGAACAAGCCCGCTGGCTGCACCTCGAAGGCACCGATGTCGACGGCCCCGAAACGCGGCAAACCGCGCTGATCGGTGGCGGGCGCGCCGGTGGGCGTGCCGGCGTTGATGGCCGGTGATGCGCTCATCAAGGCCATGGTCTGGGTGGGACCGCCGTTGTCCGCCAGCGGTGCCAACAGCGCATCGGCGAAAACCGCATCCGGCGTGACCGGCAGTTCCTGCTGACCGAAGCTTCCCGGGCGTACCTGCGGAAACTGGATGTTGTTGGAGCCGCCCTGTACCGGATTCAGCAGCGCCCAGGGATTGAAGGCGTTGCCGCCGGTGTTGTCGAAGAAGATGCTGTTGCGCAGCGTGATCGGTCGGTTCGGTCCATTGGCGATGCCGCCGGCAAAACACACGCCGCACGGCGCGCGATTGCCGGCGATGGTCAGGTTCTGCAGCAGCAGCGGCGCGGTGCCCTGCAGGTTCATGGCGCCGCCGAGGCCGTTGCGGGCGATGTTGCCGACGAAGGTGCTGGACACGATTTCACCGCCGCTGGTGATCAGGCCGGCGCCGGTCTGATGGTCAAACAGCGACAGTCCGCCGTAGCCATTGGCGCTGTTGTTGGCAAAGGTGCTGTCGCGGATCGATACCGGGCCGCCCTGGATGTAGGCGCCGCCGGTGTGCTGGTCGGTGCCGTCCTGGATGTTGCCGCTCAGGCTGGACTGCCAGATGCGGGTCACGCTGGTCTGGTCGTACACGGTGGTGAACAAACCGGCGCCGAAGGCATTGGCGTGGTTGCCATCGAGCGTGGTCCTGCACAGGCTGAGTTCGCGCGTCGCGCCATCGACAGCCATGCCTCCGCCATTGCCGCCATTGCCCGGATTGCCGCCATCGCCGGTGGTCAGATTGCCGACAAACTGGCTGTCGTAGAAACGGATGGTCTGGGTGCCGAGGCCATAGAAACCGGCGCCATTGCTGCCCTGGTTGCCTTCAAAGCGGCAGCGCACGCAGACAAACTCGCGATGGCCGAGCAGATAGACGCCGCCACCACCGCCGTCCTGAGCCACATCGATGGCCCGGTTGGCGATGAACTGCACATCGAAGGCCTGCAGGCCCACGGCACGCCAGGGCTCGCTGCCATGGTCGTTGAGGATGGCGCCACCGGAGCGTGCAAACTCGTCGCCGCTGGCGCTGCGGGCATCGCCGTCGCGCAGGATCAGGTTCTTCAGCAGGATGTCGTAGCTGCTCAGTTGTGGATTGCTGATCTCGATCACCCGTCGCGCATTGCCGCCGGAGAGCGTGGCGCCGCCGCCATCGATCTGAACCGCGCGGGTGATCTGCAAGGTGGCGTCGAGCATCAGCGTGGCGTTGCCGATGTTGAGCTGGATGGCGCCGCCTGCATCCAGTGCCGCCTGCAGTTGCGCGCGCGAGATGCTGCCGGGCTGACCATTGCCGAGCACCACCGGGCTGACTAGCGTTGGTGTGGCCGATGTATTGCAGTCAAAGCCCTGGGCGTGCGCGGCGGCGGTCAGGTTCACCAGCATCAGGAACAGGATCAGACGCGGTTGCATCCAGCGCTCCAGGTAGGTCACGTTGGACGCGTAGCGGCCTACGTGACGTCGGTGGCCATCCGTCTTGCGCAGACGACCATTTCGTCGGCGGGGTCAGACAGGCCCAATTTCAACACGATGAGTCTGTGGTCATGGTGGTGGACTTGGCATTTCCAGAAATCGGCGGAACATGGACATGACCTGACATCACCGCGTCACGTAGTCCGCTGCGCGGACAACGTGACCTACAAGGGCGATGCCACGCCTACGATTCCTTCTTCAACAGCGCCCCCAGCGCCGCAAAGGGATTGTGGCCGCTGCTGGCAGCGACCTCGCCGCCGCCCAGACTGCCGTACTGGGCATCGGTGTAGCGCGAGTGCTCGTTGTCATGGCAATAGACGCACAGCAGTTCCCAGTTGCTACCGTCGGGCGGGTTGTAGTCGTGGTCGTGATTGCGGTGATGCACGGTCAGTTCCATCAGATTCACCCGGGTGAACTCGCGGGCACAGCGGCCGCAGATCCAGGGGTACATCTTCAGGGCCTGTTCGCGATAGCCGTGGCCGCGCTGCTCGGCGGCCTTGCGGCTCTGGGCGACGATCTGGTCAAGCTTGTTCTGGTTCAGGGGCTTCTGGGCCATGGCGATCTGCGGGTCTTTCCTGGGGTGATGACTGGCGTTGCGCCGCGAGAGTGCTCCAAAACGGGCTTGCCGCCGATTGCAGGAGCGAGCTTGCGTCGTGACCGCCGCGCGACTGACGCCATTGTACGACGGCGATCCAGTCCGGCGTCGAACTCAGCCCAATGTCGCCTGACGATGCATGGGCTGTTTCAGGCCAGTGGCCGACGCCGTCCCAGCAGGCTGACCGCGGCAGAACCGCCGACCACGGCCAGCGCGCCGGTCCAGCCGAGCACGCCGATGTGCTCGGGTGCGATCAGGGCGGGCACAAAGGCAGCGCCGATACTGACTGTGGCCACCGTCAGCAGCGGGGTCAGGGCCAGAATGGCACTGACCCGCGAGGCCTCCCAATGCGCCAGGGCTTCGGCGAAGGCGCCATAGGCGCCGAGGGTGTTGACCGCGCAATAGAGGATCGCCGACCAGTGCAGTCCGTCGATATGGAGAAGTTGCGCGGGTTGGGCCAGAGGCAGCAGGACTACCGAGGCGCTGGCGTAGATCACCCACAGCACGGCCTGCGAATCGAGCCGTCGCAGCAGCTGCTTCTGCGCCAGCGCGTAGATGGCCCAGGCGCCGGCGGCGCCCAGGATCAGGCTGGCACCGAAAGTGAAGTTCAACGGTTCGGCGGCACGTCCCCGTTGCTCGAAAAAGAACAGCAGCAGGCCGATTGCGACCGCGCCGTAGCCCAGCCATTGGGCCGGCCGGAGCTGCTCCTTGAAGACGATAACGCCGCCGGCTGCCATCAGCAGCGGCGCCAGCTGGATCAGCAGCTGCGCATTGGCCGGCGTCGTGTAATTCAGTCCCAGCAGATAGCCGAGGTAATTGCCGATCAGGCCCACGGCGGCGATGGTCAGCAACAGCCAGCTGTTTCGCGACAGGCCCGAGAACTGCCGGAACTGGCCACGCGCGGCCATGAACGCGCCCAGTGCCAGGGTGGCAAACAGAAAGCGGAACCAGGTCAGGGTGTAGGCGTCCACCACCTCCAGCGCCAGCTTGAGCGCCACCGGCAGCGTGGCCCACATCAATGCAGTGGCGATGGCCAGGGCCAGACCAAGCTTCCAGCGACCGGAGGGGGAATGCAGGGTCATGGATGGGGTCGCCGGATCAGTTTGATGTTGGACTGGCTGTTGGTCTGCCGGACGATGCCACATCAGACCCAGAGCGTGGCCGCGACGCTGGCCCCAAGATAGCGCGGCTCCGGCGCGCGGAGGACTGGATCGCGCGGCCGGGGCGTTCGCGCCGGCGGCCGCGGCTTGACGTGCCCGACGCCGCGTGCTCGCCCCTCCCGCACCCATCCCAATTGGCCGGGCGCGCGGACCCGGCCTGGGTCAGCGCCCCATGGCCTCCCGCTCGGCCCTGAACTCGGTACCTTCGTACCAGTTGGGCCAGGCGCTGCCATCGGCCAGTTCCCGGGACACTGCGTACAACAACTCGGTGTCCTGCTGATTGCCGGACAGATCCCAGCTCGGATCGTATTCATCCGAGGGCTTGTGGTAGCGGGTGGCCACGTAGTCGGAAGCCAGCTGGCGACCGTAGGCTTCACCCTTCTCGACATGGTCGATGCCGTTCTTGATGTACAGCGCAGGCACGCCGGCGCGGGCGAAGTTGAAGTGATCCGATCGGTAATAGAAGCCGTTCTCCGGTGTCGGCTCCGGCACGATGATGCGTCCCTGCTCCGCAGCCTTGCGCTTGAGAATGTCCTCCAGTTCCGAGTTGCCGAAGCCGATGACGACCACATCGCGGGTCTTGCCGATCACCTGGATGGCGTCCATGTTGATCGTGGCCACCGTGTCCTTGAGCGGCACCAGCGGATTCTGCACATAGTACTTGGAGCCGAGCAGACCGGATTCCTCCAGTGTCACCGCCAGGAACATCAGCGAACGCTTCGGTGGCGTCGGTGATCTGGCAAAGGCCTCGGCCAGCTCCAGCATCGTGGCCACGCCAACCGCATTGTCGATGGCACCGTTGAAGATGCCGTCGCCCGGGGTCTGGAAATTGCGTCCCAGGTGATCCCAGTGAGCGGTGAAGATGATGTATTCCTGCGGGTGCTCGCTGCCGGGGATCACGCCGACGACATTGTCTGACTTGGCATGGCGCACGCGGCTGGCCACGGCCATGCTGGCCCTGGCATCGAGCTCGACGGCCTTGAAGCCGGGTTGATTGGCAGCCTTGCGCAGCGCCGGGAAATCATGCCCGAGCTTGCTGAAGATGCGCACTGCGGCCGCCGAACTGATCCAGCCGCGGATGGCCAGCGGCTGCGGCGCGTCAGCGGCTGCCGGCAGATCGAATTCGGCGCCGCTGAAGCCGTTGCGCACCACTTCCCAGCCGTAGGCAGCGCCAGCGTCATCGTGTACGATCAGCGCGGCGGCCGCGCCCTGGCGCAGGGCCTCCTCGTACTTGTAGGTCCAGCGGCCGTAATAGGTCATGGCCTTGCCGCGGAACAGGGCATCATTGCCGGTCTCGAAGCCCGGGTCGTTGACCAGCAGAACCACGGTCTTGCCCTTGACGTCGATGCCGGCGTAATCGTTCCAGTCCAGTTCCGGCGCGTTCACGCCAAAGCCGACGAAGATCATGTCGCTGGCGCTGACTTCCGCCACCGGATCCTCGCGCAGCGTCTGGATAACCGCATCTTCGCCAATGGCCAGACTGTCACTGCTGCCGTCGGCGTAGGTGATGGTCACCGGCCCGCGGGCCTCGGACACGATTTCGACCATGTCCACGCTCTGCGCATAGCTGTCGCCATTGCCGGGCTTGAGACCGAGGCGCTTGAACTCCTCGGTCAGGTAGCCCACGGTCTTGCGCTCGCCCGGCCCGCCCGGCTGACGGCCGGCGAATTCGTCGGATGCCAGAATCTGGATCTGCGCGCCCAGATCCTCGGCGCGAATGGCGGCCACGGTCGCCGGCGGCGCTGGCAATCTGGTCCCGGCAGCTTCGGTGCTGGCCGGCTTGCTTTCGGGTGCGGCTGCGGTGCTGTCTGCCGGCGCAGGTGCTTCGCCCCCGCAGGCAGCGAGCGCCAGGGCCAGCGACAGCAGGATCAATCTGGATGGAAACAAGACAGACTCCAGCGGGATGACAAGCCGGCGAGCATATCAACAAGGATGTGCTCGTCAGGTCACGTCGTGCGACAGCGAAACCGGATTGTCCGAGGTCATGGCCGTATACTCCGTGGATTAGCCTTTCAACACAGGATTGCGCCATGGACATCCAGGATCTCGCCGATATTGCCCGCCAGATGGTCGCCCCGGGCAAGGGCATCATCGCCATCGATGAGTCGAACAAGACCATCAAGAAGCGTTTTGACGGGGTGGGCATCGAGTGCACCGAGGACAATCGTCGCGCCTATCGCGAGATGCTGCTGACCACGCCCAATCTGGGCGATCACATCTCCGGCGCCATCCTCTACGACGAAACCCTGCGGCAGTCGACCAAGGCCGGCAAGCGTTTTGTCGATGTCATGGCGGCGGCCGGCATCCTGCCCGGCATCAAGGTCGATCTGGGTCCGGTAGGCCTGGCCGGATTTCCCGGTGAAGTGGTCACCGAGGGCCTCGATGGACTGCGTCAGCGTCTCAAGGAATACGTGAGTCTGGGCGCCAGGTTTGCCAAGTGGCGGGCGGTGATCACCATCGGCGAGGACATGCCCTCGGCAGCCTGCATCGATGCCAACTGCCATGCGCTGGCCCGCTACGCGGCGCTGTGCCAGGAAGCCGGCATCGTGCCGATGGTCGAGCCCGAAGTGCTGATGGATGGCGATCACGACATCGAAACCTGCTACGACGTCACCGAAGCCACGCTGCGCTCGCTGTACAACGCGCTGTACGAGCACAACGTGGTTCTCGAAGGCACCATCCTCAAGGCCAGCATGGTCATCGCCGGCAAGGACTGCGAGGAGCAGGCCGATGCCGAGGAAGTGGCCGAAGCCACGCTGATGTGCCTGCGCGCCGCGGTGCCGGCCTCGGTGCCGGGCATCGTGTTCCTGTCCGGTGGCCAGAGTGATGCCGATGCCACCGCGCATCTCAATGTCATGAACCAGATGGGCCCGCATCCGTGGCCGCTGTCCTTCTCCTACGGTCGCGCCATGCAGTCGGCGGCGCTCAAGCTGTGGGCCAGGGACATCGCCGGCAATATTGCCGCAGCCCAGGAAACCGTGGCCCTGCGTGCCCGTGAAAACGGTCTGGCGGCGCTCGGCAAGTGGTCGAAGGAACTGGCGGCCTGAGGCTGACCGGATTCAAGAGCCAGGGGGCGGTGGGCAAGCTTTCCGCGCGGTCGTGCCGTGGGACAAACTTGGCCTCTAGCCCCTGGGTTCTGGTAGAGCGGAGCTTGCTCCGCTGCTTCTGCTGGGCTTCTCTGCTGGGGTTGGGCGCGAAGAGCCGCACTTCCTGCCGAGCAAGCTCGGCACTACAACAGCCTCGTACACCGATGCGTTGGTAGAGCGGAGCTTGCTCCGCTGCTTCTGCTGGGCTTCTCTGCTGGGGCTGGGCGCGAAGAGCCGCACTTCCTGCCGAGCAAGCTCGGCACTACAACAGCCTCGTACACCGATGCGTTGGTAGAGCGGAGCTTGCGCCGCTGCTTCTGCCGGGCTTCAGTTGGTAGGTTGCCGTGAAAGTCGTTCAGGCGAGTGCTGTCGCTCCCTCCCCGATGTTCGGGGAGGGCTGGGGAGGGGTTAGGCAAGAAACCCTATGCAACGGTCATGGCACCAGCGACTTTCATGATTGCGGGTGGCGCAGCCGCCATGACCGTTGGGCTAAGGCCGCAGGCCGTGCCCAACAAGGGCGCACCAGATCGTTGGGCACGGCCTGCGGCCTTAGCCCAACCTACTCCACTCACCATTACCAATCCAAACAGTGTCGTCTGCCTCTGCCGGGCATCAGGTACTTGCATCGACCTCCAGCAGTCGCCGTGCCAGCAGCGCCCGCACCAGCGCGGCCGTGGCTTGCGCCGTGACCTGATCGAGGTCGGCTGTCGCATCGATCAGCCTGGCCTGCGGCAGCGTCGCAAAGCTGCGATAGACCTCGCGACAGTGCTGCAGCGTGGCCCGGGCCTCGAAGGCATTGGGCTGGTCGCCACGCGCGCCGATGCGGGCCAAGCCGGTGTCCACCGGCAAATCCAGGATCAGCAGCAGATCGGGTGGCAGGGCAAAGGCCTCGTTGTCGGCACGGATCTGCTCGGCCGACAGCCCCGGCCCGGCCTGATAGGCAATGCTGCTGTAGTAATAGCGATCCAGCAGCACCACTGCCGCGCGCGACAGCGCCGGACGGATCAGTGTCTCGATGTGCTCGCGCCGATCCAGCAGCAACAAGCGGTGTTCCTCGGCACGACTCAGCCGGCCATGCGCCGCGCTGTCGCGCAGCTGCTTGCCGTACTGGCCATAGGTGGGCTCACGGCTGCTGACGCATTCCAGCCCCAGCGCCGCGCACAACAGCGACAGTCGCCGAATCTGGGTGGATTTGCCGGCACCGTCGATGCCTTCGAACACGACCAGCAGGCCGGGAAGAGTGTGGGCCATGAGCTTGCGCAGCAATCAAACCCCGGAGCATAGCCGCAGGGCGGAAGCGCCGCAGGCGATTCCGCCGTCAGCGCAGCCCGAAACACTCCCGCCGGTCGACAGCGAATCCTGCCGGGGTCCGTGGACGGCCGCCAGAAGGGCGGACACGGCGATCGCAGCGTGAACTCAGCAAATGGATGCCGTCGCCAGCTCAAGCGGCCGGGGTGGCCTGGTCCAGCTGCTCGATTTCCCGCGTCAGCGCCTCTGGCGAGCGCGTGTAACCGGCCAGCAGGCGGTAGAAGGACGGCACCACGAACAGGGTCAGCACGGTCGCCAGCGACACCCCGGCGACGATCACCAGGCCGATGGTGAAGCGGCTGTTGGCGCCGGCGCCGCTGGCCAGCACCAGGGGCATGGCGCCGATCGCGGTGGACAGACTGGTCATCAGGATCGGGCGCAGGCGCAGGATGGCGGCCTCGACCACGGCCTCGTTGACACTGCGACCGGCGTCGCGCAGCTGATTGGCGAATTCCACGATCAGGATGCCGTTCTTGGTGGCGATGCCGATCAGGATGACGATGCCGATCTGGCTGTAGAGGTTGAGCGTGGCGCCAAGGCCGGTGCCGCCGAACATCGGTGACAGTGTGCCCCAGCCGAACAGCGCCAGCAGCGCGCCGAGCACTGCCAGCGGCACGGTCAGCATGATCACGAAGGGATGGATGAAGCTCTCGAACTGCGCCGCCAGCACCAGAAACACCACCAGCATGGCCATGGCGAAGGTCAGCAGCACGGTGCCGCCGGTCTGCTGGTAGTCACGCGATTCGCCGCGATAGTCGATCTGCGCGCGCGCCGGCAACACCTCGCGGGCAATCTCTTCCAGCGCGCCGAGCGCTTCCCCGAGCGAGTAGCCCGGCATCAGCCGGGCGCTGATGGTGATCGAGCGGATCCGGTTGAAGCGTTCCAGTTCACCGGAATCGGCCAGTTCCTTCAGCGTGACCAGATTGGCCAGCGGCACCAGCTCGCCACTGCGATCGGAGCGCACGTAGAGATTGCCGAGATCGCCGGGATCCGAGCGGTCTTCGCGACTGGCCTGCAGCATCACATCGTATTCCTCGCCGTCGCGCTCGAAGGTGGTGACCCGGCGCGAGCCCAGCATGGTCTCCAGCGTACTGCCGATTTCGGAGACCGATACGCCAAGGTCTGCGGCGCGCTGATGGTCGACCATGACCCGCAGCTGGGGACGGGTTTCCTTGTAGTCGCTGTCGACCCCGACCAGGCCCGGAATCTGCTCGGCACGCTCGAGCAGGCGTGCCTGCCAGCGGGCCAGCGTGGCGTAGTCGGGACCGCCGACCACAAATTGCACCGGCTGGCTGCCGCCACGCGACAATCCGCTGCGCATGATCACGAAGGAGCGCACGCCGGGAATCTCGTCCAGCTCCTGCTGCAGGCGCTGCTGGATCTGGAAGGCCGGCGGGCGCTGGTCCCAGGGCGCCAGAAAAACCAGCGCCTGGGCCTGATGCATGTCCTCGCTGGTGGCGCCGCCGAAACCGCGCGGGGCGCGGACGATGATGCGTGTGGCCAGGCCCTCGTCCACCAGCTTCATCAGGCGCTCTTCCACGATCAGCGCCTGACTCACGGTGTAGTCGAAGCCCGCGCCCTCGGGGCCGTTGATGGTGATGAAGAAGCTGCCCTGGTCCTCGGGTGGCGTCAGCTCCTTGGGAATGGCGACGTAAAGGGCGACACTGGCACCGATGGCGCCCAGCACCAGCGCGCCCAGCAGCGCCGGATGCGAGACCGTGCCTTCGAGCATGCGCCGGTAGCGGCTTTCGATTCGTTTAAACAGACGGTCGACCGCCAGGGCCAGGCCGGTATGGCCTTCACTCTTGACCAACAGCTTGCTGCACATCATCGCCGACAGCGACAGCGCGATCAGCGCCGACACCGCCACCGAGGTCGACAGTGCGACACCGAGCTCGCGGAAGAGCACGCCGAGGTTGCCCTGCAGAAAGGCGATCGGCAGGAACACGCTGATCAGGACGGCGGTGGTGGCGATTACCGCAAAAGCCACCTGACGGGCGCCGCGCTGGGCGGCGATCAAGGGTGGCTCGCCCAGATCCACCCGCCGCTGGCAGTTCTCCAGCACCACGATGGCGTCATCGACCACCAGACCGATGCACAGCACCAGCGCCAGCAGCGTGATCAGGTTGATCGAAAATCCAAAGGCGTAGAGGCCGATGAAGGTGGCGACGATGCACACCGGAATGGTCACGGCCGGAATCAGCGCCGCGCGCCAGCTGCCCAGGAACAGATAGATCACCGCGATCACCAGCAGCATGGTGATGCCCAGCGTGAAATAGACCTCGTGGATGGCCGAGTCGATATAGGTGGAGCTATCGAAGGCCACCGCCAGAGTCATGCCCCGCGGCAGGCTCTCGGCGATGCGCTGGACCTCGGCCTTGACGGCCTCGGCGACACCCACGGTATTGGCGGTCGATTGCTTGACCACGCCCATGCCGACCTGGAGCACCGCATTGCCGCGAAGCATGTTGCGGCGGTCGATGGAGCCGAGCTCGACCTGCGCCACTTCACCCAGGCGCACGATATGGCCGTCGCGGCCCCTGGTCAGCGGCAATGCCGCGAATTCCTCGGGCGTGCGATAGCTGCGATTTATGCGCACGGTGAAATCGCGCTGCGCGGCCTCGATGATGCCGGCCGGCATTTCCACATTCTCCCGGCGCAAGGCACCGGCCACATCGGCCACCGTGATGCCGCGGGCGGCCAGCGCCTCGCGGTCCAGCCAGATGCGCATGGCATAGCGTTGGCGCCCGCCAACCGTGATGTTCGCAACGCCGGGCATGGTCGACAGCCGATCCACCAGATAGCGCTCGGCATAATCGGACAGCGCCAGCAGATCCAGCGAATCACTCGCCAGAGCCAGCCACAGGATCGGCTGGGCATCGGCGTCGACCTTGGCCACCTGTGGCGGGTCGATGTCCAGCGGCAGGCTGGAGCTGACCCGACTGAGGGCATCGCGGATGTCGTTGGTGGCGGCTTCGAGTTCGCGACCGAGCGTGAACTGCACGGTGACCGAAGAACGACCGTTGTCGCTGGACGACTGGATGGTCTCGATGCCCTCGATGCCGCTGACGGCGTCTTCGACGATCTGGGTGATGCGCGATTCCACCACCGAGGCGGCTGCACCCGGATAGGAAGTGCTGATCGACACGATCGGCGGATCGACATCCGGCAGTTCGCGCAACGGCAGGTTGAGAAAGCCGGCGATGCCGCAAACGACCAGCAGCAGGCTGGCGACGGTAGCGAGTACCGGCCGGCGTATCGACAGATCCGAGATCAGCATGGCCTCAGTCCGTTCCTGCAGCGTCGCTGACCAGATGGACCCTGGCGCCGTCGCGCATGCGCACCAGACCCTCGGTGACGACCTGATCGCCCGCGTTCAGGCCCTCGAGTATTTCCACTTCGCCACTGCGGCGGGCGCCGATGCGCACCTCCACTTCCTGCGCCGTCAGGGCGTCGTCGATGCGGTAGACGAAAGCGCGTTCGCGCAGCGCCGACACCGACACCTCCGGTACCGTGATCGAGGTCCGGGGCCGATTCAGCACTTCGACACCGAGCAGCATGCCGGGCTTGAGCAGTCGTTCCGGATTGGGCAGCTCCGCCCGCACCATGATGGCGCGGGAAATCGGATCCACCCGCGAATCCAGCGAGCTGACCACGCCTTCGAACACGCGCTCGGGGTAGGCGCTGCTGCGGGCTTCGATGCGCTGGCCCACAGCCAGAGCCGAGATGAAGGTCTCGGGGACGGAAAAATCCAGTTTGATGGTGCGGATATCGTCGAGCGTGGTAATCACCGTTCCCGGTTGCACCAGAGTGCCCGGGCTGACCATGCGGAAGCCCAGCACGCCGGCAAAGGGGGCCGTGATCACCCGATCCGACAGGCGCACGCGGATGGCGTCGCTACGCGCTCGGGCCGAGTCGCGCGCTGCCAGTTGCTGGTCGACCTGCGACTGGGTGACGGTACCCTGCTTGACCAGCCCGAGCAGGCGTTGGTACTGCTTCTCGGCCTCGACAAATGCCGCCTGCGCCTCCTTCAGCTGGGCCACCTCGGTGCGGTCGGTCAGTTCCACCAGCACATCGCCGGCGGCGACCATCTGACCATCGCTGAAATTTACCCGCGCCACGGTTTCGGCGGTCTTGGCCGTCAGCGTCACCGATTCATCGGCATGTGCGGTACCCAGGGCCTGAATCCGATCGACCCAGTCACTGCTGGTCGCGCGCTGAACCACGACCGGCACGGGCTTGCCCGCCGCGCTGGCGGCTGCGGCGGGGGGACGGTCGCCGCAGGCGCCGAGCAGCAGCACCAGCAGGCTCAGGGACAACAGCGTCAGTGTATGTCCGGCACGCGCTTCCATGCGAAGGGTCTTCACGTTTGTGAAAAAGGAGGCGGAGTTTATCCGCTCAGGATGTGAAGACGGTGCGCGCAGTCGCCCTCTGACGCCACCGAGGCGCACTTTGGGGTGCATTGTTTGCGATTGGGGCCCGTCAGCGAGGCCGGGCAGGATCCGCCCGGGTCGATCGGCGGCGGCGCTGCCGGTGGCGCGCGCCCGCCGTCGATCGCTCAATCAGTGGTTCCGGGATGCAGCCTTGGTCAGGCGCGATGTTCCCAAAGGAAGGTCAAACGGTCCTTGGCCCTGAGCTTTTCCTTCTTCAGGGTGTGCAGCGTCATGTCGTCGATCGGGTTCAGGCCGTGCTCGGCCTCCTCGACCTGCCTGTCGAGTTCCCTGTGGTGTTGATAGAGGCGCCGGAACTCGTCACTGCGCGCCATCATTGCCTGAACATCGTCGGCGTTCTGGTTTTCAAACATCTCCAATCCTCCTGTAGCGTTGTACCTCGTTGGACACATGCGCGCACGGCGACGCCTGCCCGGGGTGGCAGAGTCTGTGGAGCGTCAGGGGAAGTGGTCCGCAGGATGTGCGCGCCGCTGGCCCTCGGGGAGAAGGCAGACGAACAGGATGCGGCGCGTTACATCGGACCATGAGGCCCTCAATCAACCGTGGGGCGCAGGTCCACATTACTCCCGTTCTGGCGGCGCATCAAGCGCAGCCGACCAGCGTGCTCTGCACCCGATCTGCAGGCGATGCGAGTTAACATGCAGACCTTCCCGAATACCCCTCTGATGCAATGACCGACGAACTTCCGAAATGGCCATCGCCGCTGCTGCGGCTGGTCGAGACCGCGCTGAATCGGGTGCTGGCACTGGACAGCGCCAGTGCCGACGCCCTGCGTGCTCTGGAGGGTCGCAGCATTGCCCTGCGCCTCAAGCCCTGGCCGGCGCCGGTGCAGCTCAGCGTGCGCGCAGGCAAGCTTGTGGCCAGTGACGCCAGCGCGCCGGATCTGTCGATCAGCGCCAGCGCCGGCGCCCTGGTCGCACTGGCGGCCGAACGCGGCGGCTTCGAGCTGCCGGCCGGGCGCATCGACATCTCCGGGGATGCCGATCTGGCCCGACGGGTACAGAAGCTGATCACCCAGCTGGATCCGGACTGGGATCGGCCCTTTGCCGATTTCTTCGGCGAGGTCGCGGGCTATCAGATTGCCAAAGGTCTGCGCGGCGCCCTGGCCTGGGGCCGCTCGACAGCCAGGTCCTTCGTGCGCTCGACCAGCGAGTATCTGCGTGAAGAATCCCGAGACCTGATCGCACCCGGCGAACTGGCCGATTTCATCGATGGCGTCGAAGACACCCGGGATGCCGTCGAGCGCCTGGAAGCCCGCATCGAGCGTCTGGCCCGGGCACGGCGGGCGGCATCGTGAGAGCGACCGCACAGCGGGGCAGGGGGCAGGGGGCAGGGGGCACGGGGAAGCGCAAGAGCCCGCCTCGAATTGACGTTTCACGTTTTACGTTTGACTTTGCTTGCGAGAGCAAAGCGGTTTTCGCCGCAACACGCCGCCACCCATGAACCTCCGCGCCTTCCTCCGCATCTGGCGTATCGGGCGCGTGCTGGTGCGTTATCGCCTCGACGAGGTCACGCCGGCGGCGCGCCTGTTCCGGCCGCTGACCTGGCTGCGCGCGCTCAGCGGCGATGCCGTCGGTGCCGCGGGCATGGCGCGCGGCGAACGCCTGCGTCGGGCGCTGGAAGAACTGGGCCCGATCTTCGTCAAGTTCGGGCAGATCCTGTCCACCCGTCGGGATCTGTTGCCGCAGGATGTCGCCGACGAACTGGAGAAGCTGCAGGACCGCGTGGCTCCGTTTCCCGGTGCCGAGGCGCGGGTGCTGATCGAGGCCGAACTGGGCGCGAGCATCGCCACGCACTACGCCAGCTTCGATGAAAAGCCGCATGCCTCGGCGTCGATCGCCCAGGTCCATGCCGCCACTCTGCACGACGGCCGCGAAGTGGTCATCAAGGTGCTGCGCCCGGGCATACGCGAGCGCGTCAATGGCGATCTGGCCTTGCTCAAGGCCATCGCCGCCATCGCCGAGAAACGCCTCGCGCACGCCGATCGCATTCGCCCCACCGATGTGGTCACCGAGATCGAGCGCACGCTGACGCTGGAACTGGATCTGATGCGCGAGGCCGCCAACGGCAGCCTGCTGCGACGCAACTGGACCGGCTCCAGGGAGATGTACGTACCGGAGATGCTCTGGCCACTCACGCGCACCCGCATGATCACCATGGAGCGGGTCTACGGCATTGCGCTCAATGATGTCGAAGGCCTGCGGGCGGCCGGCATCAACTTCGAGAAGCTGGCAGAGCGAGCCGTGCGCCTGTTCTACACCCAGGTGTTCCGCGACAACTTCTTCCATGCCGATCTGCATCCGGGCAATGTGCTGATCGCCCGTGAGCATCCGGACGATCCGCTGTTCATCGCGCTGGACTTCGGGATCATGGGTACGCTGCCGCCAGCCGACCAGCGCTACCTGGCCGAGAATTTCATGGCCATGTTCACCCAGGACTACCGCCGCATCGCCGAGTTGCATGTCGAGGCCGGCTGGATGCCGAACACGGTGCGCATCGACGATCTGGAAGGCGCCGTGCGCGGCGTCTGCGAGCCTTATTTCACCCGACCGCTGAGCGAGATCTCACTGGGCGAGGTGTTGATGAAGCTGTTCGCCGTGGCCCAGCAATATCAGTTGACGCTGCAGCCGCAGCTGATCCTGTTGCAGAAGACCCTGCTCAACATCGAGGGACTGGCGCGCACCCTGTTTCCAAAACTTGATCTGTGGGCCGTCGCCAAACCGGTGCTGGCCCAGATCATGGCCGACAAGTACGGTTTCAATGCCGCGCTCAAGGAAATCCGCGTGCGCCTGCCGGGACTGGTGCAGAACGCTCCGGAAATACCGCGCCTGCTGCACGAGTATCTGAAGCAGTCGGTGTCCGGGCAGCACCAGCTGCGGATGCGCTCACCCGATATCGAAAAGCTGATCGCCGTCACCCGCCAGGGCCAGCGCCAGACCGTGCTGGCGATCCTGGGCAGCGGCCTGATGATCGTCGCCGGCCTGCTGTACGCCTTCGACGCCGGCGGCCCCAAGGTGCTCGGAGTCCCCGCCGCCGCCGGCATCGCCGGCCTCGGCGCCCTGTGGGCCTTCATGGCCGCCTGGCCGCGAAAGTAGGCGCTGCTGGTCAACCTGACCTGTGGGAGCGGACTTTGTCCGCGATCGGTTGGTCGGGAACAGCCGTCGCGGCTGAAGCCGCTCCCACAGGGTGGATTTGTCGCCGCCTTACTCGAAACCGTTGCGCTGCAGCACGCCCAGGCCATTGCGGGCGGCCGACAGGGCGTCAACTCGGCCGTAGCCGAAGGTGTTGTTGGGAATGGTGCCGGGCGAGGCAGTGCCGCCACAGGTCTGGGTGGTGGTGATGTCGGCCACGGCAGTGTCGCGCAACAGGGCTTCAATCCTGGCTGGATCGCGTTTCAGGGTGGGATCCACCGACATCAGCAGCGCCGCAAGGCCAGCCACGTGCGGACCAGCCATGCTGGTTCCGCTCTTCAGGCCATAGCCATTGGTCGGGACGGCTGAGCGCACGCTGGTGCCAGGCGCGGAAACATCAGGCTTGAGCCGACTGCTGCCGTCAACCAATACAGGACCACGGCTGCTGCTGCCGGACATCGCGGTGCCGTTCAGATTGCCGACCGTCAGACTTGCCGCATAGATCGCGGCGGGATCGCTGACCGTCGAGCATGCTGAACCGCTGTTGCCCGCCGAAACCACGACCAGAATTCCGGCATTGCGCACGTTCTCCACCACTGTCTGCAGGATGTTCGGCGCGGTGCAGCCTTCGGACGGCGGGCAGCCCCAGGAGTTGTTGATGACGTGCGGCGCGCGCAGCGGATCGGGGTTGTTGCCGGCGCGGTCGGTCGGTGCCAGCAGCCACTGGAAGCATTCGCTGTAAGTGGTGGGTGTGCCATCGCCCTGATTCATGTTGCGGCAGGCTATCCAGCGTGCGCCGGGGGCGACGCCGATCTGGTTGCTGGCGCCATCGTCGCCCACCATCGTGCCCATGGTGTGGGTGCCATGGGAATTGTCGTCGCAGGGCACCGGCGAATTGACACCACAAACGCCGCCACCGCCGCTGTGAATGGCATCGAACCAATGGTAGTCGTGGTCGGCGCTGTTGCCGTTCCAGCCGGCATATTGGTTCTTCAAGGCCGGGTGATCCCATTGATAGCCGGTGTCCTGTCCGGCGACCAGCACGCCCTGACCGCGAAAGCCCATGGCCCACAGCGCCGGAGCATTGATCCTGTTGACGCCGGCTTCGATGGCGTTCACCGCCTTCACGATGGCCGGCGCTTCGTCGGCTGGACGCTCCATGCCTAGCCGGGAATTGAGTTCGATCGCCGCCACATCCTTGCGCACCGCCAGTTGATCGATCAGATCTGCGTCCGCTTCCAGGGCGATGAAATTGGCTACCCAGAAGCTGCGGTATTTCACGCCGCGCTTGTCCAGCCAGGCGCGCAGCGGCGCCTGCGACTGCGCGGCGCGGGCCCGCAAGGCTGCCACGCTGCTGATCAGACGGTCGTCGCCGCTGTGCTTTTCGGCCAGACGGGCAAGGTCGGCCTGCTCGCTGAGCGTCACCAGAATCTCGGCCTTGCCGCTCTGCCCGAGTGCGGTGCCGACGTTGCCGGCCACCTTGTCGGGTGCGGCCAGCACGGGTGCCATCAGGGACAGGCCAATCATCAGTGCCAATGCGCGCACGAGCAGCTCCGGGAATTCAGGTCGGTCAGAAGTCTAACCCAGTGTGCGGCCGGCAATGGTCAACGTTGGCCCGGACCACCACCGGCAGCAAACGGGCACAAAAAACCCGGCACTCTCGCGAGTGCCGGGTCGATGCTTGCCTTGCCGTCGATCTGGATGCCCGGGCGCGCTGTTGGCGCATACGCGCGATCAGCGATACCCGCTGATCAATCCAGATCGAGGAAGCTGCGCAGCTGTTCGCTGCGGCTGGGATGGCGCAGCTTGCGCAGGGCCTTGGCTTCGATCTGACGGATGCGCTCGCGGGTGACGTCGAACTGCTTGCCGACCTCTTCCAGCGTGTGGTCGGTGTTGAGGTCGATGCCGAAACGCATGCGCAGCACCTTGGCTTCACGCGGCGTCAGGCCGGAAAGCACGTCCTTGACCGTCTCCGACAGGCCGAGGTTGGTGGCCTCCTCGCTCGGGGACACAATGCTGATGTCCTCGATGAAATCGCCCAGATGGGAATCCTCGTCGTCGCCGATCGGGGTTTCCATCGAGATCGGTTCCTTGGCGATCTTGAGTACCTTGCGGATCTTGTCTTCCGGCATGTCCATCTTCTCCGCCAGTTCTTCCGGCGAAGGCTCGCGACCCATCTCCTGCAACATCTGCCGGCTGATGCGGTTGAGCTTGTTGATGGTCTCGATCATGTGCACCGGAATACGGATGGTGCGGGCCTGATCCGCGATCGAGCGGGTGATGGCCTGACGAATCCACCAGGTGGCATAGGTGGAGAACTTGTAGCCACGACGGTATTCGAACTTGTCGACCGCCTTCATCAAGCCGATGTTGCCTTCCTGGATCAGATCGAGGAACTGCAGGCCACGGTTGGTGTACTTCTTGGCAATCGAGATGACCAGACGCAGATTGGCCTCGACCATCTCCTTCTTGGCCTTGCGCGCCTTGGCCTCACCAATGGCGACGGCGCGGTTGATCTCCTTGATTTCGCCGCTGGACAGATTCAGCGAACCTTCCAGCGCCACGCGCTTTTCCTGCTCGACGATGACCTGATCGCGCACGTTCTTGAGACCGGCGGTCCATTTCTGTTTCTGCGTCAGCTGATCATCGATCCAGCCGAGGTTGGTCTCGTTGCCGATGAAGCTGCGCACGAACTGCGCTTGCGGCATCTTGGCGCGGTGCACGCAGAGATCGCGGATGGCGCGCTCGTGCTGACGGATGCTGGCGACCACTTCGCGCAGCTTGCGCGTAAAGCTGTCGATGATCAGCGGCGGCATCTTGAGCTTGAGGAATTCGGCGCTCATTTCCTCGCGGATGGCCAGCGTGGCCTGATGATGCGGGCCATGCTTGATGTGGGCCTTGGCGAACTTGGCGTACAGCTCGCGCAGCAGATTCATGCGCCGTGCCACTTCCTCCGGATCGGGGCCGGTGTCGACCGTGGTGGTCTCCTCCTCCTCGGTGGTGGTGTCGTCGGCGTCGTCCTCGTCTTCCGCGTCTTCGGCGTCGTCGAGCACTTCTTCTGCGGCTTCTTCCAGATTGGCCTGTTCCAGATCGGCAAAACCGATCACGATCTCGGCAAGGCGCTTGCCGCCTTCCAGATGCACGTCATAGTCATCGAGCAGGATCTGCACCGACCACGGGAAGCTGGCGAGCGCGTGCTGGACCTGAACCAGGCCTTCTTCGATGCGCTTGGCGATGGCGATTTCGCCTTCGCGCGTCAGCAGCTCCACGGTGCCCATCTCGCGCATGTACATGCGCACGGGGTCGGTGGTGCGGCCGACGTCGCCATCCAGCGCCGACAGCGCGGCCACGGCTTCTTCGGTGGTGTCTTCTTCCGGCGCGGGCGCCGGGGTTTCAGGCACGATCGTACTTTCGGTATCCGGCGCAACTTCATGCACCTCGATACCCATGTCGTTGATCATGCTGATGATGTCTTCGATCTGCTCGGGATCGACGATGTCGTCCGGCAGAATGTCGTTGACTTCAGCGTAGGTCAGATAGCCCTGTTCCTTGCCTTTGACGATCAGCAATTTCAGTTCGGACTTCTGATCCTGGGGCGGAGCAAGCTGATCAGGATTTTCCATGCGCAATGAGCCCGGAGGAATAAGGGTGGGAAGAGGAACCCGGCAGTCTAACAGAAGACCGTAATGGCGCCTAGCAAGTTTCACGTTCAGGTGCAATAGAGTTGAGTCGTTCAGCGGAGCCTTAGGAAGGTGGGGCGTGCCGCGATGTCCAACGATCTCGCCAGCCAGGTGAAACGCAAAACGTGAAACGTCAATCAGGAGCGGGGTGGCCTGCTACCTTGGTGCCCGGTCGTGAGCAAGGTGAAACGTCAGACGCAATTTGATGCCGGTTGATGCTCTTCCCGTGCCCCGTGCCCCACTTCCGCTGCTCCTCTCCCTCCACGCGCTTTCGGTACATCAAGGGACGCTCAGCGCGCCGTCAACCAGAAGGTCACCGGACCGTCGTTGACCAGATGTACCTGCATATGGGCGCCGAAACGGCCGGTTGCAAGGCCAGGTACCTGCTTTCGCGCCGATTCCACCAGATAGTCGAACCAGCGCCGACCGTCTTCGGGACTGGCGGCCGGCGTGAAACTGGCACGCATGCCCTTCTGGGTGTCGGCCGCCAACGTGAACTGCGACACCAGCAGCAGCTGACCCTCGATATCGGCGAGCGAGCGATTCATCCTGCCCTCGGCGTCCTCGAAGATGCGGTAACCGAGGATGCGCTCCAGCAGACGGTCGGCCTGGGCCTGGCCATCAGCCTTCTCCACCGCCACCAGCGCCAGGATGCCGCGACCGATGGCACCGACGGTCTCGCCGGCGACCTCGACATGGGCGGAAGAGACGCGCTGGATCAGGGAGATCATGGGCTGGAGCGGCCTGGGCGGCGAAGGCAGGGAATGTTAGGCGGGAAGGGAGGGGCGGGAAAGCTGAACCGTGAAAGAGTCGCGCTGGCGTTATTGCGAGCCAACCTTATCGTTCCGAAACTGCCCAGAGGCCATGAACTGTAGCTTGGGCTAAGCGCAGCGTGCCCAACACCGGCGGCCATTGTTGGGCACGCTGCGCTTGGCCCAAGCTACATCAACTGAAAGGTGAAAGGTGAAAGGTGAAAGATCCCCCCGGCGTCATTGCGAGGAGCGCAGCGACGAAGCAATCCAGATGGGATGCCAAAGTGGCTGAATTGCTTCGCTGCGCTCTCCGTCTAGCCCATGCCGGCGCACGCCCCAGGGGATTTCGGGTCGCTGGTGTGGAGGGCGCCGCGCTGCGGCGCCGCCTTGCCTGGTCTGAAGATCAAGAGCGGCCGCGCAGGCGCGCGTCCCTCCTCAAAGCCGCTCCGTGCCTGCCAGGCTTCGCTATGCTGATCGCATGACCGATGAATGGCTGCCCTGACGCCGATGGCCGCGCGTCTGATCTTTGCATTGATGTGGCTGCTGGGGCGGTTGCCCCTGACAGCCTTGCAGGCGCTGGGTGCCGCGCTGGGACGACTGTGGCTGCGTCTGGGCGCGCGCGAAGCGCGGGTGGCGGCGACCAATCTGGCGCTGTGCTTTCCCGAACTGGGCGAGGATCAGCGGCGGGACCTGCTCGCGCCAAGCATGGCCGAGACCGGGAAAACCGCTACCGAGCTATGCTGGCTCTGGACCCGTGCGGCGGCGACGGTCAACGCCCGCATTCAGGTTGTCGAGGGCGAGCAGCTGTTTCTGGACGCGCTCGCATCCCGCCAGGGCGTGCTGATCGCGGCGCCGCATCTGGGCGCCTGGGAGGCCTTGAATCTCTATCTCAGCCGAACGGTGCCCGTGGCGATTCTGTATCGGCCGCCGCGGCAGCGCTGGGTGGAGGCGCTGATCAACGGCTGTCGCGGGCGCTTTGGCGCCGAGCCGGTGCGCGCTGAAGCCGCCGGCGTGCGTACGCTGCTGAAGCGACTGAAGGACGGCGGTGTGGTTGGCATCCTGCCTGATCAGCAGCCCAAGGTCGGCGAGGGCGAGTTCGCACCGTTCTTCGGCCGCAGCGCACTGACCATGAGCCTGTTCACCAGACTGGCGGGCCGCACCGGCGCCAGAGTGCTGTTCGCCTGGGCCGAGCGCCTGCCGGCGGGGGCGGGATTTGCCGTCCGGTTTCTCGATCATGGGCCTATGACTGCCGCGGCCGCCATGAACGCGGTCATCGAGGAACTGGCGCGCAGTTGCCCGGAGCAGTACCAGTGGACCTACAAGCGCTTCGGCATCCAGCCCGAGGGCGTGGACTCGCCCTATCGGCGCGGGTGAAGGCGCAAGGAACGAGGGCGAGAGGACACGAAAAGGCCGCTTCTGGCGAGATCTGGAATCTCTCGTGCCCTCTTGCCCCCGGCACTTGCGCCCTCGTGGTACCGGAGCGCCAGCGCCCCTAGAATCGGCCCATCCATCAGCCCGGCCCGCGCATGCACGACGACCACACTTTTCTGCTCTACGCGGTGATCTTTCTCGCGGCAACGGTGTTCATGGTGCCGCTGAGCAAACGGGCGCGCCTGGGCGCGGTGCTGGGTTATCTGGTTGCTGGCGTGATCATCGGCCCACAGGCGCTCGGCCTGGTGGCGGATCCCGAACTGGTGCTGACCTTCTCCGAGATCGGCGTGGTCATGCTGTTGTTCCTGCTGGGTCTGGAACTGTCGCCGCAGCGGCTGTGGATCATGCGCCGGCTGTTGTTCGGGCTGGGTGCCTCGCAGATGGGTCTGACCACGGCGCTGCTGGCGGGCGCTGGCTTGCTGATGGGATTGCCGCTGACGGCCGCGGTCATCGCCGGCTTTGGTCTGGCGCTCTCGTCGACGGCTTTTGGCGTGCAGATCCTGTCCGAGCGTTCCGAACTCACCGCCGACCATGGCCGCGCTTCCTTCGGCGTGTTCCTGTTCCAGGATCTGGTCGCGGTACCGGTGCTGGCCCTGATTCCGCTGCTGGCGGCGGGCGAAGTGGTGCAGGCCAGTCGACCGGCCTGGCAATCCATCGGCATCGTCATCGGCAGCATCCTGGCCGTGGTCATTGCCGGGCGCTACCTGTTGCGCCCGGTGTTCCGGGTGGTCGCGGCCACCAAGCTGGTGGAGGTGTTCACCGCCACCTCCCTGCTGGTGGTGCTCGGCACCGCGCTGCTGATGCAGAAGGCGGGTCTGTCGATGGGTCTGGGTGCCTTCCTGGCCGGCGTGCTGCTGGCCGATTCGGAGTACCGGCACGAACTGGAATCGCATATCGAGCCCTTCAAGGGTCTGCTGCTGGGCCTGTTCTTCATGGGCGTGGGCATGAATCTGGATCTGGCGCTGCTGGCGGCCAAGCCGCTGCTGGTCATCGCGCTGGTACTGGGTGTGCTGTCGCTGCAGGTCAGTGTCATGTGGGCCGTGGGCCGCGCCTTCCACTACAGCAACCGCGCCAGTCTGCTGCTGGCGGCGCTGCTGGCGTCGGGCGGCGAGTTTGCCTTTGTGGTGTTTGCGACAGCCGAGAAGTCCAAGCTGCTGGATCCGGACCTGGCCGGACTGCTCAATCTGGTGGTGGCTCTGGCGATGGCATTGACGCCGATGCTGGTGCTGGGTCTGGCGGCGATGACCGACCGCCATGCCCGCAAGGCTGAGCCCGAAAGGCCTTTCGACGAGATGCCCGACGAGCGGGTCGAGGTCGTGATCGCGGGCTTCGGTCGCTTCGGGCAGATACCCGGGCGGGTGCTGGCGGCGCAGAAGATTCCGTACACGGTGATCGAACCGTCCTCGGAACAGGTCGATTTCAGTCGTCGCTTCGGCTCCAAGCTCTATTACGGCGATCCGGCCCGGCCGGAGATTCTGCGCGCCGCGCGCGTCGGCGAGGCCAAGGTGCTGATCCTGGCCCTGGAAGACCCCGAGCATTCGGTACGAGTGGCGCGCGTGGTCCGTCGGCTCTATCCGAAGCTGCGCATCCTGGCCCGGGCACGCAATCGCCAGCACGCCTTCAAGCTGATGGATCTGGGCATCGAGACCGTCATTCGCGAGACCCTGCATTCCAGCCTGGTGGTCACCCGGCAGCTGCTGGAGGAACTCGGTCTGGACGCGGCGACGGCGGCCGATCGCATCGAACGATTCGTGGCTTTCGACGAGCAGCTGATGCAGGAACAGCATCTGGTCTACGACGACGAGTCGGCCATCATTCAAGGCGCCGAACAGTCACGCAAGGACCTTGAAGCCCTGTTCGAGGCCGGCAGCAGCGGCTACCGGGAGCGCTGAGCAGACGCGGGGCAGCGCCGACCTGTGGGAGCGGATTCATACGCGACCGCGAAAACCAGGACTCGCGGTGAGTTGCTGCTAAAAGCAGCACGCAGAGAACGCAAAGGAAGAGCAGAGAGAACACGGAGAGTGGCAAGGGCAATCCTTGATCAGCTCTACTCTGCGATCTCCGCGACTCTCTGCGTTCTCCGCGTTGGAGATTCTGTTGCCAGCTGGCCTGGACATGTTCCGGCTGAAGCCGCTCTCACCCAGGCTATCGCTAGTACTTGATTCGATGCCGAGAGGGTAAGAGCGCACGTTAGATCAAGGGCTCGCGGTGAGGCTGCCATTGCGCGCCCGCGTGCCCTCCCACGTTTGACGCGCGAATAAGCGCACCGCCAGGGGCGACCGGGACTCCCGCAGGGTCCAATAATGCCGTCGCTCAACGCTCGCGCCGGTACATGATGTCGGTGCGCAGCACGTACTTGCTGCCGCGCAGCACCGGCGCGCCTTCGTGGGCGCGGTCGTGCATGAACACCAGGGCCATGCCGGTCTGCGGGCGGATCGTCAGCGGCTCCGCATTGAGCGGGTAGAAGCGGGTTTCGCCGCCGTCGAAATCCTCGTTCAGATAGACCAGCAGCGTCATCCAGCTCAGTTCATCGGCGGAGCGGCGATAACTGCCATCGCGGTGCACACCGAAGTACTGGCCGGGACGGTAGCGATAGAAACGGAAACGCTCGTTCAGGCCAACCGGCCGCCAGCGCCCGAAGCTCGGCAGTTGCAGGTTGCGGCAGCGACTCCACCAAAGCCTGGCCAGTTCAGGATCGTCCCGAATCAGGCGCTCGTTATTGCGCAGCTCCGGCGCCAGCTGCGGACCGCTCGGCGTGTTGATCGGTGCCGCCCGGAAGCCGCTGGCATTACCCAGCGCCATCCACGAGGCGCACTCGCTGGGGCTGAGAAACTGGCGGGCGACAAAGATGTCCTGGCGATTGCGTACGGCCTGCCGGATCGGCGCTGCCACGTCCACGGTAGTCTCCATGCTGATGACGATGACTACTACAACGCGAGGTGCCCGGAGCGCGTGCCAGGGCTGTTCCTGAAGTTGCCAATCACGTCACACCTGGCAGCCGACCCGCCGCGCTCGGGCTATGCTCCCGCCCCTGTTCCTGTGCAAACGCCGAACATGGCCCTGGCTGACCGATTGCTCAAACTCGCGCACGCTCTCGACGCGCCGGTACGCTGGCTGGGCGCCCTGCTGGCCGTGCTGGTGCTGCTGCTGGTGCTGACCGGCTTCGCCGTGGTGCTGTTGCGCTATGGCTGGCAATGGTCACAACCCTGGCTGCGTGAGTCCGTGCTGGCGCTGAACGCGGCGATCTTCCTGCTGGGTGCTGCCTATGCCCTGCAGCGCGATGAGCACGTGCGCGTGGACGTGCTCTCCAGGCACTGGTCGCCGCGCACGCGGGCCTGGGTGGAACTGCTGGGCATGCTCGGGGTGGTGCTGCCCTTTGCGATCTTCATCGGCCTCCACAGCGTCGATTACGTCATGCAGAGCTGGCGCATCGGCGAGAGCTCCAGTGAGCCCGGCGGTTTGCCGGCCATCTGGCTGCAGAAATCGTTGATCCTGGGCATGGCCTTGACGCTGGCCCTGCAGGCACTGGCCCGCGCGGCCCGTTTCGGTGCCCGGATCGCCGCTGGTGCCGCCGGGGAGCACCGCGCATGAGTCTGGCTGCCGGTCTGGCGATCGCCCTGTTCGTGTGTCTGGCGTTGACGCTGTTGCTGGGCTTGCCGGTGGCTTTCACGCTGGCCGGGGTGTCCTTGATCTTTGCCGGGATCGGCATCGCCACCGGCAGCTTCGACGCCAGCTTCCTCGAGGCCTTCCCGAACCGCGTGTTCGGCATCATGGGCAACGAAACGCTGTTGGCCGTGCCCCTGTTCGTGTTCATGGGCGTGATGCTGGAGCGCTCCAGGATCGCAGAACGCCTGCTCACGGCGATGGCCGGCCTGTTCGGCTCGCTGCGTGGCGGCCTGGCGATTTCGGTGCTGCTGGTCGGTGCCGTGCTGGCCGCCAGCACCGGCATCGTTGGCGCCACCGTGGTCACCATGGGGCTGATCGCCCTGCCGACCATGCTGCGCGCCGGCTACGATCCCCGGATTGCCGCAGGCACGATCTGCTCCTCGGGCACGCTCGGGCAGATCATTCCGCCTTCGATCATTCTGGTACTGCTGGGTGATGTGCTCGGCAATGCCTACCAGAAGGCCCAGCTCGGCATGGGTGTGTACGCGCCCAAGACCGTGTCGGTGGGCGATCTGTTCGCTGGCGCGATGCTGCCGGGGCTGGTCCTGGTTGGCGGCTATCTCATATACCTGATGGCGGTCGCCTGGCTGCAACCGCAACGGGCGCCGGCACTGCCGGCGGCGATGCGTCAGAAGCCGGGCCTGCGCAGCCTGCTCGGGGCGCTGTTGCCGCCGCTGCTGCTGATCGTGGCGGTGCTTGGGTCGATCATCGGCGGGCTGGCCACACCCACCGAGGCGGCGGCCATCGGCGCCGTCGGTGCACTGCTGCTGGCCGCGACTGCGCGCGAGCTGAGTCTGGCGGCGCTGCGCCAGACCGCTGAGCGCACCGCGCTGATCACCAGCATGGTCTACATGATCCTGATTGCCGCCGCGCTGTTCTCGCTGGTGTTCCGAGGTTTCGGTGGCGACGATCTGGTGCACCAGATGTTGACCGGCATGCCGGGTGGCGTGCTCGGCGCCCTGATCATCGTCAATCTCACCGTTTTCCTGCTCGGCTTCCTGATCGACTTCATCGAGATCATCTTCATCGTGGTGCCGCTGGTGGCCCCACCGCTGCTGGCCCTGGGCGTGGATCCGATCTGGCTGGGCGTGATGCTGGCGATCAATCTGCAGACCTCCTTCCTGACCCCGCCCTTCGGTTTCGCCCTGTTCTACCTGCGCGGAGCGGCCCCCAGGGAACTGGATACCGGCGCCATCTACCGCGGCGTGCTGCCCTTCATTGCCATTCAGCTGTTGATGCTGGTGGTGCTCGCGCTGTTTCCCGGGCTGGCGACCTGGTTGCCGGCGCAGATGTAGCTTGGCGAGGGGCAGGGGGAACGGGGCACGGGGCACGGGGCACGGGAAAGGCGCGGGTGGCCGGCGCTCTTGTAGGTCCAGACTTGTCTGGACGCTCTTGCTCGCGCTCAGGAAAAGCGTCCAGACGAGTCTGGACCTACACGAGCCCAAAGCTAGTAGCCTTTTCCCCGTGCCCCGTGCCCCGTGCCCCGTGCCCCGTGCCCTCGTGCCCTCGTGCCCTCGCGCTCCCCATGGCATGCTTCCCCCGTCACGGGAACCCCCGCGCCGCCGATCTGTCCAAGCACGGCAAGCCTGCTCTGCGCTCTTCCCTTTTCCTTTTTCCCTTTCCCCTTTTCCCGCCTCCCAATGACTGAACAAGAACTGCTGGCCAAGACCTGGTTTTACCGCTTCCCGCTGCCGTCGGGTGCGGTCACGTCGAGCTATCACGATGGCTCGCTCGACGAGGTGCACAGCACCCGCGTGCAGATGATGGCGCGGGCGCTGCGCGAGCATTTTGGCGATCAGCCGATTGCCAGTGCGGTTGATCTGGCCTGCCACCAGGGCTGGTTTTCCTGGCAGCTGACCGAGCACGGGGTCGAGCGCGTCACCGGCATCGAGCCGCGCGATGAGCATGTTGCCGACGCTCGCGCTGTCACCGCCGCGATGGGCCTGGCCGAGCGCATCCAGATTCAGCAGTGCGATGTCCACGACACCACGCCGGAGCGCTTCGGTATCCACCCGCTGGTGCTCTGCTTTGGTCTGATCTACCACCTGGAGAATCCGATCGGCGCCTTGCGCCGGGCCCGTGCGCTGACCGCGCCCGGCGGGCTCTGTCTGGTCGAGACCCAGGTGGTGCCGGGCATGCGCGGCTTTGTCGACTGGGGCAACTACCGCTTCGTGCGGCCGCTCAAGGGCAGCTTCGGGATCATTGATGAAATGGCGGAAACCCACGCCGCCGAGGCCTCGACCACCGGCATCTGCCTGGCGCCCGATACCGACGGCCTGCTCTGGATCATGCGCAATATCGGCTTCAGGGATGTCGCCCTGGTGCCGCCACCGGAGCATGGCTACGAGCAGCACCTGTACGGCAAGCGCGTCATGGTCCGGGCGATCGCGGCGTAGTGCGGATTCTTCGCCAAAGGCGAAGAATCCGCGGTCAAGCTGCGCCACGGCTGGCTGAATCCGCCGTCACTCTCGTGGGTCCAGACTTGTCTGGACGCTTTTGATGTCTGTGGGAGCGGGCTCTGCCCGCGATACGTTCTTCGCATCAACGATGCCGATCGCGGGCAGAGCCCGCTCCCACAGCGCCGTCAATCTGGCGGGTTCCGCCACCGCTCTTGTGGGTCCAGACTTGTCTGGACGCTCTTCGGCCAACGGCGGCATCCATCGTTGCTGGCCGGCGGAATCCGCCTTCGAAGCGGTATCGCTTTTGCCGGCAGGGTCGCGGGCGGGTTCCGCCCTACCTCAGCTTCGGCTCCATCCAGGCGCGCAGATCGCGGATTTCCTCAGCGCAGACCGAATGCGGCATCGGGTAACTGTGCCAGTCCACCGGGCAGCCGGCGGCCTTGAGCCAGTCGCGGCTCATCGCTCCCAGCGATTCGGGCACCACCGGATCATGTTTGCCGTGGCCCATGAAGATCGGCACCGACAGGCTCGGCTTGGCGGCTTCGGCCGGGAAGGTCTCGTGCAGCGGCAGATAGGTGGACAGCGCGATCATCGCCAGCAGTGGCTCGCTGCGGCGCAGTCCCGCTGCCAGGGTCACGGCCCCGCCCTGCGAGAATCCGGCCAGGATGATGCGTTCGGCCGGAATGCCGCGGGCGTTCTCGCGGGCGATCAGCTGCTCGATGGCGGCGATCGAGGCGCGGATGCCGGGGCCATCCTGCTTGTGGGCGATGTCCACACCGCCGATGTCATACCAGCCGCGCATGCGCATGCCGCCGTTGACCGTGATCGGGCGCACCGGCGCGTGCGGAAAGATGAATCGCAGCGGCGGCCATTGGCGCCCGACCAGTTCCGGCACGATCGGCTCGAAATCGTGGCCGTCGGCGCCCAGACCGTGCAGCCAGATCACGGCATGTCGCGGCAGCGAGCCGGTTTCCATCTCCAGGGTTTCCAGCAGATCCGACACAGGCAGTTCCAGCAGCAGGGAAAGCGGCGATTCTGCCGCAATTCCCGGGGGCAGGGGGCAGCGGCGCTGACTTCTACTGGCCGCAGGGGAGCGATGGACGGCTGCGTCAGGCGACAATCCCCTGGCCCACAGTGGCGTCCTTGCGTTCTCCCGATGAGGGCCCGACTTGCGTCATTCCCGCGAAGGCGGGAATCCAGTGTACCTTCTGGACTCCCGCCTCCGCGGGAGTGACGGGAATGGGGGACGGCGTGTCGTGTTCAGAACCTGATGCCGACGCGCCACGCAGCCGCCTCATGGCAGCGTAGCGGCAGCCCTATACTGCGGGCAACGAACCCGGAGCTTGCCCATGCGCTCAACGATCTCGCGTTTAGCCGTTCTTGCTGTCCTGCTGATCGCCTTGCCCGCCTGCGGCAGCAAGGGCCCGCTGGTGCCGGCCGATCAGGAGCCAGCCAAGGCGGAGCAGCCGGCCCAGTGAGCGGTATCCGCTTCACCAAGATGCACGGTGCCGGCAATGATTTCGTGATCCTCGACCGGCTGGCAGGTGCGCCCTTTCCGGATGCTGCGCTGTCGCGACGACTGGCCGATCGCCACTTCGGCGTCGGCTGCGACCAGATCATGGTGATCGAGCCCGCTGTCGCTGCCGGGCATGCGTTTCGCTACCGCATCGTCAACGCCGATGGCTCGGCCGCCGGCCAGTGCGGCAACGGCGCGCGCTGCGTGGCCGCTTATCTGCGGCAGCATCACGGTCTGGCCGAAGGCGCCTTGCTGGACAGCCCGGGCGGTTCGGTGGCCGTGCACTTTCTCGCCGACGGCGAGGTGGAACTGGCGCTGGGCGTGCCGCGGCTGGCACCCGCCGAGATTCCCTTTCTCGCCGAGCAGCAGTCCTTGCGCTATGAACTCGAGGTGCTGGACAGGCAGGTCAGCATCGGCGCGCTGTCGATGGGTAATCCGCATGCAGTGCTGCAGGTCAGCGATGTGGCTTCGGCGCCAGTGTCCGAACTCGGCCCGGCCATCGAGCAGCATCCGCGCTTTCCCGATCGCGCCAACGTCGGTTTCGTGCAGATCGTCGATCGCAGGCAGGTACGCCTGCGGGTCTGGGAACGCGGGGTCGGCGAAACCCTGGCCTGCGGCTCCGGTGCCTGCGCGGCGGTGGTCGCCTTGCGCCTGGCCGAGGCCGTGGATGAACATGTGGCCGTCGACCTGCCCGGTGGACGCCTGCGCGTGCGCTGGTCAGGTCCGGGCACGCCGGTGTATCTCAGTGGCCCGGCCACGACCGTTTTCGAGGGAGAGTTTTGCCTGTGAGCGACTATCTGGATATGAACCCGGACCATGTGGCCGGATTTCTGCGCCGCCACGCCAATTTCCTCGCCGACTATCCGGATCTGGCGCTGGCGCTGGTGATGCCGCGCGAGGCCGGCGCGGCGACCTCGCTGACCAACTATCAGCTGGAGGTGCTGCGCGAGAAGAACCGTTCGCTCAGCCACCGGCTGCGCGATCTGGTCACGGTGGCCGAAGAGAATCAGGCGCTGGTCGGCCGGGTGCATCAATTGGCCTTGCGGCTGCTGCGGGCGGGCAGTTTCCGTGACACCGTGCTGGCCGTGGCGGCCAGCCTGCGCGAGGATTTCCATACCGATCTGGTGCGGGTGTGCCTGACCGGACTGCCGCGCCTGCAGATCGACGAGCCCTGGCTGATCGAAATCGACGCCGATGCGCCTGCCTTGAGTGCCTTCGCCGAATTGCGGGCGCAGCGCGAGCCGGTCTGCGGTCGCTTGCGTGCCGAGAAGCTGGAATTCCTGTTCGGCGAGTTGTCCGACGAGGTGGCATCGGCGGTGGTCCTGCCCTTCGGCAAGGCCGGTTTTCTGGGCATCGGCAGCGCCGACGCCAACCGCTTCCACCCCGGCATGGGGACGGTGTTCCTGCGCCAGATCGCGGAGCTGATCGAAACCGCGCTGCTGGCGGCGGCGGCGCGCTAGCGCGGACGTCAGCCCATGGAAGCCCGGGAATCTGCGGTCGACAAGAGCCTGCCAGCAGTCTGGTCGCAGACGATCGAAGACTTTCTCGGGCATCTGGCCATCGAGCGGCGACTGTCGCCGCGCACCATCGGCACCTATCGCCAGCAGCTGACCGATGTGGCGCGGGCGCTGGTGCAGGCCGAGGCCAGCGACTGGCCGAGCGTGCGCAAGGATCAGGTCCGCGCGGTGATCACGCAGGCCCACCGGCGCGGACTGGCGCCACGCAGCCTGGCGCTGATGCTGGCCGCCGTGCGCAGCCTCTATCGCTGGTTGCGCGAGACCCGCCATCCCGATCTGATCAATCCGGCGCAGAGCATCAAGCCGCCCAAACTCGGCAAGCGCCTGCCGGCGGTGCTCGACGCCGACGCCGTCACCCGGCTGGTCGAAATCCCCCAGGACGAGCAACTGTCGACCCGCGATCGTGCCCTGCTGGAGCTGTTCTATTCCAGCGGATTGCGGCTGTCGGAAGTGGCCGGCCTGCGCTGGGGCGAGCTCGATCTGGATGACGGCAGCGTGCGCGTGCTCGGCAAGGGCGCCAAGACCCGCATCGTGCCGGTGGGCTCAAAGGCGCTCGAAGCGCTGCGCGCGCTGGCCGCCGAACACGGATCAGCAGCCACGCAGCCGGTCTTCGGCAATGGCCGTGGCGGCGCACTCAGCCCGCGCGGCATCCAGGCGCGGGTCAAGCACTGGGCTGAAAAACAGGGTATCTGGCAGCGCGTGCATCCGCATCTGTTGCGGCATTCCTTCGCCAGCCATCTGCTCGAATCCAGCGGCGATCTGCGCGCCGTGCAGGAGTTGCTCGGTCACGCCGACATCGGCACCACCCAGGTCTATACCCACCTCAATTTCCAGCACCTGGCCGAGGTCTACGACCGCGCCCATCCGCGGGCGAAGCGGCGCTGAATGCTGGTTGTTGGTTGTCGGTTGTCGGTGGCGGAAAGAGCGGTCTCACGCGGAGGCGCGGAGGACGCGGAGAAGAGCAGGTCGCGGGCTGTGGTAGGTCCAGACTTGTCTGGACGCTCGTCCCTGTGGGAGCGGACTCTGTCCGCGATCGGTGTAGCGCCATTCCCCCGGGCCCCGGATCGCGGCTGAAGCCGCTCCCACAGAATCCGACAGCTGCATCCGTCACGTAGCCCGCTGCGCGGCCAACGATCAACGCTTTTCTCCGCGCCCTCCGCGCCTCCGCGTGAGTGCTCTTTGCTGCACCGTCACCGACAACCTGGAGCAAGGCGGGCTGCCGGCCGTGGTAGGTCCAGACTTGTCTGGATGCTCGTCCCTGTGGGAGCGGACTCTGTCCGCGATCGCTGTAGCGCTTATTCCCCAGCCCCCGGATCGCGGCTGAAGCCGCTCCCACAGAATCCGACAGCTGCATCAGTCACGTAGCCCGCCGCGGCCAACGTGACCTGGGATCAATGCTCTTCTCCGCGCCCTCCGCGCCTCCGCGTGAGCGCTCTTTGCTGCACCGTCACCGACAACCTGCAGTTACTCAGGCTTCCGGGAATGCTGCCTTCATGAATTCCGGGATCGCCAGCGCGCCGCGATGGATGTCGACGTTGTAGTAGCGGGTTTCGAATTTCTTGGTGGCGGCGCCGCGCTCGCGGAAGCTGTTGAGATCGATGCCCTTGCGCGCCATGGTGCAGCTCCACCAGCCCGAGGGATAGCAGGGCTGCGGGAAGCACAGGGTGCGCAGGAAACCGAAGCCGGCGCCCTTCATCTGGGTACGCATCGCGGTGATCAGCGGCAGATGCACCAGCGGCGACTCGCTCTGCTGCACCAGAATGCCACCCGGGCGCAGGGCCTTCAGGCAGGACTGGTAGAAGGCGCGGTTGAACAGGCCCTCGGCCGGGCCGACCGGATCGGTGGAATCGACGATGATCACGTCCAGCGTGTCGGGCTCGTGCTCGGCCATGTACTTGATGCCGTCGCCGAACATCAGCTTGGCGCGCGGATCGCCATTGGACTCGCACAGCTCCGGAAAATATTGCTCGGCGAGCCGGGTCACGCGTTCGTCGATATCGCACTGGACGGCCTCTTCGACCTCCTCGTGCTTGAGCACTTCCCGCAGCGTGCCGCAGTCGCCGCCACCGATGATGACCACGCGCTTGGCGCGCGGATGGGTGAACAGCGCCGGGTGCGACATCATCTCGTGATAGAGAAAATTGTCGCGCGTGGTCAGCATCACACAGCCGTCGATCACCATCAGGTTGCCCCAATCGGTGGTCTCATAGATGTCGATGGTCTGAAAGGGCGTCTTCTCGGAGTGCAGCAACCGCTTGATCTTGAAAGAGATCGCGGAATTCGAGCCGGCGTGGGCCTCGGAGTACCAGTTGTCATCCAGAATGTGCATCGGCGGGGCGGCCTCGGCGGGCTGTGGTCAAGTCAGACCGGCGATTCTAGCCGGGATTCGTCCCGGGCTGGTTGCCGTGTGTAAATTGGGGTGGAGAAGGGGCGGGGGCACGGGGCACGGGGCACGAGGCACGGGGCACGGGGCACGGGGCACGGGGAACGGGGAACGGGGCACGGGGCAAAAGGCCTGCGTCATTGCGAGGAGCGCAGCGACGAAGCAATCCAGTGACTTGCGACACCGTTTCTGGATTGCTTCCCCCGGATCAAGTCCGGGGTCGCAATGACGCCGGCCCCCCGCTTCGGTAGGTCCAGACTTGTCTGGACGCCTTTCCTGCACCCAGCTCAAAAGCCTCCAAACCAGTCCGGACCTACCAGAGCGCCGAGCCCCGTAGCCTTTCCCGTTCCCCGTGCCCCGTGCCCCGCGCCCCGTGCCCCGTTCCCCGTTCCCCGTTCCCCGTTCCCCGTGCCCCGTTTGATGCGCGCTGACATAAATGCGGCCGAATTTTGACATAAATGACTTCGGTCAGATTTTCAGCGCTTGCGAACGCTTCTCCGCACAGCGTAACGCACAGATGCGACGACGTCGTCGTATTGGTTCAGCTTGGAGGCACCAGCGGGTAAGGAAGCGGCGCTGGAACCTCCACGATCTCACCCGAGATATCGAACCGGTTGCCTCGCAGCTGGACTGTCTCCAGCGATCCATCCAGACGACCATAAACACCCATGAGCTGGGTTGTGTCTCCGACAGTCGGCCACTCGGTCCGAGGCAGGAAGATGCACTCACGGTCCGGGCCCTTCTCGTACATGCGCTGGTGCAGAGAGTTCACGGCTGACGGCGTTGGTCCGTAGATGTCGGAGATCGGGATCGCGCGGCCTTGGAAACTCACTCGGCGGTATGCCTGACCGTCTCCAACCGATGGGATCGCTGTCTCGCCGATCGCAACAGCTTCTGTGCCCAGGTACTTGGTTCGCAGAGGACTGCTGACCATGAACCGCAAAGCTGGGCCTGACCACAGCCGGCGAGCCTCCCAGGCCCATGCGGCGCCCTCCAAGTAGGTTCCCAGCGTCACATCGACGCGCCAGTACTTCGCTACGGTGGGCTCTGGCAGAGCCATGAAGATATTTCGAGGAATCCGACCCGGCCACCGATTGGGGTAGCCGCCGTACCACGACCGCAGCAGGCTCCCTGCTGGCGATGCATACGAACCGCCATCGTTCCACCAGCGCAAATCCGCAGCAAACAGGCCGCGCCAGTTGATACCAAGAATAGCCACCAGATCGGTCACGTCACCGGGGTCGATGTTCTCTTCGATCCGGATGTCCTGCTGCCAGGAAAAGGAAACCGTGTACGACGCGGAGCTTCCGCGCGCGATTCCATCGAACCAGGGCACCTTCATGTTGCTCGTTGGCAAACCGCCTAGCGCTGTTGGCGATGCGGTGATGCTGACCGAGGGCCGATCGATGTAGTTCAGCAGTGACAACATAGATCCCACGGCTACCTCCAGACGCGAATTCGGATGATCGGCGTAGTGCCGAGAAGCGTCCCGCCTATCAGCAGCACGAAGACTTTGAACGTGCCCCAGCGGGTGGACTCAACTGTCCAGCATTGGCCAGGCTCCATCGCTTCGAACTTCGCGAGATCACGAAGCGAGGCCCCACCCATCTTTCGGCGAGACGCGAACAGTCCGCAGCGGTTGTTCACCTCATTCTGAGCGCTGGTCGTGTCGACGATCAGCGTCTGCGCGGCGTCTTGTTCCGACGCGCGCTGATAGTGGCTGTGCGTTGCGGTGGTGGCGTAGACCTTGCGATCAGCTCGGCGTAGCGACTCAACCGTCGCTTGAGGAAGGGTCACAAATGACTGCAGCGCCTGAATCTCATTGGCCGTCAGCTGCGCGTAGTTGACGCTGTAACGAAGCGACGTCGACAGGCCGTCGGCATCATCGTCTTCCCACTCCCAAGACTGGCCAAGAATCAGATCGGCGTCGTAGATGGTGCCCGAGGACGACATTGACGTTGGGTCTTGCAACCATGCCGCCTTGAGGCGCCCATCAAGTCCTTCAAAGAGTGCCGCGTTCAGGCTGTCGAGCGCACGCAGCAACAGGTCATCGGTTTCAATGCCCTGCTCATTGGCAAACGCCAGATCGTATGGCTTGGCAGTTTCGAGTTCCTCCAGGGATGACGAGTCCAGATCCGCCGTAACCAGTCCGCCACGATCAATGACCAGGTGCTCCACCCATGCCTGAATCTTGTCAACTGGGGTGGCTGGCCACAACCGAACTCGGTCGACGACCACGGTACCCGTCGCCGAAACCGGAACTCCGATTCGAAGCTCGGTGTCGTAGGCCTCAAACGTCAATCGCCACACCCTGGGCGACAGGAAGAAGTAGGTGTCTCCGGGCTCATAGTGCAGCACCGTGCCACTGTTCATGATCTGGAAGACGCCGGCGTCCACCGAGTACGTCAGCACCTCTACATGGTAGAGCTGACCCTTGACCAGCCCGTCCCAAATGATGAAAACGTCCTCACCGTCGATCCGTGCTGAGCCGGTTGGTGACTCTGTCACCGTGCCGCTGCCGGCGCTGACGGTCCACCCATCCGGAACGCCCGCCGTCCATGAGCTGAACTCGCCATCTGCACCGAGCATCTCGGTTCCCAGCCGAATCGCTCCACGCATCTCCAGACACATGCGATCGTCTGGGCCGAGGTTCGTCGTTGTTGACCGACGCCGCAGCCCATAGATCGCCTCCGGGATGCCCTGCACGTAGTAACCCGGCGTCACCGTGTTGTAGCGGCTCCACCAGTTCGTGATTGAGTGAATCGGCCAGTCCGACACGGAGTAGAAGCGTTCGAAGTTGCTGTAGTGCTGGTACAGAACACCGCCGAAGTAGAGCCCCTTGCCGATGGCCACAGGGCGCCGGCTACCAACCACTTCGGGGTTAGGTGCCGTCACCCAGGCTGGCGTGGCCTGCTTCTCCAGCACCTGCAGCTTGGCGCGAAACTTGATGCTGATCGTAGTGCGAGAGGCGAGCGATATCTTGTCGACGATCGCGCGCTGCCGGACAGTCCAGGTACTGTATGGCGCGTCGACGCGCCCACTCTTGAGGATGACCGTGCGGTCCTTGATGGTCCGATCGAGCCAGCTATCGAGCGCCCCATCAGCATTGATCAGCACAATCTCCTGGACGGCCGGCACCCGCGCACCATCCCCGCGATGCACCGCGAAACTCACCGAGCGCTCGTATGACGCATCGGCCAACCGCGCTCGGAACAGCTGGTTGGACGGCGTATCGCCGCTCGATGTGGCAAACGCGACCGTCGCGACGTACTCGGTGCCGTCAGCGAATTGGATCTCAGCAGAAAGTGCGTTCATCGAATTTTGAGCCCGGCAGTACTCGTACGCTCAGCCTCACGCCGGAGCACGCCGATCAATTGCTCCAGCAGCTGATTCGAGGCCATCACAGCGCTTTCCACCGAGCGCACATTCCGCGCAGCGGTTTGCAGCTCGGCCACTTGCCGCCTGGCGGCATCGTCCACGGCAACTGCTACGGGTGCCAGATCAACTTTCGCCTCGGCGCTGCCGAGTCCGATCTTCTCGCCACGGACAAGCACATTGCCACTGCCAGGCTTCGCGTCCGGGTCATATCGGCCAATCGACGCCAGGATACGGTCCAGCAGGCTGTTGCCAGCCTGCACCGCCGTCTCCACGCGCGAGGTCGCATCAATCTGCGCCTGTTCTGGCGGGCTGATGTCAACGTCATCCAGATACGGCGCCAGCAGGGCCCGCAACTCCGCGGGCAGAGAATTCACGGCCGCGTTCAGCGCGGTGGTGATGCGGCCGCGCTCGGACTCTGGTGCCGTCTCCAGCTCGCTCAACAGATCGCGGATGGGCGCCGCCTGCTCTTCCGTGAGTCGGCCGAGGAGGCGCTCGAAGCCGTTGTTGATCAGCGAACTCGCATCCGACAGCGACCCCAGCGACACACCGATGCGATCGGCCAGCTCGGGCAGCTCGACTCCGAGCGCACGTGCTGCTTGCACCAGACCGTCAAATTGGCTCGCTTCACCCAGCCGGGTCAGATCGACGCCCAGGTCGCGGATGAACTGATCGAACGGCAGTCTCAGCCGCTCGCCGATGTCCAGAGCATCGTCGCCGCTCGCCCAGCTCAGATTGAACAGGTTCTCCGCCACCTGCAGCGCCTGCTGATAGCGCTGGGGGTCGATCTCGTCGACGATCTCGCGGAACCCGCGCGCCAGGTCGTGAGCGAACCGCAGCGGGCTGTTGGCCGACTGCGGGTCGACCTCTTCAACGGCATCTGCAGCGCCATACAGCGATTCGATCAGCGACGCCGTCTCACGCTCAAGCTGTTGCATCGCTTGGCCGATGCGCATCGCCGCGATGCGGTGGATCTCGGTGAGGGTCTCCTCAGCGGCACCCTGAAAGCCGGCCGCGCGCGCCAGCTCGTTGGCCCGAATGATCGATTCCCGGGTCCACTCCTGTACGTCCTCGATGCCGCCGACGAAGTCATTCATGCCGTCGCGCGCCAGTGCGGTCATCTGATCATTCAGTCCGCGGGTGAATTCACCCAAGTCCTCGTAGGCCTGCGCAGCGGCATTCGCCGCCTCCGACAGATCCTGAGCGACACCGGCTTGGTCGCGCATGGCATCAGCCGTCTCGCCGCTGGCTTCAGCCAGATCCGCCGCCGCCTGACTGGCGTCGGCGATCGCCACGCCCAGCCGGATCCATCCCGCGAACTCCTCTGGCGTCAGTCCCGCCTGGCGGGCTGCGTCGAATCGGCTGCGGTAGTTGTCGCTGGTCACGCCATCGGCACCCAGGGATGACGACTCCTGCGCCACCCGGGTCTGTGCCTCCTGGAGGCGAAGCGCGGCGCGCTCAGCATCGGTGAAGAAGGTCGAGAGCACGGCATTGAAGGCTGCCGCGGCCGCGTCCAAACCGCCCAGCGCATCGACCGCGTCGGAGGCAAACGCCACCACCTCGGCCGTCGATTCCTGCATGGCGCCATCAAGCAGGCTCAGCGCGTCGAGGTACATCCGGGTGGACACCCACACGCGCTGGTAGGTTTGAGCGACAGCCTCTCCTGGCTGGCGTAGCGATTCGAGCACTTCACCCACAGCCGACAGAGATCCGTCCGTGATCAGGCCTGTGCCACGCTGGATATCCGACTGCGCCAGCAGCATCGCCTGGGCAAAGTCGAGCACGTCGGTACCGGTTGCGGCGAAGCGTGCACTCAGTGCTGAGAGTGCGGGATCGATCGTTTCCAGCAGCGCAAGAACATTTCGCCCCACATAACGCGCTGCGGCCTGTTCCAGGCTCTCGCTGAACTGCTGCCCGGCGATGGTCGCCGTCTCCCGGATCAGGTTGCCCTTGCTGTCGAACTCCTGCTTGAAGGCGAAAGCCAGCAGCTCGGGCACCTCGGCACCCACGGCGCGCGCGGCGCCGGCCAATGCCTGTTGCGCGCTGGCCATGAGCCCGTTGATGGCATCCAATGACTCGCCGCTCAGCGCCGTCGTCTGAGTCCGGCGAGCGGTGCCCCGAAACAGCGAACGCTGACGCGATTGGCTCACGCTGCTGCTGCCAGATGCCTGGCCGTTTGCAATGCTGAACTGGTTGCTGCTGCCTCGCGTCTCCCAATTGGTACCAAACAGCCGACCACCGAAGATGCTGTTGATCGTGTTGAGCGCCTGCGCGATCGGCTGAACCACGGGAATAGGCAGCCGAGCCAGTGCGGCCGAGACTCCACCAGCACCACCGCCCGCCTGCTGATAGGCGTTGTACGCGCCACCGATCATGTCGATGCCACCGGCGACGAAGTTTGCGGCGCCCTGGGCGCCGCCCTGGGCGACAGCGCGCTTGAAGCCTTCGGTGATGGTCTTCCAGAAGTCCTCGAGCGACGCTCCCTTGATGCCGTTCTCGAATGCTTGGCGGAAGATCTCCTCGAAGTCAGTGCCAGCGCGCTGCGCAATCTCGCGCATTGATTCTTCGTAGCCCCTTTTGGCGCCCTCCGTAGCAGCGCGCACACGCTCCTCGATAGCCGCTGCCTGGTCAGCCGGTAGCGGCCCGGCCGCAAACATCGCGGTGAGGTACTGGTCGATGACTTCCAGGTCCCTCTTGTACTGCGCCATCGCCTGCTCGCCGGGCCCGGCCAGCATCCCGAACAGGTCAGACTGCAGCTGGGAAAAGTCTTGCTGCGCATTTGCGACGTCCTGCAGGCCGTAGGCCATCTCGGCATAGGCAACACCCAGTCGCTCATTGGCAGCTGCAAGCGCGTCTGCCACGCGCTTGGCTTCGCGCTCGGCCTCGGTAGCGACCTCCTGAGTCTCGATCTTGCGCGCCAAGATCTCGCCCAGGCGCCTGATCTCCGCGCCCTGGCTCTGGGTTGCCGCCTTGCTGGCTTTCGATGCCGCTTCCCAGCGCACTTGCTCGGCGCGTGACATCCCCAAGGTTTCGATCTGCTCGCGTAGTGTGTCGATATAGTCGTCAGCGGCCTTCTTGAGCTTTTCCCATTCGTCTGCGCCGCCACTGCCACCGGGAGCGGGGATCTCTTCCGCCGCGAGCCCCAACGCCCGGAGGAGTTTTGTGACCCCGGCAGCCTTGTCGAAGGCTTTGAAGAACTGCTCGACTTGGGCTTTCTTTCCCGTCAGCTCTCCAACTCTGACGTCCGACTCTGAAAGGGACTTCTGCAACGCAGCAATGGCTTTTTCGGCACGCGAGATCGATGCGACATCGACAATCGCCACGCCAGCTCGAAACGCCGCCTCTCCCGGCCCTGCCTCGCGCGGCATGCTCGCATTGATGGCCGCGTTGGCTTGCGCGCGAGCGAGCGCCGCCTTCGCCGCCTTCAGGTCCTCGACCACTTTCTGGCGCGTGACCTGCACGTCTGCCAACGTGGCCGCGCGGTTGCTCTCGCTCGATCCCGCCAAGGCATCGGTGGCTTGCTTCAGCGCATCGGCAGACTTCTCTGCCTGGGTCTGCGCGGTAACCAGGGCATAGGTGCCAGCCGCGGCAAGGGCCAGCAACCCTGGCCAACCACCCATCAGCGCAAACAAGCCCTTGCCGACCGCGCTTGCGACTGTCGCAGCCCGCGTCCAGCCCGTGATCGCCGCCGTGTTGCCCACAACGGGTACATTCAGCGCCTGAAAGGCGAGGCCAGCTGAAGCGATGGTCGCCGGCAGCGGCCGCGCCACAACGCCCAGCGATTGCAACGCCAACACCGCCGCACCAAGGCCTTTCGCCCCCGCGAACGCGGCCATCGCGGCCAGCGCCACGTCGGCATTGCTGGCCAGCGTTCCCAGCGCCTGACCAATGCCGTTGCCGAAGTCTCCCTCATTGAACTCGCGCAGCTTGGCTGTCAGCTCGCTCAAGTCATCCCCGAGGGCGGAGAAAATGCCCTCGCCGATATCCGCCGCGATGCCCTGCAGTTCGTTACCGATGCGTGCCAGCTCGGCAGCGGGGCTTGCAGCATTGAGTCCGGCCGCTGCCGCCGTGCTGCGCGACAGCTCAGCGGCGAACTTGGGCAGGAAGTCGGTCGCCACCACCTGGCCGGTCGACAGCATCTTGTCCAGCTCGGCCGTCGTCAGGTTCATGGACCGCGCGGCGATCTGGAAGGCGCCGGGAATGCGCTCGCCGAGCTGACCGCGCAGCTCTTCAGCCGACACGGTGCCCTTGCTGATCATCTGCTCGATCGCCGTGATCGCCCCACCGATCTCCTCGCCACTCAGATTCATGGCGCGGCCGGCCTGGAGCACTGCGGCCGTCAGCTCATTGACCTTCGGCGCCAGTGGAGTGCCGTTCGCCGCCGCTGCCAGTCGCGTGTAGCCCTGCAGTGCAGGCTCGAATGCAACACCCAGGCGATCCGCCTCGGCCCGCACAAAAGCAATCCCGCGCGCCGCCGCTTGGCCACTGCCGAGCACGCCTTCCAGCGTGCGCCGCATACCATCCAGGCGATTGGTGGTGCCGATGACCTCGCGCACCACGGCTGCACCGAACACGCTGACCAGAAAGCCCTGCACGCGCCGGGCGGTTGTGCCCAGCGATGTGAGTTCGCCCTCGGCACGCTTGGTGCTCTGAGCCATGCGATCGGCTCCACTGGAAGCCCCGCGCTGGGCGTTGGTCAGCTGGCCAGTCGCGCCGGTGACCTTGTTGATGGCCGCAACCGCGGGCGTGCCATTCGCGTCGATCACAATCGCCAGGCGATACTCGCTGCTCACGTGCGGCTCCGGTTGCGGTCGATCTCTTCGATTCGGTGGTGGCGCGCAACGGTCAGCAGTACTCGCACGCGATCGAAGCAATCAGGGCGTTCGGATTCCGGCACCATCATGCGCATGGCGACCTCCACATCGGCAAAGGGCACCGTGCATCGCCCGCCGAATGAACCCGGTTGCTCCCACTGCGTCGAGAGCGCCAGAAACACCTGCCAGGCTGACCGGTTGTCCGGGTAAACCTCGATCTCCAGCAGCTCGCCAGCGCTGGTGCGCCAGGCGCCGCCTTCGTAGACGGCCTCTGCTGCGCGCTCTGCCAGCTCCTGCTCGAACCCCGCCCGCCGCGCGTCGATATCAGACTCAGAGGCGCCCAGGTCACGCATCGATTGCAACTCATCATCGACACTTGGCGCCTCCTCTCTGTTTGCCCAGACGCGGGCGAGCGCGATCAGTTTCCCTTGGCGTCCTGCTGCGCAATGGCCTCCATGTACGCCGCATAGAGCGCCGGCCAGACCATCTGATGCACGATCAGGGCGCGCTTGACTTCAGGGCCCCACTCCACCGGGTTGCGGTCGGCGCTGACGATGCCCTCGCAGCGGTCGAGTACTTCGTTGAGCACCTTCTGGCTCAGGCCGAAGGCCATCTCGATCTCGCTGGGTGTGCCCTCAGATGCGTCGTCGTCCTCGTCCTCGTCACCAGCTGCCGTGGTATCGCGCAGCTTGGCCAGAGCCCGCCGATGCTCGGCCAGGATCTGCATGCGGCGCTCTTCCGACACATGGCGGAAGCGCGCCTCGAACTGCATCTTCACCTTGCTGCCGAGTTTGTCGGCGTCGGGCACCTTCACGATCACCGGCCAGCGGAAGGTGCTGTCGGTATCGAGTACGAAGGGCGCGTAGGTGCGGTTGAACTTGGATTTCGTGGTCATGGTCGGTTGCTCTTGCTGGGTCTGAAAACACGAGCGCCGTCGTGATGACGGCGCCCGATGAACGTGGCAGGCGCCGCCGCGATCAGCTCGCGGCCGCGGCGAACCTCAACTTGATCTCGTCGTCGCCGGCACTGCTCGGGATGAACGCCAGATTCGCGGTCATCAACGCGCGGTTGCGGTCGTCGCCGTAGCCCGGCTGCAGGATCTGAACGCTCGGCGCAATCAGATGCCAGCGCTTCGCCGAAGCCGTGCCGTGGGTCAGCAGCAGCGCACCGGTGACGTTGTTCGCTGCCTGCGTGAACGGATTGAAGGTCCCCACCGCACGCAGCAGGGTTTCGACGCTGCCGCCCACCTCGCGATCGGTGATATCGACCAGCTGCTCGCCAGGGCCTTCGAAGTACTCCACCTGGTTGCCCTGATCCACTTCGAGCTTGCGCAGCTGCCAGCCGGTCGTAATGCCGTAGAACTCGAACGAACTGGTATGAGCAAATGAGATCGGCTCAGGCACCTGGAAACCGCTCCAGCCTGTTGGCGTAAGCGCGGCCGTCGCCGTCGGTGCCGCGTAGATGCCCAGGAATCGGAATTCGATGTAAGGGATCTGATTGGCATCAATCATGAGCTTGGTGGAACCGCGCGCTCCCACGACCAAGTGATCGATGCCGTCCAGGTTGAACTTCATCGTCGCCGAGGTGGTCGCTGAGCTGTTCAGCGTGTACTCGACGTAGGCCGCGTCAACGTCCTCGGTCCAGTGGCAAGCCTGCAGACACGCGCCAAACGCGGGAGCCGTGCCGATCGTTCCACTGCCGACCAGCTCCACTTTGAAGGTGATCTCAACATACTGACCCACGTGAATCCGCTGGCTGGCACCAAAGGCCTGGCCGTCGGTCTCGCGGTCGATGGCCTCGCCCTCGAAGGGCTTGATGGCGAGATCCTTGGTCAGTACCGCGTCGGCACCGGTCAGTGCCACAGCCGTGGCGTAGACCGTCTCCAAGGCGAGTAACAGCAGCAGCTTCTTGTTCGAGAGAGACATCACTTACTCCTTGGGGTGACGACCGCGACGCGGGGTGGCTTGGTCCGCAGTCAAGGGCTCAGGCGCAGAGGGCGCCGCGGTCGTTTCGTTGTCAGCCGCAACAGGCTTCGCTTTCGCTGCTGCGTCCTGGATACGCCCGGCGGCAGCGACGGGCACACCCTTCTCGTCACGCGCGCAAAGCACGCCGGACGCGGGCATCTGGGTATCGGGCAGAACTTCATATTTCGGGGTGCCGTCGGCGTTGTTGCCGACTCGAATGCGTCGCATGACTACGGCTCCTCAATCGTCAAATAGCGCTCTGTACTCAACTCCAGCCGGATCGAGTGGCAGAGCACGTCGCAGAACATCACGGTGGACAGTTCGCGCAGCTGCAGATGAATCTCGCCGCGGCTGCTCGGCGCGGATTGCGAGGCAACCACGCCGCCGAGGTCATAGTCCTCGCGGAATGCCTGGCGAATCGACTCGACCAGATCCTGCGCCGCAATCTCGGATGCACCCTCATCGGCGACCGACAGGTAGCCCTGAATGCGCCAGGTCGTGAACTCGACGCCGCGCTCGTAGATTTCCCCCACTTCCTGAGTGGACACCCGGCGCACAAACCAGCCCTTCAGCGATTTACTGGCCGGCGGCAGGTAGTAACGCTTGAGCGCATCCATACTCGCCGCCAACGGCTCGAACGCATTAACCACGCCAATGCCAGAAACAGTTTTCAGCTTGGCGACAATCGCTTCGCGAACGGGCTGGATACTCAGGCTCATTGCAATGCTCCCAGCGCTCGCTGCACAGCAGCGTTAACCTTCGCCTTCAGTGCCGGCTGTGTCCGAGTAAACGTCGGCTCCCAAACCGGTTGAGCCTTGGTGCCACGCTTGCCGATATTCACAGCGATGGCGTGTGCGGCCGACACTGCGGCGCGGCCAGACAAACCCAGCTTGATCTCAACCCAGTCCTGAATCGGGCGCACTGGCGGCCGATGCGGACGAGTGCCGTACTCCACGTGTTCGGCGTAGTCCAGTGGCGTGCCGATCGAGGCGATCGCGCCGGTGGCACTGCGCTGCACCTGAAAATGCACGCTGCCGGCCAGGCCAGCGCCGCCACCAACACCGCCAGCGCCCTTCGGCAGCGACTGCATCAGCTCGCCCTGCACCAGCAGCGCACCTTCCGTGGTCGCTGCCTCCAGTTCCGCCGGCATCCGCGCGCGGGCTGCAATGCCGATGCGCTTGAGGCCGAGGTCCAGCGGTGACAGATCGATATAGAGGCGCATCAGCGGCGCCTCCCCAGCAAGCGGGTGCGCTCGGCCGGACGCGCCGGAGACACCACCACACCAGCCGCCGTCGATCCGCGATCAGCAATGCCCAGGTGGTTGAAGTACTGCGAGCGCAGATCGCGCTCGAACATGCGATAGGTGTCGGCCTTGCTCTTGCGGTCCACCGCGTCGGCGCCGATCGACGACTCCGACTCCTGACCGTAGTAGCGAGCCATTTGTCCGCAAAGATCACTGGCCGCGAGGCACGCAACAGCGCGTGCGTCCTGGTCAGGGATCGTATCGGTCGTGGCATCCACGGTGTGGCCACGGGTGTAAGTCACGCGCACCACTTCGCCTGCGCTCAGCGAGAGCGGCAATTCCAACTGGGCACTGCTTGGTCCCTGGTACAGCCGGTAAGTGCCAGCCTCGATGTAGCTCGCCGGCTCTTCGCCTGCCGGATATTCCAGCGATCGCGTGCGGCTGCGGCCGTTCTGCCACTGCGTCGGCAGCTCCAGGCGTCGGCCTCCGGTGCTGGTCACATCCTCGACCAAGTCCAGCGGGCGATGCTCCGAGTAGCGCAGTACTGCCGACTGCAGCGCTGCGTCCCGCTGCCCAGACGAAATCAAACCGTCCCGGTCTCTGACCAGGTCGGCGATGGCGTCTTGGAGGGAAACGAGGCTCATGGTCGGTTCTCTGGCGTTGGCGCCCCGTCCTTGGGGCGCCTCGGCCTGCTCTCTCAGGTGGTGTGGTTAGGCGACGATCGCGCCGTAGAAGCCGCGGTAGTCGAGCACCGCGCCGCTGTAGATGTGCCGGATCTTGTACTTGATCTGGTCGTTGCTGAAGAGCGACCCCTGAGTGGGGTTGTCCTGCACGAACAGCTCCGGCTCCTCGCGCCCGCCGTAGAAACCAAGCTCGATCAGCGGCACTGCAGCCTTCTCGGCAGTCACCCACCAGTTGTTGGCATCGGTCCAGTACGGCACCACATGCACCTTCGGCTTGCGGCTCTGGACGAAGGTCTCGTCGTTGTTCGTGGTGCGCACGAACAGATCGAAGGCGGTCTCCTCAAGGTTCGTCGGAACGTAGAGGTGACGCGCGACCAGGCCGATTCGCTCGGAACTTCCCGCCTCGGCCTGCTGCAACATCGCAAGCCGAGCGGCCGCGAAGGTCGCGGCCGACAATGCAGTCGCCCCGAGGTTATTGTGCGTGGCATGCGCCAGCGCCACCGTGTCATAGACCGCCGCGTTGGTCGCCAGGAAGTCGAGGACGAAGCGATACAGCGTCTGCTTTGCCGCCTGCGACAGCTTGACCGGCAGGCGACGGATCACGCCGACGTCGTCGTTGGCGATCGCCTCCAGGGAGATCGTCTCGACACCACCGCGCTTGCTCGCCGCGTAGGTCGCTTCTTCGTCAGCCGGCGAGGTCAGTGCACCATATGCACCGTTCTCGGCCACCGCTGGCAAGTTGCCATAGCCACCCACGCGGGCCCGGCGCTGCGTCCGGAAGTCGCTCACGGGCACCGTATCGACCAGATCACGCCAGTCATCCCACATGTCGCTCTGAGAGTACTCGCGGACCATCGCGCGGGCGATCGAATCACCGAGTACCTCGCCGAAGGTGCTGGCGCTGATCGCCTCAGCGAATCGGCTGCCGCCGAGCGCTTCGGCAAGACGGGTGCGATTGCAATGGGCGAGCATGCCGGACACGCCGCGATCGCCGGTGATATCGATATAGGCTTCGCGGAACGATCCCGGCCGCTTCGACGGATCGAACAGATCGTCCAACTGCTGCTTGACCTTGTCCGCGCGGTCCTGGCCGGACTGAATGGTCCCCAGGCCCGTGATCGGCGTTTCCACGAAGCGCGACAGGTACGTGCGCTCAGCTTCGATCGCGGAGGCCACATCAGCCTCGGCAAAGCGGTCGCGACCCGCGAACTGAGCCTGCAGGCGTTCGATCGCAGCCGCAGGCAGTCCGCATCCGGCGATGGTGCTGCGCGCCACCGCGCGAGCTTCGACCATGCGGATCTGTTCGGCCACCGATTCGGCCGTGAGGCCGTTCCCGGTTCCGCCGTCACTGGCAGCCGGCAGCGCATCGACCGCTTCGCGGAACGCGCCCGCGACCTGGTCATCGGTGGCAGTGGCGAGCGCTGCGGCCCGCTGGGGGTTGAGCTTTTTCAGCAGGGCGAGCATCTGCTCACGGTCCATAAGACTCTCCGAGTGGGGTGGGTGTTTCACGGCCTCTACAAGCCGTATCAGCTGCCCGCCAGCGCCGGGTTCGGCGACGACGTCGACAGACGTGACTTTGCGAATGGCTTTCGCTTCACGGAAACGGCCGGCCTGTTTCCAGGTGCCGTCAGCGTCGATCGAAAAGCCGTAGGTGTCAGGGATGCCGGAGTCGATCGCCTCGCGGAAGCGGGCGCCCCAGCCAGTCGACTCGATCACGGTGAGGTCGGCGAGGATCTCGACCCCCAGTGGCGACTCGACGAAGCGGGAGTTCGACAACCGGCCCACGATCTTCGACGCATTGCGCTTGGCAATGCCCCCAGCGACATGTTCGGCGTCGCTGACGGCATACACGCGCACGCCGTTGAAGAGCGGCGCGGCTTCTCGCAACACACCCGAGGGGTAGTCGACACCGTTGAGCGACAGGCCCGAGCGGATGACGCGCACAACGAACTTGTTCGTCGGCTTCTCAGATTCGTCCTTCACAGCCTCGACGAGCTGGCCTGCGATCGGCACCGGCTCCATCACGACTTCGCGCGCTTCGCCCAGAGTGACTTCGTTCGTGTCGCTGATCGCGTACGTGAACTGGAACAACTTGCCGTTGCGGCGAACCACAACCGAATCGGGATAGATCGAGTCAGGCCACACCCACTCGTCCTTGCCCAGGCCGTAATGCGTGCGGAGCGCGGCCTGCAGCAAATTGGTGGTCAGCTCGAAGCTGAGCTTGGCCTCGATCAAAGCGCCTTCGGAGTCGCCGTCGGCTTCAACAAAGCGACCCTCAATGACTCCCTCTGATCCAAGGACTGCAGCCATACCGATGACAATCGCCAACCGGGGCTTACTTCGCAGCATGTGGCACCTCGATCTTCCAGGCGCGCGTCTCGCTCATCACCACCAGCACCCAGCGGTCCGGGTATCGGCGAGCGCCGATCACATCCGAGACGTCAACGTCCTCGCAGGCTTGCCGCAGGACGTCGTCCGGGATCTTGTTGTCGGCTGCCTTGGGGTGCACTCGCACCAGGTCGCGCTTGGCAGTGCGACGGCTGCCCGACGGCGGCGCACCGCCGTCGGGTGCCTTCTTCTTGTCGGTCTTAACAGCACCCGACTTCTTGCCGGTCTCGCCATCACCCGGCCGCGCTCTCTCAGGATTCTTTGCAGAGCCCGGCGCCGCCTTGTCAGCGGCACCGGGTTGCTCCCCAGCCCCGACCTGGCTTGGAAGTGTGCCCGCGGCATCAGCCGCTTTAGCCGCGCCGTCAGGCGCAGCAGGCGAATCGGGTTTCTTGGTGGGGCTAGATTTGGCCATTTCCTGCACTCTCGACAAGGACAAAGTCGTTTCGAGGTGGCAGGTTGCGCGAGGTGCTGTCTATGGGTCTTGTGACGCGGGTCAAAGAGCTACCGATGTACCGCAAGGCGAATGCCATTCATGGCCAGCCGATCCTCGATATTGCGAAGCGACCCGATGCCAAATCTCGGGAGCATCAAGATCTCGACAGGACTCATTCCAGCGAGCTGACCGACCGATTTGATTCCGTGCCTTGTGCATTGACGTGCGGCATAGGACGTCAACCTTAGCACTTCGATCCCCTTCGACAGGATGTGCTCGTGTGGTGAGGAATGAAGGACTACCGGTTCAAACCCATTTTCGACTCGGTTAACCCTGAGTCTTCCGTCCTCTGTCCAAACCGCGGACAGTGCCTCATGCACGTTTTCAGTAAATGGTCCACGCGCACCGCAGTGCGCGCACATGTACTGCGTTCCCGTGCGAGATCCGTCATGGGACATTCCGTGCAGCCGTTTCCAATAGGTCTGTTCACAGAACCCACATCTGCGCAATCCCCTCACGAGAACGTCCGCAGCACAGATAAGTTCGACCGTTTCCTTATTACTGCTGCTCATGGAACACCATCCCGCACCACAATCAACCCCGCCTGCTCTGCATCATCGAGCGTCGCACCCACCGCCAGCTCGGCAGGCGTCAACCCCTCGCGTCGCTCCAGCGATAGATCGCCCGTCGCGCGATCTATCCGTACCGTGCTTGCTCCCAGCGTCGAGCCGTCAACCACTGGTATCGACATGCACCCGCAGTTGATGGTGTTGCCGGCGCTGCCGTTGGGATCGCGCGGAAACATCAGCTTCTCGCCGGCTACCAGGAACGGCTCACCAGCCAGCTGAATCTGATTGTGCGCGCGCACATGGTCGCGGCGCGGATGGATCTTGCCGCTCTTCATCCAGCGCTTGCGCAGGCCCGGCACTTGGTCGGCAGCTTCAATCATCGCCGCGTGCGTGGCCATCGAATGGGCTCGGCCGACTTCGGTAAAGATGATGGTCTGCGCACGGCGCCGCGGTGAGCCGAGGATCTCGGCCACCTGGCTGATCGCATCCGATTGCGCAGTGGTGCCGATCAGCGACTGGGTGATCACCGTGTTGATCCGAGCAATGGCCTGGCGCCCTGCATCGGCGATTCGATCGGTGAGCAGCTGCTGCACACTGGCCAGCGCGCGAGGGTTGATCCGCGTGCCCACGGTCACGCCGATGCCAGCCGCCGCGAGCGGCGCGCTGACCATCGCCATGCCAGCTTCCCAGGCGACGCCGGCAGCCAGGGTGGCGATCTGCGCAGCAGCTGAAGACCACGCCATGATTTGCCGCTCAATCTCGGCCAGCAGCCGCGTCCGGGCAGTTCGCCTGGCGTCGCTCAGCTCACTCTGCAGCTCGGCAACGATCGCCGTCCGCGCCCGCTCAAGCTCGGTCACGACCTGTTCGATCGTTTCCCGTTGCAGTCGCGGCAACGCGGCCAGTTGCCGGCGTAGCTCTGCGCGATAGGCTTCGATCGGGGTCACTCACGCCTCCTGAGCGCCAGTGTCCAACACCGCCGGTTCGAACTGACTCGGATCTCCACCTTCCTTTGACCGCTCATCCAGCGCCGCCGCCAACTCGGCATCAGCATCGATCTCGACACCGAGCTGCGAAGCGAGGGAGGCGAGCAAGGCCACCACCGTCTCCCGCGTCAGCAACCCTTCGGCAATCGCCTGGGCGCCGGCTGCAACGGTCTGCTGAAACGCCGACGAATATTTCGTGGTGTCCTTGGCCGTCAGCGATGGCCAGTCAACACGCACCGTATCCAGAATCGCCTGCTCGTCCTCGGTCACGTCTCGGTCGAGTGCATTCCAAGCTGAGCGCAGCACATAGCGCATGGTCTCGGCGATCGCGTATCCCAGATAGGTCTGGCGCGATTCCAGCACCCGCTCGGTCGGCTCTGCCATTCCCTGGCTGTTGCTCTTGTTGGCGTCCTCGCCATCGGCGAACCAAGTCGGTGGCAGCGTCCGGCTGCCGAGGATGTGATTGCGGAACAGCCGGGCGCCGGCCGCAGCCTCGTAGGTGGCAAGGTTGGGCGATACCGCAGCCCAGGTCTCGCTGTCGTTGTGCACGCGCACGCTGTTCGGTGCCGGCGCCTGAATCTCCTTCGCCCGCTGGATGACCGTGGCCGCGTCAGCGCCCTTCAGGGTCACATCCCAGACGTAGTTGCGCAGGTGGTCTGATCGATCCAGCTCGCCGTAGAGGAACTCGTCATAGGCATCCAGCCAGTCGCACAGCGGCAGCAGATCCGAGCGACCTCTTTTGCCAGCGGAAAGGTCATTCACCCGGAAGTAAAGACACTCGCCGTCGACCATCTGCGCACGCATCGCCTGAGCTGCCCGGCCGAATGCCGTCTCGCGCACGTTGACCACCACGCGATATGTCTTCTTGTTGCCCTGCTCATCCGCCTTGGTGCGAATGCCGATCGGCTGTTCGATGTTGTCGGGATCGCTGACAACGCCGTCGATCAGAGACGGGTCCAGATAGCCGAAGCGCACGAAGCCGCTCACGGCATTGCGGAAGATCGGCCAGCACTGTTCACCGAACAGCCCCAGCTCACGGGCGCGCTTCTGCAGCTTCAGATCCCAGCAGTTGAGGCCGTCATTCCAATGGCGATTCAGAACCGCTTGGGCGTCCTCGTCGTCGACCACCACGCGACAGCCCTTGCCGAGCATGTACGCGATCGGCAATTCGATCAGCCGATTGGCCAGACCATTGCGCTCCCACAGGTACACGGCCAGCGCCTGCATCCGCTCCTGCGTCATCGGCGCCAGGTCGCGATTGGCGTCACCCGACAGCCGACGCCACTGGTCGTCATCGGCGTCGATCGATTGCCCAGCAGCCTCGACCATGCGGCCAAACCCGAATACACGTCCGATTGATTGCAACAGTCCCATGATTTCTCCCTCGGGGAACGTTCCGGACCGGCCTTAGCGCCGTTTTCCGGGGTCTAGCCGTATCCCAGGCCCCCTGAAGCGCTCAGAGGCGCTCCTGCGCAGCCTGTCCTTGATGCGTCCGAAGAGCCCCTCAGACGGTTCTGGCGCCCTGGATGGAGTGAACCCGCCGGGCGCCTGCTCGACTGTCGTGCCGGCTGCGGCCTGGCGAGGCGCCATCGCGGCATCGAGCGCCAGGAACATCGACCAGGCCCGGTCAGCGTGGCCACCGGCGTCGCGGTCGGCCGTGAACCTCGGCGTCTCGCCCGTGCCCGGCTCGCGCTTGATCTTGTGCAGGTCGTTACGCAGATCGTCGTGACCGCTCGGGATCCGCACTCGGCGATCCTCGAACGCGCGCTTGCTCGCGCTGGCCATCCGCAGCTTGCTGGCCTGGCTGAACTGCACGCCCTGCACCCGCGCTCCATAGCGGCGCTGCGCGTCCTCGACCGGCTTCTCACCGATGCCAGTCTTGTCCATCTGGCACAGCGATACGTTGTAGCGCTTCATGACCTGGTCGAGCGCATCGTCCTGCATTGCGAAGCTCGCTCGTTGCAGCGCGATCTCCTCGCGGTGCCACCAGACGTCGCCGACCGCTTCCAGCACCTGGATCACGAACAGATCCTTATGCCGGCCAATGTCCACGCCCACGACGCACTCGCCGCCCTCATACCGATCCGGATCGCCGGCCAGAACGTGCTCGCAGGAGTTGATCAGATCCCACGGCAGGTACGCCGTCGCCTCGTCGATGAACTCCAGCAAGAACTCTTGCCGCCACAGCTCCTCGTCGCCCAGGTTCTCGCGCAACTCTTCGATGTTGCGCGGCAGGCCGTCGGCAACCGCCTGATGGATGTCTACCTGGTGACGAGCCCACGCGCCCTTGTCCGTGGTCCACAGCTCGTAGAACTTGTTCTTGCGACCCTTCGGAGTGCTCGCAATGCGGATGCGGTAACCAGCGCTGATGACCGGAAACAGCGCGCCCCAGATCTCGCGGCTGTCCTGGTGAATCGCAAACTCGTCCAGAAACACATTGGCCGAGTACCCACGCGCCGTATCCGGGTTCGCCGGCAGCGCGATGATGCGGCTGCCACCGGCAAACTCGGCCTCCAGCTGGTTGTAGGTGCCTTCGTCGCCGCGGTATTCCGATGCAATCTCACGCGCGCCCAGGTCGTAAGCCTGTGCGTGGCGCATGACGCCCTCGCGAAAGGCCTCGCGGGCCTGCCGCTCGCCGCGGGACAGGATCACCCAGCGTTCGCGCCGGCCGTCCGCCATTGCCTGGAAGACATCGTCGACCACCTCCAGCGTCGTCGTAAACGACTTTCCCGTCTGGCGCGCGAACATGGCGATCTTGAATCGCGACTTGTCGAGCAAGTAGCGCTGCTGGTAGCCGTAGAGCTGGATGGCCGAGCGACTCATGCGCCGATTCCGTAGACCTCGCGGCGAATACGGTCCAGCGTGTCCTGGGAGATCGATCCCGACTTGGCCATATCGCCGAGCTTGGCCTGTTGCTCGCGCTTGAGCTTGTCGCGCGCCGCCGCCTCGATCTCCTGGCGTTCCTTGAGGCCCACGCGGCGTGCATCCATGACATTGCGCGCTGCCCGTGCCAGATCCTTGATCTGCCCGATAGAAACTTCATCAGGCTCTTCGTTGGCCCGCAGCGCCACGTGAGTCGCCAAGCTGGTCACAGCCTGCGTCAGCAGCGCGCCGCCGCGGTCGTCGGGGTTCTCACCGAACTCGGAGACCATCGCCCGGCTCGCCGAATCGATCTCACGCATGCGCTGGAACATCCCGTCCATCGTCTGCCGGTAGCGTCCCAGCGACGAGCGCGACGGAATCTTGTCGGCATCCTCGGGGAACTGCGCCCGCAGCATGTCCAGCATCTCGTCCAGGCTGAACTTGTCCGCGCGCAGCATGCGCTCGATCTCCGAGCGAATCGGATCGGGCGCGGCCTTGATAGAAGAGCGCCGGCCCATCAGCGCGGACTCGGCTTGCGCACACCGGGCACCGAGGCGCGACCCTCGGCAACGTCGGCACCGCGCTCGGTCAGCACCACCAGCTGCACGTTGTCAGTCAGCTGCTCAGTGCGCACCAGGCCCTGCTCGGCCAGCCAAGACACATCGGTGCGCACGTCGTCTCGCGTGCTCACCACGCCGTAGTGATTGGCGCCGTCGACGAGCACGCTGGTGTTGGTGCGGTGACTGGCGATCTCGCTCAGCATCCGCAGGATCACCAGCCGCCGCTGCGGCCGAATGTAGTCTAGAAAGCTCACGGCTTGCTCTCCATCAGATAGCTCTGGATCACTCTCACGCTGGCCAACGTCTGCTCGGCCATCGCCCCTTGTGCTGCGACGCGTTCGGCGAGGTGCCCCACGCTCTCAGTGGTGTCCTGAATGTCCCTGCGCAGCCCCTGCAGATCCGCATGCGTCGGCGCCGTGGTAACCCGCGCCCAGAGCCAGCCCGCCAGTGACGACGTGAGGATCTGCGCCACGACAAGCACGGCAATCAGGATGTAGAGGTGGGTTGGGACGGCCGCTTGCACTCAGTCATCCTCCGCCTGGGCAAACAAGCTAGGGATCGTATTGCTCTCATGGTCAACGTCGGTAGCGGCGATGACCTCGCCGGTGGGTAGCACCACCTCGCCGGTTTCGTTATTCATCTCAGCGCCGACTGGAATCGCGCGACGCATGAGGCGTGCGATTCGATACGCCCCGCGTGCAACCACGTTGGCTGTAATTTCCCTCTTCAGTGCCAGTTGCGACTCGGCGCACCAGGTGTCTACGGCATGGCCTGCGGACTTTAGATCGTCGAATAGCGTGCGCTGGGCGAACGGCACAAACTGCTCGGGACCAAGCAAGAAGGTCACGACATCGCCTGGACGGCCATTGCCAAGTCGCCATTCGCGCGACGCGTACCCTCCGAACGTCACCGACATCCGGCTATAGCTAGTGCTGATATGGAGATCGTCCAGTCGCCAGTAATTGACAACTTGGCCCGTATCGGGGTTGGTGCACCGAAGTCTTAATGCCATAGCTATGGTTCCGCTGAGATTTGTTGGCTGGTGCCAGACGGGAACCGCACCATGAGGCGGGTTTTCCCGGCACCGTCGTCTTCCAGGAAGAGCCGTGCCTTGTTTGCTGCCGGGGCGGTAGGCTCGGACATTTCTGCCAGCTCCAGCGCGGCACCGCCAGCCACAGGATTCGAGAGCGCGAGAACGGCGGCCGCAGAGCGAGAGAGTTCAACATCTTGTGTGCCAGACGTAGTCGCACCCCAAGACATTGGCCGGTACAACTGAAATCGGAAGGTGGATGGCGCAAATCTGGCCACCTCGGCGCCGCCGAATGCGAAACTGAGGTAGGCCCCGGCGCTGTAGCAGTTCAACTGGGTTTTTCCGTCGGGGTTGAACTGGTGCAGCACGTGCCGCCCGGGATAACCCTCCTGAAACGAGGTAATCAGTTCCACGCCGTTGATGCCTTTCCCCAGCATCCAGCCTTCACCACCCGCGATGCCGACGCGCAGTCTCTCGCCCAGGCCGCCTGTAGCCGGCAGAACGCACGCGATCACTGTGCCCGCGCTTGTCCTCACCTCCAAACCGGCAGCGCTTTGCCCCGCAAACATCTGCGCGACTACTGCAGGCTCAGATGCGGACACCGCAGCTGCGTGAACGCGCGCGACCGGTGATCCGCCAGCGCCCAAGCTGACACGCCCCTGGCCGTCCACGGCCGAACCCGGCACGGCGCCCAGTTCCGTGGCGCTGGCGCGGTACTGCAGCTCTGCGCCCACGCCGCCTGGACTAGCGCCACCGACTGTCGCCGGCACCCATGCCGCACCGGTCCATTGCAGCACTTGACCGGGCGTAGCGCCGCCCGACGAGAGCGCAGCGGGCGCATGCACGCCGCTGCCCGCCGCATGCGCAGCGACAGCGCCAGACGCGGCGCCGGCCGCGTCGAAATCGCCTGTGCTGGCAGCCGCCGCGCTTCCCAGCGTCGGGCGCCCGCTCAGATCGTCATACGCGCCCGTCGTCGCGACCGTCGCAAACATCGCTTTGATGTTCGCCCAGCTCAGCTTGCGCAACAGCCCACTGACGGAATCCAGAAATCCAAACGTGTCAGCATCGACCGGCGTGACTTTGACCGGCGCCGCAGCGATCTGCGCGCCCACGTCTCCATCGCCCGGCGTGCCCTGCAGCCCACGCGGACCCGGCAAGCCTGTGGTCACCTGGATGACCGGCGTCTCGACGATGACCCGGACGGTCTCAGGCGCTGACACTGGTGGACTCCGGCGTCACGACGTAAGTCAGTTTGGCGTAGCTCTGCACATCGGGAGGGTCTGAGCCATCGCGCAGCTCCAGCTCGGTGTCGATGCGCACGGCCTGCTTGCGCCGGCACAGCCCAGCGGTGACATTGCTCGGCACAGTGACGTAGATGTCCCCCGCGCCGGGAGAATCGAGTTCCAGCCCGCCTCCTGGCGCACTGCTCAGCGTTGCGAACGCGGGTGAGTTGAGATCCCGGCGCAGGGTCATGTGCGCCGTCAGGCCGGTGAACGGGAACGGGTCGCCGGCAGCGTCGCGCAGCTCCACGACGCACTTCCAGCTGTCGCCCTCGACCACCGGGATTTCGATTCGATCGCTCACATGTCGCGGCCCGTGTTGCTCCAAACGCGCCGCGCCAACGTGTCCCGTAGCGGGCAGCCGGGCAACACACCGTCCAGCACCCGCCGCACGTTCTCGGCCGCTATCGCGTCCGCAATGAACTCTCGCTCCAGCTCAGTCATGGCCAGCCTCCCTTTCTCCCAGCACACTGATCGCGCGCTTGTCCGCGTTGGCCTCAGCCAGCGCGCCGCGATAGGCCAACAACCAGGTCACGACCTGGCTGTCGCACAGCACAAACGCGCCCTCGCTATCGACGCACAGCGGAACGGGCGCCACCGGCTCGGCCGTGGGATCGGTCAGATCCGGATCGATCTCCACATACCGGGTAGCTCCCGGCACGCGAACGATCGTCGGATCACTGAGCTGGACCGTCGGGCGCAGCGTGGAGCAGCTCGTCAGACACAGCGCGACACAGAGGGCGAGGAGCACACGATTCATTTCTGTCTACCAGCAGTTGCACGGTGGTTTGTCGCTGTTGAATTTCTGCCGTCACGGCGCGCCGCGCTCGATCGCGCTCGCGTCGTGCCAGGGCGAGATCGCCAGCCATGTCCTGTTGCTGGCCTCGGCACTGCAGAAGCTCGGCCTCCAGCACGGCGACCGTGCCTGCGGCGCGCGCGTTGGTCGCTGCGCATGCCTCGATCTCGGCCTTTGATCGGGCCTCAGCTGCCGCCAGCCGCGACAGCACCTGGCCTACGGCTGTCGCCTTGCCCCTGAACTGCAGCACGTTGCCCCACACGCTGAGCCCCAGCAGCAGCACCAGCACGATCACCGCCAGCGCCAGCGCGCCCACCAGCTTGGCGCCACCCAGATTGATCAGTCGGTCTCCCAGCATCACCAGCCCCTGAAGCAGCGGTTGCGGGAGTTCGACCAGGCAGCCCATCCGTGGATCGCTGCGCTGGTGTAGCCGTAGACGTGGGTCGGGTAGTGGCTGGTGCGCGGCGACGAGTACAACCACCACTCAAAGCCGATCGCCAGCACCTTCACGCCAATCAGCTGCGCCGCGCTGGGGTCTCGGCCAAGAATCGGGTTGGTCTCGACGCAGCGGTCATCCGAGCGAATGCTGGTGTAGACATCCAGCGCATTCGCCACTAGCGACAACGCAAACGCCCGCCGCTCCGCGCGTGTCCATTCGCTGCGCTCGAACGCCCCGTTGATCTCGTACTCGACTTCGGCGCGGCTGGCGGCAGATGCGGCCGGCGCCAGCGCCATGACGACGCAGATCAGCAGCGCCCTAATCATGGCGATACGCCCAGATCGCGCCGCGGGAATCGCAGCGCTTGGCCAGATCAATAGCTTCGCCGATCAGCTGTTTCTGCGCCTTGATGGTCACATCGAAGTCCTGCAACGACTCCACCAGGCCAGCATTGGCGACCTTGCAGCGCTCGAAGTTGGCGGTCGCATGTTCAGCCAGTGCCCGGTATTGCTCGGCTTCCTCAGTCGAACGCTTCACGATGTCGTCGGCCTTCATGACCACCGTGACCGCCATCGAAAGCAGGACGATCAGCACGATCGCAAGGAGTCCCAGCGTCCAAGCGGCCGCCCGCCAACGACGGGCGATCGTCTCAGCTGCGTTTGCTCGCAGCCGCAGCTTTTCCGCTTCCAGGTATTGAGCGCTGGCGCCATACATCACGGCTTACCCGCACCGAACTCGCCACCAGTGAGCGGCTTGGTCGCACGCCCGCTCGTCATGATGTAGTGCAACAGCGAGCGTTCGGCCAGCGTGGCCGCATCGGCAGTCCACCAGCCGCGGGCGAGCACTTGGCCGTCCAACGTGACTCGGTCATCGTTCCACGCCGCGGCATCCGCTATCTCGTCGCCGATCTGCGGAATGCCATTGACCAGCGTGACCTTGTACGCCGGCCAGGCAAAGCCCTTGACCGATGAGCCGGACAGACCATTGATCATCCGGGCGTTCGCGCAATTGGTGCCAATGCTGCGCTTCTGCTCTTTCGAGACGCCGGGCGCGGTCAGTGTGTCCTGGACCATTTTCCACGGACGAGCAGACTCGACCGCGCCCCAGCGTTGCGTGGCCGCGTCTGGCGATGCCAGCGCGCGGGCGACAGCTTCATCCCAGGCACGAATGCGCACGGCGCCGTCAGCGCGCGGCGCGGTCATGCCGGATGGCAGGTATTCAATGCCGCCCGACGTTGCGCCGATGACAGAAACCGATTCCGGAATCTGCTTGTCCAGGCGCGTGGTGCTGAGTTCAGAATATCGGTCGGTGAGAATTCGGATCTGCGCCAGGCGCTCATTGATCGCCGTGACGATCAGCTCGGGCGAGGCCAGGATGGCCTGCAGCTCTGCGGCCTGTTGGGGCGTGAGATTCATCGGATGACTCCTGGTTCACAGGTAGCGCGGCCGGGCCAGCCGGCGGCGAGGTAGACGGGCTCAAGCGTCAGCAAGATGCGGCGCGGGTATTCGCGGTTCTCCTTGAATGCCCACGCCGCGCGCTTGGTGTGTAGCTCAACGTTGTTGAACCAGATGGCGCTGTCGGCTCCGGTAGCCGATGCCAATCTCCGGTCGCGTTTGAGCCACCCCAAGCCCCCGTTGTAGGCAGAGAGCGCCATCGCCCACTGGTCGCAGGGCGTAGCCGCAGCAATGCGATCGCGCAGCCAGCGCATGTAGCAGGCCTGCGCGCGGATACTCCATCGCGCGTCCCAAACGTTGGGCGCGCCGATTTCAGGGCACACGCCCGGAATCCAGTCAGCCGTGCCAGGCGTGAATTGCGCCAGGCCCTGCGCATAGGGCGATCGGGCATCAGTCCGCCAATGGCTCTCCTGGTGCAGCTGCGCTGCCAAGAGCGCGACAGGCGCGGCCAGTCCAAAGCGCGATACAGCCTCGCGCTCCAGCAGCTTCTGATAGCCGTCAGCGCGAACGGGCACCTGCACACCTACCGGCGTGGCCGCGTGCGCCGATCCCAATACACCGAAGGCCAGAAAGGCGACGACCACCAGGTCGATCCACCAGGCGATATCCAGCACCCAGGCGCTATCGCGGCGATCAGCCCAATCCATCATCGCCGGCCAGTGATTCACGCCGACCCGAAAGGCCAGGATCATCAGTGCCAGGACGGCCAGCGTGATCACAGCGTCCAGCCCGCGGCGAGCATGCCGAAGCCGATACAGATCGCCCGTGCGTTGATCGCGTTGCCGCGGGCAATACCGCTCAGCGCCTGCGGATCACCAATCGGGATCAGCATTCCGCCAAACAGATTTCCCGCAAAGGCGCCAAGCGCCAGCCGGCACAGGATCCAAACCGCGATAGCCGCGCGCTCCGGCGCGATAGCCCAGACCACTGCCAGGCACAAGACAAACAGCAGCAGCACAGGCCATCCGCTGATGAACTCGTGCAGCGCTGCCTGCGTTGGAGTAAGAGGAATCGGACCCTCAGCCGGCCCAGCCTGCGTTTCGCGCTCGCCCATTGCTGCACCCCGGTGGTTTGACGGGTGCAGCGTATTTGGGGTGTAGGGCTAGGGTCTTGTGACGTGGGTCGAAGAGGCTAGAGCTTGTCGACCATCTCTTGGTGGGATTTTCGCTCAGCGTCCCGCTTCGCTCGAACCATCGCGAGGAGCGCGAAGTCATGAAGGTCGAAAATTTGCAGAGGCAACAAGAGCGTTCGGGTGATGGACACGCCAAAGCATCCAAAAGCTGCAAGTGTGAGCCACCAATGAAGCGAACTTAGCGATCCGACCGCAAACCAGGCAACGATAAGGGCGGCACTCAGTATGTGAACGAAGAGAGTAAGTACTTGCGAGAAAATCAAGTACCTAGCCAGCTCACCGTAGGTAACCATTTCTTCGCTGGAAAGGACGGACGTCTGCTCACCCTTTCCGGTGAACAATAAAAGAGTCACCATGAAGCCCGTCACGATCGCGACAAACGTCAACAAGCCCCGCATGAGTGATTCTGAGTCAGCATGAGACAAGTCCACGACACGTGCAGCAGCGAACCATCCGCCCACTGCGAATGGCAGTGCAAAGCCGACAACTTGCTTCATGGCGAACGCGGACGTCTTCCGCGCGTGCCTGATCAGATTGCCCGCAGATATCCAACCGTGCTCCCATTCGTCAGGCAGAAGCGAACTAAGACGCATCACATATCTCCTCATGCTCACCGGCAGGCCAACCGTTGTTATCAAGAAGGCGCGAACCACCATTGTGCTTGCTGAGTTTCATGAAATATCGTTCCAAGGCAGTCTCGATTTCGTTCAAGTTGGGCGTGCCGTTGGTTACGCCTATGACTACTTCTTCGCGCTCCAAGTAGTCGGATACGGTGATTCTCCGCCCGTTTCCAAGCACTAGCCTGACCGCCCCTAGTCCCGCTTCTTCGAACTCATGAAGGATACGGGTTGCCCGCTTCGCTGTCGTCTGGACATCCGTCAGACTCACTGTTGCCTTATTCGTCGAAAAGCTGCTGGCGAGACCGCTCAATGTTTTGGCGAAGTAGCTTCTGGAGTCCTTCTCAGATGGGTCGACTCGACGGGTCAGTGACGCCGTGACCTTGGACACACCAAGCGAGTTCTTGATGATTTGTTCCAGTTCGCCGCTCGCTACGTTAGAGAACTCCAACGTCTCAGAGTTTGAGTCGTGAGCCTTAAGTATCTGATTCAACAAGCGCCTCAGGGGCTCAATTCCGCCGCTACCGCGAACTGATTCGACTATCAGGGCGCGTCCCTTCAACAAGATCCGATACGAATCAATGTATTCATTCGGCGAAATCTCATCCTGCACACTCTTGGCAAGTACTATCTTTCGTGCTCCTCGTGCGACAGTCCCTTGAGCGTATCTTCTCCCCTTCGCGTAAAAGCCGAGCTCCAACATCAACCCGGCAGACGCTTTTCGAAGTTTCCAGGACTCACCGTTTACGAAAAGGCACAGGTCGCCTTGCTCGATATGACGATCCAGCGGCGGGTAGTGCCGACGATCAATCGAAGAGGCAACCGAGCCCAGTGCATCGAGCACCATCGATTCGACGGGTACATCGTCCACTACCTGCGCGCCGCGATGTCCGTGGAGCCGGATCATCTTGAGGGTGAACATTCGCTTGATTGAACTCGTGCTCACCTGTTACGCCTCTGACCATGCGTTTTGGTTCCCGGCACTTGCTCGAGGCCGCGCACAAACTTGATCCACGGTGTCCCGTTCAGGCGAAATGGCCCACCTCCGCATCAGCGCCGCAGTCAGTGCCCAGCCGATCCCCGCTACGCCGTAAAGCGCAATCGCATCCTCGCCGAAGGGCGGCTGGGTCTGACTGACACTCGCGAGATAATTCGCGCCCATCATGAACATGCCCCATCCGCAGACTGCGAGCATCGACAGAAGCATCGTCAGGCCATACGGCCGCAACTTGCGCGCCGCGCGCTCGTCTGGGCTCAGGTCGGCTTCGGTCATCTGCACGATCAGCTGAATCACATCGCGCCCCGCTACAACATTGTCCCGCCCCACAACATCGATCCTAGTCATCACAGCCCCCTGTGTAGTTGAGAGTAGCTCAATGTCGCTGCCCGCCAGAATGTCTCACCCTTCAGCCAACTTCCCGACGAACGGTGTCAGAGAATTCCTACAACAACTGGCGAAGATCCCTGATAGACGTACCCCGTCTCACAGCGCGAGACTATCCCTGCACCGCCCGGAAGCCTAAACCCCCACGGGTCCCGGCCGCCGGGGTTCACTGCGGCAAAGCTGTGCCGGGCGGTGCCATCGACCGAAGTCACAAGTCACTGCAGCGCACCGGATGGCCGATCCGGCAGCGACAGCGGCGATGAGAAGGTCCCCTTCCATTGCCGGCGCTACTTCTCACCATCCACTGGCGTAGGCACAAGATCAGCAGCCTTGACGCCGGGCATATAGGGCTTGATCGCTTGTAGCACCTGGGCTTCATTGGCCTTTGCTACCGTTCCGTTGGATTTTCTAACCTGCGCCACCCAGCCAACGGTGGTGAGCATGGACTTGGCGTCATTCTCACTGTTGAACGGCACGTTCCAGCGCCAGTTCGGATAGAGCTGTCCGCCTGCGGCCATGTCTGCAACCTCGATAGCACTGAGCGTGGCGATTCGTTCGCCGAACACATCTATCAGCAGAAACCGCACCTCTACCGCGCTCAATGCGTCTGACGCCGTGATGTCGTCTTTGACGGACTCCCAGCTGTAGTTGCCGCTGCTGTAAGTGGTCTTGATTCCAGCCACCTCGGACAGCGTTGCCGGAATGCCGGGCACCTCGATGACATGGTGCATACGGGTCAACGTCGATTTCTCATTGAGCACCAAGTGTCCCAGCGACAGTTTCACCTCGTCGCCTGCACGCGATCGAATCTCTGCAGCAGACGTGAAGGTGGAAACCAACAGCAAAGCCATAGCGATCGCTTTCATGAATACCTCCGGGAAGCTTCTAGTACGGTGATAGAGCCAGACAGGAGTCGCCAAGGCGCCGACTGTCTCACCCACCCGCGATCATTTTTCTAAGCATTGACTCGGCCTCGTCCTGCTGAGCGGGCTCCAGCGCGCGGAACAGGCGCAGCAGGCGCTCCTCGGCGATGGTGAGTTTGGCGCCGTAGGGCGCAGTTGGCTGCTGAACTCCGACCTGGTCGCGCCCCGCCACCACGTTGCTGTCGCCCCGCACCGATAGCGTGCTGCCGCCAGGCGCGCCGTACCACTGCGGCCACAACTCGGCGAGCGGGATTCCCGTCAGCTCGCTGATCTTCTCCTCAGCTGGACGCGATCTGGACCGTCCGGATACCACCGCGCTGACGTTGGACCTAGCCGTTCCAATAAGACGCGCGACGTCAGCCTGTGTGCAGTTCAAACGCTTTAGCGCAGCAGTGATGTCAGCTGGATGCATAGCAACCTCTTGACAGGTGCGTCGGCGTTGGCGCATAACATGATAAGGCACCACGGTAACTCACCATATTAAGTATCCAAGTAAAGCGACGACGTAACCGCATGACCCCAATCGACATCAAGTACGCACTGGAACTGGCCGGCTACACGCAAGCCGACGTAGCTCGTCGCGTTCGGTCTGACCTCAAGCGCTCGGCCGTGAACGCCGTGATCAAGAGCAAGAGTCGCAGCAAGGCCATTGAAGGCGAGATCGCCAAACTGATTGCCCGGCCGTTGGCCGAGATCTGGCCGCATTGGTACGGCCCCGATTCCAAGCGGCGCCGTCGTCGCATCAACACGGCAGATCTCTATGCCCGCGTCCAGATTCTGGAAGCGCAACTCGCCGCGGCTAAGAAAGTCGCCTAACCCTCCACCGACCGGAGTTCTCAAATGCACAAAGCTGACATCACTGCAGCAATCAAGAAAGCCGGAATGACGCAAGCTGCGATCGCGCGCAAAGCCGGCGTCCATACACAGGTAGTGAACGCCGTGGTTTGCAGCCGTGGCAGGAGCGCGCGACTTGAGGCACTGATCAGCCAGGTCACATGCCTGCCTCTGCACCAACTCTGGCCGCGGCACTACAGCGCAGATGGCGCGGAGCCGCAGCCACAGTCGCTGGAGGATCAAATTCAGTCGATCAACACGCGTCTCTCGGCGATCGAATCCCGGCTCAGCGCCACTGTTCCCAACACCCATGAGGTTTTTGCCTTGATTGCCGGAGCAATCCTCAACGCGATCGAAGCACGCAACCCCTCCACCGACCGGAGCTAACCCCATGCAACGCCTGCCCATCCGATCCATCACCCTCCACGCAATCGGCGCAATGCTGGTCACTGTCGGCATCGCGATCTGCGCCCTGGTCATCGTGCTGCTGAGCCTTGAGGCCCAGCCCATCGACATCACGGTCTGGGCTGCCATGCGCGCACTGTGTGCGTACTGCGTGTTCCTGGCCGTGCTTGCAACCATCGCCCTGGTCGGCGCTGGCGGCGTGATGGTCACGCACCTGCTGATCTCCGGCGCCCTCAGCGCCCGCAAGCGGGGAGTGCGCTGAGTCATGGCCCGAGCCGCGTCCACAAGTCGTACAGCCCGCGCTCGAAGTGATAGCGCTTCGCGTTCCGCGGCCCCGTCTCAGCCTTGTCAGCGTAAACCTTCAGAACGCCAAGCACCTGAGCCCGCACGGGTGGCGGCGCTGCACGCACCAAAGGCTCCAGAACCAACTTCACGACAAACTGCAGCGACTGCACCTCGTCGTCGAGCATCGATAACAGTTGCTGATGCTTGGCAGATAGCCGGGGTCTACGGCTACCGCGGCGCGGAACGGAAGCGCGTGGCGCAGTTGCTGCGCTCGGTGTCTTGGCGGCTGTGCTCATGAGTCGATCTGCCACAGGTCGGGGTGCGGCAAGTTTCAGCGCTAGCGAACACCTTTCGCAAGGGCAGAACGCCGCCGCGATTGGAAAGGGTGCCAAACCTTGTCGTCCAAAACCGCGCCGCAATTGGAAATCCCTGCGCGCATCCTCGCTGCCGAAGGCTATGGAGCTGTGCCTGGACTACGCCCGCGAGACGCAGAATCTGGGCGTAGAGCGCGTGGCTGACCGAATGGGCTTGGCCAGCCATTGGGTGATTTACAAATGGATGGAAGAGGGCGGCATGCCGGCCCGGCACATCCGATCGTTCGAACACGCGTGCGGCGCCACCTATGTGACGCGCTACATCGCCGCCAGCGCCCACATGTTGCTGATTGATCTGCCCATTGGCCGGCACGCCGTACCCCAGGACATCCAGACCGTGCAGGAAGCCTGCACCGCTGCAGTGGGCTCGCTGCTGGCCTTCTACGCCGGCCGCGCCGACGCCGACGAAACCCACGCCGCACTCACCGTAGCCCTCGAACAGCTCGCTGCTGAACGCTGCGAGGTGGAGCGCTACACCACGCCCGAACTGCCCTTCGACCAGCCATGACCGACCAATCCGATACCTACCGAATCAACGATGCCCAACAGCGCATCGCCAAGATCATGACCCTGCTGGCCGGCCGCGAGGCCGAAGGCCTGCCGCAAGGCGCCATCTGCAAAGCCGGCAAGTGGGCAGGCAGCAAGGTCCACAACGATCTGCGCAACCTGCGCGAAGCCGGCCTCGTCGAGCGCCTCGGCAACGGCAACTGGCGCTTGGGCCCGAAGCTGGTGCAGATCGCCATTTCGCATCAAACCGGACTCGCCCGGCTGCGCCAGCAGCTGGATGAGATCGAGCAGCGCTACTCCCGCAACCCCCACTGAGGACACCACCCATGCCCCGCCAGGAAACACCGGCAGCAGAGCCCATTGGCCCCAACCTGCCCGCTGTATCGCCCCAGGAGATTCTCGACGACCAGGCCAAGCTGGAAGCCCAGCGCCTCGCGCTGGCTGATCTGGACGAGCGCTACGGGCTCACCGGCCCCTACGATCGCGACGCGCTTTTGCGCAGCGCCACAAACCTGATCGTCGAGAGCGGCATCCGCATCTTGATGCTCGGTCGAGTCTTCCTGCTGCTCAAAGCACACGAGGCTGACGGCGAGTGGCTGGCCGCGCTGGATCAGCTCAACGTCTCGCCGCGGTTTGCGCAGCGCTGCATGTTGACCGCCCGCAAGCTCGAAGGCAGCGAGAGCAAGAAGCTCCTGGCTGCGCAGCTCAGCTCCAGCAAGATCATGGAGCTGACGGTGCTGGACGATGATCAGCTGGAGGACTTGGCTTCGGGTCAAATCGAAGGGCTCACCCTCGACGATATCGACCGCCTCAGCACCAAGGAACTGCGCACCAAGCTGCGCGAACTGCGGGACGAACGCTCCAAGGAGGTCGAAACCCACGGCGAAATCGTTGCCGCCAAGGACGCCAAGCTCAACGAGCTGGACCGCAAGCTGCGCTATTGGGGCAAAGCGCCGGCCCGCGAGCAGGCCGACACCATCCTGGCCGACGCCGCGTTGGCCAGCGTGGAAATGATGAGTGTGCTCAAGCGCATGGAAACGGCCGTGCGCAGCACTCGCGCGGTGTTTGACGCAGCAGGCGAGGAGATTCCGGCAGACATTGAACAGCTCATCGAAGGGCTGGCGACTCCCTTGCTGGAGCGCATCCACGACCTCAACGCGCTGATCGGAGTCTGAACAATGCACGCCGGGGAGCTGGCCGAGCTGGACATGCTGCGCTGCTACGCCGAGCGCCTGCGCACCGCGGGCCACGGCGAGAAGAGCGACATTGTCGCCGAGGCCATCCGCTGCCTCGGTTGCTCAGAGCCCACGTTCTACCGGCGCTTGCGGAAAGTGGGCTGGAGTTCCGACCGTAAGCAGCGCACAGACAAGGGCGATAGCCGAGTTTGTTACGACGAGTTGCTGAAGCTCTCGGCTATGTGGGCTGGCCCGGCCAGCCGGCGCAAGAACGGCAAGTGGATTGGCACGGTCGAAGACTGCATCAGCATGGCGCGCGCAAATGGCGAGTTGTCGGTGGATATCTCGCCGGCTACGGCGCTGCGCTTGTTTCAGCTGCATGGATTGCACCGTACCCAAGTCAGCGCGCCCGCGCCGCATGTGCAGATGCAAAGCCTGCACCCGAACCACGTGTGGCAGATCGATCCGTCCGTTTGCGTCATCTACTACTCGCAGCGCGATGGCGTGCGCGTGCTCGACGAGAAGAAGTTCTACAAGAACAAGCCGGACTACGTGGCCAAGTTCACGCCACTGCGGGTCTGGCGCTATGTCGCTGTGGATCACTACACCGGCGCCATCTTTGCCAGGTACTACGAAGCGGCTGGTGAGAATCAGGAGGTGCTGTTTCGCTTTCTGATGGATGCGATGGAGCCTGCCAATCCTGCTCATGTGATGCGCGGCGTAGCGCTTTGCTGGATCTGGGATGCCGGCAGCGCCAACACCAGCCACGGCATCCAGCAACTGGCCAACGCGCTGCAGGTTCGCCATTGGGCGCACACGCCCGGCAATTCGCGAGCAAAGGGCAGCGTCGAGAAAGGTAACGACATAGTCGAAGTGCGCTTCGAAGGTCGCCTCTCGTTTACGCAGGTTCCAACAGTCGAGCAGCTCAACGCACACCTGGACGATTGGCTGATCGCGTTCAATGCCACTCGCACCCACACACGGCACGGGCACACACGCTACGGCCTCTGGCAGACCATTCAATCTAGCCAGTTGCGCATCCGCCCAGACGAAGCCACGTGCCGCAACCTGATGACCAGTCGCCCGGAAAAGCGTCTGGTGCGCGGCGATCTCACCGTGCAGTTCAGCGTCAAGGGACACGGCAGCGCCGCCTACAGCGTGGAGCACGTCCCCAACATCCGCGTGGGCGACCAGGTCGAGGTGGTGGTGCACGCTTACCGCGCGCCGGTCATTTGCATCATGCAGAAAGACGAAGAAGGGCGAACGCGCTTCATTGAGTGCGAACCGATCCAGACCAACGCCGCTGGGTTCAACGTGGCTGCTCCCATCTTCGGCGAGTCCTATCAGCGCAAAGCCGACACCGTCGCCGACACCGCGCGCAAGGACCAAGCCGAAGTGGCCTACGGCACGCGTGACGTAGCCGAAGCTGAGGCCGCGCGCGCCAAGGGCACGCCCGCATTCGGTGGCGCCATCGACCCCTTCAAGGATGTTCGCGAAGCCGCCGCTGCTGCGCCCTCGCACATCGTCCGCCGCGGCACCGATCTGAATCTGCCCAACCCGGTGCAGATCGAGGTCAAGCCCCTCTCAATGGTCGAGGCCCTGCGCGCCCTGCGCGAGTGGCTAGGCCGACCCATCACGCCCGACGACCGCGAACGGATCGGGCAGTGGTACCCGCAAGGCGTTCAGGAGACGGATCTCCAGGACATCGTCAACCGCTTGTCGCAGCCCATCCAGGAGGAACGCCCGCGACTCGCAATCGTCCGGTAACCGACCATGCCAGACCCAATTGTTGCACCCGCCAATCGGCGGTTTGATCCCGATGATCTCGATCTGCCCGTCGCCGTTGCGGCGATGGACGCGATCGACGAATACACGGGCGAGCGCTCAGGCGCCGGCCGGCTGAACATCCTGCTGGCCAAGCAGCGCATCGCCGCGTTGCACAGCTATCTGCACATCCTGTCGGAAGAACTCGACAAGGCTGCAGACGAAGTGGAGTGCACTTGCCTGATCTGCGCGAAGGCGCGGGAAGGGGTGCCGTCGTGAGCACCGACAATCACGAAACGCTGACCCTGCAAATCAATACGTCAGGCGCGTGGCGCAACGTCTTTTCGTTCAATGCCTCACAGCGCCGAGAGGTGTTCCGCGTGGTTTTCATTCTGGGACAAGTTCTCGGTGAGTCCGCCAGGTGGTGCTTCGTGGATGGCCGCGGCAAACGTGAATGGCTGGATGTGCAATGAGCCGCCGCCCCGACCAACTTAACCACCCGCCGATCCGGCTCCGCAGCGCGCTGCAGGAAGCCGGTGTCTCAATGGCCGTGCTCACCCGTGAACTGGCTGATATCCGCCATCAAACGCTGGGGCAGTCGATCAGCAAGACCAGCCTGCACTACGTGGCGCGGCATGGCCTCTGGCCTGCCGGCTACGACCGCGACCAGCTGCAGCAGCGCATCGAGGCCGTAGTCGCTGCGGCCGGTGGCAGCACCGACGCGCTTTTCGAGCCAGACGACTCTGCCGCCCGCTCGCGCCAGCGCAACAAGGCTGAAAAGCCCTTCGCCTCAATCGTACCCCCGACCTTCGAAAATCCGATCCCGGAGCCTGAAATGCTTTCAGAAGCTGCTCGTCGCCAATTTGGACTGTTGCGTCATCCCTTCGTCAACGAGATCGACGGACCGCAGGACCTGTTCTACAGCCGCGACGCCCGTTACGTCCGCGAAGCCATGTATTACGCCGCCAAGCACAGCGGCTTCCTGGCAGTAGTCGGCGAAAGCGGCGCTGGCAAGAGCGTGCTGCGCCGCGATCTGATCGAACGTCTGCGCCGCGCGGAGGAAAACGTCACGGTGGTTCAGCCCAAGACCACCGACAAGAAGCTGCTGACCGCGCATCACATCTGCCACGCCATCCTGGCCGACATCAGCGTGGAGCGGCCCAAGATCAGCCTGGAGGCCCTCGCTCGCCAGGTCGAACGCGCGCTGCTCGATAGCTCCGCGGCTGGCCGCACCCACGTCCTGGTCATCGAAGAGGCCCACGACCTCAACGTCAACACGCTGAAGTTCCTCAAGCGCTTCTGGGAGATCGAGGACGGCTACAAGAAGCTGATCGGCATCATCCTGATCGGCCAGACCGAACTCGGCCACGTCCTCGACGAGCGCCGCAACCCGCAGGCCCGCGAAGTGATCCGCCGCTGCGAGATCGCCACACTTCGCCCACTTGGCGACGACGTCCGCACCTACGTCGAGCACAAGCTAAAGCGCGTGATGGACAAGGCCCGCGGCATCGACACGGTATTCGACGGCCCCGCACTCGACGCGCTGCGCCAGCGGCTGCTGCTGGTACGCCAGGGCAGCAAGGCACCAGAGGACTACAGCTACCCGCTGCAGGTACACACCATCGTCGTTGCCGCGATGAATGCGGCCGTGGACCTGGGCTACGAGCGGGTGACGGCTGAACTGGTGCGGGAGGTCTGAGGTGAACAATCCAGACCGCATCCAGGCACGAATCACCGTTGCGTTGGTCATGGACGGCGCCGTCATCGCCTCGGCCTCGGAGACCTTGGCGACCGACAAGGTCGTGCAAGGACCGCTCACCCGGATCGACGACTTGCATGTGCATCGCCTGATGAAACGGGCGACTGAAGCAGCGCAGCGCCGGTTTGGCGGACCGAGCAAGGCCAAGCAATGAAACTCGTCTGCCCCAACTGCCAATGCACCTACGAGCTGGCTGCCGCGCTGGAGCTGGCCGGCGCCCGATCGGCGCTGGTGTCAGCGATGGCACTGTCGGGCGAGTTGGGGCGCTTGATGGCGCACTACATCGGCATGTTCAAGCCCGCCAAGAAGGCGCTGTCGCTCGATCGAGCCGAGCGCCTGTTGGCAGAGATCGCGCCGCAGATTGAGTCCCAGGTAGTGCTGCGCCGCGGCGCCGAGCTGCCAGCACCGCGCGAACTCTGGGTGAATGCATTGCGCACGATGGTGGAACAGCGCGACGCCGGCAAGATCGAACTGCCGCTGAAAACCCACGGCTATCTGCTGGAGATCGTTGCAGCTGCCGCATCGCGCGGCGCCGCCAAGCAGGAACTGGCCGTCGAGCAAGCCCTGCGCACCGGCGATCGCTCGAAAGCGGCAGCCATCCGCGCTCAGTACCAGGACCGGTTCACCGAGCTGCAATCCGATCTCGCCTGAAGCTGATCACGCCAGACCAGCACCAGGAACGCGTGGCTGCATTGAAGAAGGAGTTCGGGCTGTGACCAAGACCCTGCCATCGCTCACCCGCAAGCACCACCTTTTGCTCGCTGTATTGACCCGGCATGTCGGCGCAGCCAGCGGCCTGAGCGCCTGCGACCTGACCCGCAAAGTCAACCACGTGGCAGGGCAAATCCTGATCAGCGAGCGCGAATTGCGCCACCTGGTCACCGATCTGCGCTCGCACGGCCATCACGTCTGCGCCACGCCCGAATCCGGCTACCACATGGCTGCGGATGAGGGCGAGCTGCTCATCACGTGCAGATTCCTGTTCGATCGCGGCATGACCGGCCTGCGCCAGGTCGCCGCGATGCGTCGCGTCTCACTGCCGGATCTAGCCGGCCAACTCCGCATCCCGCTGGAACCCACACCCGAGGAAACGTCATGAGCAAGAAGCGGCTCAAAGCCACTGCAGTAGAGCACCCCGTTCCGCAATCGCTGGACGAATGCGCCGAGTTCATCGCCCGCCTCGGCGAAGCCCAGCGCGAGCGCACCCTGATCGAAACGGCGATGAATGAAGATCTCTCAGCGCGCAAGCAGGCCTATGAGCAGCAGGCGAAGCCCTTCGGAGAGAGGATCGTCGCGCTGACCAAAGGCGTGCAGACCTGGTGCGAAGCCAACCGCGCCCGAATCACCAATGACGGCAAGGTCAAGTTCCACCGCTTCGCCACCGGCGAGGTCAAATGGCGCATGCGCCCGCCCTCGATCGCCGTGCGTGGAGTCGACGCCGTCATCGGTTGCCTCAAGAGCATGGGACTGGATCGATTGATCCGAACCAAGGAAGAGGTCGACAAGGACGCGATGCTCCGCGACACCGAGCTGGCCAAGACGGTGCCCGGTGTCACCGTCTCGCAGAAGGAGGACTTCGTCGTGGAGCCGTTCGAGACGCAGCTGGAAGAGGTGGTCTAGTCATGCGTCTGCGCGAAGTCCTGGCCCTGCTGAATCACCCGAGCGTGTCGCCAGACGCCACGCTGGAAGGTGCTGATATGCCCGGCACGGTGGCCGATTTTCGCGCCCGACATGCGCACTTTGCAGAGGAAACACTGGACGCGCCGCTCTATATATATGGAGAGGTTGTGTCTGCGGTCGTGGTCGATGGCAAACGCCTGCGCATGAGCGACCCGCTGCCATGACCGACCAGACCCTCCGCACTCGCGACCTCGCCCAGATCCATATCGCCAAGAAGGATCTGGGACTCGACGACGATACCTACCGCGAAATGCTGTTCACGCTGACACGCAAACGCAGCAGCAGCGAACTGGACGCGCACCAGCGCGGCCAAGTGCTGCAGCACATGATCAGTCGCGGTTGGCAACCAAAGCCCGCACGGCGCGCGCCGGCCCGCGCAGCCAAGGCACCGCCGCAGGTTCGCCTCATCTACGCCATGTGGGGCCTGCTAGCGCGCAACGGCGCCGTTCAAGACCGGTCGCCGGCAGCGCTGCGCACGTGGATACGCCACTGGGGCCAGTCCACGCCAGACGAAGTCGGCGAGGGCGCGCCGGAAATGCTCACGCCAGCGATGCGGCATCGAGTGGCCGAGTATCTGATTCAATGGTGCCTGCGGCTGAAGATCCCCGTCGACGCTATCGCGCGCTCGCCGGCCAAGCCCAAGCGGAAAGCCAGCCAATGAGCGACCGCATCGTCGACGCCCACGGTGTACTCCATGAAGCGGTCGCGCTGTTGACGCAATCGCTGATGGATCGTCGCGTGTGCATTGACGAAGACGAAGCCAAGGACATCGCCGAAGCCGTACTGATCGACACCTGGCGCGAATTCGCAGGGTCCACGATCTACGTTCGCCGCACCATCGAGAACCTGATCCCGGACCGAGATCGCCGGCTCTACGCCGACTATCGCGCTGGCGTGCCAATTGTCGACCTGGTGCGCCGCTACAAGCTGTCCGACTCCTGGGTCTACCGCGTCATCAAGCGCATCGAGAAGATCGGCGCGCCTGAACAGGCTGGGTTGTTTGAATAGCCGACTATCGGGTCTAAGATCACTTGTGATCGTCTTCTGAAAATTATTCAGGGTAAGCAATCCATGACCGTCCCGCTCAACGATGCTGAATTGCAGCATTCAATCACGATCTTCGCAGCATCGCTTGCTGACGCATTCGGCTATGACGCCGTGCACTCGCGGGAACTCGCGAGTCTCCATTTACACCGCTTAACGCGCGGCCCCGGCACGATTGCTGCGCGCGAGTTTTCCGAACTGCTAGGCAAGAAGATCGCGCCACTCCGCAGACCCATCAAGCAAAGAATCACCCGCAACGCACGGCGCAAGATGGCACGGCGATACCACGGCAGACCGTAACGTGACTATGCCGACCTGATACGCCGAAATAGACTGGGTTATTAAAAGAGTTCTCTCTGACCCACGTCACAAGCCAGAACCCATCCGTCGACGCGATCCTGACCCAAGAGAAGAGGAGCGCTCGCGCCACGGTTGCAGCCGTAACGCGAGCCCCAATCCACCGTTGTAGCCGGTGAACCAGGCCAAGGCTCCCCACCCGTGCACGGGCGAGCTGAGGCTATCCCAGGATCACCAAAAATGCAGCCAAAGCCGCTCATTCCGTGGCCCGGTGGCAAACGCCGCCTGGCCAAGATCATCTTGCCCTTGTTTCCCGCCCACGATTGCTACGTCGAGGCCTTTGCCGGCGGTGCCGGCCTGTTCTTTGCGCGTCCCGAGCCTTGCAAGGTCGAAGTGCTCAATGACATCAACAACGACCTGATCACCCTGTACCGATGCGTTGCCCACCATCTGGAGGAGTTCGTCCGCCAGTTCAAATGGTCGCTGGCCTCACGCAAGATGTTCGAATGGGCGCAGATGCAAGACCCGCGAACCCTCACCGATATCCAGCGCGCAGCCCGATTCTTCTACCTCCAACGGCTGTGCTTCGGTGCCAAGGTCGAGAGCCGAACTTTCGGCTATGCGACGACGTCGTCGCATTCGTTCAGCTTGCTGCGAATCGAGGAGGAGCTATCGCTCGTCCATTTACGGTTGTCGGACGTCTACCTGGAGTCGCTCCCCTGGGACGATTGCCTGCAGCGCTACGACCGCCCACACACGCTGACATACCTCGATCCACCGTATTGGAAGACCACAGGCTACGGCGTTCCCTTTGGGCTGGAACAATACGAACGGATGGCCGAGTTGCTCGGCAAGCTCGAGGGCAAGGCGCTTCTGAGTATCAACGACCACCCGGACATGCGCCGCATCTTCGGTCGCTTCCCGGTAGTCGAGACCACGCTCAAGTACACCATCGGCAAAGCCGGGCGCGAAAAGGCGCGCGGCGAGTTGATCTATCGGATCAATTGCTGAAGCGACGAGGGGCTAGCGCCCCTCCTTGCTCGCCGCACCCGCCGCAAACGCAGCCCGCAGCGCGGCCTCGACGCTCCACACCGAAACCTCGTGGAAGTCGAGGCTGTCGCTCTTGCGCTCCTCCAGCGTCTCGATGCCCAGGTGCTGCTTGGCGATGTCGGCTATTCTTTGATCCACGCTCATGGTCCGTCTCCGTCGTCGGTTACGACTAGTACCGCTCCAACGCAGACACACCGCAACTGAGCCAGAAGTCACGGCCAATTTTTTTTTCACCCCTTGCGAACTCTTTTCACTTTCGGCCCGTCCCACTATGTCTCGGACCGGACCACCAAATCCCGGTTATGTCACAGACCCCCGGCCACTTATCTCAAGCCCGATCACCCGTTCCCCGTGCCCCGTGCCCCGTTCCCCGTTCCCCGTTCCCCGTTCCCCGTGCCCGCTGCCCCCGGACTTCCGTCACGCGCACATGGCGCCGCTTGCCCCTATCCTCCAAGGCCCCGCGTGTAACCCGGAGCCTCTCTTGAATCCTCGCATCGTCCTGGGCCTGGCCCTAGTCGCGGCGCTTGCGCCGCTATCGGCCTCGGCCGAATCGCGCCTGCTGCGCTATCCGGATGTGTCTGCCAGCCAGATTGCCTTTGTGCATGCCGGCGACATCTACACGGTGTCCCGCAGCGGCGGTGCGGCCACGCGCCTGACTTCGCATCCGGGTCTGGAGCTGTTTCCGAAGTTCTCGCCGGACGGCCGCTGGATCGCTTATTCGGCCCATTATTCGGGCACTCGTCAGGTCTGGGTGATTCCGGCAGACGGCTCGGCGCCGCCACGGCAGCTGACCTTCTATTCGGATGTCGGTCCGCAGCCACCGCGCGGCGGCTTCGATTACCGCGTGCTCGACTGGACCCCGGACGGCCAGAACATCGTCGTGCGCATGAATCGTCTGGCCTTCGATGACCGTGCCGGTCGGCCCTATCTGGTGCCCTTCGCCGGTGGCATGGAACAGCCGATGCCGGTGCCGGAGACCGGCGGCGGCATGCTCTCGCCGGACGGCAACAGCTATGTCTACACACCCATCGATCGCGAGTTCCGCACCTGGAAGCGCACCCGCGGCGGCCGCGCCCAGGATGTCTGGGTGTATGACCTCAAGAACAACGATTCCCGCCGTCTGACCGATCACCGCGCCACCGACAATCAGCCCACCTGGGTGGGCGACAGCGTCTATTTCACCTCCGATCGCGAGTACACGCTGAACCTGTGGAAGGTGTCGCCGCAGGGTGGCGAGGCCACCAGGGTGACCGATTTCCGGGATTTCGACGTGCTCTGGCCGAGCGCCGGCAGCGATGCCATCGTCTTCGAGCAGGCCGGTGGTCTGTGGCTGTACACACCAGCCGACAACCAGGCCCGCCAGGTCTCTGTGACCATCAGCGGCGACTCGCCGGAGATGCTGCCGGCGATCAAGAACGTCGCCGGACAGATCGACAGCGTCGATCTCTCGCCCAAGGGCGAACGCGCCCTGATCGCGGCCCGCGGTGAGCTCTATACGGTGCCGGCCAAGGACGGTGAGATCCGCAACATCAGCTACACGCCGGCGGCGCGCGAAATCAGCGCCACTTTCTCGCCCGATGGCCAGCAGGTGGCCTATCTGTCCGATGCCAGCGGCGAATACGAGATCTATGTGCGGCCCTCGGACGGCAGCGGTGCGGCCCGCCGCGTGACCCAGGACGGCAGCATCTGGCGCTTCCCGCCGCTGTGGTCGCCGGATGGCAAGCGCATGGCCTATGGCGACAAGCTCAACCGTCTGCGGGTGGTCGACATGGCCAGCGGCCGCACCGTGGATGTCGATACCGCAAATGTCGGCAACGAGATCACCGACTATGTGTGGTCACCGGACAGCCAGCATCTGGTCTACGTGAAGACTGACGCCACCGGCCTGCAGCGGCTCTGGCACTACGCCGTCGATGGCCGCGCCACGCAGCTGACCCAGGGCCAGTTCGATGCCGCCAACCCGGCCTTCGATCCGCAGGGGCGCTATCTGTATTTCCTGTCCAACCGCGATCACAACCTGAGTTTCTCCAGCTACGAATTCAACTATCTGTACACCAATGCCACCCGCATCTACGCGGCCACACTGGCCAAGGACGGCCCGGCGCTGGGTATGCCCAGGAGCGACGAGATTGCCAAGGCAGATGCTGGCGCGCCGGCCGAGGGCGCGAAGTCGGAGAAGAAGGCCGACAAGCCGCTGCGCTTTGATCTGGCTGGATTCGATGAACGGGTGACCGCGCTGGAAGTGCCGGCTGGCAGCTACGCTGGCCTCGGCGCCAATGGCCGCGGCGTGTTCTTTGTCGCCGTGGACAATCCGCAGGGCGGTCCCGGTGAGCTGCGCTTCTATGATCTGGATGCGGCCAAGGTCTCGACCATCCTCAAGGGCATCGTCGGCTACACCCTGTCGGCCGACGGCGAGAAGGTGTTGTTCCGGGCGCCGCCGAACAAGATCGGCATTGCCGACGCCAAAGCCGATCAGGACAGCAGCAAGACCCTGGACCTCAGCCATCTGGAGCAGCGCATCGATCCGCGGGTGGAATGGGCGCAGATCCTGCGTGACGCCTGGCGTATCTGGCGCGACTGGTTCTATGACCCCGGCATGCACGGCAATGACTGGGAAGCGGTCTTCCAGAAGTACGCCGCGCTGCTGCCCAGCGTGACCCATCGCAATGATCTGGACTTCCTGCTCAATGAAATGGCCGGCGAACTCAATGCCGGGCATATCTATGTGGAACGCGGCGACGAACCGCAGGTGGAGCGCAAGGCTGGCGGTTTCCTCGGCGCCGAGATCGAGGCCGATGCCTCCGGTTATTTCCGCATCGCCAAGATCTATCCGGGGCAGAACTGGTCCGAGGGCTTCCGCTCGCCGCTGACCCAGCCGGGGATTACGGTCAAGCCGGGCGAGTACATCGTCGCGGTCGACGGCCGGCCCAGCAACACGGTGCAGAACTTCTACCAGCTGCTCGAAAACAAGGCCGGGCGTCTGGTCGAGTTGATGATCAATGACAAGCCAGGCACCAGCGGCGCCCGCAAGGTGCTGATCAAGGCCCAGAGCAGCGAAGAGGGCTTGCGCTATCTGGACTGGGTGGCCGGGCGCCGCGCCCTGGTCGACCGCCTGTCGGGCGGCCGCATCGGTTACATCCATCTGCCGAACACCCTGTTCGAGGGTAATCGCGAGCTGTTCAAGCAGTTCCCCAGCCAGATCGACAAGGACGCGCTGATCATCGACGACCGTTACAACGGCGGCGGCTTCATCCCCGACCGCATGATCGAGATTCTGGCGCGCAAGCCGCTGAACTACTGGAAGCGTCGTGGCCTGGAACCGCAGGCGCAGCCGCTGCTGTCCCACCGCGGCCCCAAGGCCATGCTGATCAACGGCCAGTCCTCCTCCGGCGGTGATGCATTGCCCTTCTACTTCCGCGAACTCAAGCTCGGCACCCTGATCGGCACCCGCACCTGGGGCGGATTGATTGGCGTCTCCGGCAATCCCGGACTGGTCGACGGCGGCACCATCACCGCCGCCACCTTCAGGTTCATGGACAAGAACGGCAACTGGGCGGTCGAGAACGAAGGCGTCACGCCGGACATCGAGGTCATCGATGCGCCGCATCTGCTCTCGCAGGGGCGCGATCCCAGCATCGAGAAGGCGGTCGAAGTGCTGCTCGCGGAGCTCGAAAAGCAGCCGCTGCCCGAGATCAAGGCGCCGCCCGCGCCCAGCGATTTCGGCAAGCCGGGGCAGCCACTGGATTGAGCATTTTTGTAGCCCGAAGTGCGCGTAGCGCTCTCCGGGCGGTGACGCGAAAGAGCCCCCGGTGAGCCGCTGCGCGGCACACCAGGCTACGCGCAGCGGGCCAGTTCATGGTCCGTGCGCAGTATCGGACCGATACAGGTGGCTCTCGATGGACCGCGTTCTGTGTGCTTCGAGCCTTTGCTGTGGAGGGCGCCGCGCTGCGGCGCCGCTTTGTCTTGCCCGGAGATCAAGAGCGGCCGCGCAGGCGCGCGTCCCTCCTCAAAGCCGCTCCGATCCGACAAGGTCGGTCATGGCCCATCCGCCGTGTCGGGCCGATACACGTGGCTCGCAATGACGCCGAGATGGAGTGACGCTCCAGGCGCTTCCCAGGGCCGCGTTACCCGAGCGACGCCGTGTCCACGTGCAGGAAAAGCGTCCGGACAAGTCCGAACCCACAACAGCCTTCAAAGGCTCGCCGGCCCGCAAGCCTCGGCCCTGCCGCCCTCGCCATCAGGGACAGCCCGCCCCCAGCGGCGTGGTCAGCCGGGTCAGATTGATCCGGCCCTGACCATAGCCGGGCTGGGTCGATTGATAATCGATGGTCAGGCTGGTGCAGCCGCTGCCTGACAGGCGCGCTGTGCCCCAGGGCTGCAGACGCACCGCGCTGGGGTCGAAGGCGCTGCCGTAGAAGGTGCCGACCGGTCGGGTCAGGGCCGCAAACACCAGATCGCCGCCGTCGGCGCTGCCCTCGCCGATGATCCAGGCCGGCTCGCCATCGGGACGGAAACTGAACCAGACCAGGAAGGCACGACCATCGTCCTGCACCTGCAGGAACAGTCCGCGGCCGGGTTTGTCGGCCTCGAACCAGGCCCCGCTCCAGCGGCCAAAGGGCGATGCGCTGAGCGCCGGCAACTGGCTCGGGCAAACGGCGGCGCCGATGCGGGTCAGGCGTAGCAGCGGTCGCCTGGAATCACCATAAGGCGCCGGCGCCTGCACCCTCTGCTCGCCGACGCCGCAGGCGGTCAGCGCCGCATCGAAGCGGCCCAGCGACAGACTCTGCAGCGTGGCCGGGTCGAAGTCGGCACCAAAGCGGCCACCCCGGCGCCCGACCATCGCGTCGACCACCAGGTTGTTGTCGATGACCCGCCCCAGCCCGGTAAACCAGGCCTGATCTGCATTGCTGCCTGCAGCCGGGAAGGTGAAAGCCGTCACCGTGACCCGATCGGCAGCCAGTGCCTCGATCAGATAGCCTTCGCCCGAACGCGCCGGGTCATACCAGAGACCGCTGACGCTGGCATCGATGGGCGCCGCCGGATCATTGCGCGGCCGTAGCGTGGCGCTGAGCGGCCCCGGTTGGTAACTGGGATCGTAGCGGCAGGCGCCGAGCTGGGCGTTGGCGCTGCGCTCGCGATTGCAGCTGGCCTGGATCGCCAGCGCATCGGGCTGCGGGCCGCCATCGATCCAGTCCGTCAGGGCCTCGAATCCACCCAGCACCTCGGCATCGCTGTACTCGCAATGGCTGGGATTGGACTCGACCACAAAGGCGCGGCTCCACTGGTTGGCCGGCAGCTTGCCCTCCAGGGCGTGGGCGTGTGCCGCCACCACCAGGCCATCGCCCGAGGTGTGGGTGGTCAGCACCCTGGCGGTACCGACCTGACCCAAAGGCTGGAAGAAACGCTTCAGATCGAGGCTGGCGAAGACATCGGCATCGAGCCTGCGGATATCGCGGTCGATGACCGGATCGGGATAGACCACCCGGCGCGTGGAAATCGCCGCGCGCTCGCCGATCTTGGCCGGGTCGCGGTAGAGATCGCCGAGGCCATAGGTGGCGTAGAACATGTTCTCGAGGAAGAACTCATCGGCCACGCCGGTGGCGGTTCGGATACGCTGGTAGCGTTCTCGCATGCCGCTGGTCACCAGCCAGTTCGGCAAGCCGTAACCGGTGCACTTGGCGATACGCAGCGCCAGCTCGCCGCCACCGCTGATGGTGTTGTAATCGTCCAGATCGCTGGTTTTGAGGATGTACGGAAAGGCATCGTCCCCGCGCGGCAATTCCCCGGCCGTGACGTTGTTGCAGGCGGTGTCGTAGGCCAGGCGCAGATCCAGCGCCTGCTCCCAGACCCGGCTGCCCGCCAGCGGGGCGCAGATGGCGTAAACCCCAGCCACCGGCACGCCGAGATCGCCTTGTTCCGCCTGCTGCATGGCGACCAGCCCACCGAGCGAACCGCCGCTGGCAATGATCGAGCCGGGCCGGCCAAAGCGCGCCGTGAAGGCCTCGACCAGCTCGCGATGGTCGCGCCGGGTCTGGAACAGCGCCCAGCCGCGCTGGCTGTAGCTGGACGCAGCAATGGCGTAGCCCTTGGCCAGGATGCGCTGGCGCAGGGGCAGCGGTCCCAGACTGGGCTCGGAATCAATCGGCTCGATGTCGTAGCCGTGATTGATCAGCACCAGCCGACCGCCGGGCAACCAGCCATCGGGAATCTGGGCAATGTAATAGGCGCCGCTGGCGGTCTGTCCGCGCTGTTCGACCACCGCCTGGGCGGCGCCGGCATAAAGCACAAGGGCGGAGAGCAACAAGCCAAGTATCGTTTTCACGCCAGTACCTGCAGGAAAGACCGCATCGAGGATAACCCCGGCATCGTGAAGCCAGCCCGGATGCGGGATGGGGGCCGGCGAAAGCGTCATTGCGAGGAGCGCAGCGACGAAGCAATCCAGTGCTTCTGAGGATGTGTGTCTGGATTGCTTCCCCCGGATCAAGTCCGGGGTCGCAATGACGACGGGGTTGTTTATGGCGGGGGTGCCGTGCGGCTTTTAGGAGGGACGCGCGCCTGCGCGGCCGCTCTTGATCTGCTGTCTGCTCAAGCCGGCGCCACAGCGCGGCGCCATCGACGGCAGCGATCCACAGGTTCCGGCCGGATGTCTCACGCGGAGACGCGGAGAACGCGGAGATGCGCAATCGTCATCGACGGCCCTTGGCCTTTCTCCGCGGTCTCCGCGCCTCCGCGTGAACAAGCGGTCCTGGGCGCCCTCCGGGACGGCTCTCGCTCCAGCCGGTCAAGCGCGTCCGCTCAACCCCGGACCCACAACAGCCCTCAGCCCCTCAGCCCTTCCCGTGCCCCGTACCCCGTGCCCCGTGCCCCTTACCCCGTGCCCCGTGCCCCGTGCCCCGTGCCCCGTGCCCCGTGCCCCGTGCCCCGTTACCCCTTCTTCACAGCCCCGCGCTTGCGCTGCAAGGGCGTCTGGCCTTAACTTCGCGCCTCTCAGTGTCAGGTTCCCTATTGCATGCGCTTTCAGCACGTCGCCATCGCCTCCGTCGCCCATGTTGACGCCCCCAACCGTTTGTCTTCGGCAGAGATCGTCGCGCGCCTGCTGCCGTCGATCGAAAGGCTGGGACTGCGTACGGATCTGCTGGAGGGTGTTGCCGGCATTGATGCGCGCCGGGTGTGGGACGAGGGCACGGTGCCTTCGGATGCTGCCGCGCTGGCGGCCGAGAAGGTGCTGGCCGAGACCGGCATCGAGCGCGACAAGGTCGGTATTCTGGTCAATACCTCGGTCTGCCGCGACTTCCTGGAGCCGTCGACGGCCAGCATCGTCGCCGGCAAACTCGGGTTGCCGGAGCAGTGCCGCAATTTCGACGTCGGCAACGCCTGTCTGGCCTTCCTGAACGGTATGGACATCGCTGCGCACATGATCGAGCGTGGCGATATCGAATACGCGCTGATCGTCGACGGCGAGTGCAGCCGCTACATCACCGAGAAGACCATCGAGCGTCTGAGTCATCCCAGCGTCACGCCAGAACAGTTCCGCGATGAGTTTGCGTCGCTGACGCTGGGCTCGGGTGGCGTGGCCATGCTGCTGGCGAATGCCGATCTGTATCCGGATGGCCACCGCTATCTGGGCAGCGTGTCGCGTTCGGCCACGCAGTTCTCCAGGCTCTGCGCCGGCAACATCGATCGCATGGTCACCGACACCAAGACTTTGCTGATCGAAGGCCTGAAGCTCGCCGGCAAGACCTTTGGCGCCGCGCGCCAGATGTTCGGCTGGGCCGTGGGTGAGATCGACGAGTTCGTGATTCATCAGGTCAGCCGGGTACACACCGAGGAGCTGGTCAAGCTGCTCGGCATCGATCCGCGCAAGGTGCTGACCATCTTCCCGGAGTTCGGCAACATCGGTCCGGCCTCGCTGCCCACCGCGCTGAGCAAGCTCAAGGACACCGGTCGTCTGGTCAAGGGCAAGCGCGTGGCGCTGCTGGGCATCGGTTCGGGGCTGAACTGCTCGATGGCGGAAGTGGTCTGGTGAGCTAAGAGCGGGAAAAAGGAAAAGGGAAAAAGGAAAACGGTAGGCGCTCGAAGTGCCGACGGCGGGCTTTTGGGGCTCTTTCTTGTCGGCTCGTCCAAGTCGTCGGAACCGCGAGAACGCCGCCTTTTCCCCTTTTCCATTTCCCTTTTCCCCTTTTCCTGCTTTCATCGACGCTCCTTTCACCTCACGTGGCGCCCGTCCCATGCCCGTCGTCGTCCGCGAAAACATCTCCTGGTGGAGCCGCCTGAAGCAATCCTTCATCGGTTTCCTGCTGTCCTTCGTCATCGTCATTGCTGCCTTGCTGCTGCTGGCCTGGAACGAGCACCGCACGCTGAAGAACTACAAGGGTTTGCGGGCGGCGGGTGAGACCGTGCAGAGCGTGTCCGCCGACCCGATTGACCCGTCGGTAGACGGCAAGCTGATCCACTTCAGCGCCGAGGTGCGCAGCAGTCAGGGTGTGCGCGATCCGGATTTCGGCATCGAAGCGCCGGCGCTGGTGCTCAGGCGCTCGGTCGAGATGTACCAATGGCGGGAAAAGAAGGAAACCACCGAGCGCGACAAGCTCGGCGGTGGCAAGGAGCGGGTGACGACCTACTCCTACGAGAAGGTGTGGGACGACGACGCCATCAACTCCTCGGATTTCCAGGAGAGCGGCCACAACAATCCGGGCAGCATGCCCTACCAGGACGCCCGATTCGCGGTGACCGACGCCCGCATCGGCGCTCGCCGTGCCGCCGACAACATCCTGAATGCCCTGGACAGCAGCGCCCTGCAACTGGGTGAGGCCGGGGTATTCCCCGACGGTTTCCGCCGTACCGACGCCGAAACCATCTATCGCGGCGGCAATCCGGCGTCACCACAGATTGGCGATGTGCGCGTGCGTTACCGGGCGGTGCCGCCGCAGATGGCGTCGGTCATCGCCCAGGCCAATGGCGACGGTCTGCTGCCCTGGACCAGTCCCGCCGGCACCGAGATCTTTCTGGTCGAGACCGGGCAACAGACTGCCGCCGCCATGGTCGAGCACGCGCAGAGCAGCAACAGCGCGCTGGGCTGGGTGCTGCGCGCGGTGGGCTTCGGCCTGCTGTGGATTGCCTTCTCGATGATGCTGGGCCCGCTCAAGACCATCGCCGCGGTACTGCCGCCGCTGGGACGGGCGGTGGGCATGTTTACCGGCGGCGTGGCTTTTGTGCTGGCGGCGGTCATGGCTTCGGTGACCATCGTGCTGTCATGGATCTTCGTGCGTCCGCTGTGGGCGGTCTCGATCGTGCTGGCGATCATCGCCGTGATCGCGATGTGGAGCCGCAAGAGCGCCAGACCCGCCCAGGCCGCCGCCGGCATGCCGCCGCCGATGCCGCCACCGCCGCCGCCGAGATGAATGCGCGGGGCCTCGCCATGGCGCTTGCACGAGACTTGGGCATTTGATTGTTGGCCTGCCTCCGAATCGGGGGCCGGGGGCAGGTATCCAAACGTCCTGCACGGTCTGACGATGACGCGAGCTTGGAGGCGGGCTCGCAAGTACGCAGCACGGCTTGATCGTGCGGCAAGGCCGGTCCCCGCCCCCGCTGCCGCGACATCCCGTCACCGCGCCCCGGTTCCCATCGGCGCGATCTTGGTCCATGCTGCGCGACCCCCAGACTGTTGATGGCATGCCGTGTCGAACGCCCAAGCCCAGGCGCTGATCGAAGCGCTCGGATTCACGCCCAAGTACTTCACCCGCGACGGCCTGTCGATGCATTACCTCGACGAAGGCAAGGGCGCTCCGGTGGTCATGGTCCATGGCAATCCCAGCTGGTGCTGGCTGTTCCGCGATCTGATCGCGGCGCTGAAGCCGAAGTATCGCTGCGTGGCACCCGACCACATCGGCATGGGTCTGTCCGATCGTCCCGATGACACTCGTTATCGGTACACCCTGGACAGCCGCGTGGCCGACTTCAGCGCGTTCATGGAGCGCATCGTTCCTGGCGGCCCGGTGACGCTGGTGGTGCATGACTGGGGTGGGGCCATCGCCAGCGCCTGGGCGGTGAAGAATCCGGATCGCGTGGCGCGGATGGTGGTGCTGAACACCGCGGCCTTCCCCATGCTGGCCGGCAAGCGCCTGCCGGCCACGCTGAAACTGGTCCGGAACACCCGTCTGGGTGCCTTTCTGGTCGAGCGCTTCAATGCCTTCGCCGTGGGCGCGGCCCGCACCAGCACTGCCCGCAAGCTGTCTGGGCGTGAGCGCACAGCCTTCGTGGCGCCCTACGATTCACCGATAGCGCGGCGCGCGGTGTTGCGCTTCGTGCAGGATATCCCGCTCAAGGAATCCGATCCGGCCTATGCCACGATCGCGGCCACCGGCAAGGATCTGCAGTTGCTGGCCGACAAGCCAATACTGATCCTCTGGGGTTTGCGCGATTTCGTCTTCGACCGCGACTATTTCGACGAATGGTGCCGCCGCTTTCCGCGCGCCGAGGCCATCGCTTTTGCCGATGCCGGGCACTACGTGCTCGAAGACATGGCCGCGACCATCATTCCCAAGATCGAAGCATTCCTCGCCAAGAACTGACCCGGCTGCCTGCGGGAGCGGACTTCGTCCGCGATCGCGATGCCGGGGATTTCGGTGGCGGACAGGATCCGCCCTACGATCAGGATGCTCTGGCGGCGGCCATCGTGCCGCGCTTCAGATGCACCAGCAGCAGCGATACCGCCGCCGGGGTGACGCCGGGAATCCGGCCGGCCTGTCCCAGGGTCGCTGGCCGCACCCGCTGCAATTTCTGCAGCACTTCGGCTGACAGCCCGGTGACCTCGCGATAGTCGAAGTGCTCCGGGATCAGTGCCGACTCATGTCGGCGCGAGCGCTCGATGTCCTCGCGCTGGCGATTGACGTAGCCGGAATACTTGGCTTCGATTTCGACCTGTTCGGCCACGACCGGATCATCCACGGCCGGCCCGAAGCCGCTGACCTCGGTCAATCGGCGATAGCTCAGATCCGGGCGCTTGAGCAGGTCGATGGCGTGAGTCTCGCGCGACAGCGGTTCGCCGGTAGCGGCCGCAAACTCGCGCCCCAGGGCATTGGTGGGTGCAGCCCACAACCCGCGCAGGCGCTCGCTTTCCCGGGCCACGGCGTCGCGCTTGCGGGCGAAGATCTGCCAGCGGGACTCGTCGACCAGTCCGAGTTCGCGTCCGATCGGTGTCAGCCGGGCATCGGCATTGTCCTCGCGCAGCTGCAATCGATATTCGGCGCGCGAGGTGAACATGCGATAGGGCTCGGTGGTGCCATGCGTGATCAGGTCGTCCACGAGCACGCCGAGATAGGCTTCGTCCCGGCGTGGACACCAGGGCTCGCGCTCTTGCACCTGGAGCGCAGCGTTGAGGCCGGCCAGCAGGCCCTGGGCGGCGGCTTCCTCGTAGCCGGTGGTGCCGTTGATCTGACCGGCGAAGAACAAGCCTTGCACGGCTCGGGTTTCCAGTGAGGGCTTGAGTCCGCGCGGATCGAAGTAGTCGTATTCGATGGCATAGCCCGGGCGGGTGATGTGGGCGCGCTCGAAGCCCTTGATCGAGCGCACCAGCGCCAGTTGCACGTCGAAGGGCAGGCTGGTGGAAATACCGTTGGGATAGATCTCGTGGGTACTCAGGCCTTCGGGTTCGATGAAGATCTGGTGCGAGGATTTCTCGGCGAAGCGCACCACCTTGTCCTCGATCGATGGGCAGTAGCGCGGACCCACGCCCTCGATCTTGCCGCTGTACAGCGGCGAGCGGTCGAGCGCGCCGCGGATCAGGTCGTGGGTGTGTGCACTGGTGTGGGTGATCCAGCACGACACCTGCCGCGGATGGTCGTCGACGCTGCCGAGGTAGGAAAACACCGGCATCGGCTGATCACCAAGCTGTTCCTCGAGCTCGCTGTAGTCGATGCTGCGGCCGTCGATACGCGGCGGCGTGCCGGTCTTCAGGCGGCCCTGGCCGAGCGGCAGCTCGCGCAGGCGCATCGCCAGGCCCTGCGCTGGCGGATCGCCGGCGCGCCCACCGCGATAGTTGGCGTCGCCGATATGGATCAGTCCGGCCAGAAAGGTGCCGGCGGTCAGCACTACCGTGCGGGACTCGAACACCAGGCCCATCTGGGTGCGGACGCCGCTGACGCGGCCGCCGCTGAGCAGCAGGTCTTCGACCCCTTGCTGGAACAGCGTCAGATTGGGCTGGTTCTCGACGGCGTGACGGATGGCGGCCCGATACAGGGCCCGATCGGCCTGACAGCGGGTGGCACGCACCGCCGGGCCCTTGCTGGAGTTCAGCGTGCGCCACTGGATGCCGGCGCGATCCGCCGCCCAGGCCATGACCCCGCCCAGCGCATCGATCTCGCGCACCAGATGGCCCTTGCCGATACCGCCGATGGCCGGGTTGCAGCTCATCTGGCCGATGGTCTCGATCTGATGGCTGAGCAGCAGCGTGCTGGCACCGGCGCGCGCAGCAGCGAGCGCCGCTTCGGTGCCGGCGTGGCCGCCGCCAACCACAATGACGTCAAACAGGGTGTCGTAGCGCATGACCTTACGCGACAGGCAGTGACCGAACAGGGCGGCATGGTAACCGAGAAGGGTCAATTTCCCGAAGATCGCCGTCGGGGCAGACAGCCGCCATGCAGGCGATTCCGACCCGCCGTCGTGCCCGAATGCGCCAGTTCCGGCCCCGAAAACAACAAACGGGCCCGTTGGCCCGTTTGTTGCAAACAACTCCACGTGTCAGGGGGAGTCCCGGCCATCAGTAGCGCAAGCTCTGGTGGCCGTTTTTTTGGGTGGCCCCGACGCCCGCTGCTCAACTGGAACAGGGGGAATCCGGAAGAAACAATCGAACGTCGGAACCGCTGAACCAAACCGCTGAAAAAGTATAACGCTGGCAGGCGTGCAGATCGTGATACCCGTCATGCTTTGTGACCCGGTTCACACTTGACTAACGCACGAGCGACTCAGTTCTCTTCACGTTCGCGGCTGCTGGCGCCGCGCATGTTGACTGCCGGCGCGCTGCGCGTTGGCGCCGATCGCGCGCCCATCGAAGAACTGCCCAATCCCGAGCGCCCAATGCCCGCCTCGCCGCCACCGCGGCTGCCCACCGAGCCCAGGCCTTGCCGGCGCGGACCCATCAGGTCCGGAGCGTAGCTGCGCTGTTGCGAGCGGTAGATGCGCCCGCCACCGCCGGTATCGCGCTGTCGCGTCGGTGCCAGGTCGTCGTAGCGCGGATAACCGCCTGAATCCAGAGACGCGGCCCGCTCCGCGGCCAGGGCCCGAGCCCTGGATCCGGCCGGTTGCTGGTCCAGCGTGCGCGGCAGATACCAGCGATCGTTCCAGTAGGGGTTGTAGCCGTAGCCATAGCCGTGACCGCTGTACCAGCCGCCGCCGAAGGGATGGGAATAAGGGTTGCAGGGCGAAGCCCAGGATCCATACCAGGGATAGATCACCGGCCGTTGCCAGCCCCAGCAACTGGAGATCGAGCCGTAGAACACCACCGAGGACCGTGCCGGCGAGCGTGCCGTCCAGTAACCGTCGTCGTGATAGCGATAACCGTTGCTGGCGCAAGCGCTCAAGGTCAACAGGGCCAGCAATAACCATATGCGCCGCATGCTCGTTTCCCTGATCATCATCGTCTCAGCCTATAGCCGCCGCAGTGAAATCCGACTGAACCGGGCCAGTCAGCCCCTGCTGGGGCCGCTCCGGTTCAAACTGCCGCGTACCGGCGACAGCGCCTCCCAGTGTACGCCTGCCGGACCTTGCCTGCGTACCCTGCGGTCGCCACCGGCGATTACGGTTCTATACTCGGACCATCGCTGGCGAAACAGGTGCGTCCATGATTCGTGTCGTGTTCAACCAGAAGGGCGGTGTAGGCAAGTCGACCATCGTCTGCAATCTGGCGGCCATCGCTGCCAGCCGGGGCCGACGCACGCTGGTCGTCGATCTCGATGCCCAGGCCAATTCCACGCACTATCTGCTTGGTGAGGCCGCAGAATCGGCCGAACTCGGCATTGCCGACTTCTTCGAGGAAACCCTGTCCTACCGGCTGCGCATGCGCAACCCGGCCGAGTACGTGACCGTCACGCCCTACGAGAATCTGACCGTGATGTGTGCCGATCAGCGGCTCTCGGACTTGCAGACCAAGCTGGAGACCAAGCACAAGATCTACAAGCTCGGCGAAATGCTGGGCGGATTGAAGAAGGAGTTCGATCAGGTCTTCATCGATACCCCGCCAGCACTCAATTTCTACACCCTTTCGGCACTGATTGCGGCCGATCGCTGTCTGGTACCTTTTGATTGCGACGATTTTTCCCGGCAAGCCCTCTACCGCCTGCTCGAGAATGTCGACGAGATCCGCGCCGACCACAACAAGAAGCTCAAGGTCGAGGGTATCGTGGTCAATCAGTTCAATGCGCGCTCGAATCTGCCGACGCGGGTGGTGGAAGAACTGATTGCCGAGAAACTGCCGGTGCTGCCGCAGTACATCTCCAGCAGCATCAAGATCAAGGAGAGCCACGAGGCGGCCCGGCCACTGATCTACCTTGAGCCCTCGCACAAGCTGGCGCAGGAATATCAGGCGCTGTATGAGTTGCTGGACAAGAAGAAGCGTTGACCCGGCAGCCGACGCTCAAGCCATCTTTCACCATACGCAGTACCCAGGAGCACTCCATGATCTTTCAAAAACTCTGGTCCTCGTTGCGCGCGCAACTGAACAAGCTCGCCAACTTCTTCTGGGAGGCCGATCCGATCGCGCAGATGCGCTACGAGTACGACAAGTCGGTCGAGGAGCTGAAATCCGGCCGGATAGGCCTTGAGCAGTATCGTGGTCTGGTCGAGCGCGTCACCCGCCAGGTCAAGGAAGGCGAGAAGCACGTGGCCCAGCTGGAAGCCCAGGCCAAGGCCTATCTGAAGGCCGGCGACCGTGTCACCGCGGCCAAGTTCGCGCTGGAAATGGAAAAGGCCAAGAAGGATCTGGAAGCCAATCGCGAGCAGCTCACGATTCACGAGACCTCGTACAACAACAGCCTGATGAAGATCCAGCACGCCACCAAGAAGCTCGGCGAGGTGCGGGCCAAGATCACCAAGTACGATGCCGAGATCAAGATGAGCGAGGCCGAGGCCGAAGTCGCCAAGCTCTCGGAAACCTTTGATTTCAACGTCACCACCGATTTCGGTCAGCTCGAGCAGGTGGTGCAGGAACGCATCGACAGGAACCGCGGCGCCGTGCGCGTGGCCGCCGATCTGTCCAGCCGTGGCGTGGCCGAGATCCAGGCCGAGCAGAACATGGAGCAGTTCATGGCCGAAGACGCCCTCAAGCGCATGGAAATGGACATGGGCCTGGTGACGCCGGAAACGGCGGCCCCGGCACCGGCGCAGAAGGAGCTCGGCCCGGCGCAGCCAAACTGACGCCGCCTTCACCCTGCACCTTTCACTTTTCACTCCTCTCAATTCACGGCAGAACTCATGAACGGCCAACCCAAACCTGGTTTTTACTTCGTCGTCCTGCTGGTGATCCTGGCCCTGGTCGGCTACGGCATGTATCGACTGAAAACGCCTGGCACTGACGGCACCGAGCCGGTCACCGTCAATTCCGGTCAGAACGACGATTCGTCTCAAGCCCCCGATCCGCCGCCCAGCGACGGCGGAGCCGAAGCGCCCGACGCGGCTGGCATCACCACGGTCAAGGAATACGCCTACGTGCCCAGCCAGCGGCTGCCGGATGTCAAGGGCGTGTCCAACTACAAGCCCATGAGCGATCGCACCGTGCGTTTCGCCATCAATGTCTGGGCCGGCTGGGCGCCGATAGTCCATGCCAATGGCGGTTTCGCGCCGGGCAAGACCTGGACCACGCCGGGCGGTCAGCCCTTCAAGGTGGAGCTGGTGCTGATCGATGATCCGGTGGCCATGCGCGACGCCTATGCCGCCGGCGATGTGCAGATCGGCTGGGCCACGGTCGACATGCTGCCGCTGCTGCTGGAGAGTCTGCAGAAGGACAGTCGGGTGATGCCGCGCATCTACCAGCAGATCGACTGGTCCAATGGCGGTGACGGCATCGTCGTGCGCAGCAACATCAAGACCGCCTCGGATCTGCGTGGCAAGACCGTGGTGCTGGCGCAGAACAGCCCCTCGCACTTCTTCGCGCTGAATACGCTGATCAATTCCGGCGTGGAGCCGGCCGAAGTCGATTTCCGTTTCACCAACACCGCCTTCGAAGCGGCTGCTGCCTTCAATGCCGACAAGAAGATCGCCGGCGTGGTGTCCTGGGCGCCGGACATCTACAACCTGTCGGACGTCAAGGGCAACAAGCTGCTGGTGTCCACGGCCACCGCCAACAAGCTGATCGCCGACGTCTGGTTCGCCCGTGCCGATTTTGCCAAGGACCATCCGGACATCATGGAAGGCCTGGTGCGTGGCATCTTTGATGCGATGGTGGCCCTGGACGATCAGGAAGCCAAGCAGCAGGTGGCCACCTGGATGGCCGAAGGCTACGCGCTGCCGGCTTCCGAGGCACTGGCCATGCTGCCGGATGCGCACTGGACCAATTACGCCGAGAACCGCGAGTTCTTCCTCAACCGCAACAACCCGACCAACTTCGAGCGCACCTTCAACACCGCTTACGTGATGTATCGCAAGATCGGTGCGGTGGCCTCGCGCGTGAACTTCGACCAGATCGTCGACTTCAGCGTGCTGCAGAAGCTGGCGAATGAGCCCAGGTACGCCAATCAGCGTTCGACCTACGGCATCAACTTCGCGCCGATGAGCGCCAGCGCCATCCAGTCGGAAAGCCCGGAAATCCTGACCAAGACCGTGGTCATCCATTTCTATCCAAATTCCTGGGATCTGTTCAAGAAGATCACCAAGGAGAAGGGCGGCAAGACCGTGGAAGAAGTCTATGACCCGAACGTCGATTTCGTGCTGGAGGAAATCGGCAAGCTGGCCGGCTCCTACGGCGCCGCGCGCATCGTCATCGAAGGCCACACCGATGGCTCGATGCGCGGTCAGGTCCCCGATTCGGCCGTGCGTGAGCTCTCGACCAACCGCGCCAATGCGGTGAAGTCCGAGCTGCTGCGCAAGTTCCCGACCATGGACCCGAACCAGTTCTCGGCGCAGGGCATGGGCTGGGCACGGGTGGCCGATGCCAGCGACCCCGACAACCACGCCAAGAACCGGCGCGTTGAGGTCAAGGTGTATCCGCTGGAAGCGCAGTAGAGTTTGCGGTCAGCGACGCTCAGGGATCGAGCGTCCCTGCGGCGTCTTTGGCAGGAGCGACCTTGCGTCGCGGCCGGGCGTAGGGAATTCCCGCCACCGCGGTCGCGCCGCAAGGGCGCTCCTGCAACAAAGCCGCTCCCGCGGCGGCCATGCCGCCGTTTTGATTGGTTGTTCAGATGCCGTTGGCTACCATCGGCAGGTTATCTCCGGATAGAGGCGATGTAACGCTCATGAAGATTCTGGTCGGTTTGAAGCGAGTGGTGGACTACACGGTCCGCGTGCAGGTGAAGCCGGATGGCTCGGGCGTCGCCATCGATGGCGTCAAGATGAGCGTCAATCCCTTTGACGAAATCGCGCTGGAAGAGGCGCTGCGCCTGCGTGAAGCCGGCAAGGCGGATGAGGTGGTGGTCATGTCCATCGGCCAGCAGAGCTCGATGCAGCAGATCGACACCGGCCTCGCCATGGGCGCCAATCGCGGCATCCTGATCAAGAGCGAGGGCCCGGTGCAGTCGCTGACCGCGGCGCGCGCCTTCGCCAAGATCGTCGAGAAGGAGCAGCCGGGCCTGGTGATTCTGGGCAAACAGGCCATCGACGACGACTCCAATCAGACCGCACAGATGCTCGCCGCGCTGCTCGATCGTCCGCAGGCCACTTTCGCCAGCAAGGTCGAAGTCGAAGGCAATGTCGCCAAGGTCACCCGCGAAGTCGACGTCGGTCTGGAGACGCTGGAAGTCGATCTGCCGGCGGTCATCAGCGTCGATCTGCGCCTGAACACCCCGCGCTTCATCAAGTTGCCCGACATCATGAAAGCCAAGAGCAAGCCGCGCGAAACCCTGGAGCTCTCAAGCCTGGGCATCGAGTCCGGCGACCACCTGCAGGTGACGAACTACGCCCCGCCGGCCAAGCGCCAGAAAGGCGTGATGGTCAAGGATGTGCCGGAGCTGATTGCGGCACTGAAGGGCAAGGGATTGCTGTAGGAGCAGGGAAAAGGGAAAGGGAAAATGGAAAAGGGTAGGAGCGCGAGCTCGCCCGACTCCACTTTCCGTCCCGATTCTCGCCTCAAGTCGCTTCTCCTTTTTCCCTTTTCCTTTTTCCCTTTTCCCGCTTTTGGAGTTTCCCTGCCATGTCCCGCATCCTAATCATCGCCGAACACCTGAACGGTCAGCTCAATCAGAGCACGGCCAAGTGCGTCAGCTGCGCTTCCGGCATCTCCGGCGCCGAGATCGATATCGTCGTGCTGGCGGCTGATCCGGCGCCGATTGCGGCGCAGGCTGCCACCATCGCCGGTGTCACCCGGGTGCGTACCATTGCCAATGCCGCCAACGAACAGGCGCTGGCCGCGGTGTATGCGCCGCAGGTTCTGGCCATCGCCGGCGACTACACCCACGTCTTCGGACCGTCGACCACCTTCGGCAAGGATCTGATGCCGCGGATCGCCGCCAAGCTCGGTGTCAGCCAGCTCAGCGACATCATGGAAGTGGTCGATGCCCAGACCTACAAGCGTCCGATCTATGCCGGCAACGCCATCATCACGGTCAAGGCACCGGCAGGGCAGACCGTGCTGGCCACGGTGCGCACCGCTTCCTATCCGGCAGCGGCGATGAATGCCGGTCCGGCGCCGATCGAAGCCGCCAGTGTCGATGCGGCGCTACCCACGCACACGCGCTTCGTCGGCCTGCAGCAGGGTGGCGGCGATCGCCCCGACCTGCAGACCGCCCGCATCGTGGTCTCCGGTGGCCGTGCGCTCGGCAGTGCCGAGCAGTTCAAGCTGATCTACGACTTTGCCGACAAGCTCAAGGCCGGTGTTGGCGCCTCGCGTGCGGCGGTCGATTCTGGCTATGCGCCCAATGACATGCAGGTCGGTCAGACCGGCAAGATCATCGCCCCCGAGCTCTACGTGGCGGTCGGTATTTCCGGCGCCATCCAGCATCTCACCGGCATCAAGGACGCCGGCACCATCGTCGCCATCAACAAGGATTCGGAAGCGCCGATCTTCGAAGTGGCCGACATCGGCCTCGTCGGTGATCTGTTCAAGGTGCTGCCGGAGATGATGGCCGCGCTCTGAGCCGTGCTGTTGTAGGTCACGTTGCCCGCACCGCGGGCTACGTGACGATGCAGTCCCGTAGCCCAGGTAAGCGCAGCGCACCTGGGAACAAGCCGCGGTGAGATTCCCCGGGTGCGCCTGCGGCTTACCCGGGCCAGTTTTCGCGGCACCCATCTCGATTCGCCGCGTAGCGCGCGCTGCTGTCTGACCCACATCAAGTCACTGAACACCCTGACCGGTCAGCATGGCGCACCGGCCAGAGGCCGATGCGTCCACGAGAGCGCCCATGCAGCCAGCACCCCAGCCCAGGCCGGAGGATGAGCGGCCCTTTGTCGTGCCCTGCGCCGATCTGACACCGGCGGCGCCGTTGCGCTGGTTGCGTCTGGGCTGGCAGGACTTCAAGCGGGAGCCCGGCCTCAGCCTGATGTTTGGCGGCGTCATCGTGGTGGTCAGCGTGGGCGTTTCCGCGCTGGCCTGGTGGCTGGGGCGTTTCGCCCTGCTGGCGACCCTGCTGTCGGGATTCGTGTTCATCGCGCCCCTGCTGGCGGTCGGGCTGTACTGCGTCAGCCGCGAACTCGGCGCGGGTCGCAAACCCGCACTGCGCCATTCCTTCACGCTGGCACGCCGGGTCATGGGCCAGGCCGGCGTGTTCGCGCTGGCGCAACTGGTGATCCTGCTGCTGTGGTCACGCGCCGGCATGATGATCAATGTGTTCTTTCCGGCCGAAGCCGGCGATGCCGCTTCGTTGATCGAGTTCCTGGCGATCGGATCGGCAGTCGGGTCGATCTTCGCCGCGGTCACCTTCGCCACCGCCGCCTTTTCCTTGCCGATGATTGCCGACCGCGATGTCGACATGATCACGGCCTGCATCTCCAGCGTGAACGCGGTGCTGCGCAACAAGATCACTATGCTCTGCTGGGCCGCGCTGATCGCCCTGCTGACCGCCGTCGGCTTCGCCACCGCCTTCCTCGGCCTCGCCATCATCATGCCCTGGCTGGCCTACGCCGCCTGGCACGCCTACCGCGAAACCCTGGACGCCTCGGCCTGGCCGCGGATGTAGCGGGCGCGCGGCGTTTGTAGGTCCAGACTTGTCTGGACGCTTTCCCGTCATCGTGCCAGGAGCGTCCAGACAAGTCTGGACCTACAAGAGCCCGAAGCCCGTAGCCTCTCCCGTGCCCCGTGCCCCGTGCCCCGTGCCCCGTGCCCCGCCGCGCGCTACAATCGCGGGCTTTGCCCTCAGGCCCAAGCCATGCGCATTTCCCGATTCCACCTTGCCACGGTCAAGGAAACTCCCGCCGACGCCGATGTCGTCAGTCAACAGCTGATGCTGCGCGCCGGCATGATCCGCAAGATCGCCGCCGGCATCTACACCTGGTCGCCGCTGGGCCTGCGGGTCATGCGCAAGGTCGAGGCCATCGTCCGTGAGGAAATGAATCGCGCCGGGGCGCTGGAATTGCTGATGCCTTCGATCCAGCCACGCGAGCTGTGGGAAGAAACCGAGCGCTGGCAGAAGTTCGGTGGGCAGCTGCTGAAGATCAAGGACCGCAAGGAATCCGAGTTCTGCTACGGGCCCACGCACGAGGAAGTCATCACGGATTTTGCCCGCAGCGAGATCCGGTCGTACAAACAGCTGCCGATCAATTTCTACCAGATCCAGACCAAGTTCCGTGACGAGATCCGCCCGCGCTTCGGCGTGATGCGCGCGCGCGAGTTCCTGATGAAGGACGCCTACTCCTTCCATCTGGATACCGAGTGCATGCAGCGCGAGTACCAGAACATGTATGAGGCCTACACTCGCATCTTCACCCGGCTGGGCCTGAAATTCCGCGCCGTGGCCGCCGATACCGGCGCCATCGGTGGCTCGGGTTCGCACGAGTTCCACGTCCTGGCCGACTCCGGCGAGGACGCCATCGCCTTCACCAGCGAGGGCAACTACGCCGCCAATGTCGAGCTGGCCGAGGCCGCGGCGCCCGCGGCTCCGCGCGCCGCCCCCGCCGAATCGATGACCAAGGTGTCCACCCCCACGCAGAAGACCTGCGAGGACGTGGCCGAGCTGCTGGGTCTGCCGCTGGCGCGCACGGTCAAGTCGGTGGCGGTGGTCGGCGAGCAGGGCTTCGTGCTGGTGCTGGTGCGTGGCGACCATTCGGTCAACGAGATCAAGCTGCAGAAGCTGGCCGGACTGTCCGAGCATCGCCTCGCCACCGAGGCCGAGATCCTTGCGCATCTGGGCTCGGTGCCCGGCTTCATCGGACCGGTGGCGCCCGCCAAGGCCATCACCGTGATCGCCGATCGCAGCGTGGCCGCGCTGGCCGACATGGTGGTCGGTGCCAACGAGACCGGATTCCATCTGAGCGGCGTCAACTGGGGCCGTGACCTGCCCGAGCCCGATCTGGTGGCGGATGTGCGCAATGTGGTCGAGGGCGAACCCGCCCCGAATGGCATGGGTACCTGGTCGATCGCCCGCGGTATCGAGGTCGGCCATGTCTTCCAGCTCGGGCAGAAGTACGCCGAGGCCATGGGCGCGACGGTACTCGACGAGAACGGCAAGGCCCGCACCATGTTCATGGGCTGCTACGGTATCGGCGTCAGCCGCATCGTTGCCGCTGCCATCGAACAGAATCACGATGCCAGCGGCATCCTCTGGCCGGAGGCGATCGCGCCCTTCCATGTGGCGGTGCTGCCGCTGGGCATGGATCGCAGCGAGCGCGTCCGCGAGGCCGCCGAAAAGCTCTATGCCGAACTCAGCGCTGCCGGTCTGGATGTGCTGCTCGACGACCGCAAGGGCGTGCGCCCCGGCGCCATGTTCGCCGACCAGGAGCTGATCGGCATTCCGCACCGTGTGGTCATCGGCGAGCGCGGCCTGGATGCCGGGCAGTACGAATATCGCTCACGCCGCGCCGAGGCCAACGAGATGAAGCCGGTCGAGGGTTTTGTCGAGTGGCTGCTGAAGGAAATCCGCCAGTAGCCCTGCGCCTGACGCGCCTGATGTTGCGCCGCATCACAGCCAGCATTTGACGTGGATCAGGCGAACCGCTAGATGTGCACGGCTCGCGCGCGGGTGTGAGTTTCGCCCGCACCAAACCCACAGCCTGGAGATCGTAGATGAGTAATTCCGCCAACCACGACTGGTCGCCGCCGCCACCGGGCGAATTCCTGGGTCATCCCAAAGCGCTCTGGAACCTGTTCGGCGCCGAGTTCTGGGAACGATTCATGTACTACGGCATGCGCGCGATGCTGGCGGTGCACGTTGCTGCGGCCTTCTTCGCCCATCTGGGCCCGGGGGCCGACGCCCAGGCCAGCGTCACCTACGGCGGTTTTACCTCGCTGGTGTACATGACCGGCATTCTTGGCGGCTTCATCGCCGACCGCATCCTTGGTTACCAGCGCTCGATCATGCTCGGCGGTGCGCTGATGGCGGTTGGCAGCTTCATGCTGATGGCGCCTGATCTCACCACCTTCCTGATGGGTCTGGCCGTGCTGGTGGTGGGCAACGGACTGTTCAAGCCGAATATCTCGACGATGGTCGGCAAGCTCTACGCCCCGGGTGACGCCCGTCGCGATTCCGGCTTCACCATCTTCTACATGGGCATCAACGCCGGTGCGCTGGTCGCTCCGATCGTCTGTGCGTCGTGGATCGGTGCCAAGTTCGGCTACCGCTGGGGTTTCTTCTCGGCGGGCATCGGCATGGTCCTCGGCATGATGGTGTTCCAGGTCTTCAAGAGCTGGCTCGGCCATGTGGGCGGCACGCCCAGAGGCCAGGAAGGTTGGGGCGCGGTCATCAAGGTCACGATCGGTGCATTTCTGCTGGCGATTCCGGCGTATTTCCTGCTCGACAAGTCCTGGCAGAACGGTCTGGCCGCGAACTTTGCCGAAGGCTCGGCGATGTTCTGGCTGCTGGATTCGCTCGGCGTGCTGGGCATGCTGCTGGTGTTGCTGATGGTGGGCCTCGCCACCTACTTCATCGTCAGTGGCGTGCGCAGCAAGGACAATGTGCAGATGCAGCGCTACATCGCGATGCTGATCCTGTTCGCCGCAAACATCCTGTTCTGGGCCCTGTTCGAGCAGGCCGGATCTTCGCTGAACTTCCTCGCGCGTGACTACGTCGACATGCCGACGGTCTTCGGCTACACCTTCCACTTCACGATCTTCCAGTCGGTCAACCCGGTCTTCATCATTCTGCTGGCACCGGTATTCGCGGCGATGTGGCCGTGGCTGGACAAGAAGACCATCAACCCGTCCATTCCGCGCAAGTTCGCGCTCGGCCTGGCCGGCGCGGCGATCGGCTTCTACGTGCTGGTGTTTGCGATCAAGTCGATGGCGACCGAAACCGGTCATATCAGCTGGACCTGGCTGACCTTGACCTACCTCATCCATACCATTGGCGAACTCTGTCTGTCGCCGATCGGCCTTGCCATGGTCACTAAGCTGGCGGCGCCGAAGGAAACCGGTATGGCCATGGGTGGCTGGTTCCTGTCGATCGCGATGGCCAACTACGTCGCCGGACTGCTGGCCGCCGAGGCTGCCGGTGGCGGCGAAAACGCCGGCACGCTGATGCAGTACGTCAGCGTGTTCGACAGCATGGCGCTCATCGGCATCAGTGTCGCCGCCGTGTTCTTCCTGGCCGCTCCGCTGATCAACAAGCTGATGCATGGCGTGAAATAGTCACGACAGTGGTGTGAAGCAGCAATCGGCCGGGCTTGATGCCCGGCCGATTGCGTTTGGGGAGGTCATACGTCAGGTTGCGCTGGTCGCGGCTGAAGCCGCTGCCACCACACATGCCCTAACGAAATGATCCTAGGATGATTTCAGGCCTCAAGAATCAGCGGTACGGGGCGCGGGTTTACCGAAACACTCCGTCACGGCGTCATTGCGAGCGCAGCGAAGCAATCCAGATGCTCTGCGCCAGTTCCTGGATTGCTTCGTCACTGCGTTCCTCGCAATGACGCCGTAACGCCATGCTTCTTGCCCTCTTGCTATATGCGCGACGAAGCGCGCAGCCAGGGGCGACTGCGATTCCCACTCACAGCAACGCGAATCAGGGTTTGGCCGGCACCTTGCGCGGATTCATGCCCAGGTCTTCGCCGGTCAGCAGCATTGCCACACCTGCGGTGGTCAGCTTGTCGAGGATGCGCTCCAGGGATGCGCGCTCGCTGTTGCTCAGCACCGATTGCAGACGGGCCTCGCAGGCCAGTGCCAGCGGTGCGACCTCGTTGTAGGCGGCTCTGCCATCGGCGCTGAGGTTCAGTACCGAGCGCCGTCGATCCTTGCGATCCGTGCTGCGATCGAGTCGACCATCGCGGATCAGTTCGGCCACCGCGCGACTCACGGCCACCTTGTCCATCTTGGTGCGCTCGGCCACTTCCACCGCAGACAGATCGGGGAAGCGCCCGACCACCGCCAGCACCCGCCATTGGGTCACGCTGAGCTGATAGCGCTCGCCATACATCTCGGCAATCGCATGGCTGACGGTGTTCGACAGCACCGACAGTCGATAGGGCAGAAAACGCTCGAGATCGAGGATGGGGGCGGTCGCCGTGCGCTTGCTTCGCTCGGGCTTCATAGCGTGTTCCAGGTGAAAGGTGAAAGGTGGGACGTCAAGAAAAGCGAAGGTGCTGGCGCCCCCTGGCTCACGATGCAGTTTACCTTTGACGAACTACCTTTCACTGCTCCACCTCTACCCTGAAAGTTTCAATTGAAACTATAATGGTCATACCCGCGCTGGCAATTTGCAGCGCAGCACAATCGCCTTGAGGACCACCCATGAACGCTCAGCTTCAGTCAGCCGAGACGCCGACCGGTATGCCCAATCCGCTCGGCATCCACGGTTTCGAATTCGTCGAATTTTCGGCGCCCGACGCGACCGGTCTGCATGCACTTTTCCGCAGCATGGGCTTCACCCCGGTCGCGAAACACGCGCGCAAGGCAATCACACTGTATCGCCAGGGCGGCGTCAACTTCCTGGTCAACGAAGAGCCCGATTCCTTTGCCGCCGACTTCGCCGCACAGCACGGTCCCTGTGCCTGCGGCTTTGCCATTCGCGTGCGCGACGGCGAGGAAGTCTGCGCCGAAGTGACCACCCGCGGCGCCGAAGTCATCACTCACAAGGCCGACACCCGGGCGGTCGATGCGCCGGTGATCAAGGGCATCGGTGACTGCATGCTGTATCTGGTGACCGACGGTAGCGATCCCTATGCCGCCGACTTCGTGTACTTCGACGGCGTCGAGCGCGAGCCGGTCGGGTTTGGCCTGACCTTCATCGACCATCTGACCCACAATCTGTATTTCGGCAACATGGAAAAGTGGTCGAACTACTACGAGCGCCTGTTCGGTTTCCGCGAGATCCGCTACTTCGACATCAAGGGTGCCAAGACCGGTCTGGTGTCCAAGGCCATGACCGCGCCCGATGGCGTGGTGCGAATTCCGCTGAACGAGTCGAATGATCCCAAGTCGCAGATCAACGAGTACCTCGATCAGTACCACGGCGAGGGCATCCAGCACATCGCCTGTTTCACCAACGACATCTACGCCACGGTCGAAGCCATGCGCGCGGCCGGCGTGAGCTTTTTACATACGCCTGACACCTATTTTGATGTCATCGACGAACGCGTGCCGGGACATGGCGAAGACGTGGCCCGGATGACCAGGAACCGCATCCTGATCGACGCCGATCCCGAAACCAAGCAGAAGAAGCTGCTGCAGATCTTCACCGAGACCAACATCGGTCCGATCTTTTTCGAGATCATCCAGCGCAAGGGTAATGAAGGTTTCGGCGAGGGCAATTTCAAGGCGCTGTTCGAGTCCATCGAACGCGACCAGATGCGTCGCGGGGTGCTGTAAGAGCGGGGGCAGGGGGCAGGGGAGATGGGGCAGGGGAAGGGCTCGTTACATGCCCTGGTCTCCTTCTGTAGGCTCTTTCCCGTGCCCCGTGCCCCGTGCCCCGTGCCCCGTGCCCCGTGCCCGTAACCCGAACCTCAACAGGAGTCTGTCGTGTCGAAAAAATGGATCAGTGTCTCCAAAGTCGAGGGCAGGGCCTCGCGTCAGGCGCATTGCGATCTGCCGGAGGGGACCTATGAGCGGGAGATGGGCAAGGAGGGTTTCTTCGGCCCGGCCAGCCATATGTATCACCCGAATCCGCCGACCGCCTGGAGCCACTTCGATGGCCCGCTGAAGCCGCGCGCCTTCGACACCAACAAGTTCCCGGGGCACGGCAACACGCCCTGGCGCGCCCATGAGCTGATGCACAACGCCCACACGCGCCTGCGCAGATGGCGCTGTGAGGCTTCGATGGATCATCTGGTGCGCAATGCCGATGGCGACGAGCTGCTGTTCGTGCACAACGGTTCGGGCCATCTGTTCTGCGACTACGGCCACATGGCCATCGAAGCCGGCGATTACATCGTGCTGCCGCGCTCGACCTCCTGGCGCCTGGAAGTCACCGAAACCCTCGATCTGTTGCTGATCGAAGCCACCAATTCCAGCTACATGCTGCCGGACAAGGGGCTGGTGGGTCCGCACGCGATCTTCGATCCGGCCATGCTCGATGCGCCGGCCATCGATGAGCTGTTCAAGCGCCAGGTGCAGGGCGAGTGGAAGGTGCTGGTCAAGCGCCGCAATGCCATCACCACGATCACCTTCCCGTTCAACCCGCTCGATGCGGTCGGCTGGCACGGCGATCTGTTTCCGGTGCGCATCAATGTCAGGGACATCCGTCCGCTGATGAGCCACCGCTACCATCTGCCGCCGAGCGCGCATACCACCTTCGTCGCCAATCGCTTCGTCGTCTGCACCTTCGTGCCGCGGCCCTTCGAGACCGACCCCGGCGCGCTGAAGATTCCCTTCTTCCACAACAACGATGACTACGAAGAAGTCATCTTCTACCACCGTGGCGAGTTCTTCAGCCGCGACAACATCCACCCCGGCATGATCACCCTGCACCCCTGCGGCTTCACCCACGGCCCGCACCCGAAGGCCCTCACCCGCGCCTTCAAGCAGACCAAGGAAGCCACCGACGAGTACGCGGTGATGATCGACACCCGCGACGACCTGACCGTCACCGAGGCCGCGGAAGCGGTGGAATGGCGGGGCTATGTGGATTCGTGGAAGGGTGGCTGAGGCTGGTTGCTGGTTGCTGGTTGCTGGTTGCTGGTTGTCGGTTGTCGGTTGTCGGTGAGGTAGTAGCGCGCAACTCATGGCTGGGTCCTGAGTAGAGCAGGATGCGCCGATGGTCGATGCGCAGTTCATCCAACCTACATTCAAGACCACAAATCAACACGCTACAACACGGGTTCATGGAGAGTCACCCTTTTCGGCCCAAGACGGACTATGGGCCATGAGACCGCCTGGTGCGCGTAGCCCGTTGTGCCGCGCAGCGGCTCAGCGGGGCTCCTGGGAGGTGCGCGTGCCGGGGCACTTGCTTGCGGCGCGCGCCGTCGGCCTGGCCCCGGGCGTTTCCCTTCATGAGAAGTTGTCGGTCGGGTCCGCGCGTCTTCGCTACCTTTCGCTAGCTGCCAATCAACAGCGGCCGCGCCAGGGCGCACCCCTCTCCAAGGCCGGTGGCGTCGGTCCAGCCTTGAATGGACGCTGCTGACGCCATGCTGGAAAAGCGTCCAGACGAGTCTGGACCTACAAAGGCATGCGGCCGGTGGCTATTGCGTCGGCACCGACGGCTTGCCCGCTGCGCGCCCGGAATGGGTCCTGCCGTTCGTCGCCTCGTCCGAACCCGAAGTTCCCGTGGATTCGCGGTGATTTCACGACTTGCTGCGGCAATTCAAGCACTTACGGCGCTTATCTCGAAATCACCTAAACTTTGTTAAGTCCTTGTCCTGCAAAGCTTTTTCCTTGACCCCACGTAATGCCGGTCGTAGAGTGGTGATACATGGTGAATTGTGGGTTTTTGTGGGGGAGAGCGGGTCAGTGTTCTACGGGGAATCGACGGTTGCGATCGACGACAAGGGAAGGCTTGCCATCCCGACGGCGTACCGTGAGCAATTATCGGCTCTTTGTGCCTGCCGGTTGGTGGTCACCTACAACCCCTTCGAGCGCGAGTGCCTGTGGTTGTTTCCCTTGCCGGAATGGGAGCGCACCCGCGATCAGGTGATGCAGCTGTCCAGCTTCAATGCCGCCCATCGCGACCTGCAGCGCAAGCTGGTGGGCGCGGCGGCGCAGGTGGAACTGGATGGCAACGGCCGCATCCTGCTGCCGCAGACGGCGCGGCAGGTGGCGGCACTGCAGAAACACGGAATTCTGCTGGGAATCGGCGCCAAGTTCGAGTTGTGGAGCGAAACCGCGCAGCGCGCGCGTCTGGAGCTCCCCATCGACGAAAAGGATATCAGCGACGATATGCGGCAACTGCGCTTCTAGGGGAGACCTCGGATGACGCAGAAAGCCACAGGAACGGCGGCCCAGACGAGCGCCGACCATCGTCCGGTCATGCTGGAGGCCGCGTTGCGGGCTCTGAACGTGAAACCGGCTGGGCGCTATCTCGACGCCACCTTTGGTCGTGGTGGGCATAGCCGAGCGCTGCTGGCGCGGCTTGGTCAGGAGGGACGGCTGGTGGGATTCGATCGTGATCCGGAAGCGGTGGCAGCGGGCCTGGAACTGGCCGCAGCCGACGCCCGTTTCAGCATTCATCGCGGCAACTTCGCCGACATCGATGCCCATCTGGGCGAATCCAGCCTGGACGGCATCCTGTTCGATTTCGGTGTGTCCTCGCCGCAGCTGGATCAGGCCGAGCGCGGCTTCAGTTTCATGCGCGACGGCCCGCTGGACATGCGCATGGATCCGGACAGCGGCGAATCGGCGGCGCAGTGGCTGGCCCGGGTGTCCGAGGCCGAACTGGCCGATGTGCTGAAGACCTACGGTGAGGAAAAGCACGCGCGGCGACTGGCGCGGGCGATCGTCATCCGCCGCGAGACCGAGCCGTTCACGCGTACCGTGGAACTGGCTGAGTTCATCGCCAGCGTGCTGCCACGCAGTCACGAGGGCATACACCCGGCCACCCGGGCATTCCAGGCGATCCGAATCGCCGTCAACTCTGAGCTACGGGCTATAGCGCGCGGCATGGAAGCCGCGCTTTTTTTGCTCGGGGCCGAGGGGCGACTGGTGGCGATCAGCTTTCATTCGCTGGAAGACCGGCTGGTCAAGCAGTTCATAGCGCAACACTCGCGGCCACAACAGGGTTCGCGGCGCCTGCCGCCGACCGCGGCCGCCCCGAGCACCTTGCGCGATCTGGGCAAGCAGCGCGCCGATGCTGCCGAGCTGTCGGTCAACCCACGCGCCCGCAGTGCGGTGATGCGCGTCGCCGAGCGTCTGCGATGAAGGCCTCGCGCGTCATTATCGGTCTGATACTGGCAGCCGTGATCGGCAGCGCCATCGCGCTGGTCTACGCCCGTCACGAGAACCGCACGCTGTTCTTTGCGCTGGAACGGCTCAATGCCGAGCGCGACGAGCTGAACATCGAATGGGGCCAGCTGCAGCTGGAACAATCGACCTGGGCCGATGCCAATCGCATCGAGCAGGTGGCGACCCGCGATCTGGGCATGACCTTTCCGGCGCCGCAGGACATCGTGGTGATCGCACCATGAAGCCACGGACGCGTCAGCCCAACTACCGTCTGCGTCTGCAGGTGATCGCCATGATCCTGGTGCTGGCCACCACCGGGCTGATCGGCAAGGCGCTGGCCGTGCAGGTGCTGGGCAAGGATTTCTACCAGCGGCAGGGCGACGCGCGACATCTGCGCAATGTCACCATTCCGGCCTACCGCGGCATGATCACCGACCGCAATGGCGAGCCGCTGGCGGTGTCGACCCCGGTGGCTTCGCTGTGGGCCGAGCCGCGAGAAGTGCTGGAAGAAGGCCGGCAACGGATTCCCGAGCTGGCGCAGGCCCTGGGCATCGGCGAGGAACCGCTGATGCAGCGCCTGGTGCAGCGCCAGGACAAGGAATTCGTCTATCTGAAGCGTCACATCAGTCCCGATGAGGCCGCCGAGGTCAACGATCTCGGCGTTCCCGGCGTGCATGTGCAGCGCGAATTCCGGCGCTACTACCCGGCCGGCGAGGCGCTGGCGCACGTCATCGGTTTCACCGATATCGACGATCACGGTCAGGAAGGTCTGGAGCTGGCCTTCGAGGACTGGCTGACCGGCAAGGCTGGCTCCAAGCGCGTGCTCCAGGATCGTCGTGGTCACCGGGTCGAGGATGTGGATCTGATCCAGACCGCGCAGCCGGGCAAGGATCTGACGCTGAGCATCGATCGCCGGATTCAGTATCTGGCCTATCGCGAGCTCAAGGCCGCGATTGCCGAGCATGGCGCGTCCAGCGGTTCGGTGGTGGTGATCGATGTGCCGACCGGCGAAGTGCTGGCGATGGTCAACCAGCCCAGCTACAACCCCAATCAGCGCGATCGCCAGCGCGGCGGCACGGTGCGCAATCGCGCCGTCACCGATGTCTTCGAGCCGGGCTCCACGATCAAGGCCTTCACCGTGGCGGCGGCGCTGGAAAGCGGCAAGTTCAATGCCCAGACCATCGTCGAAACCTCGCCGGGCCGGATCGACATCGGCACCTACACCGTGCGCGATGTGCGCAATTTCGGCGCCATCGATGTCACCACGATCATCACCAAGTCCAGCAATGTGGGCGCCATCAAGATGGCCAGGGAGCTGGACAGCGAGGCCTTCTACGATGTGCTGCGGCGCTTTGGCTTCGGGGCCATCACCGGCTCCGGTTTTCCCGGCGAATCGCCCGGCGTGCTGCCCGATTACCGACGCTGGCGCGAAGTCGAAAAGGCCGCGCTGTCCTACGGCTACGGATTGTCGGTGACGCCGCTGCAGCTGGCCTCGGCCTATGCCACGCTGGCCAACGGCGGGCGCATGCGGGCGCCGACCTTTGTGAAGGGCGGTGCCAATCCGGAAGCTTCGGTGATCGACCCGGCGCTGGCCAATACCGTGCTCGACATGCTGGAAACGGTGACCACGCCGGCCGGTACCGCGCGTCTGGCCGCCATTCCCTACTACCGCGTCGGCGGCAAATCCGGTACCTCGCGCAAGGCCGGTGTGGGTGGCTATCAGGACAAGCGCTACATCTCGCTGTTTGCCGGTGTCGCCCCTATTTCGGCACCGCGACTGGTCTGCGTGGTGGTCATCAACGATCCCTCCGGTGCTGCCTACTACGGTGGACTGGTATCCGCTCCGGTCTTTGGCCGCGTGGTCGGTGGTGCGCTGCGGCTGATGGACATTCCGCCGGACAACGAGCTGTTGCTGGCTGACGCCCGATCCCGCGCAGAAGAAGAAGAGGCGGCTGCCGAGGCTGTCGGGGAGCTGACACCGCCATGAGCGCGCTGACACTCGACCGCTGGCTGAAGGATCAGGGACTGGCCACAGGGCAGTCCCTGCTGCCCGTGCCGATCTCCGGCGTGGCGCTGGATACCCGCGAGCTGCGCCCGGGTGATGCATTCCTGGCTCTGCGCGGCGGCAGCGACCACGGCCTGCGCCATGCCCGGTCCGCCATCGACCAGGGCGCGGTGGCGATCGTGGCCGAGGCCCCCCTGCCCGAGCAGATGTCGACGAACTACCGGGTGCCGGTGGTGGCGATACCTGCGCTGCGTGCCCACGCGGGCGCCCTGGCAGCGAAGGTCTATGGCACCACCAGCACGGCGCTGAAGGTCTTCGGTGTCACCGGCACCAACGGCAAGACCTCGACCGTGCAGTTCATCGCCCAGGCTGCCCAGGTGCTGGGCCATCGAGCGGCCACCACGGGTACGCTGGGTGCCGGCCCGCTGGGTGGCTTGCGTCCGCAGGCGCGGACCACACCCGATGTCTGCAGCACTCACCGCTTTCTGGCCGAGTGTCGCGATCAAGGCTGCGACTGGCTGGCGATGGAAGTGTCCTCGCACGCGCTCGATCAGGGACGGGTGGACGCGGTGCATTTCGAGGTGGCGGTCTACACCCAGCTGAGCCGCGATCATCTCGATTACCACGGCAGCATGGAGGCCTATTTCGAGGCCAAGGCCAAGCTGTTCCAGTGGCCTGGGCTGCGCGCCGCGGTGATCAATCTGGACTGTCCCTGGGGACTCAGCTTGCTGCCGCAACTGGCGGCGGATGTCGCTGTCCACACCTACAGCGCGGGCGGCACCGAATCCGCCACCATCAGCGCCGAAGACCTGCGGCTGGATCATCAGGGCATGCGTTTCAAGCTGCGTCTGGGTGGGCAGCACTACCCGGTCCGCGTCGGCCTGATGGGGCGTTTCAACGTCGATAATGTGCTTGCTGCCAGCGGCGCCCTGCTGGCTGCCGGCGCCGAGCCGGCGCATATCGCAGCTGCGCTGGCCCAGCTGCAGCCGGTGCCCGGGCGCATGAATCGTCTCGGTGGCGGCGAGCAGCCGCTGGTTGTGGTCGACTACGCCCACACCCCCGATGCCATTGCCAAGGCCCTGTCGGCGCTGCGCGAACATCAACCGCGGCAGCTCAGCATCGTCTTCGGATGCGGCGGCGAGCGCGATCGCGGCAAGCGTCCGCAGATGGCGGCCGCTGCCGAAGCCGGTGCCGATCGGGTCTACGTCACCGACGACAATCCGCGCGGTGAGGATGGCGACAGCATCCTCGACGACATCCGCGCTGGCTTTGCCCGCCCACAGGCGGTGCTGGAGCAGCGCAACCGCCGACTGGCGATCGAAACCGCGATCGCCGATGCCGCTGCCGGCGACATCGTGCTGATCGCCGGCAAGGGTCACGAGAGCTATCAGGAAATCGGTGGCCAGGTGCTGGCTTTCGATGACCGCGCCGTGGCCGCCGAACTGTTGTTGCGGAGGGCGGCATGAAGGCCCTCGCCAGCGTCATCGCCAGCTGGTGTGGTGGCCGCCTGATCGGACCCGATGTCATGGTCGAGGGCCTCAGCCAGGATTCGCGCAAGCTGCCGCAGGGCGGTCTGTTCGTGGCTTTGCGCGGTGAGCGTCAGGATGGCCATGACTTTGTCGCCGCTGTGGGCGGCGTTGCGGCGGCGGCGCTGGTGGAGCGCCAGCAGAGCGTGGACCTGCCGCAGATCGTCGTCGACAGCGCCGAAAGCGCGCTGCAGCGCATCGCCAGTGCCTGGCTGGCCAGGATCAACCCGACCGTGGCCGCCCTGACCGGCAGCAACGGCAAGACCACGACCAAGACCCTGACTGCAGCCATTCTGGCTCGTACCGGCGTCACCCATGCGACGCCCGGCAACTACAACAACGAGATCGGCGTGCCGCTGACGCTGCTGGGCCTCGGCGCTGAACATCGCTACGCCGTGGTCGAAATGGGCTGCGGCAAGCCCGGTGACATCGATCTGCTGGCGGCCATCGCGCCGCCGCATGCGGCGGTGGTGACCAATGTCGGCGCCGCCCATCTGGAGCGGTTGGGATCGCTGACCGGCGTGGCCGAGGCCAAGGCCGGCATCTACCGTGGTCTGCGCCCCGAGGGCATCGCCATCATCAATGCCGACGATGCCTATGCCGACTATTTCCGCGGCCAGGCCGGTGCCCATCAGCAGGTCGAATTCGCCATCGATGCGGCGGCCGCCGTCCGCGCCGAAGAGCTGGTGATCGGCCAGGTGTCGCGTTTCCGGCTGTGCACGCCGGCCGGCAGCTGCGCCATCGAATTGCCGCTGCCGGGCCGTCACAACGTCATGAATGCGCTGGCCGCCGCCGCACTGGCGCAGGCCGTGGGCGCCAGTCTGGGTGATATTGCCGAAGCCCTGGCGACGGTCGAAGCCGTCTCCGGCCGTTTGCGCCGGCTGCAGCTGCAGGGTGGGGTGCTCTACGACGACAGCTACAACGCCAATCCCGGCTCGCTGGCGGCAGCGATCGGCACCCTGGCGCTGGAACCGCCGCCGCGCTGGCTGATTCTGGGTGATATGGCCGAGCTCGGGCCGGAAGCGCCGCGCTGGCACGCCGAATGCGGCAGCCTGGCTCGCGATCAGGGCATCGAGCGCCTGTACACCTGCGGTCCACTGGCGCAGGCCGCGGCGCAGGCCTTTGGACCGCTGGCCAGTCACCACAGCAGCATCGAAGGCTTGATCGAGACCCTGCGCGCCGACTGGCGCCCAGGCACTACCGCCCTGGTCAAGGGCTCGCGATCGGCGCGCATGGAGCGCGTGGTTGCCGGCCTGTCCGGAAACAACGGAGGGCATCACTGATGCTGCTGGCCCTGGCCGAATGGCTGCAGAACTATTTCGGTGCCTTCAACGTGTTCAGCTACATCACGTTGCGCACCATCCTGTCGGCACTGACCGCGCTGACGCTGTCGCTGTGGCTGGGTCCGCGCCTGATCCGCTCGCTGACGGCCAAGCAGATCGGCCAGACTATCCGCAAGGACGGCCCGCAATCGCATCTGTCCAAGGCCGGTACCCCGACCATGGGCGGCCTGCTGATCCTGATGGCGGTGGCTTCGTCCAGCCTGCTCTGGGCCGACTGGCACAATCGCTATGTCTGGGTGGTGCTGGGCGTGCTGATCGCCTTCGGTTTCATCGGCTGGATCGACGACTATCGCAAGCTGGTGCTGAAGGACAGCCGCGGCCTGCCGGCGCGCTGGAAGTACCTGCTGCAGTCGCTGTTCGGCACCATCGCCGCCATCGTGCTCTATGTCACCGCGGATACTCCGGCGGCCACCGCGCTGTACGTGCCCTTTTTCAAGACGGTGGCCATTCCGATGGGCGCGGCCTTCATGATCGTGGCCTATTTCTGGATCGTCGGTTTCTCCAATGCGGTCAATCTGACCGACGGTCTGGACGGACTGGCGATCATGCCGACGGTGCTGGTGGCTGGCGCCCTCGGCATCTTTGCCTATGCCTCCGGGCATGCCGAATTCGCCAGGTACCTCGGCATGCCGCGCATTCCCGGCGCCGGTGAGCTGGCCATCGTCTGTGCGGCGCTGGCCGGCGCCGGTCTCGGTTTCCTCTGGTTCAACACCTATCCGGCCCAGGTGTTCATGGGCGATATCGGCGCGCTGGCCGTCGGCGCCGCGCTTGGCACCATCGCGGTCATCGTCCGCCAGGAACTGGTGCTGGTGATCATGGGCGGCATCTTCGTGCTGGAGACGCTGTCGGTGATCCTGCAGGTGGCGTCCTTCAAGCTCACCGGCAAGCGCATCTTCCGGATGGCGCCGCTGCACCATCATTTCGAACTCAAGGGCTGGCCCGAACCGCGCGTGATCGTGCGCTTCTGGATCATCAGCGTGGTGCTGGTGCTGGTGGGTCTGGCGACCCTGAAGGTGCGTTGATGGCCGCCGTCCTCCAGGCCCGCAAGCTGCCACCCGCGCCGACCGTGGCCATCGACCCGTGGATCGCCTTCAGTGCCATCGCGCTGGCTTCGCTGGGTGTGGTCATGGTGGCTTCCAGTTCGATCGCGGTGGGCGAAGAGCTGCACGTTGGGCCCTTCTACTTTCTCATCCGCCATGCCCTGTTCCTGGCGCTGGGCACGGCGCTGGGCGCACTCGCCTATCGCACCGATCTGGATTGGCTGAAGCGCTATTCGCAAATCATGATCCTCGGTGCCTTCGTGCTGCTGGTGCTGGTCTTCGTGCCTGGTCTCGGGGTTTCGGTCAAGGGCGCGCGCCGCTGGATCTGGCTGGGGGTGTCGAACTTCCAGGCGGTGGAAGCCGTCAAACTGTTCCTGATCATCTATCTGGCCGGCTATTTCGTCCGCCATCAGGAAACCCTGCACCACAGTCTGATGGGCGTGATCAAGCCACTGGTCGTGGCTGGCGCCCTGATCGGTCTGCTGCTGGTGCAGCCCGATTTCGGCGGCGCCCTGTTGTTGATGGCGCTGGCCGGCAGCATGGTCTGGCTGGCGGGCGGCTCGGCCCGTCACCTGCTCGGTATTGCCGCGATCGCGGTGCCGGTGATGGGCTTCGCCGCCATGGCCGAACCCTATCGGCTGCGTCGGCTGTTCTCGTTCATGGACCCGTGGGCCGATCCCTTCGACGGCGGCTTCCAGCTGACCCAGGCCCTGATCGCCGTGGGTCGCGGCGAATGGTTTGGCGTGGGCCTGGGCGAAAGCGTGCAGAAGCTGTTCTATCTGCCCGAGGCCCACACCGATTTCATTCTCGCGGTGATTGCCGAGGAACTGGGTTTCGTCGGCGTGCTGATCATCATCGGCCTGTTCGCGACCTTCACCGGGCGGGCCTTCCGTCTGGGCATCGATGGCCTGCGCCAGGGCCGGGCCTTCGAGGCCTATCTGGCTTATGGCATCGCCCTGTGGTTCTCGATGCAGGCGGCCATCAGCATCGGTGTGAATATCGGCGCGCTGCCGACCAAGGGGCTGACGCTGCCACTGATCAGCTCCGGCGGTTCCAGCGTGATCATGAGTTGTGTCGCCGTCGGCCTGCTGCTCAAGATCAGCGCCTCCCTGCGCGAGCCGCGCAGCGTCGGACCCTTCGAGGGTGTGGGCCCGGGAGGCAAGCGATGAGCGCGCCGGTGATGGTGATGGCGGGTGGCACCGGTGGTCATGTCTTCCCGGGGCTGGCGGTGGCTGCCGAGTTGCGCCAGCGCGATGTACCCGTGGTCTGGCTGGGCGCCGAGGGCGGCATGGAAAGCCGACTGGTCCCGGCTCATGGCATCGAGTTCCGTGGCATCCGCGTCCAGGGCGTGCGCGGCAAGGGATGGCGTCGCAAGTTGCGTCTGCCGCTGGATCTGCTGGCAGCTTTCCTGCAGGCGCGCCGCTGTCTGCGCCGGGAACGTCCGCGCAGCGTGCTCAGCATGGGTGGCTACGCTGCCGGTCCTGGCGGCCTGGCTGCCGCCTGGCTGAGGGTGCCGCTGCTGGTGCACGAGCAGAACCGGATACCCGGTTTGACCAACAAGGTACTGGCCGGGCTGGCGCAGCGCGTCTACACCGGTTTCCCGGATGCTCTTGCCGGGCGCGGACGCTTCGTCGGCAACCCGGTGCGCGCCGGGATCGCCGCCATCGAGGCACCCGAACAGCGTCTGGCTGGTCGCGCGGGACCGCTGCGGCTGTTGGTACTCGGCGGCAGCCAGGGTGCGCGCGCGCTGAACCAGATTCTGCCGCAGGCGCTGGCCTTGCTGCCGGTCGCCGAGCGCCCCGAGGTCTGGCACCAGTGCGGCGCGCGCCTGCACGAAGCCGCGCTGCAGAGCTACCGCGCGGCCGCCGTCGAGGCGCGCCTGGAGCCCTTCATCGAGGACATGGCCGCTGCCTACAGCTGGGCCGATCTGGTGCTGTGCCGCTCCGGTGCGCTGACGCTGGCCGAAGTCGCTGCTGCCGGCGTTGCCTCGCTGCTGGTGCCGTATCCGCACGCCGTCGATGACCACCAGACCGCGAATGCGCGCTGGCTGGTCGATCCGGGTGCGGCCGAACTCTGGCCCGAATCCGGACTCGACGCCGCCCGACTGGCCGCGCGCCTGCGGGAACTGGCGGCCGACCGCCCGCGTTTGCTGCAGATGTCCAGCGCCGCGCGCGGCCTGGCCCGAACCGATGCCGCAGCAGTGGTTGCCGATGCCTGCCTGGAGTGCGCCCGATGAGTATTGCCGCACGTTTCCGTCCCGGACAGGATCTGATGCGCGCCTTCAAGCGCGTGCACTTCATCGGCATCGGTGGCTCCGGCATGAGCGGCATCGCCGAGGTCATGCACAATCTGGGCTACGCCGTCAGCGGCTCCGATCAATCCAGCACCGCCGTGACCCGTCGCCTCGCCGAACTTGGCATCCGGGTGCAGCGCGGTCATGACGCCGAGCATGTCGCCGAAGTCGACGTGGTGGTGGTCTCGAGCGCCATTGCCGCGACCAACCCGGAACTGATCGCCGCCCGCCAACGGCGTCTGCCGGTGGTGCCGCGGGCCGAGATGCTCGGCGAGCTGATGCGTTTCCGCCGCGGCATTGCGGTGGCCGGCACCCACGGCAAGACCACCACCACCAGCCTGATTGCCAGCGTGCTGGCCGAGGGCGGGCTGGACCCGACCTTCGTCATCGGCGGGCGCCTGAACAGCGCCGGCACCCATGCCCGCCTTGGAGCAGGCGAATACCTGGTGGCCGAGGCCGACGAGAGCGATGGCTCCTTCCTGATGCTGCAGCCGGTGATGGCGGTGGTCACCAATATCGATGCCGATCATCTGGAGAACTTCGACCACAGCTTCGAGCGCCTGAAGCAGGCCTTCGACAACTTCCTGCACCGCATGCCCTTCTACGGTCTGGCGGTGCTCTGTGCCGATGATGTCGAGACCCACGAGCTCAGCCTGCGCAGCCCGCGGGCAGTGCGCACCTACGGCTTCGCCGAGGGCGCCGATGTGCGCGCCACCGACGTGCGCCAGAACGGCAGCGAGATGCACTTCATGCTGCACCTGCCCGACGAAAAGCCCTTGGCGGCGCTGCTGCATCTGCCGGGACGCCACAATGTCCAGAATGCCTGTGCCGCAGCGGCGATTGCGCTGGAGATCGGCATTGCCCCGGCCACCATCATTGACGGCCTGGCGCGCTTCGGCGGCGTCGGCCGGCGTTTCCACATCCACGACGATCTGCCGCTGGATCAGGGCAGCGTGATGTTCGTCGACGACTACGGTCACCACCCGCGCGAGTTGCGCGCGGTCATCGAAGCCGCCCGCGGCGGCTGGCCGGACAAGCGCCTGGTGCTGGCCTTCCAGCCGCACCGCTACACCCGCACCCGCGATCTGATCGACGATTTTGCCGAGGTCCTGAGCCTGGCAGACGTGGTGGTGCTGAGCGAGGTCTATTCCGCGGGCGAGGCGCCGATCGCCGGTGCCGACGGCCGCGCGCTGGCGCGTGCGGTACGGGCCCGCGGTCGCGTCGACCCGGTGTTCGTGTCGCATCCCCACGAGCTGGCTTCGGTGCTGCCGGATTTGATGCAAGACGGCGATCTGCTGTTGCTGCAGGGGGCCGGTGACATCGGTGCCGTGGCCCAGGAACTGGAGACGCGCGGACATCTGCGCAGCGGAGCTGAGCCATGATGCGGGTCAGCGATCCCGCCGCTTTCGGGCGCGTCGCCGTGGTCATGGGCGGCGACAGCTCCGAGCGTGAAGTCTCGCTCAACAGCGGCGCCAATGTGCTCGCCGCCTTGCTGGCGCGTGGTGTGAAGGCGCACGCGGTCGACGGCATTCCGGCTCTGCTGCGGGATATCCGCGCGGGATTGTGCGATCGCGTGTTCAACATCCTGCACGGGCGCGGCGGCGAAGACGGTGTGCTGCAGGGCGCGCTGGAGGCGCTGGGTGTGCCCTACACCGGCTCCGGCGTGCTCGGCTCGGCCCTGACCATGGACAAGGTCCGCACCAAGCGCGTGTGGCAGGCGCTCGACATACCCACGCCAGCCTTCGCGGTGTTGCCGGTGGGCGCCGACGTCGCCAGCGCGATTTCCGCAGTGGGTCTGCCGGCCATCGTCAAGCCCTCGCGCGAGGGCTCCAGCGTCGGCGTCACCCGGATCTTTGCAGAGAGTGATGTGGCCGCCGCGGTCGAGCTGGCGCGACGTTACGACGGCGAGTTGCTGGTGGAACGCATGATCCAGGGGCCGGAACTCACGGTCGCGGTGCTCGACGGCCAGGCGCTGCCGAGCATCCGCATCGTCCCTGCTGCCGAGTTCTACGACTACCACGCCAAATACGTGGCCGAAGACACCCAGTACCTGTGTCCCGGTCTGGAGCAAGCGGCCGAAGATCAGCTGGCGCGACTCTGCGAGCAGGCTTTTGCTGCGGTGGGCGCCAGTGGCTGGGGCCGTATCGATGTGATGCTGGACGCCGACCGCGGCTTCCAGCTGCTGGAAGTCAACACCAGCCCCGGCATGACCAGCCACAGCCTGGTACCCAAGGCCGCCGCCCAGGCCGGCATCGACTTCGAGAGCCTGTGCTGGCGCATTCTCGAAACCAGTCTCCCCGAGGTGCTGCGATGAGCGGGCAACGCCGCAACTGGGTGACCAGCGCATCGGCCCTGCTGGCCGTGGCTGCCGTGCTGGTGCTGGTGGCCGGCGCCTACATGGCGCGCAACGGCGGCGCCTTGCTGCCGTTCCGCTGGGTGGATGCCAGCGGGCCCTTCGAGCGCGTCAGCGCCGAGCAGATACGGGCTGCGGTGGCGCCGGAGGCGGCGCGCGGCTTCTTTTTTGTCGACCTGGTCGCGGTGCGGGCCAGTGCCCTGAGCCTGCCCTGGGTGGCAGAGGCCGAAGTGCGCAAGATCTGGCCGGACACCCTGGAAGTGCGGGTGCGCGAACGCCGGGTCCTCGGACGTCAAGGGGTCGATCGTCTGGTCGACGTCAGCGGCAATGTCTTCAACGCCCGCGGTGTGGGTGAAACCCGTGGGCTGCCGCTGCTCGACGCGCCGGCCGAGCAGATGCTGCAACTGGCCGAGTACTACCGCTTCGCCAGCGGCGACGTCGAGCGCATCGGTCGCCGCATCACCGTAGCCCGGATGAGCGCCCGCGGCGCCCTGGAGCTGCAGCTGGACGATGGTCTGCGCGTGCACCTGGGCAGTCTCGACCAGGAGGCCCGCTGGAAGCGCTTCATCAGCAGCCTGCCGCGCCTGGCCATGCTCGACCCGCGTCCGATCGCCCACGTCGATCTGCGTTACACCCACGGCTATGCCGTGCGCTATGCCGATGCGCAGCCTGCTGCGTCCCTGCCCAACTGACCCTTGTGATGACCCCGAACCCATGAGCCGCAAAAGCGACAAGACCCTGATCGTCGGACTCGACATTGGCACCTCCAAGGTGGTGGCCATGGTCGGCGAGTACGCGCCGGGCGAGCCGGTCGAGATCATCGGCATGGGCAGTCAGCCCAGTCGTGGCATCAAGCGCGGCGTGGTGGTGGACATCGAGTCGACGGTGCAATCGATCCAGCGCGCCATCGAGGAGGCCGAACAGATGAGCGGCTGCGAGATCCGCTCGGTATACGCTGGCATTTCCGGCAGTCACGTCAAGAGCCTGAATTCGCATGGCATCGTCGCCATCCGCGACAAGGAAGTGACCGATTTCGACGTCGACCGGGTACTCGATGCCGCAAGGGCGATGCCGATTCCGGCCGATCAGAAGATCCTGCATGTGCTGCCGCAGGAATATGTCATCGACGAGCAGGAGGGCATCCGCTATCCGATCGGAATGAGCGGCGTGCGCCTGGAAGCCCGTGTGCACCTGGTCACGGCGGCCGGCAGCGCCGCCCAGAACATCACCAAGTGCATCGCCCGCTGCGGCCTGGAAGTGGACGATCTGATCCTGCAGCCGCTGGCCGCCAGTCATGCCGTACTCACCGATGACGAGCGCGAGCTCGGCGTGGCCCTGATCGACATTGGTGCCGGCACCACCGACATCGTGGTCTTTGCCCAGGGCGCCATCCGTCACACCGCGGTCTTGCCCATCGCCGGCGATCAGGTCACCAACGACATTGCCGTGGCGCTGCGCACCCCCACGCCGCATGCGGAGGAAATCAAGCTCAAGTACGCCTGCGCGCTGGCCCATCTGGCCACCGCCGACGAGAGCATCCAGGTGCCCAGTGTCGGCGACCGCGCACCGCGGCGACTGGCGCGCCAGACCCTGGCCGAAGTGGTGCAGCCACGCTACGAGGAGTTGTTCTCGCTGGCGCAGGCCGAACTTCGGCGCAGCGGATTCGAGGACCTGATCGCCGCTGGCGTGGTCCTCACCGGCGGCGCCTCGCGCATGGACGGTGCCGTCGAACTGGCGGAGGAGATCTTCCACATGCCGGTGCGCCTCGGCCTGCCGCAGCACGTCAACGGCCTGGCCGAGATCGTCGGCAATCCGATGCACTCGGCCGGCGTCGGTCTGCTGATCTACGGCTCGCAGGCGCGCCCGCGCAGCAGCAGCCGACCGGTCAGCGGCGCGCGCAGTCTGTGGGAACGGATCAAGCAGTTTGTGGGTGGTGAATTTTGAGAATCACGCATCGCCGGGCGACCTCTGAGTGGGTGCGCGGGATGCAGTGTGGCGACGGAATGAGGGGATTCCGTCGGGGGAGACCGAGGCGCGCAGGGATTGCGCAGATCGGCAAGGACGACAACTGGCTGGCACATTCGCGAGGGTCTGATAATGAACTTTGAATTGATGGAAAGCGCAACACCGAATGCCGTGATCAAGGTCATCGGCGTCGGCGGCGGTGGTGGAAATGCCATCGCCCACATGATCGGCGGCAACATCGAAGGCGTCGAATTCGTCGTCGCCAATACCGATGCCCAGGCTCTGCGCCGGGCGGATGGCATCACCCTGCTGCAGCTGGGCACCAATGTCACCAAGGGCCTGGGGGCGGGCGCCAATCCGGAAGTGGGTCGGCAGGCCGCCATCGAGGATCGCGAGCGCATCAGCGAAGCGCTGCGTGGTGCCGACATGGTCTTCATCACCGCCGGCATGGGCGGTGGCACCGGCACCGGCGCGGCACCCGTCATCGCCCAGATTGCCAAGGATCTGGACATCCTGACCGTGGCCGTCGTGACCAAACCCTTCCCCTTCGAGGGGCGTCGACGCATGCAGGTGGCGATGAAGGGTATCGAGGAACTGGCCCAGCACGTGGACAGCCTGATCACCATTCCGAACGAAAAGCTGCTGACCGTGCTCGGCCGCGAGGTTTCGCTGCTGAACGCCTTCCGTGAAGCCAATGACGTGCTCCTCGGCGCGGTCCAGGGCATCGCCGACCTGATTACCCGCCCGGGTCTGATCAACGTCGATTTTGCCGACGTCCGCACCGTGATGAGCGAAATGGGTCTGGCGATGATGGGGACCGGCAAGGCCAAGGGCGACGATCGCGCCGTGGCCGCCACCGAGGCCGCCATCGGCAATCCGCTGCTGGAAGACATCAATCTCAAGGGCGCCTGCGGCATCCTCGTGAACATCACTTCCGGTCCGAACCTGACCATGCGCGAATACAACGAGGTCGGCCAGACCGTCGCCGAATTCGCCGCCGAAGATGCCAACATCAAGATCGGCACCGTGCTCGACATGGATCTGGAAGACGAGATCCGGGTGACCGTGGTCGCCACCGGGCTCAATCGGCAGGCCCAGCGGGTGCCGGCGGACGCCTTCACCGGGCCGCCCATGCGCAACAATTTCCGCGTGGTTCGCGCCCCGGAAGTCGAGGTTGCCCCGGTCAGCGTCGAGCCGCAGCCGACGCTGCGCCCGCAACAGCAGGCGCGTCGTTTCGGCACCGGCGGTTCCGCATCTGCATCTGCAGCGGCACCGCAGGCGGCGTCAGACACCGAATACGATTATCTGGACATTCCCGCCTTCCTGCGTCGTCAGGCTGACTGAAGCGCCGGACATGACGACACCCGACCGCCTCGGCGGCGGGCGTCGGTGGGTGTGACAGCCAGCGCCGCTGGGGGCAGGGATGGCCTCTGGCGGCGGCATTTCGCGTTTATCCGATCAGCCCCGTCGTTCCTGGTCGGGGCGCCATCAGGGGTTGTTGTATCCGCGCACAACCCTGTCATCTGTGGCTGCGACGCAACAGTTTGTTGCGCCGGGCGCTACTGGCGTCTTTGCTCGGTCAATCTCGTGTGCTACGATCCGTCGGCCGTATTGCCCGATCGAAGCCGAGACCACACACGATGATTCGTCAGCGCACGTTGAAGAACGTCATCCGAGCAACGGGCGTAGGCATTCATTCCGGTCAGAAGGTGTACATGACGTTGCGGCCTGCGGCCGTCAACACCGGCATTGTTTTCCGCCGCACCGATCTTGCTGAACCGGTTTGTCTGCATGCGCGCGCCGAGAATGTGGGCGACACCAGCCTGTCTACCGCCCTGGTGCGCGACGGCGTTCGCGTTGCCACCATCGAACATCTGCTGTCTGCATTCGCCGGATTGGGCATCGACAATGCCTACGTCGATCTGTCTGCGTCGGAAGTGCCGATCATGGACGGCAGCGCCGGTCCTTTCGTGTTCCTGCTGCAGTCTGCAGGCATCGAGGAACAGAACGCGCACAAGCGTTTCATCCGCATCCGCAAGGAAATCGTCGTCAGCGACGGTGACAAGTGGGCGCGCTTCGAGCCTTTCGATGGCTTCAAGGTGGGTTTCTCGATCGAATTTGATCACCCGGCCTTCAGCCAGAAGACCTGCAAGGCCGAGATCGACTTTTCGACCACCTCCTTCGTCAAGGAAGTGAGTCGCGCCCGTACCTTCGGATTCATGCGCGACCTGGAAATGTTGCGCGAACGCAATCTGGTACTCGGCGGTTCGATGGACAATGCCATCGTGCTCGACGACTACCGCGTGCTCAATGAAGACGGACTGCGTTACGAAGACGAGTTCGTCAAACACAAGATCCTGGACGCGATCGGCGACCTGTATCTGTTGGGACACAGCCTGATCGGTGCGTTCTACGGACACAAGTCCGGTCACTTCCTCAACAACAGACTCTTGCGTGCCCTGGTGGCCGACGAGAGCGCCTGGGAAGAAGTCGTATTCGACCGCCCGGAAGAAGTACCGATTTCCTACGCTCACCCCGCTCAGGCGGTGTAGGCGCGGGCGCCGACCACTGCCCGGTCGGCGGCAACACAAACCAGAAGAACAAAGCAGTCAGGGAAGATCTTCAGCAGGATGCTGAATGGCCCTAGGGCCACGACAACAACCGGCGTTTGCCGGTTGGTTCAGGCGAGACGGCTGGTCGGGCGTCGCAACTGGACGAGGTCGTTCGAACTTATGCGAACGGGGAATTCGCATCAGGACGCGCGACCTTCACGGTGAGTCGCAATTCTTCTACAGCGAGTGCCAATTTGGCCTCGTCGAGGAGTTGTCGGCTCGAAAGGCGCAGCTTGGACGCCCATTCGGGTGTACGCGCCAGGAACACCAGCTGACCGTCGCGGCAATTGGCGAGGCGGCACTGGGCAGCCAATCGAGGTGGCAGGACGGCGCGCAGGCGCCGATCCAGATCCCCGATACGGCGCGCTTCGGCAACGAGCGCAGCCAGGCTGGGCATGTCCTGGAGGGTTTCACCAAGCGCGGGATAGCGGGCCATTGCGAATCTCGTGTTTTTTGCGCACCGGCGAAGGTGACGAAGGTCTGGAGAGCATGAACATCATACTGGTAGGTGGTCCCAATTCCGGTTCGCGTCAGTTCAATCTGGCGTGCACCCGCACTCGCTGGCTTTGCGCGAGTGCTGCCCTGATCGTGCTTGGCGCGATCGTCAGCCTCGGCTTCATGGCTGGTCGTGGTTTCGGCAATGTCGAGGGCTTGAGCGTCAACGACGTCGAAACGCTGCGGGCGCAGCTGATCGCGCAGAAGGCACAGCTGGATCAGACCGAGGCGCAGTCCCGCCGCGATCTGGATGCCCTCGCCATCCAGCTCGGCGAGCTGCAGGCACAGGCGACCCGCCTGAACGCGCTGGGTCAGCGCCTGACCCGCATGGGCAAGCTCGACGATGGCGAATTCGATTTCGCCAAGGCACCGAGCATCGGTGGCCCGGAAGGGCATGCTCCGATCGACGACGATTATTTCGCTCCGCAGTTCTCTGACACGCTGGTGCGCTTGCGCGCCCAGTTCGACACCCAGGCCGAACAGCTGGGTGTGCTGGAGACGCTGCTGCTGGATCGTGATCTGGATGCCGAATTCATGCCTTCCGGCATGCCGGTGCGTTCCGGCTTCATGGCCTCGCAGTTCGGCATGCGCATCGACCCCTTCAATGGCACCCGCGCCTTCCATTCGGGCATCGATTTCGATGGCGTCAAGGGCGCTGATGTGCTGACTGTCGCCAGTGGTGTCGTCGTTTTCGCGGGGCGCCATCCGTCTTACGGCAACATGATCGATATCGATCACGGCAACGGCTACACCACCCGCTATGCCCACAACGACAAGAATCTGGTGGAGGTGGGTGACGTGGTCACCGGCGGCCAGCTGATCGGAAAGATGGGTTCCACCGGCCGCGCCACCGGTTCCCATGTGCATTTCGAGGTCTGGCAGGACGGCAAGCCGATCAACCCGAAGAAGTTCGTCAGCGCGATCCGCTGAGTGCGCCCTGAGCTCACCCTCTGGGCCGAATTGCGCTGACGCAGGCCGTGCCGACGCTGAAACTGCGAGTCCCGCCACTGCTGGTCTTTGCCATCCTGGCGCTGGCGATTGCTGGTTCCGGCAGGTGGCTGCAGTTCTGGTCGATTCCCCTGTGGCTGCGATCCCTGCTGGCGGTGATTCTGGCCGCCTCCGGGGTGGTCATTGCCATAGCCGGCGTACTCGAGTTCCGGCGCGCGCGCACCACCGTACATCCCATGCATCCGCATCGCGTTTCGGCGCTGGTCACCAGCGGAGTCTTCCGTTACAGCCGCAATCCCATGTATCTGGGCATGCTGCTGGTGCTGGCTGGGCTTGCTGCATGGATGGCGCAACCCATCGGCATGGCGCTGCTGCCGGTGTTCGTGATCTACCTCAACCGCTATCAGATTTCAGCTGAAGAGGAAGCCATTGCCGCTCACTTTGGTCAGTCCTATCAGGACTACTGCCGGAGCGTGCGGCGCTGGTGCTGATCGCCTGGCTTGATTCTCCACCGATCGTCCCCACCTCCTTCCACTCGCGGCGTGTTCAGAAGCTGCGCAACCCTTCCGTAGGCCTCCCCGAAGTGAATCGGGTAGACTCGCGGCCCTGCTTTCCTCATCCAGCCTTCACACCTCCCCTATGTTCAACGCCCTTTTGACCCGGATCTTCGGTAGTCGCAACGATCGTGTCGTTCGCGGCATGCGCAAGACCGTTGCTCGCATCAACGAGCTCGAAGCCAGTTTCCAGGCGTTGAGCGACGCTGAATTGCGCGCCAAGACAGATGAGTTCCGCAAACGCCTGGCCGATGGCCAGAGCGAAGACCAGCTCCTGCCCGAAGCCTTTGCGGCCGTACGCGAAGCTGCCCGGCGCACGCTGGGGCTGCGCCATTACGACGTGCAGCTGATTGGCGGCATGGTCTTGCATCAGGGCAAGATTGCCGAGATGCGCACCGGCGAGGGCAAGACCCTGGTGGCGACGCTGCCGGTGTACCTGAATGCGCTGCCTGGCAAGGGCGTGCATGTGGTGACCGTCAACGACTATCTGGCCAAGCGTGACGCGGCCTGGATGACGCCGGTGTACGCGGCACTGGGCTTGAGCGTCGGTGTGATCGTGCCCGGACAGAGCATGGAGTCCAAGCGTCAGTCCTATGCCTGCGATATCACCTACGGGACCAACAACGAGTACGGCTTCGACTATCTGCGCTCGAACATGGCCTTCCAGCCGGCCGACCGACTGCAGCGTGGATTGCATTACGCGATCGTCGACGAAGTGGATTCCATCCTGATCGACGAAGCCCGCACGCCGCTGATCATCTCCGGTCCAGCCGACGAATCGCCCGAGCTTTACGTCAAGATCAATCGCATCGCGCCGCAGCTGTTGAAGCAGAAGTCCGAGGAAGACGAAGGCGATTTCTGGGTCGACGAAAAGCAGAAGCAGGTGCATCTGTCCGAGCAGGGCATGCATCGGGTCGAGCAGATCCTGGCCGAGAACGGCATCATCAAGCCCGACGAAAGCCTCTACGACGTTCAGAACCTGGCGGTCGTCCATCATCTGAACGCGGCGCTGCGCGCCACCCATCTGTACCAGCGCGATGTCGATTACATCGTGCGCGACGGCGAAGTCATCATCGTCGACGAATTCACCGGGCGCACGCTGGCTGGCCGGCGTTGGTCGGATGGCCTGCACCAGGCCATCGAGGCCAAGGAAAATGTGCCGATCCAGCGTGAAAACCAGACGCTGGCATCGATCACCTTCCAGAACTTCTTCCGCATGTACAAGAAGCTGGCGGGCATGACCGGCACCGCCGACACCGAAGCCTATGAGTTCCAGAGCATCTATGGCCTGGAAGTCATCGTCATTCCTACCCATCGGCCGATGATCCGCAAGGACGCCACCGATCTGGTGTTCCTGACGCGCCAGGACAAGTTTGCGGCGATCGTCGAGGATATCCGCGAGCGCCGGACCAAGCGCCAGCCGGTCCTGGTGGGCACCACCTCCATCGAAACCAGTGAGCTGCTCGCCGGCCTGCTGAAGAAGGAAGGTATTCCCCACGAGGTCCTCAACGCCAAGCAGCACGAGCGTGAGGCCCATATCGTGGCCCAGGCCGGCCGTCCGGGTGCGGTCACCATCGCCACCAACATGGCCGGTCGCGGTACCGATATCGTGCTCGGCGGCAGCCTCGACGCCGAATTGCACGGACTGGGCGACGAAGCCACCGAGGCCGAGCGCGAAGCGGTGCGCAGCGAGTGGAAGCGTCGCCATGAAGAAGTGCTGCAATCGGGCGGACTGCACATCGTCGGCACCGAGCGCCACGAGTCACGCCGTATCGACAATCAGCTGCGCGGCCGTTCCGGTCGTCAGGGTGATCCCGGCTCATCGCGTTTCTACCTGGCGTTCGAAGATTCGCTGATGCGCATCTTTGCCTCCGATCGGCTGGCTGGCCTGATGCAGCGGCTGGGCATGAAGGAAGGCGAGTCGATCGAGCATCCGCTGGTCAATCGCGCCATCGAGAACGCCCAGCGCAAGGTCGAAGCTCACAATTTCGACATCCGCAAGCATCTGCTGGATTTCGATGACGTTGCCAACGATCAGCGCAAGGTGATCTACGAGCAGCGCAACGAGATCATGGACGCCGACGACGTGCAGGAGACCCTGGTCTCGGTGCGTCAGGACGTGGTGCGCAGCATGGCGCGGATCCACATTCCGGCCGATTCGATCGACGAACAGTGGAATCTGGACGGGCTCAAGCGCAGTTTTGCCGACGAACTGGGCGTCGAGATCGAGCCACAGCATTGGGTCAAGGACAATCCGGACATCAATGCCGAAGGCCTGGTCGACAAGGTCATCGAATCGGTCGATCGCCACTTCCGTGAGCGTGAAGCCGTGATGGGTTCGGAGATCACCCGCATGGCCGAGAAGGCCATCCTGCTGAACGTGCTCGACAGTCAGTGGAAGGACCATCTGGCGCGCATGGATTATCTGCGACAGGGTATCCACCTGCGCGGCTATGCACAGAAACAGCCCAAGCAGGAGTTCAAGCGCGAAGCCTTCGAACTCTTCGAGCAACTGCTGGAGCGGGTCAAGTCGGAAACCATCCGCATGCTGGCGCGCGTGCGGGTGCGCAGCGAAAACGACCTGGAGGAAGCCGAGGCCCAGCGTCGGCAGGCACCGCCCATGCAGTTCCAGCATGCCGACGCCGGTTCGCTGGGTACTGATGATGAAGCGGCGCAGGCTCAGGGCCTGGCACCGGCGGGTTGGGATGCCGCCGCACAGGGTGGCGTGCGCGGTGAGCCGATCGTGCGCGGCAGCGCGAAGGTCGGGCGCAATGATCCCTGCCCCTGCGGTTCCGGCAAGAAGTACAAGGCCTGCCACGGCAAGCTGGATTAGGACGCAGTCGCCCGGGCGCCAGCGCACGGGCGCGCTGTCCCGGCGCAGTGACATGCAGCCGATCTCCCACCCACAGCCGTCCACGGCGCGGTCCACCGACTGCCCACGCCCTAGCGCATGACAGCGGTCGTGCGATCTAGCCGCGCGCTGGCGGTAGTGGCTGGCGTGCTGATCGACGAGGCCGGACAGCTGCTGATTGCGCAGCGTGCGGCGGACGCCAGCGACGGCGGTCTGTGGGAATTCCCGGGTGGCAAGATTGCGGTTGGCGAGCGCGCGACTGAGGCCTTGATCCGGGAACTGGCCGAGGAGATCGGCGTGGTCGTCAAGCATCCGGAGCCCTTGGCCGTGGTGCGCTGGCGTGGCCCGCCGCGTAGCCTCAATCTGCACACCTTCATCTGCAGGAACTGGGCCCGCCGGCCGATCGCCCACGAGCATCAGGCGCTGCGCTGGCTGTCGCCTGCGGAATTGCGGCACTACCCCATGCCCGCGCCGGATCGCCCGATTCGTGCGCGCCTGGCCTTGCCCCGCGAATACCTGATCACGCCGGAACCCGACGCCGACGCCGATGCCTTCCTGTCACGACTGGCCCGCACACTGGAGAATCCCCGACTTGGAATCGTCAGTCTGCGCGCCAAGGCCTGCGCGCCGCCGCGACTGGCAGAGCTGGCGGAATCGATGTTGCGACAGGTCCGCAGACAGCGTCCGGATCTCACGGTACTGATCCACGCTGAGCCTGAACTTGCCATGCACCTGGGATTTGATGGCGTGCACCTGTCCAGTCTGCAGTTGCGGAACATGAGCCGACGCCCCGTACCCGAGTCACTCTGGCTCTTCGCTTCCTGTCACAACCTGACCGAACTCACGGCTGCCGAGCGACTCGGTGCCGATGCCGTTTCACTGTCGCCCGTGCAGCATACGGCCAGCCACCCACTGGCCTCGTCACTGGGCTGGTCTGACTTCGCTGCTGCTGCCCGCCGCACCTGGCTGCCCTGTTTTGCCCTCGGCGGCGTGGGTCCGGCAGACCTGGAGCGGGCACTGTCCGGCGGTGCCCATGGCGTGGCCGGCATACGCGCCTATTGGCGTTCCTGACCGAGTCCGCATCCGCTGCGGTCAGCCCAGGCCGCTGAGCGCCCGGTAGCGGCGATCCAGCGTTCGCGCCTGGTTGGCCAACTCGGCGAGTCCGGCCCTGTTGCGCAGCACATCATCGGCCTGAGCCAGGCGCTGCCCTCGGCTGGCTTGCGCAGCGATCATGCCTTGCGCGAGTTCGGCGCTGATGCCATCGCGCCGGGTCAGCAATCGCTGCTGCAACTCGATGGAAGCATCCACGACCAGTACCCGGTCGACCCAGCCATAGCTGCCTGATTCGACCAGCAAGGGCACCACCAGCAGCACATAGGCAGCCCTCGTCTGCCGCACCTGGGCCTGCGCTTCCGTGGCGATCAGCGGATGCAGGATCGCCTCCAGGCGCTTGCGCGCCAGCGGATCGGCGAAAACCAGTGCACGCAGTTGCGATCGGTCGAGCTCACCGTTGGCGAGCACTATGGAGGCTCCGAAAGCATCAACCACCGCAGCCAGACCGGAACTGCCGACACTGACCAGCTGTCGGGCGATGACATCGGTGTCGACCACGCCCGCACCCAGTTGCTCCAGCAGGGCAGAAGCCGCGGACTTGCCCGAGGCGACACCGCCGGTCAGACCAACGATCAGGCGCGCGCTCATTCCGGAACGAACAGGGGCAGCCAGATACGCAGCTGTGGAGCCAGGATCATGTAGGTGAATCCTGCGACGGCAATGAACGGACCGAAGGGCATCGGCAGCTGCGAATCACGGCCGCGCAGCAGGATCATCAGCCCGCCGATCAGCGCGCCGGCCGCCGAAGACAGCAGCACGATCGGCAGGATTGCGACCGCCCCGAACCATGCGCCCAGGGCCGCAAGCAGCTTGAAGTCGCCATAGCCCATCCCTTCCTTGCCGGTCAGCAGCTTGAAGCCCCAATACACCGACCACAGGCTGAGATAGCCAGCTGCCGCGCCCAGGATGGCTTGTTCGGGGCTGGCGAACAGCGGTATCAGCGCCAGCAGCAGACCGCCCCAGAGCAGCGGCAAGGTCAATGCGTCCGGCAGTAGCTGGGTACGCAGGTCTATGCCCGCCAGCGCAATCAGCGTCCAGGTCAGGGCGATGGCTCCCACCGCCTCGGCACTGATACCAAAGCGCCACACGCACAGGGCAGTAGCCACACCAGTGGCCGCCTCGACCAGCGGGTACTGGGGCGATATGCGCAGGCCGCAGGCACGGCAACGCCCCCGCAGCAGCAGATAACTGAACAAGGGAATATTGTCATAGGCCTTGATCTGGGCCAGGCACTGCGGACAGTGCGAGCGCTCCATGACCAGCCCGGGCGGGGCCGCTTCTGGCTCGGCGAGCTCAAGGCCCAGCACCTCGAACGCGTCGCTGCGCCACTGATGCTCGAGCCTGGGCGGCAGCCGCAGGATGACCACATTCAGGAAGCTGCCGACAATCAGCCCCAGCGCCCCGGCCAGCACCAATCCGACCGAGGGCGCCGCCACCAGCAGATCGAGCACTCCGCTCAGACCACCGCTGCCAGCTTGAAGATCGGCAGATACATACCGATGACCATGCCGCCCACCAGCACGCCGATGATCACCATGATGAAGGGTTCCAGCAGGCTCGACAGCGCATCCACCGAATTCTCGACTTCCTGCTCGTAGAACTCGGCTGCCTTGATCAGCATGGTATCCAGCGCGCCCGATTCCTCGCCGATAGCTGTCATCTGCACCACCATCAGCGGGAAGATGTTCTGCTGACGCATCGCCAGATTGAGCTGATGGCCGACCGAGACATCTTCCTTCACGCGCTGGGTGGCTTCGTCGTAGATGATGTTGCCGGTCGCGCCGGCCACCGTTTCCAGCGCCTCCACCAGTGGCACACCGGCGCGGAAGGTGATGGCCAGGGTACGTGCAAACCGCGCTACCGCGGAATTGTGCAGAATCTGTCCCAGTACCGGCATCTTCAACATCAGGCGGTCGACCAGTCGGGCGAAATTGCGCGAACGCCGCAGCGCAGTGGTCAATCCAAAAACCGAGCCGCCTATGATCGCCGCAACCAACCACCAGAATTCAACCATGAAGTTGGATGCGCCCACGATCATCTTCGTGAACGCCGGCAGATCAGCACCGAAGCTCTTGAACACGGCCTCGAACTGCGGCACCACATAGATGAGGATGATCGACGACACGATGATGGCGACCGCAATCACCGCCAGCGGATAGAACAGCGCCTTCTTGATCTTGCCCTTCAGCGACTCGATGTTTTCCTTGTAGGTGGCGACCGTGTCCAGCACCACGTCGAGCACACCGGCTGATTCGCCGGCCCGCACCAGATTGACGTAGAGCTCGTCAAAATAGGCGGGAAACTTGTTGATCGATTCCGACAGCGAGGAGCCGCCTTCGATGTCGGTCTTGATGGCGGTCAGCATGTCCTTGAGGCGCGGATTGTTCTGCCCACCCGCAATCATCTCGAAGCTCTGGACCAGCGGCACGCCGGCTTTCATCATCGTCGCCAGCTGGCGGCTGACCACGGCAATGTCGCGCGGTTTGATGGCGGCACCGGAGGAGCCGAAAATCGAGTTCTTCTTCTGCGCGATCTTGGTGGCATTGATGCCCTGCTTGCGCAGATGTGCCTTGACCAGATTGGCGTTCTTGCCGAGTTCCTCGCCACGCAGCTTGTGCCCGCGCTTGTCGGTACCTTCCCACTTGAAGGTCTGCAACTCGCCCAAGCCTCGATTGGTAGGAGCCTTTGCGCGTGCTGTCGCCGTTGCCATGGTTCTAATCCTTGGTGACGCGGTTCATTTCGGCCAGCGAGATCATACCAGCCTTGGCCTTCATCAAAGCCGACCTGCGCAGGTCCGGTATGCCCGATGCGTGCGCCGCTTCACCAATCTGGATGGCATTGCCGCCGCCCAGAATGATGCGCGCAATCTCGTCGGACAGCGGCATGACCTGATAGATGCCAGTGCGGCCCTTGTAACCCTCGTTGCAGCTGCCGCAGCCCACCGGTTCGAAAAGCTGCATGTTGGCGATGTCTTCCTCGGTGAAGCCCTCCGCCTGCAGCGCATGGGTCGGCAGTGAAACCTGTCGCTTGCAATCATGCAGTCGGCGCGCCAGACGCTGGGCAATCACCAGCGTGACCGCCGAGGTGATGTTGAAAGGCGCGATGCCCATGTTCATCAGGCGTGCAATGGTCTGCGGCGCATCATTGGTGTGCAGCGTGGACAACACCATGTGGCCGGTCTGCGCGGCCTTGATCGCGATCTCGGCGGTTTCCAGGTCGCGGATCTCGCCGACCATGATCACGTCGGGATCCTGCCGCAGGAACGAGCGCAGTGCGGCTGCGAAAGTCATGCCGGCCTTGATGTTCATCTGTACCTGATTGATGCCGGTGACGCGGATTTCGACGGGATCCTCGGCGGTCGAGATATTGCGCTCGTCGGTATTGAGAATATTCAACGCCGTATACAGGGAAACCGTCTTGCCGCTACCGGTCGGGCCGGTGACCAGAACCATGCCGTAGGGTTTGGCGATGGCACCGAGAAACAGCGCCTTCTGGTCTTCTTCATAACCCAGCTTGTCGATACCCAGTTTGGCTGCCGAGCCATCGAGGATACGCAGCACCACCTTTTCGCCGAACAGCGTGGGACAGGTACTGACCCGGAAATCCACAGCCTTGGTCTTCGACAGGTTCAGTTTGATGCGACCGTCCTGGGGAACGCGCTTTTCGGCAATATCCAGCGCCGACATCACCTTCAATCGTGCGGCCATGCGCGCGCTCAGCTTGACCGGCGCAGAAGCCACCTGGCGCAGGATGCCGTCCATGCGGAAGCGCACCCGGTAGGCGTGCTCGTAAGGTTCGAAATGAATGTCGGAGGCGCCGCGCTTGATCGCATCGACCAGGACCTTGTTGATGAAACGTACCACCGGGGTATCGTCGTTACCCTGGACGTCCACGCCGGACGCAGACCCGACATCCATATCGTCGTCACCGCCCTGGACGTCGAGGTTCTCCAGGCCCTCGTCATCGTCCATGCCTTCGGCAATGGTGTCGCCTTGCGACATCGCCTGCTCGATCAGCCGGGTCAACGTGTTGTCGTCGACGATGATCGGCTCGACCAGCGTCTTGGACTGGAACTTGATCTCCTCCAGGGCCCGATCATTGGTGGGGTCGGCGATACCGATGAACATGCGGTTGCCGCGTCGGAACAGCGGCACCGCCCGGTGTTTCTCGATCAGCGCCTGCTCGATCGAGCGGATCGGTGCGATCTTCAGATCCACCGCCAGCGCGTCGAACAGGGGCACGCCGAATTCCTGACTGGCCGCCGCTGCGGTGGCCTTGGGATCGGCCAGGCCGTTTTCGATCAAATAGGCGATCAGTGACACCCGTTGCTTGGACGAGGCTTCCGAGGCCTTGCGCGCATCGGCTTCTGACAAGGCGCCTTCGGCGACCAGTCTGCGAGCGACACCCGATAATCCGGACAGCGTGGTGGATTGTGGATTGCTTGCCATGGGCCGGAGAAACCTGAGAAGACTTCTGCGGAATGTATCGCAAGCCTCGGAAGTTCGAAAGTGGTGGGACACGGGTGTAAACGGATTTCGACGTCGACATGCGCCGACTTCAGAGCCGGCCGTTGCCTCATGACGGCGATCCCGGCTCTGGACATGGACCAGCAGTGGATTCCTGGCCCGCCCGTTGAACACGGTCTGAACCTGCTTTTGGCTGCCTGTTGACGCCCGCGTCATGTTTTGAGAAAACCAGCCGTCGGCGCTCACGGCCGCTGCTGTCGTGCACGTCTTGCTGATTGTTTACCTGGCTTCTGACGCCGGTCGGTTTGCGTTCAGCAACATTTGCCCGCATCTGGCCACAAGGATTAATGTGACGGGCCCGTTCAATTTCCAGATATTTCCTTTGCGTTCAATGATATGGATGCAAGATCCAGATCTGGCTGCTGGCTGAACGCGCATTCCAGGGACAACATCGTTAGCTCTGGCTAAATCTGACCGATGACCTTCGGCATTGTCAGGGGAACTTGGTTTGCGGCAACCTATCTATGGGTTCGGGCTGACACAGCTCGGCCCGGTTCACTCCTCCCCCAATAGTGAACCTTCAAAGTGGAGACCGGAAATCCCCATCCGTCTCCATGGCCCCCAGGCCCCGGGCGCTCCCCAACGTCCGGGGCCTTCTATTTCCGGCCCATCGAACTTGCGGAGCGGGTTGATCGGCGTCGATAGTGTGGCCTGACACGGGGAAACCATGCCGAAACCTGTGACACTGCTGACGCTGGCCCTGATCTGGTCGACCCTGGTCGTATGGCCGGGCGGCTCGGAGGCGCTCAAGGTGGCCGGCGTTGCGCTGGCGGCGGCAGCGATGATCCCGTGGATACGGATGCCGTCCGGGCGCAGCACCCGGTGGGCTCTGCTGGCCTTCATTGCGACTGCGCTGATGGCTGCTGTCCTCGCATTGGAGCCGTCTGCATCGTTGATCGGCTCGCAGGCGCGCGCCCAAGGTCTGCTGATCTCGATCGCGCTGCTGATCCTGGCTCTGGCGGCAAGCCACTGCAGCGATTCACAAAGACAGCAGCTGTATCGCCACGCGGCGCTGCTCGGTGCCGTGGTCGCGGTCTATGCGCTGCTGCAACGCGCTGGCCTGGATCCGGTGCACTGGCAGGCGCAGTCAGGCCATCGTCCGGCGGCAACGCTGGGCAACGCCACAACCCTGGCCGCGTGGCTGATTCTGCTGTTGCCGCCGTCCTTGCTGAACCTGCGCTCGGGCGCGAGCAGATGGTGGTGGATACCGGTATTCCTGCAACTGCTCGCCTTGCTGCTCACCGAATCCCGCAGCGCCGTGCTGGCACTGGCGCTGGCTGGACTGCTGCTGTGGCTGCTGACCCATCCCAGACTGCTACGCCTGGGCTTGCCGCTGCTGCTGGTCGTGCTGCTTGCCGCCGTGGCGCTGGCGGCATGGCGGCCGGCGTCCCTGCATGATCGCGCCTATCTGTGGCGCACCGCAGTGGCGGCAATCACCGATCCCCAGCCGGTGCTGGATGCGCAAGGCCGGGCGGACCGGCATCCGGCGCTGCGGCTCTGGTTTGGCTACGGGCCAGATCAGCAGCAGGCCGCGCTCGCCAAGGTCACCGAGGCCGATGCGGTGGCGCGATCGGAGGCCCGGGCGTGGACGGCCGATCGCGCCCATCAGGGCCTGCTCGATCGCCTGCTGGAGGCCGGGCTGTTCGGCTTGCTCTCCAGTCTGATGCTGATCTGGGTGCTGGCCCGCGCGTTGCGCCTGGGCCTGGCCGAAGCCGTCGCACCAAGCCAGGAAGCGGCGGCCCTGGGCCTGGCTCTGGCAGCCTGGCTGCTGCATCTGCAGGCGAATTTCGCGCTCAGCGGCGATCGCAGTCTGGCCTGGATCTGGATCGGATGCGCGCTCGGGCTGGCCCGCGGCGGGTCAAGAGCAGCTGGCGGAACCGGTCCGGGGTCTGGTCCGCTCTTCAGTGGCTTGCGCCTGATGGCCATGGCATTGTTGCTGCTGGGCGCGCTGGCTGCGGTGCAGTGGCTACCTGCAGCGCTGCAACAGCGGCTGGCGCCCGCGCTGGCCTCGCAACAGGAATTCGTCGACGGACAGCGGCACTATCTGCGGGCGCTCGCCGCAGCGCCCGGTGAAAGCGGCGCCTTGTTGCGGGCCTCCGCGCAGGCTTTCGAGCGCGCTGCCGTGCTGCGACCGCATGATCGTGATGCGGCCTTCGCTGCCGCCAGTGCCTGGGTCGAGACCGCGGCGGCTGCGGCCGATCCGGCGGCCCTGGCAAAGGCGGGCGAGCGCCTGGCGCAGCTCCAGCGCAGCTCCGCACGCGACCCGCGACTCAAGCCCCTGGCGCAACGTATAGTCGTGGTGAGCGCCCAGCTTTCAGTCCCCGAGTAGCGAGCTGCGCCGGCGCGATCTGGACCGCTGCAGGGGCCGGGCGCAGCACGAGATGTTGACCACTCGCCGCCGAAACGGCACGCTTGCGCCCCCTTCTGCCTGCCACGACTCATGGATAGCGCCAATATCGCGTCCGCTCTGACGCGCATGGCGCGGGAACGGCCTCATCAGATCGCGATCTTTGTCCCCTGTGGCAGCGATATCGCCGGTCGCCCCGCGCATACCCATCTGACCTACGCCCAGCTCGACGAGGAGTCGGACGCGATTGCCTGCGGTCTGGACAAGGCCGGCATCGGCAAGGGCGTGCGCACGGTGTTGATGGTACGGCCCAGCGTCGAACTGTTCGTCCTCATGTATGCCTTGTTCAAGGCTGGCGCGGTACCGGTGCTGATCGATCCCGGTATCGCCCGCACCGCGCTCAAGCAATGTCTGGCCGAAGCCGAGCCGCAGGCCTTCATCGGCATCCCGCTGGCGCATGCTGCCCGGGTAGCCCTGGGCTGGGGCCGCAAGACCATCCGCACGCTGGTCACGGTAGGTCCGCGCTTCATGTGGGGCGGCCACAGCTACGCCGATCTGCTGAAGACCGGTCGCGCCGGCACCGACGCCCGACATCGCTGCCCGGCGGTGCTGGCTGACACCCGCGAGGACGATCCCGCCGCGATCCTGTTCACCTCGGGATCGACCGGCGTGCCCAAGGGCGTGGTTTACCAGCATCGGCATTTCATGGCCCAGGTCGAGTTGCTGCGGGAAGCCTTCGACATCCAGCCCGGCGAGATCGACTTGCCGACCTTCCCGCCCTTCGCCCTGTTCGATCCGGCACTGGGCATGACCACCGTCATTCCGGAAATGGATCCCACCCGGCCGGCAATGGCCGATCCCGGCAAGCTGATCCAGACCATCCACGATTTCGGCGTGACCAATCTGTTCGCCTCGCCGGCGCTGGTCAATGCGCTGTCACGCTGGGGTGCGCCGCGCGGGGTCAAGCTGCCCACGCTCAGGCGTGTGATCTCGGCGGGTGCGCCGGTCCCGGTGGCGGTGGTCGAGCGCATGCGCAAGCTGCTGCCCGAAGGCGCCAGTCTGTGGACACCCTACGGCGCCACCGAATGTCTGCCGGTGGCGGTGGTCGAAGGCCGGGAACTCATCGAAGTGGCGCGCGTGCGCACCGAGCAGGGTGCGGGTACGCTGGTCGGGCGCGTGGTGGCGCCCAATCAGGTGCGGATCATCCGCATCAGCGACGAGGCGGTGCCGGAATGGAGCGATGATCTGCTGGTGCCGCCGGGCGTGGTTGGCGAGATCACCGTGGTCGGACCCACCGCCACCGAGCGCTATTTCAATCGACCCGACGCCGATCGCATCGGCAAGATCCGTGAGGGCGAGCGCACCGTGCATCGTATGGGCGACCTCGGCTACTTCGATGACGGCGGATTGCTGTGGATGTGCGGACGACGCTCGCAACGGGTCGAGGCCGAGGGTGGCCCGATCTGCACCGAGCAGGTGGAGCCGATCTTCAACACCCACCCGCAGGTCTTCCGCACCGCCCTGGTCGGACTCGGCAAGCACGGGGCCGAAGAGCCGATCCTGATCGTGGAACTGGAGCCCGGCGTCGGTCGCGAGCAGCAGGCGCGGATCACCGAGGAGTTGCTGCAGCTGGCCACCCGGCACGCCCACACCCGCGGCATCCAGCGCGTGCTCTACTATCCGCGCTTCCCGGTCGACATCCGCCACAATGCCAAGATCGGTCGGGAATACCTGAAGCGCTGGGCCAGCGAGCGTCTGGGGCTGCAGCTGCCGAAAGTGGCCATTGGAACGGAGCGGCAGGCGTGAGTGACGGGGCGCGGGGAAGGGGGCACGGGGCAGGGGAAAGC
>JALHRS010000002.1 GCA_022841325.1 Lysobacterales bacterium | reverse complement strand
GCGGTGGGCCGAGCAAAAAGCCCAGCCAGAGCAGCGGAGCAAGCTCCGCTCTACCAAAGCCGCGGTGTACGAGGCTGTTGTAGTGCCGAGCTTGCTCGGCAGGGTGTGCGGCTTTCGAGACAGCGACGGGCCATTTGTGCAAGCAGAAGCCAAAGCCCAGCCAGAGCAGCGGAGCAAGCTCCGCTCTACCAAAGCAACGGTGTACGAGGCTGTTGTAGTGCCGAGCTTGCTCGGCAGGGTGTGCGGCTTTCGAGACAGTGACGGGCCATTCGCGCAAGCAGAAGCCCAGCCAGAGCAGCGGAGCAAGCTCCGCTCTACCGAAGCAAAGATCGGCACCCTCACCTCAGCGCCCACGCAGAAACAACCTGTCGAGCGCAGCCTTGTCCAGCTGCACCCAGGTGGGTCGGCCGTGATTGCACTGGCCGCTGCGTTCGGTGGCTTCCATGTCGCGTAGCAACGCGTTCATTTCGGGAACGGTCAGGCGCCGATTGGCCCGCACCGAGGCATGGCACGCCAAGGTCCCCAGCAGCTCGTTGCGGGTTTCTTCGATGCGGGTGGAACTGCCGTGCTGACGCAAGTCTGACAGCACATCGCGCACCAGCGCCTCGATATTGAGATCGGCCAGTGCCGTTGGCACCCGGCGCACACTGATGGATTCGAGGCCGGAACGCACCACTTCAAAGCCCAATGCCTCGAACTGCTCGGCAGCGGTCTCGGCCAGATCCGCTTCGCGTCCAGACACGGCAATCTGCAGGGGCACCAGCAGCGTCTGCGAGCGCACGCTCATGCCGTCCAGACCTTGCTTGAGCCGCTCGTAGGTGATGCGCTCGTGCGCCGCATGCATGTCCACCAGCACCAGTCCGGCGGCGTTCTCGGCCAGCACGAACACGCCATGCAGCTGCGCCAGGGCAAATCCCAGCGGCGGCGTGTCGGCGCCGGGTTCCGACGGCACTGCCGGCGCCGGCGATGTCAGCGTATCGGTGGAATACAAGGCCCGATAGGCCGCCAGGGGCTGTGCGACCTGTCCCTGGCCCAGGCGCATCGGCATTTGCGTGAAGCTGCCGGCCGTCGATGTCGCCGATGGCCCTTCCACAGCGCCACCGGGCGCTGCCAACGGACCTCCGACGGCGACGCCACCCACGCTGCCGGCGCGGGTGCCGGCCAGGGCCTCGTGCAGCGTGCGATAGATCATGTCGTGAACGATACGGCCGTCGCGAAAGCGCACCTCATGCTTGGCCGGATGGACATTCACATCCACCCGCGCCGGATCGATGTCCAGATACAGCACGAAAGCCGGATGACGCCCATGGAAGAGCACATCGGCGTAGGCCTGGCGCACCGCATGGGCGATCAGTCGATCGCGCACCAATCGACCGTTGACGTAGAAATATTGCTGATCGGCCTGCGAACGGGCGTCGGTAGGCAGCCCGACCCAGCCGCGCAAACGCGCGCCCGCACCCTCGAAATCCAGGTCCAGCGCACGCTCGGCAAAGGCCGGCCCGACCACCGAACGCAGCCGCGCCCGCATCTGTTCGGGCTCGAGCGCAGCACGGATCGGCAATTGCGATTTGCCATTGTGGCTGAGCCGGAATTCCACCTCGGGCCGGGCCAAAGCCAGCGAGCGCACCCAATCCTCGATATGCCCGAACTCGGTGCGTTCGGCCTTCAGAAACTTGCGCCGCGCCGGCACGTTGTAGAACAGATCCCAGGCCTCCACCCGCGTGCCCGGGCGCATGGCCTCGGCCCGCGGCGGCGACACCTGTCCGGCCGACGCATCCACCCGATAGCCATGCGCCTCGCCCGCGGTGCGCGAGGCCAGTGTCAGCCGCGACACCGAGGCAATGCTGGGTAGCGCCTCACCCCTGAAGCCCAGCGAACGCACCACCTCCAGATCGTCCATCGACGTGATCTTGCTGGTCGCATGCCGATTCAGCGCCAGCGGCAACTCATCCACCGGGATACCGCCACCGTCATCGCTGATGCGGATCAGCTTGGCGCCACCGGCCTCGATGTCGATCTCCACCAGCCCGGCGCCCGCGTCCAGCGCGTTCTCGACCAGCTCCTTGACCACCGACGACGGCCGCTCGATCACCTCGCCAGCAGCGATTTGATTGATCAGATGGTCGGAAAGAACGCGAATGGGCATCGCGTGGAGGATAGCGTGCCAGAAACGCGAAAAGCCCCACTCGGGGGCTTTCACATCGGTAAACGCGACCGGCTTACTTGATCAGTTCGGGATTCGGTTCAGCAGTCTGCCCGGTGCCCAGCATGCCTACGGCGATCAGGGCGTAGCTGCCCAGCACCAGCAGGAAGCCGCCGATCAGCCACAGATCGGAAAGGCCAAGCGCCATCAGTCCCAGACCGGCACCGGCCAGCGCCAGATGCAGCGTGGTTCCAGCCAGTACCACCTGCGACACGCTGAGGCCACGATCCAGCAGCAGATGGTGGAAATGCATGCGATCAGCGGCGAAGGGCGAGCGTCCGCCGGCAATGCGGCGACCAATCAGGGTCAGGCAATCCAGGATGGGCAGCGCCGCCAGCCAGGGCGCTACAGCCGGGGTGATCTGCGCCTCTGCGCCCTGAGTGAGCTCGATGGCGGCCCAGGCCACCAGCAAACCGAGCAGCGCACTGCCGCTGTTGCCCAGAAAGGTCAAGGCCTTGGGCCTGCCCGGCAGGCGCAGATTGAAGGCCAGGAATGCCAGCACCGCGGCCGCGGCCACCACCAGGAAGGCGCAGAGCGCGGCGTTCCCCGACCACGAGGCCAGCACCGCCATGAGCAGAAGCGTCGAGCTGACAATGGCACCAGACAAACCGTCGACGCCGTCGATCATGTTGATGGCGTTGATCAGCCCGACCACCGCAAACACCGTGATCGGTATGGCCAGCCAGCCCAGTTCCAGCGACAAGCTGGCGCCAGGCAGGGAGAAGCTGTGTATTCCGGTTCCGAACGCCACCAGAATCAGCGCTGCGGCCGACTGCACCACAATGCGCACCGGCCACGGAAGATCGCGCACATCGTCGGCGGCACCGAGCACCACCAGCGCCGCGCCCGCCAGCAGGAAACCTGCCGCGGCGCTCTGGACACTGAAGCCATCCAGCCAGGTCCAGCTGCAAAGCAGGGCCAGATAGATGGCGATTCCGCCGACCACGGGCGTGGGCTGATCGTGGTCCTTGCGACCCAGAGGATGATCCACCAGCTGCAATTGCCGGGCGTAGCCCAACAGCAGTTGGCAGGACACCGCACCCACCAGCAGCGCGAACAGACTTGCAAGGGTCAAACTCAAGCCATTCTCCGATCAGGCTGCACACAGGCAGCGTCGATCACGCTTCCCAGCCGGCAGTTTGCCCCCAGGCTTTTGATTCACGCAAGCATTTGCCACTGGCGAGGCCTGCTTGGTTCGATAGTTCATGCTTTGGACCGGTCGTCGGCGGCGACCGTCAGAAACGCGGATTCCGGTGCCAGCGCCAGGCGCTGCCGACGATCTGCAGCATCGACGAATACTGGGGCTGCCAGCCGAGTTCTGCGCGCGCCCGCGCGCTGTCGGCCACCAGCATCGGTGGATCGCCCGGACGCCGCTCGGCCACTTCAAACGGAACTTCCCGACCACTCACCTCGCGCGCTGCCGTGATCACCTGCAGCACGCTGTGGCCATGCTCCGAGCCCAGGTTGAAGGCATGGGCGCCCGGGTTTGCGCTCAACCAGTCGAGCGCGCGGGCGTGCGCGTCGGCCAGATCGAGCACATGTACGTAGTCGCGGATGCAGGTGCCATCCGGCGTCGGGTAGTCCTGCCCCAGCACCCGCAGTGGAGCACCTGTACCCGCCGCCGCCCGCAACACATTCGGAATCAGATGCGTTTCCGGCTCGTGCGACTCGCCGATCGAACCGTCGCCGGCGGCACCGGCCGCATTGAAGTAACGCAGGGCCACCGATGACAGCCCATAGGCCGCAGCCGCGTCGACCAGCATGCGTTCGCACATCAGTTTGCTGGCGCCGTAGGGATTGATCGGCGCTTGCGGATGCTGCTCGGAAATGCGTTCGGTCTGGGGCACGCCGAAGGTAGCGCAAGTGGACGAGAACACCAGCCTGGGCACCCGATGGCGATTCATGGCCTGCAACAGCCGCAGCGTGCCGACCACATTGTTCTCGTAATAGGCATGGGGATCCGCCACCGATTCGCCCACCAGCGCCTTGGCGGCAAAATGCATCACCGCCGAGATCGGCGCGGCAGCAAAGGCCCGGTCCAGATCAGATGCCGACAACAAGGTGCCTTCCACCAGCGGCACACCGGCCACCGCCTCGCGATGACCGGTCGACAGATCATCGAAAACCACCACATCCCGGCCCGCATCCCGCAGATAGCGCACCATGTGCGAGCCAATGTAGCCAGCGCCACCGCAGATCAATATCGTCATGCTTGTCTTGTTTCCAATGTTGGACACGTGGCCCGTGAAGCACACTTCGAGTCGGACATCGACCATCCACACGAAGCGGCCCTGAGGAGGGCCGCGCGCCTGCGCGGCCGCTTTAGCTGTGGCTCTGGCACTCGCGCTAGCGTCCCGCCAAGAACCCGGCCAACATCAACAGCGGCGCCGCAGCCGTAGGTTGGGCAAAGCGCAGCGTGCCCAACACCCATCGCAGCCGTTGGGCCCGCTCCCGTAGGTCCAGACTTGTCTGGACGCTCTTGAAACGTTACCGCAAAAGCGTCCAGACAAGTCTGGACCTACAACTGCCGAGCCTACGCCCTGATCTCCGCCGCATGCTCCACAAACCACTGGTAGGTCGACCGCAAACCGGCATCCAGATCAATCTTCGCCCGCCAGCCCAACGCGTTCACCCGCGACACGTCCAGCAACTTCTGCGGCGTGCCATCCGGTTTCGACGGATCCGTCCGAATCTCGCCCTCAAAACCCACCACCTCGGCGATCTTCTGCGCCAGTTCCAGGATGGTCTGATCCTCACCCACACCGACATTGACGATGTCCTCGCCGCTGTAGTTCCGCATCAGAAACAAGCAAGCATCAGCCAGATCATCCACATGCAGGAACTCGCGTTTCGGCGTGCCACTACCCCAGATCGTCACCTCATCCAACCCCGCCGCCCGGGCCTCGTGGAAACGCCGCATCAGCGCCGGCAGCACATGCGAGTTCTGTGGGTGGAAATTGTCGCCCGGACCATAGAGATTGGTCGGCATCAACGAGATCGCGTCGAATCCGTACTGGCGCCGATAGGCCTGACAGAGCTTGATGCCGGCAATCTTGGCGATGGCATACCACTCGTTGGTGGCTTCCAGCGGACCCGTCAGCAGGTACTCCTCACGCATCGGCTGCGGACACAGCTTGGGGTAGATACACGACGACCCCAGAAAGGCGAGCTTGCGCACGCCATGCCGCCAGGCCGCATGGATCACCGCATTCTGGATCGCCAGATTGTCGTACAGGAACTCCGCGGGATAAGCATTGTTGGCATGAATCCCACCCACCTTCGCCGCCGCCAGAAACACCTGCTGCGGCTGCTCGCGCGCGAACCAGGCATCCACCGCGGCCGCATCACGCAAGTCCACGCTGGCGCGGTCTATCGTCAGCAGATTGGTGAAACCCGCCGCGTGCAGGCGACGGACTATCGCCGAACCCACCAGACCACGGTGGCCAGCTACCAGAATTCGATCATCGCCGCTCATCATCACTCCATTCCTTGACGCCCAGGTTGAGGTACCCGGATCCACTGTGGGAGCGGACTCCGTCCGCGATTGCTCCTGGCAACCCAGCGCTCCCGGCTGCCATCGTTTGCTATAAGCCCAGTATCAACCCACTGCAGACGATGCCCTTGCGTACCTGGCCCAAGATCATCCGTTCCGCCATGCCGCTATCGCTGCGACGATACCTGCATCGCGTCGGCAACTACCTCAACGACTGGATGTATCTGGACACCCTGCGCCAACACCATTTCGATCCGCGCTTCATGGTCGATGTGGGCGCCTATCACGGCGAGTGGACCCAGTTCGCCAAACAACTGTTTCCCAAGGCCGCTGTACTGATGGTCGAAGCTCAATCCGCCAAACAAGCCCCATTGATGCAGGTCTGTCGGCAGCTCGCATCGGTGGAACTCAGCGCCGCCCTGCTGGGCGCCGAAGACGGCATCAAGGTGCCATTTTTCGAGATGGAGACAGGTAGTTCGGTCTTTGTCGAAGGTCATGACAAAGGCCGAAGCGCGGTGGAGCTGTCGACCCAGCGACTCGACCGCGTTCTGGCCGACTGCGGAAAAACCGAAACGCCCATCGATCTCATGAAGCTCGATGTCCAGGGCTATGAACTCGAAGTTCTCAAGGGCGCCGAACAGGCCCTGACCCGCACCGACATCGTCGTAGCCGAAGCCTCCATCATGCAGATCAACCAGGGCTGCCCGTTGATTCGCGACGTCGTCGAATTCCTGGGCCAACGCGACTTCGTGCTCATTGACCTAGGCGCCCAGGTCAGGTTTGCCAATCAGGCGCTTTGGCAGACGGATCTGGTGTTTGCACGGTCGGATTCGCGGTTTCGGCTGAGATCAGGGGAAAAGGCCTCCGGATCGAGCACCTGAGCAAACACTTAGCTTGCCTGGCCAGCCCAAGTGAGTAGGCGCGCGCTGCAACCGCCAGTGCCCTCCACGTCGGCAGCTACCCAGTTCCGGAGCGACCTCGCGTCGTGACCGTCGCGCTCACACTTGCCGGGTCACGTATCGCGGGCGGAGCCCGCTCCCACAGGGTGGTTTCGCGACCGTAGGCCGCTCCGGGCAATGCGCCTCACTCATGATGATCAAAAGCCCGATACCCCGCGTCGCGCACCAAAGAATCCCGCTGCGCCACTTTCAGATCCTCGCGCATCATCTCTGCCACCAACTCGGCGAAGGGCGTCTTCGGCGTCCACCCCAGCTTCTCGCGCGCCTTGCTCGGATCACCCAATAGCGTGTCGACCTCAGCCGGACGCCGGTAGCGGGGATCGACCGCGACAATGCGCTGTCCGGGCTTGGCCAGACTGTCCGCCGGAGCCGCCCTGACCACGCCCGTTTCCTCGGCGCCGCTACCCTGCCAATCAAGGCTGATCCCCAGCTCCGCCGCAGCGCAGTCCACAAACTGCCTCACCGAGTGCTGCACGCCCGTCGCAATGACGAAGTCCTCCGGCGCCTCCTGTTGCAACATCAGCCACATGGCTTCCACGTAGTCACGGGCATGGCCCCAATCTCGCAGCGCATCAAGGTTGCCCAGATACAAGCAGTCCTGCAATCCCAGATGAATCCGCGCCAGCGCCCGCGTGATCTTGCGGGTCACGAAGGTCTCGCCGCGCAAAGGCGATTCGTGGTTGAAGAGGATGCCATTGCACGCATACAGGCCATAGGACTCGCGGTAGTTCACCGTGATCCAGTAGGCGTAGACCTTGGCCGCGCCATAGGGCGAGCGCGGATAGAAGGGCGTGGTCTCCCGTTGCGGCGTCTCCTGCACCTTGCCGAACATTTCGGAAGTGGACGCCTGATAGATGCGGGTCTTCTTCTCCAGGCCCAGGATGCGAATCGCCTCCAACAGCCGCAAGGTACCCAACGCATCGCTGTTGGCCGTGTACTCCGGACTCTCGAAGGACACCGCCACATGGCTCTGTGCACCCAGATTGTAGATTTCGTCCGGCTGCACCTGCTGCACGATGCGGATCAGATTGGTCGAATCGGTCAGATCCCCGTAGTGAAGGATGAAATTGCGGTTGGACACGTGTGGATCCTGATACAGGTGATCCACGCGATCAGTGTTGAACGATGAAGCGCGGCGCTTGATCCCGTGGACGATGTAGCCACGGCTCAACAGGAGCTCGGCGAGATAGGCGCCGTCCTGGCCGGTGACGCCGGTTATCAAAGCAACCTTCATATGCTGTCTCCATGCTTATGGTCTTTGTTTATCGAGATGGCGGCGGTACTTTCGACCGGGACAGCAGCCGCAGGCATGATCTTGCGTGCAAAAAGGAAGGACAAAGGCACGGTAATGAACAACGCCAGCGCTGCGGCAAACCGTGGCCCGAAGGCCGAGTACCTCAGCGTAGCAGCTATAATCGCGCCTCCCAGCGCATACAAGAATATCTGCACCGCAAAATAGCGGGCAGCGCGAGCAAATCGCAGTTCCGAGCCGAAGACGAAGCGCGAGTGCGCAAGGTAACCAAACAACATACCGCATGAATACATGATCAGCCAAGCAAGCTGAGCTGAAACCACGAAGACCAGCAGACAATACAAGAGATAGGTCAGTGCGGTATTAAGGCCACCAACCACCAGATATTTGAGCCCAGCGGCTGTAGGCACTCTCATCTGCCGACGACCTGTTTGCGCAGGCCCGTCCGATCCGCCGAACTCAAGCGCCCCACTGAAGATTTCGGCGCCAGGAACCAATTCCACCCGAATATAACCAATACCAACGCCAAAGGAATCACTCCTGCCATGTAGCGGGCCTCAGGAATCGCCGAGTTGACAGCGAACAGGAACGTGCGAGAAACGCAGGCGAGCAAAGGTATCGCTATCATCCAGCGCATCTCTGCAGACGCAGACATCAGGGCCACAAGCGCCAGCATCCATCCGGCGACAACGACGGCACTCAAAGACACCAGCAGGATCCCGGGAACACGCCAGTTCACCGAGTGCCAGAACCGTATCCAGGCCTCCGAAACGTGGGAACCCCGCCACATCTGCCAAGCGTTTGACAGCGGTATACCCAAATACCAGTCAAAAGGTCGCTCCCGCTTGTTCCTGACGCCTATATCAGCCAACCGCGCCGAATCACTCTCGGACAATGCACCGATTTTTCCGGAGCGCAAGACAATAGACTCTATCTCCGCCCTATCTCCTGGGTGCACGATTGCTGATTCCGGAACAAAATCCATGGACAGGTGCTGTCCTCGGTACCAGTACCACCCAATATTGGTTTTCTCCAACTGGTTCCCGTACCAGGACCTGATCCATACCGTGGTCCCCATATTCTTGAAACGGCTTTCGCCGCCTGCCCACAGGTTCCAGCGTCCTTGTACGTGTTGACTGTAAGCCATCAGAGACATGGTGGCCATAATAATGGGTAAGGAAACGAAACCCGCCAGAGCCAAACGCCGACGAATGGGCCCAGCGCAGGAAAAAGCTACAGCGAATGGTACTACCCACGCCAGAACTACCATTTCTGCTCGGAGCAATAACGTAGATCCCGCTGCCAACCCGCAGATCAGCAGCCGCGTCCAGGAAAGCTCCCGAGAATCGCGGCGGAAACAAACCAGCAGAACCACCGAAAAACTGAACAGGAACATCACCAGCACATCCGGCCCGGGTAACTGCACCTGTCCGGCGGTCCACGGCTGAACGAGCATGGCGAGCGCCAGTGCCCCGGAAATCCAAACCGTCATTGCCAGTTGCTTGATCACCAGCAGCAGCAGCAGCACACTCAATGACTCAAGCACGACATTCAGCAGGCGCAGCGCAACCACCGTCTCCTCAGCGCTATAACCGTGAGCGAGCAAGGGCGCTATCACCGCGCTGTACCCATAGGGCCTCAGGTAGAAGTCCAGAGCCAGCTCATCTGCGTCCGGCCAAGCCCCGTTCTCGACCCGATATTCAGCCCGCGGAAGATAGTCGGTCGCAAAGTCCCCGACGACGAAAACCGGCTCAGTGATCGCAGCCCAAGCGAACACGCTGGCGCGAAGACCGAGCAGCAGCAGCACTAGCCACCGAAAAACCACCGTCGTCCGATCAGCGCTCAAAAACACAGAACGGCCACGTCCTTGTCCTGAAAGAGCGCTTGCTGATGCGGCCATGAGGGCCGGTTTTCGCAGGCCTTCTGCCAATCCGTCCGTTCTGATCCGTCGACTACCATCCAGTCTCGTCCGGTGTACTCTACCATCGCTGGCCGGCGCGCCCAGTCGATAGCGAATGCAGAAAGGCTCATGTCGCCTACGCGGGTGGAGACATGCGTGCCGAATTTCCAATCCCCGATAAACGCGAGCTTGTTCAGACCCAGGGCAGAGACACGGTCATTGATCAAGCCCGCAGTCACCAGATCCCAGCGATTCACCCGCACCTGATCCTGAGCGATAACGTTGCCAATATTGGTGAATCCAGCAAGCAACAATGCGACGACGCAAAACCTCGCGAACTCGAGTCTTTCGGGTTTCCAGGAAAGAGCGTGGACCACGAGCAACGCTGTGACGAGCGAAAATCCCACCAAAGTCCGGGGCGCAGGCCAGTAAACCGATCCAACTGAAACCACCCCAATTGATGCAAAAAGCGCCATCAGCAGCAAACCAATACCTGCAAACCGTCGCGTGCTATTATGTGTGGCCAGTTGCAAACGGAAGACAGCCACTGTGCACAGTCCGACCAGCAGCGCTGACAACAGGGTCGCAGCCACTGGGAAGTCAAAACGCAACATATGTCCCATCGTTTCGAGAACCTCCCGGAAACGAGTTCCCCAATGCTCAAAGGCCAGCAGACGCGCCCGAGAATCTACCGTTGCCTGAAACAGCCCTGCCAGAGCGCGCATGAGCACAAGAGATGCGACTGCCGCACCCGCCACCCCAAACACGCTGCGCCAGAGTGACTCTTCGAAAACCCGGGAATCGTTGCTTAACCTCGCTACAAGCCGAAAGATTACAGTGACAAGGGCCAGATTCAACACGAGTTGGTTTATTCCCACGGCGAATACCATGAGAGCTCCAGCCAAAAGAAAGGACCCGATGCCAGCACCCGTGATAAGGATCCGCAACGAGAACGCCATCAACAAGACAGCCAGACAATAAAACGGGAATGCCTCCCGGAACGTCAGTATTTCGGCGTGGTAGGGATGCAGAGCAAACAGGATGGAGGCCAGGCAAACGCTCAACGCTCTTGAGTTTGTCCTGGCATCCATAGCCAATGCGGACAGTATGAATCCGGCCCATGCCAGCGCTGCATTTCCAAAAATGGTCGAGTGAAAAAACCAATATGGACCGCTAATCCCGAAGGTTCCGAGCAGCCTTTCCACGATCAGCCAGCCAAAGCGGCCCTGAGCCAGCAACAGCTCTTTCGGCGGTGCTCGCTCAAAATACTTGAGATCGTCCAGCGAGACGCCTCCACTGACGGCGAAGGTAGCACGCGCCACGACCACGATCAGGACGGAAGTGATTAGCGGGTGTCGCCGCATCAACGCCATCACGCGTGCCGCGCTCATCCCACCGTTCATTCGCGATCCACGGAGCGCGTCGCGATTTCGCTGATGATCGCCAAAGGTCGGGCCTTCTGCTCCATGAACATTCGGCCGATGTACTCGCCCAGAATACCCAGACAAAGCAGCTGCGCAGAAGCGAACAAGGTCATGACGATGGTCAGGCTTGCCCAGCCTCTAACGACATCGTCCTGAAGCCATGACCAAAGCGCGTAGAACGCAACCGCAATTGCGAAAACAAGAGACATCCCGGCGAGCCACAGACTGGCACGCAAGGGCACAACCGAAAACCCGGTAATCGCATCTACTGCCAAGCGAAGCATCTTCTTTAGCGGGTATTTGGTGGAACCGGCGAAACGCTCCTGCCGAACGTAAGGAAGCGCAACTTGACGGTAACCCAACCAGGACACCATCCCGCGTACAAATCGGTGTTGCTCCGGCATGGCGCGCAAGGCTTGGAGCACGTCTCGTGATATGAGCCTGAAGTCGCCCACTTCTTGCGGTATCCGGACGTCCGTCAGCCTGTTAAGCAGCCCATAGAAAACTCGGGCAGTAAACAGTTTGAATGCAGTCTCACCTTTACGCTCGATCCGTTGTCCGTAGACCACGTCGGCACCAGCGTCCATGACTGCCATCATCTCCGAAAGGAGTTCGGGTGGATCTTGCAAATCTGCGTCTATCATCAAGATCCGTTCGCCGCGACAGACCTCCAAGCCTGCGGTTAATGCCAGTTGGTGCCCGAAGTTTCGTGAAAGCTTGACTGCAACGACTCTTTCATCTTGGCGTGCAATTTCTGAAAGAAAATCCCAAGTGCCATCCGAGGACCCATCATCGACGTAGACAATCTCGAAAGTCGCGGGTCCGTGTGCCAGGCAAGCGGCCATGAGTCGTCGATGAGTTTCAGTGATCACCTCTTCTTCATTGAATACGGGAACCACAACACTCAAGCCTACGCTCACATCCTTCCCACGTGGCGTCGGCATAGCGATTCTGATCATAGTTCACCACCAATTTTGGCAAGCGACTTGCGTCTGTTGAATTCGGAATGTCTCTTCCCTAGCGCCGATTGCTGCGCATTATGCATGAGCAGCTAAACCATGATCTGGTTTCGAAACTTGAGCCGCCAACTTTCGACCCAAGGAGATTGCCGGCTTCTCAATCCAACGATGCGCTACCTCGCTCAGTGCCAGTGTAGCGACTAGCGCAATCAAAGCAATGAGAACGCCCGCACGGTCCTCAATATAAATCCCGCGATCATTGAGTTCAAAGCCGATTCCAAGTATCCCAAAATGGAACAGGTATATGGGATAGGATCTACGTCCAAGCCACACCAAGGAGCGGAAACGAAGCAGGGAACTTAGATATCTCGCAGCCTGCGAAAGCGCACTGATCAAGGCAATCGAAAAGAAAACAGCGAGCGCGAGGTGATTTGCGACACCACCAGCATTGCGATTGACGGCCACAGCATAAGCGGCGCAGGCGCCTGTAAGATAGAGCGCTGCATGCAGCATCGTTCTATTCCTGCATAACCACTCGCGGCCCTTCGGAGCTGCCCAAAGGTGTGCAACCAGGACACCCATTGCAAGGCCGTCAGTCCGGCAATAGGGCAGGCTATAATTTGATGGAAAATCGTGATGATATCTCGATATGCAACTAACAACAATGGCTACGATGGCAATCACGACCACCCAACGCGCAGACCTGGCAAGCATTATTATTGGCAAAACCAGATAGAATTGTTCCTCTATGGCGAGCGACCAGGTTGGAGCGAGCCATATTCCGCCGAAACTTCCGGTGCTGGATAATTCGAAGTTCTGGAGAAATAGCAAGTAGATCCAAGCTGGGTAGTTCCCATGGGTCAGAGCCCCCAGCCCACCTGGAAGCATGGTGAGAATCATCGCCACAAATAGCACCACCCAATAGAGGGGCAATATTCGCGCTGTACGACGCAAATAGAAGGCGCGTAATGGGGATTTATTCTCTAGGTCGTTCAGAAAAACAGTTGCGACCAGAAATCCCGACAATACAAAGAACAGATCCACGCCACCCCAAAAAAATCCCGTGGCGGCTCTTGCGTAACTCAGGATCGTTTGCGGTGGCTGCGCAACCAAGATAGTTGTGAAATAGTGATAGATCAAGACCATTCCGATTGCAATTCCACGCAACCCGTCAAGCTCAAGATATCGCTTTGGGTGAGTTTGGTTTGCGGTCGGCGTTATGGCGTCAACACCCATTCGCGCTGCACCAGACCGTCGTTTCACTTCGATGCCCCAACATCGGACCATATCCTGCAAACGTCAGCCTCGGCCATTCGGCTGGAATTCCCTGAATCGGCGCCTCACGAAACCAATGCCAATCTGTGTTGTCCACCACCAACATCCCACCTGGCTTCAAGTACGGTATCGCCGCCGCTACGCAGTCTCGGCGATGCGCGCCGTCGACGAGAATCAAATCCAGGCTTTGTGGCTGACATCGCGCGATCGCACCCACATAGGTGTCCAGCGTTGGCGCATGGACTAGTTGGCAGCCATTGATCCCTCGCTCCGCCAGAGTGTTGTTCATCAGCTCATACCATGCTTCGTCGTCCTCTACCGATGTGACGTGCGCACCTCTGGAGAGCCAGAACAAGGTGGAATGGCCGCTACCGAACTCAAAGACTCTTGCATCGTCTGGCAGATTGGCCTTGATATGCCGGATGGCATCAAAGGTGAGCCAGGGGATTGCCATCCGCAGAGGGCGCCTCCTCAGGTACATGGACCGCAGCCAGGTAAGGGCGTCACTCGGATGCCGCGAGATCAGCAGGGAGAAGAAGGCCGCCAACGCGCGCAACACCAGCCAGAACGGCCCGCGCCTTACCGGCATCTTGGAGTCTCGGTTGGGGTCGAATGCGTTCTTGTCGGCGAACAGGCTCAGGGTATTTCTCCTATCGGTGCTCAGCGGGCTTCTTGATGGCCGACTCTGCGGCGATGAGTGCATGGCGAAGGCCGGCAGCGCACTCAGCGTAGCTCCAGTCGTGGATCCGACGGCGGCTGGCCAGACTCATCTGTATTCGCAGTGGTGTGTCGACGAGGATGAGACGCAGAGCTTCTGCGAGACCGCCGATGTCCCCGGCGACGACCTGCAATCCGTTCTCCCCTGGCTTCACCAGGTCGGGAGCGCAGCCCAGTTCTTCAGAGGCCACGACCGGCAGACCGGCGCACATCACTTCGTTCACCACCAGTCCCCAGGGCTCTGACTCGGCTGCCAGGACAAAGACATCGCTCGCCGCATAGGCCCGGGGCAGTTCGCTTTGGTTTAGAAAGCCAAGGAACACGGTGTGCTGCAGCCGCAGCGTTCTCGCCAGTTCGCGCAGCTCTGATTCCATGGATCCGGATCCGATCAGGCAGAGTCCGACTGCGACGCCTGCGCGCTGCAGTTGGCCGATGGCGCGCATCAGCGTGTGTGGATGCTTGCGTTCGACCAGTTTGGAGGCGTACAGCACTACCGGGAGGTCCGCCGGGAAGCCGAGCCTCTTCCGCACCTCGGTGCGTTCTTCGGTAGACAGCGTCGAGGCAGCGATGAAACGCTCGTTGTCGACCGTGTAGGGCACGATGTGGATGCGCTCGTCGGGCACGCCCATGGCACGGTAGTAGTCGCGATTGCGGCTACCGATGGCAAGGAAGCCGTCGACCCGCTGGAAACACCATCGCAGCACCCGGTCTCTGACGCGTCGTCGCCAGCCGCTGCGCTGAAGTTGCAGGTGGGTTTCGCCGCGAAGGAGCACCCGCATACCGATGGATTTCGCCGCCAGAAAGGCGAGTACACAGGCGAAGTAACCATAGCCGTGCAACCACAGCACATCGTATTTGCCGCTGCGAATTTCACGCCAGATCTGTGGGACGATCAGGGAGAAGAATCCTCCCGGTACCCGTTTGCGGGCGGCGCTCCCCAGAAACTCGTGCCGATAGCCTGAGCGCAGATCGATATCCCATCGCACGGCTTGTGAGAAGCCCTCGTCCACTGCGCCGCGCAGGCTGTAGTCGCTGCAGTAGAGCGCCGTGAGGTCTATGCCGGGTTCGTTCTTGGTGATGTAGGCGTATAGCGGCGCAAAGTACTGGATCGGATGCGTGTTCAATACGGCAACGCGAACCGGTCTGGTCCCTGATGCACCCTGCGCCGACTCAGCTTGCACTGGCGGCCCTGCGGCTCACACACCAGTTGCCCAGAAACACCACATCCATCTCGGTGCGCAGCATGCATTGCAGCGCCTCAACCGGGCGGCAAACCACCGGCTCGTTTTCGTTGAAGGAGGTGTTCAGCACGATGGGCACGCCGGCCAGTCGGGCGAACTCCGCGATCAAGGCCGCGTAGCGCGGATTGTGCTCGGCATCGACGGTTTGCAATCGCCCGCTGCCGTCTACATGCGTCACCGCCGGTATCTGTTCCCGGCGCGCTGCACGGATCGGCAGCACCATCGACATATAGGGCACGTCTTCGTCCTGCTCGAACCAGTCAGCCACCGCTTCACGCAGGATCGATGGCGCGAAGGGGCGGAAGGACTCCCGACGTTTGATCTTCTGGTTGATGATGTCCTTCATGTCGGCGCGACGCGGATCGGCCAGGATGGACCGATTGCCGAGTGCTCGTGGGCCCCACTCCAGACGTCCCTGGAACCAGCCGACGACTTGGCCGGCGGCAATGCGTTTGGCGGCATCGGCGATCAGTAGGCTTTCGTCGGGCTGATGGGCCACGGTGCAGCCCGCCGCCTCAATCTCATCACGATGCGACTCAAGCTCCTGCGCAATCTGATCGTCGCTGTAGCTCGGTCCCAGATAAGCGGAACGTTCGGGGACGACCGCCTCGTTGTGCAGCGCCGCAGCAGCATAGGCCGCGCCCACGGCACCGCCGGCATCGTATCCGGCCGCTGCGACGTAGACACGCTTGAACGGCGTGCGCTGGGTGATCAAGCCGTTGGCCACCGAGTTCTGGGCGCAGCCACCCGCCACCACCAGGGCATCGGTGTCGTATTCCTTCGACAGTGCATTGATCATGCTCAGGTAGCACTCTTCGAACACCGTCTGGACCGAACGCGCCAGATCCATGTGCTGCTGGGTCAGCGCAGCCTTGGGGTCGCGGGCCGGGCCCAACAGGGCTTCCAGCTCGCGTGAATACAATCGATCGAACATTGGCGAGCCATCTTCCCAGTCATAGGCGATGCGCTCGCGGTGATGCCGGAAGTAGCGGGTATCCAGCGCAAAACCGATGCCGCGAGTGGCTGGCTGAACCAGCTTGCTGAGGGCTTCGACCTGTGTCGGCCGGCCATATGGCGCAAGTCCCATGACCTTGTACTCGTCGCCGTAATGTGGAAACCCAAGGTACTGCGTGAGCGCCTGGTAAAAGACGCCCAGCGAATGCGGGAAGCGCACCTTGCCGTCGACGGCGATCCGGCCGTTGATGCCGACGCCCCAGGCGGCGCTGGCGAAATCGCCGAAACCGTCCACCGACAAGGCCACGGCGCGATCGAATCCGGACGGGTAATAGGCCGAGGCCAGATGCGCCAGATGATGCTCAATCGGGCGGATCCGGGCACGACACACCTGCCCGGGAAATGCGACGGCCAGATGCTGCTCGATGGACATCCGCTTGCGGCGCGCACGCAGGCGATCGAGCACCATCGCCGGCGACGGCAGATGCCTGACGGAATAGGCTGCGCGAGCCAGACGACCCGCCTTGGGATCGGTATTGACCGCGATGACATCCACATCCTTCAGCGACAGGCCAGCACTGCTCAGGCACCAGTCTATCGCCTGGCTGGGAAAGCCGGCCCAGTGCTTGATGCGCCGAAAGCGCTCCTCTTCGACCGCAGCCACCAGGCGGCCGTCGACCAACAGTGCCGCTGCGGAGTCGGCGTGGAAAGCATTTAGTCCGAGTACGATCATCAAAGGCTCTTGTTGGATTCTATTGGCCCGCGAAGGTGCTGGTTGCCTTCGGGAGGAAAAGCGGGGCTGAGTTCAGGCTGCTCCCGTTTCGGTGGGTATGAGCTGGCTCACACGCTGGTGCAGTTGCTGTTGCGCTTTGAGAAGCCGAAGCAGAAGCGTTCGAGCAAGCTCGAACCCACAAGAGTCTCTGGGAGTGGTGCTTCATGGCGATGAACGCTTCTCAGGTGCCAACATTCGACGAAACAGTGCAGCAGCGATCGCACGCTCGGCCACGAATCGTTCGTAGGCATAGCGCCAACCCGCACGTCCGTCCAGGATCAGCCCCTGCGCGAACAGCACGTAGGCGGGCACCAGCCAGGGCGCGATCAGCAACAATCGGCGTATGCGTTTTCTCCAATCCAGACTGCCCCAGCTTTGCGACAGCAGATAGCGTGCCTCCATCTCGGCGTAGCGCTGCTGGCGTCGAGGAAAATCGGAACGCGGTTTGCGATCGTCGTGCAGGATAGGCGATTGCAAGGTCTCGACCGGGCCATCCAGTTCCAGAAAATGGGCGTGCCCCTGCTGGCGATAGCGCGCCCGATTCGGTCGGTACAGGCAGATTCTGGCCGGGTACAACGTACCGCGCAGCGGCACGCCGTTGACGCAGTATCGGAAACGGATGCGGTAGCCGGCCACCGCATCTGGCGGCTTCAGTTCGGCCAGCTCACTGATCAGTTCGGGCGTGAGCACATAGTCGGCGTCCATGGACAGCACGAAGGGCGCGTCAGCCAGCAAATGCTCCAGCGCGTGATTGCACTGCCCGGCATGATGATCGAAGGCACGCTCACGCCAATCGACATTGGCAAACCGGTGGGCAATCGCCCGAGTTTCATCCTGACTGCCACTGTCGAGCAGCACCACCCGGCGAGCCCAGGACAAGGCCGCGAGAGTGCGCTGCAGATTGGCCTCTTCGTTGTAGGTGATGACCAGAGGCGTGATCTGATCAAGCACCGCTGCGATAGACCTCGGCCATGCGCTGGGCGATACCGTCCCAGCTGAGTTGAGCGCGCGCGTAGCGTCGACCTTGCGCCCCTCTATCCTCCGCGACAACCCGATCGCCCAGCAGCTCGCGAATGCTGTCCGCCAGTTGCGGCGCCGTATTCCCGCTGGCGACCCAGCCTGCCCCGGACGCTTCGACCACCTCACGTGCGCCGACACCCGGCGTCACGATCACTGGCAATCCGTGCGCCATGGCCTCGACCACCACATTGCCAAAGTTCTCGTTGATCGACGGCAACACCAGACCGCAGCTCCGGGCGAAGAGCTCGGCCTTCCGGGGGTCGTCGACGGCACCGATCCAGCACAAGCGCTCGCCACATCCGGCCTCTTTGGCCTGCTCCAGCAGTGCAGGCGCAATACCTTCGTCATCGGGTCCGGCCAAGGTCAGCCTGGCTTCTGGCACCAGCGCCAACGCGCCCACCAGCGCGCTCAGATTCTTCTTCCAGGACAAGCGTCCCAGAAACAGCAATTCGCCGTTTCCAGGCCGCCGTTCGACCGAATCCGGATAGTCCACGCCATTGGGAATCTCGACCAGGGGCGCCAGATTCAGCCCGCATCGTTGCAAGTCCGCGGTTTCGGTAGCGCTGGTCAGATGGATCGCTCGCGCTGCCCGCAGATTGCGGCGCTCGATCCAGCGTATCCACAGCCGCTTGCGCCAGCTGCTGCGGCTGTGGATCAGCTCCGGCACCAGCATGCCACGCGGTGACAGCACATAGGGCACGCCCTGACGCCGAGCCATCTCGGCAGCCTTGGCCATCGGCCACAGAAACACGGAATGCAGATGCACGGCATCGAATTCAGGCATTGCGCGTTTCAGCATAGTCGCCATCTGCGGCAACCAGCACACCGGAGTCCAAAGGCACCGGAAGTACCAGATCTTGACCCCATCCAGATCGACCGGCTGATTTTCGAGCACATCAAGACGCCCCGCCCCATCGAGGCTGCTGGTGTAGACATGCACCTCGTGGCCTTGCTGCACCAGCGCTTTGCACAGGCCGTGAACCGAGTGAATCGGTCCACCGTAGCGGGTGGCGGGGAGATAGGTGGGAACCACATGCAGCAGACGCAACTACGTGGCATCCCGTCTGTACGACGCCAGGATCAACGGGAGTCGCCTTGAGGAGCCCGTTGTTCCTGATTTCCACGAATTGAAACCACAGGGGCCGCCGGTCGGAACGTAGGCGGCGCGAGCGGATGCTGAGCCAATTCAGATCCAGCCTGACGTATCCGTCGCAAATGAAGTATTCGCGGCACGGCGAGTACGAAACCCAGCATCGAACCCAACATGATGAGCACAAAGGGATCACCGTAGATCTGCGACGCACCGACAAACACCGGTACGTTGGCTGCAACAAAGGCCAGCAGGCCCAGACTCAGCTTCAGCAAGCGAGGGTCGGACGCCGCGGCCAAACCGATGGAACGGCGGACCTGTCGCGCGACGAGCCAGGCCGAGGCGACCGCCAACAGCAGACCTGGCAGGCCGAGTTCCGCCGTGATCTTGCCCAATCCACCTTCGGAGGCGCCACCCACGGTGGCTGCGCCTCCTGCGCCAAAAGCTTGTGTACCCTGGGCGCCGGCCCCCGTGCCCATTCCGAAAAAGCCGCCCGCATCCAAGCCGTTTCCGATCGATCCGATACCCATTCCTGAAAGCCTATGCCAAGCATCACTGAAAACCGTGCTGCTTCGTGCCAGGTAGGGTGAAAAGTTTGACGCCTCTGGTGCCATCGTCAATGCGCCGGTCAAGAGCAATAGCACCATCAGCACGATGACCAAACCGCCGCGACGATTGGAGCGTTTCTGGAAGTAGTAGTTGCCCAGGTAGTAGATGGCGCAGAAGAGCATCGCCACGGCCAGCACCTTGCGACGGCCAGTCAAGATGGCAGCGTAGATGCAGAACAGGACAATCCCCGGCGTCAGCAGTCGGGTCAATGGGCCGCCGAATGCCACAGAAAGCACAATGGCCATGCAGGCCACGGCGCCGGCATGCCACGCGGCCACTTCAGCCGAGCGCAACCAGCCGGAGTTGGTTTCGACTATGCCCGCGACACGATCGAAGATGATCCGGTCGCCACCGATGGGTTCGAACAACAGCGACCCATAGCCCGCATTGCCCAGATAGATACTGAGCGCGACAACAACGCCGATCACCACATAAACCCTGAGAAAGCGCCGAACATCTTCCGGGCCTCGAACAAACTGGTAGGCCATCCACAGCGCCGGAATCGGTAGCAGGTAGGCCAGCGTTCCGATCGCCGGAATCATCACCGACTTGAAGCGCAACAGCGCCAACACGGCCTGAATCAACACATACAACACAAACACCCGAAGCAAGGTCTGGGTACGAGGGCTATTGCCAGCCATCGGCCGCATTGTGACCATGCCATGCTTCATCATGGCGCCGACCAGCGCAAACATCAGCACAAAGGCGGAGAAGACCACCATGGTGATCGGCTGTCCAGCAAGCACCTTACGAATGGGATCCTGCGCAAAACCGGCGAGGATCGCTGCCAGAAAGGCATAGCGCCAATTGCTCGCCGCCAGCAACAACAAAGGCAGGGCCGCGAGTCCGAATACGAGCATGACGCTACTCATGCGCGCCACCCACCAGCCGCCGCCCTTGAGCCCACAGGCGCATGGCCCAGATCAATCCGGCCAATTCAGAGATCCACGTCGCCGGAATCCACCACGGTCGACGCAGATGGTGGCGCGTCAGCGCACTTCTGAACAGGCGTTTGCCGGCCTGTAGCAGCCAGCCTGAGGGTCTCGATCCCAAAAGGTAGTAGTACTCACCCACCGAATGTGCGGGTCGCAGGGTGCGCAGATGATCGCCATAGCTGCGCGTGCCGCCAGCCCCGGCCCGCAGATGCGTCAGGCTTGCTGTCGGCCAGAACTGGATGGTTGCACCCGACCTGAGTGCGCGCAGGCCGAACTCGGCCTCGAAGCGATAGGCCACTTTGACAAACTGCTCGTCAAAGCCTCCGATGGACATGCCCAAGGCTCGTGGAAAGGAAAAATTGCAGCCGATGAATTCGGCAATCGGCCCCGCCCGCGAACCTGCCAGCCCTTCCAGCGGCGCGCTACCGTCTACATGCCAAGGCTGCAGTACGCGTCCAGCCACGATCGCATTCGCATGCGTCCGGTGGGCGGCCAGGTGGGCCGCAATGAAGCCTTCGTCGGGAATCACATCGTCGTCCACGTAAATGACGACCGCACCGCGGGCAGCCAGCAGTCCGGCATTCATGGCAGCGGGTATCGAAGGTTGTACCCGGCGCAGCCAGCGCAGCGCACCCGAGTCATGCCAGGCCTGCAGCTGCGCAGCCACTTCGGCTTCATGTTGCGGCGTCTGATCCACCAGAATGAGTTCGCCCTGATCGGCCAGCGCCGCCATCAGATTCCGGGCCGTGTCGATCAGCACCTGTTCGCGCTGATAGGTGGGCACCACCACGCTGACGGCCAACTCATCCATGAACCTGACCTCGCCAGCGGCTCAAGGCGAAGCGCGCGGCATGCCACGGCGCCAGTCGTGCAGCGGTACCCAGCGCCCGACTGCAGGAGCGCAGATCGCGTGATCGGAAAGACTCTGCCGCCTGAAACAAGGCGCACTCGGCACTGTAGCGATTCATGGCCTGCAACTCGACTTCATGATCCCAATCCGCCGGCCACAGCGCTTGAGAGACCTGCCGGAGCTCGGCCAGGAATCCCGCTTTCGCGCGCGAAGTCTTGGCCTCCGGATGCAGGCGAAAAGCGCTCAACACGCGATCCAGATAGCGCACGCTGGCGCCTGGCAAGGCCAGCATGCGGCAATACAGATCGTAGTCCATGACGTAGTGCAGATCGGGCCGCAAGCCACCCACGGCATCGTAGGCAGCGCGACTCATGAAAGTCGGCGGCTGGTGGTAACGAAAACGCCCGCTCCAGAACTTCAGACAGTCTGGATACGCATAGCCGGCCGGCAAGAAATGACCAACCGGCTGATCCGGCCCGCTGCTGAACTGATGATCCTGGCCGACCACAAAGGTGCTCGGTGTCTGCAACCAGCTCTCCGCGACCGCGTGCAGAGCACCCGGCTGCAGCAGATCATCAGAATTGATCCAGTTGATCAACTCACCGGTGCCGCGGCGGAAGCCCTTGATCAAGGCATCTGATTGACCGCTGTCCGGCTCACTGACCCAGTAGCTCAGATGGCGCTCGTGCTTGCGGATCACACCAACAGAATCATCCGTGCTGCCGCCGTCGATCACGATGTAGTCGAGATTGGGATAGCCCTGACTCAGCACCGAGTCGATGGTCTGTTCCAGAAACTGGCCCTGGTTGTAGGAAGGTGTCACGAGCGTAATTCTAGGAAGTCGCGAAATCATCCCAGGGTCAACCGTCGCGCCTTGTAACGACCAAGCGCATCCGCCAACCGAACCGCGGCCCGGTATGGATTCAGGGAAATACACCGCCTAAACGCAGCCAGCCAATACCACAAGTTCCCCCTGATTCCCTGGATAACAGGCAAGGAACCGCCCCTTAACCTGTCCAGGACTGTCCCGGAATAAGCAATCGCAAAATGCAATCTTATTAGGTACCAAGGCTTTACTCGGAAAGCCGGGATCAGATGCTCTAGCCGCAAGTCTGGCTCATATGCCGAATAAAGCCCCAAATCCCACGCACACCTAGCCAGGTCTGTGTCGCCGCAACTCCCCAATGAGCGACCACGTCGATCCAGCGAGCGTCTAAGTGGTTCCCTCGCAAGCGTCAGATAGCGCTCCGCCACTGCGCGACGCAGCACCATCCCTGCGCCAATAGGCTCCCACGGTCCTACAACGTTTCCAACCAACGCTCGCATCGGAGCATCGCCATAATTCCGAACCCCGAGTAGGCCGATCGAATCCAAGACAATCTTCGATGGCTGCTGCTCGAAGATTGGAGAGATAATGCCCCCGGCCACCCCGATGTGACCATGCATCCCAAAAATCTCCAGAGCGGCATTAAGATAATCATCCGCTAGCACGTTGTCGTCATCCACAAAAACCAAGAGCGAGCCTTTCGATTCCCGAATTCCGCGGAGCCGTGCGGGTGTCAGTCCAATCTCTTCCTCACGCACTACCGAGGCAAACACTGGAATAGCGAGATCTTCGCGGCGGTTACTCAACACCACGTCCGAGCGGTTATCGACTACTACTAGTTCCCATTTCGAATCAACCTGACGCTGTGCGACCAGCGCGCTCATAACCCTACGGAACAATTCAGGATTCGGGTTATGCGTACAAACGATGACAGAAATCGATATCGTCATTGGCGCGGCTTCGCAGCACGCTTCCAAAAATCAGGCAAGAACCTCTCCTGAATTATACCGATCAGGCGTCGCCATTTTCGAGGCCATTCGGTCAGTACTCTGAATCTCATATCGACCCCATCTTCGACCGCAAGTGCATTAAAGATCTCTCGACACCTTACCCTGATCTCCGGGCGGCGCGCGATGACCGCAGACAGAGCATCAAAATTGAGGTAATGCAGAATACGAACCTCGTCGACAACGCCCAAGGTCTCGAAATGGCAGTTGTAGCTGCGACTAAGCTCCGTCCAGTCCTCTCGCGTTGCATGTAGCGCGACCGACAGGGCAATCTGGTCCAAGAAATACGACTTCGGAATAAGATCCAGATTCTCTTCCAATCGACGGCAAATCTGCTTCCACACATCCGGCAACTGAGACCGACCGTCAGCGTAAACTACGCCTGAGCAGAAATACGGAACCATCTCAATCATTGGGCCGAGCTTCTCTTTGCCGTATGCGTAGCGTTCCCAACCGAGCAGCCGTTTGGACGGAAAATCAATGTTCATAGCCTCATACAATTTTCGCCAATCCCCACCAAACGCTTCTGGTGTGTCTACCGGAGGGCAGGCGACCAGCGATTTCAACGACGCCAATTTAGGTCGCGGGTCAACCATCACCAACGTGTCGGCATCTAGAAATAACCGACGATCGGCGGGGCGCATCCCTTGCAGGCAATACAACTTGTTCAGCGTCAGATGCCGGGCGGGGACGGCCTTTGGGTTGGCTAAGAAATCGGGAAGGAAATCATTGTGGAAGTCCACCACTTCCACGCTGTTTCGCTCGTAGAAGTCCTTGGTCCCTCGCGAAATCTGCGGGAGATTGGTTGGTCGGAACACCTTGATACGCGGATTCTTGCATGCGAAGATGATCGACTTGATGCAAATCATGGAATAAATCTCAAAACTCGGCCCGTGAGCATTGAGTACAAACTCGATATCCGAGCCGTCTTCGGTCTTGATCATGGCAGGCTCTTTTCCAGACAGTTCTCGGCTCCAGACGCATCAATACGATAAGCGACACCATCCCCCATAGCGAGCAATGGCGTCACCCGTGCACCGGAGAAATCTTGCTTGACGTCGATCATTATGTGGGTACTGTAGTCGATCACGATGAAGGGGCTAGGAGAGCATTTCAACTGACTCAGGTTTACGACAGATTCATCACCGAGCGCATTATCATACACATTCGCATACCAGAGACTTATCAGTTCGGCGCCCTTGGGCAGCTCGCGCTTGTCGTTTGAAGGGAAAACAACATTCACTAATCGTGACTTGATTTCGTTAGTTCCGCGAATCCACGCCCCGAGAGGCTCGATAACTATCATTGTGGCCGTGCTTGAGATGTCGGCTTCTTTTAAAGCGGCCCGCATCAATTCACCTATTTCAGGGTAATCCACTCTTGCGCCGCTCACTCGAAAGGACTGTACGACGCACAGGCAAACCACTATTGCCGTGATCGCTACCTCCATTTTTCTGGAGCATTGCCGCAAGAGCAAGGACAGTAATCCAGCGACAATAATTACTGCGCCGATCTTTGCAGTTATTGCATATCTCGCCAGCAACACCGGAGTGATTATAATGGAAAACAAGTACAAAACTGGCCCGATCGCCAGCATCGATATTGCCAGAAACGTCACTGCGCGCGAACCAACGTCCAAGCCCATTTGGGATTCGTTGCTCGGGAAACCGCGCGGACTCGAAAGGCAACCGGCCCCAATCACCAAGATGCTCAGTGCGAGTATCGGGCTTTCAAATCCAATGGTACCCATGGCATAACCAAGTGTTGGTGTGGCAATGAACGTGCCGCTGATTTGAGTCTGGTGAGACTGTGCGAGGATCGCTGGCAACCACAGCACAATGGTTGCCATCCCCAACACTGCCGGGAACAGAGCTCTAATGCCCTGCGGACGGCCCGAGACAAGCAAGTAAAGTGTTGCACCTGTCAGTAGCAGGCCACCGACGACAACGCCGAACACATGCGTGTATGAGAGCAGACAAAAAAGTAGTCCAACAATCCACGCGTTTGGCCTTGGCACTCCAGGTTCGAGCGTACGCAGGGTTGCTTCCAGACAAAGGACCGAGAGTAGCAGGTAGAGGGTGTAGGGTCGAAAGTCGATCCGGTGGTAAGCCAAGAAATCGGACGAGATAATTACCAGGCCTACGGCGATTATGACCGCCGACCACCGATGATTTGCCTTGAGCAGTTTTAGCAACCTCCAGACTGTGAGCATTAGGCACAATATTGGCATCTGGCGCAGCCAGAATTCCCCTGTTCCGAATATCTTTACCCAGGGATACGCGACAAGATAGAATCCGGGCGGAGAACTTTCGGCTCCGACGAAACAGGCGCGCAATAGATCAAACGGGCTTAGCTTGGCAATCAGCGTGGTGGAAATCACCTCGTCAATGCCAAGAGGCCTCCGAATAGAATCGATAGTGGCGGATGCCCAGAGCCCCAACAGGATCACGAATTGGAGCACGGGTTGCCAGCCAGTACCACAATCTGGACTTTCTTTTGAATTACTATTGCCGAGAAGGTCTTGCATGCCCCGCCGGATTTAAACGAAACTGGTTCCCACCGGTCTTCCGGCGTAGTGCTCTTGTCAGCATTGCTCGGAACACCGCGTTCATTCGGCGGCAATTACTGCTCGTTTCACCAATACGCCCCATTCTCGACGCTGCGATGCGCAGGCGGCGTTTCCTCAGCACTGGGCCGCACCCAGTGCTCGTTGTACAAGCGGGTTACTTCAGGCCGATCGTCCCAGCGCTTGCCGCGGATTCCAAACAGCAACTGCGTGGCACCGCCCATGTGGATGGCCATCTTGCCCATGCGCTTGGCGTGAGCGGCCAGCGGCAGTCCGTAGGCGCCCGCACCGACGATCGCGACATCGAATTCCACGGCCTCGATCATGCGCCGCATGTGCGCCAGGGCGTCGAACCAGTTGTCGAATCCGGCGCGCTCACCGGCCAATGTCTGTACGGTCTTGACGGTCAGCAGTTCGCACTCCGGCCACACTCGACGCGACCCGAAAATTTCATGATGGCGTGGAAACTGGGCGCGAATGGACTGTTCATAGGGATGCACGATGAGCACGCGCATGCCTGCCAGCGCCATGCTCCAGGGCTTGGCGTGGTAATAGGGTTCAAGGCCGCGGGGCAGGATGGGACGCGCCCCCGGTGCATGGCGGCGCATCAGTTCGTCTTCGTAGCGGCGAAACCAGATGGCGGCCAGGTCAATTTCGGAGAACGCCTGGGTGAGTTCCGTCGCCAGGCGAGCGGCCATTTCCGGTTCGGCAGGAAAGAAACCGGCGATCTGATCCAGTGACTGCAACAAGCCCTCATTCCAGGTGCCGGGTTCAGCCCGCAGCTGGCTGCGCCAGCGCAACCATCGGGACGACGACTGCCGAGCCAGCACGCCGTTCTGGGTCACCACGGCATCCAGTTCATGAAAACCCATGCGCCCCGCGAGGAATGGCGCGCCGCGCCGCAGGGCAGCCGCAATCGCGTCATTCGCATCTACCTCGGACAGCACCTGCTGCCCCGCAAATCGCGCCAGTCGCCGGGCACGTCCGAGCTTCCACATCTCCCAGGCAGAGAGGACCCTCCGAGCCGGGACTATCCAGGGTGAATCAGCCACCGGCGGCGCCATGACCATGGGCCCGTATCCGTCGCAACAACTGCTTGATCCGCGAATAGGGCTTGCTCACCGGACTCAACAAACGCTCATAGCGCTCGGCGCGACGGAGAAACGCATCGCGATCACGTGCAATCAGGCGAACCCGGTCGAGCGCCAGTGTCAGTCCTAGATGTTCGGACAGCACCATGACTATCTCGGCCTCGCCCTGCACGGCCATCGCCGAGGTCTTGCCCGCCTCGTGGTAGCGATAGGCCGACATCTCGTGGGCGATGGAACCCGCCGGCGCCAACTTGAGCAGACGCAGCCACAGATCCAGATCCATGGCGTAGTGCAAGTCCTCGCGCACGCCGTTCCCAGCCCGGGCATACAGTTCGCGGCTGAAAAAGGTACTGGGTTGCGCAATCCAGTGCTCGCGCCAGTCACTCAGCTGCGCAGGATCCGTCAACAACGGCGGCGGCCCGTAACGCGAGAGGAATCTGCCGCTCTCATCAATGAACTGACCACTGCCCGTCCACCACTGCACATCTGGCTGCTCGGCCATGTGCGCACGCAGCGCTGCCAGCGCGCCCGGCAGCAGCAAATCGTCCGAGTTCAGCCATCCCAGCCAGTCGCCCGTAGCGCGCTCGAAGCCCTTATTGATGGCATGACTCTGACCGCGGTCTTTCTCGCTCACCCACCAGGCCAAACGCGGCGCCCAGCGTTGGATGACCTCTATCGACTCGTCCGTGCTGCCTCCATCGACCAGCAGGACTTCCAGATTGGGGTCGTCTTGATCGAACAGCGATCTCAGCGTGGCGTCGAGGAAGCGGCCCTGGTTGTAGGACGGCACGACGATGGAGATCATGGACGTCCGCATCATGGCCACAGCGACCTGTTCCAGAACAATGCGTTCACCTGCAGCAGTTCGCCGCTGTTCGGGTCGGTGAACTCTGGCTCAAGCCCCGCCAGCCTGTACCCGATCTTGTCCATCTCGATGAGAGCGTCTGGCAATAGCCATTCGCCCTGGTAGAGGGGAACCAGAGACGATTCGAGCACCAGCCCCGCCAACTGCGGGAGCACTTGGGAAGCGCCCTTCAGCACCTCGCGTTCGTATCCCTGCACGTCCAGTTTGAGAAAGCATGGCGTATTGGTGGACACCAGCTCCCGGAAGACATCGTCGAGCGCCTCTACGGAAATGGCTTCCTTGCCTATCACCTCGACAGAAGGCTCGGCGTGCAGGGTTCTTGCTTCGAGTGGAAGGATGGAGCTACTGACGGAGTTCCGCGAGACATGAATATCCAAGTTCGAGGCCACTGAACCCAGCGCAGTGTTTCGACAATCCCAGTTTGGGTCTTGCAATGCTCTGCGCTGCAACTCCGAGAACGGCTGTTTCATGGGCTCAAACGAGATGATTCGCCCGCGAAATCCAGCCCTACGCAAATCAAGCCCGAATTGCCCTGTATTGGCACCGACGTCAAGGACGCAACCCACTTGGTGCAAGGCAAGTTGGCGAACCAGAGCAGACGATCGTGGCGATGGCTGGCCCAGCGCAATCACATCGTATCCCAGCCGCTGCAGAGTGCGCCGCAGCCCCCTCTTGAGCACCCTCAACATGTCCCGGACCACCCAATACGATTCTGGTCGAACAACCTCCAGCTAGACACGCGAGTCACTCCCATTCTGGAGACCGCAGGCATCACCCAGTGCACCAGGCTTGTTTCGCGGTGCCGTCGCCAAGCCCAACAGGACGTCAATGAAGCGCTCCATTGAAAAGCAGCGCTGATGGAACGCCCGAATCTGCTTCTGCATCGAAGTGCGCCGCTCAGAGTCAGTCAAGACGCTGATCATGGCTGCGGCGAGACTCTCGACGTCATTCGCCGGCACGAGATCGACGCCGACCTCCGGCGAGGACAACACCCGATCGGGCGGTATCGCCTGAGTCGCAATCGCGGGAATACCATGCACTGCGACACTCGAAAAAGAGGAGTTGTTGGCGCGAACCCCGTTCAGAAATGGAAAGCAAGCGAGATCGGCAACGTGCATGCAGCAAGCCAGCGTCCGGTCATCGACGGAGCCGGCCCAACGGCAGTGCGAATCAAGTGCCAAGACTTTTGCCAACCCGTGCATCTCGTCAACATAGTCATTGCAGGTCTTGCGCCAAGCCGCATCCCCAGCGACTGCACCCGAGCCTCCGACCACGAGCAGCACGTGATCGACTCCCCTGTCGAGAACCTGGCGCGAGGCCCGCAACAGTACCTCGACACCCTTCTGAGGGTAGAGCAAACCGAAGAACAGCACGCATTTCGCAGCATCAGAGAGGCGGAATTGCTGGCGAAACTCCGCAAGCTCGGACTTGCCCACTTCTGCTGGCTCAATAGTGGCGGGCACCGGCGAGACCGCCACTGAGTCGGGAGGAACGGCCAGGCCGGCGAGCACGTGGGATACGTGCTCATCACAATAGAAAACCAGACTGTCAGCCGCAGCCAAACCACCCGTGCGCGTCCCCCAGCGCGGCCAGACCTTTCGGGCCAGACCGATCAGCCGCTGCACGAAACCCGTCAGGGGCGGTGGGGTGACATTCGTGAAATGAACGCAAACCGCGCCATGAAATCCCGACAGGCGCAAGACTTGAGGAAGCCACGCTATCCAGGCGGACAGTGCGTATCCGCCACCGTCATACATCAGGATCACCCTGTCGTAGCGACCTCGGGTTAGGCGCCTGCACAGGCTCAAGACCGAAAGGAATCCCCAGTTCGGGAGGGAATGCACTGTCATCTTGGCCGGCGCGTCGCCGAGGTTGGATTCTCTTGCCGTGCGGTACACGCTCAGCTGATGTCCGCGGGCGACCAATGCCTGCGCGACGCGGGTATTGACAACCGATTCCGCAGGCAACACGTCGGGCCAAAAGGCGTCAACGACCAAGGCGAGCTTGTCACTCATTACCGTTCGACTTCTCGCAACAAAGCCAGATGCCGACGTCCGTAAAACTGATAGAAATTCTGTTGGTACTGCGCAAGGAAACTCTCATGCACGTAGAAGCAGTCAAGCCCCGGCAACTCCTTCACGACGATGTATCCATGCCGCCGGAGTTCCTCGCGCAGAAGCATGCTCGGTCGCTCGATGGTCGCGCAGCGAAACAGGTACTTGTCGAAACTGAACCCAAGAAGCACGCTTTCTTCAGCGCCCTCTATATCCATGGACAGATAATCTATTTCTGGCGGCGCATTGTTTTCACGCAGAACTCTTTCAAATGACACCGTCAAGAGCCTCTGCCTATCCGTTGATTGCGCATCCGGCATGGTCTCGGCTATGCCCCCGTGCATCCCGTCCTTCACGAAGACGGCCTCGCCATCCTTGGCATGCACGCAGGCATTTACGCAGCGCGCAAGTGGGCGATTTACCACCAGCTGCTGGAAGGTCTCCGGGTTCGCTTCCACGCATATGCCGTTCCAGCCGTAACGCTGATCTAGCAGATAGGTGTTGCTGAACTCGACGCCGTCATGCGCACCGACATCGACGTAAAACAGATCGCGAGCTTGATCAAAAACCTCGGAATATACCCAGAAATCCTGACCGGCCTGGGCCATTGAAAGCGGCACCAAGCCGATCTGCTGCTTCAATCTCTGCCGGAGATGCCACGGGATCAATCGACTCAAGAAACGCAAGTTTCCTCCTTGGTTGCATCTGGGGAACCTCTGAACAAGTTCCCTAGTGGGCGCGCAGCCCTCATTGCTGGACCCTCAAGCCCAGCTGCGACCGTACCAGCTCGCTCACCCGGGCACGCCAACTGCGACCGTTGGCGAGGAACTTCATGGCTTCCCACAAGAACCTTCTGTCGACCTTTACCACGGCGGGCCACTGGTCCACATAGGCATCGGACACCTGAGAAACGGTAGCCGTCAACCGCGGATCTGTCTGATGCGTCGCCGTCGCGTCGAAGCCGATGTTGGCCGTCAGCGACGATCTGGGAAAAAGGCTCAATCCGCTTTGACGGAAAACGCCGAGGTACCATCGAATATCCCAAGCATCAATCTCTCCGCATCGATACTGTTCGAGCATTTTCCACAGATTGAATGCACCGTATAGATCAAATCGGAATCGACGCCAGGCCGAGCCTTTCAACCAGCTCCAGGCGGACAGATCAGCATCGAAATGCTGCCATGCCCGACGCCACGTTCCCCATCCCCAGCTACTGATGATTGGCAGAAAGCTCGCATTGTGCGATTCGAGATCGGATAAGGGGAAGTTGTAGCCAGATATATGCATGACGCGGGAATCATCCTGATACTTGAACAAGGCTGCGTTCATATAAGACAGAAAATGCTTTGATACGACAACATCGTCCTCAACGACGATGATCCGATCATGCTTTTCCAGAACCTCGTTGATTCCACAAACGATAGAGGCAGCACAACCCATGTTCTGGTCGCGCTCAACAATACGAAGCAGACCTGCCCGGGCACGCTCGTGCACGATCTGCCGCGTGGCCGCGACCAGCGGCCGTTCTGCTTCATTGCGCGGACCTTCGCAGTAGATGTGCAGCTCTGACTCGGCGAGCTCCGGATTTCGCATGAGTGAATCGAGCACTGCAGCGGTGTGTTGCGGCCGCCGAAACACGAACAAGACTATAGGCGCGTAACCGCTCAATGCAGGCTGGCTCGGTTGATTCTGGAGAGCTCATTCGCCCACGATGCCGCAATTCGCTCAATCGAGAAATCTTGCGCTGTGACCCGTGCTGCATGAGCGAGCTCCTGACGATCAGAAACCAGCGCTCGCTCCAGGGCGGACTGTAATCCCGCTGCCGGATTGACGGTGCGATGGTCGAAGACAAAACCATTGGCACCTGGCTCCAGGAAGTCATCGAAGCATTGCAGGCCAGACAAGACCGGGATGCATCCGCAAGCCATTGCTTCAAGCGGTGCCACACCAAAGGTCTCGCCCGTGTCTGCCAGTGACGGATAACAGAACCAGGCACAGGAGCGATAGATGTCTGCCAGTGCGGCGATTTCGTAACATTCTCCACGCCAGTCAATGGGCAGGCCCGTGCCCAGTTGTTGCAGGCTTTTCAGATACGCACTTCCACCGCCGCCTGCTTCCGTCGCAGCCGGTCCAACGACGACCAGGGTCAGGTTCGGGTTGGTGGCGTGAAGCTGGCGAAAAGCAGCGATCAACAGGTCCAGACCCTTCTCCGGGTGGATGCGGCCCACATATAGAAGCCGCCTTGCGCGCTCGGGTGATTCGCTGTCCGGCGGCGTGAAAACATCGGTATCGATAGCGTAGGGCAGCACTGCGCATCGTTCGCGAAGTTGGGACGCCTCAGTCAGAACCGCAGCCCGGATCGCCTGGGTGGGTACGGCCAGATTCAGTTGCTTCGGGTACCAACGAAACTGCCCTTTCGGGGCGCGACCGACTGCCACCAGGGTGCGCGAACACAGACCACGCGCTGCCATCAGCCATGGTGAGAACGCGTCGTTGGTGATGTAGACGTCCGCGGCTGGAAGTGTGATGGTGGTTCTAATGGATGAAACCAGACTTCTCGCGTAATTGCCGAATCGGTACCTGCCGGCGTCGAAGCCTCCGCGGCGCAGGTATCGAACACCTTCGCGCACTTCTTCGGACAACTGTCCCTCAAACTCCCGGGCGCACACGGTTACTTCGTGTCCAAGGCGCACGAAACCCGGTGCCATCTGGGACCAAAATCTGTTCACTGCGCCACCGCGCACCGCTGGCACCGGCTGATTTGGACCTGTCGCAATCACGATATGCACGCGATCAACCCGCCAGCAGGCGCGTGAGCGCGCGGTCGAGCTGACTCGCATCCACGATGAAGTCCGCATGCACATCATCGGTCGAGCTTTCATCTTGTCTGGTGCCGTGCAAACACCAGTAGCTCGCGCCCGCAGCGGCCGCCACGGAATGAAAGGGGCCCGGCCCTACTCGGCTTGAGGGGAGGAGCTCCAACATCGATGCATCGCTGCGGCAGAACAACACATTGCTAAGCCCAGCTCCGTGAGGACCGACCACCAGTTCTGCCGAATCGAAAGCCTGCGCTTGTTCCAGCAGGGACAGGTCGCGGGCACGGATCACCTCGACCTTGTGCTTCTCCAGGATCGGCATCAGCTCAGCTTCGTTGAGCACACGGCGCTTTCCGGCGTCGTTGCGCGAAACGTAGATCCTGCGCCTGGAAGCGGCGGCCGCGGTATCGAGCAATCTGCTACGCAAGAACGCGCTGACCCAGTTCGGAATGTTCCGGCCGGCGCAGTAGGCGGGGACCAGCAGGTGCTCAACCGAGTAATGACTGGCGACATCCTGCGTTACCCATCGGTCCTCGTTGATACCGAAGTGCCTCAGGGATTCCTTGAGACTGGGCTCCATGTTCGCCGGCACAATGACGCCGTCAAGCCCAGCGATGTGTTCTTCAATCAAGGCGAACCGCGGGAGGCACTCAACCAACCAATGAAAGTAGGCCGCCGCCGAGGGATAGCACAAGGTGGCGTACCAGCCGTTGAGTCGCTGTGGTTTGGGAAACCGTCGACGCCGAAAGATCGCGTGGGCGTCTATCCCACCGGGGCTGTCGACGTAGGTGAATTGCGCAAATACGCGGTTGTCGGCCGAGACCACTGCGCCTTCATTGCCGATGACCCGTGCGTTGCGCAGAAAGTAGGTGCGTGCGGCAGGAATCGGCATCAAGCGGTCGACGCTGATCTGCTCGCCGGTCAAGGCATCTCGCGCAGGCCCGAGGCATAGCAGCGATTCCGGCTGAAACAGGTAACTCGCTGCGGCATCACCGCGCCGGAGGTCCGCCGGGCTTGTCGAACGCTGCATGGCTATCCATGCGTCGGCATCGTTGATGATTCCCCGCGGCGCACCCGGCAGCAGTGCATAGGGGTGGCGGGCGACATGAGCGAGAAACTGGTACAGCCTTCCGATCATGCGGCCTGTTTCCTTCCGAGCATCGAGCGCAGGTTCCCCAGGACAGCGCGATCAAGGACCAGACCTGGAGACTTCTGTACGGCCTGCCACCAGGCACGCACGGGTGAGCGCGAACGCAGATCGGGGCGGCACAAGGTCTCGACCAGATAACGTCGGAGCCGTCGGCGCAGGGCCTCCAGTGCGTCGCGATCCACCAGCTTCGGATGCCTTCGCGCCCAGCCGATGGCATCGAGCAGGGCGTCGAAAAAGACCAGCCAGGCACGCTCGGCGTCCAGGCTGGTCCAGGAGTGTTGCTGGTGCCGGCGTACGCGGGCGACCGGGCGATCCGATGAAATCACCCCGACCGATTGCGCAGCCGCGAAGCGCAGCCACAGCGCCGTGTCTTCGCCTACGCTGAATTTCGGGTCGAACAGTCCCAGCAGTTCGAAGGCCTCGCGACGCACGGTGACTACCGGGACAGTCCAATGCATGTTTTTCGTCAGCATCGCATCCAGTGCGTCCACCTTGCCCCTGGCGTCGGTGCCAAATTCGGTCAGATGCTTTTCCAGAGTCAGCTGTCCATGGTCTTCAAGCTCATAGGGTTCCAGGCCAGCCAGGATTTCCGGATGCGTCTGCATCCACGACAGGGCTTCGTCGAAGCGGTTGGGTAGGAACAGATCATCGGAATCTAGAAAGGCGACGAAGGGTGCGCGCGCCGCGGCGAGCCCGAGGTTGCGGCTGGCCGCAATGCCGCGGTTGTTGCCGCCAGGGTGCTGCAGGAGAACGATCCGGCTTCCATGACGCGACTTGGCTTCCGCCAGTACCCTGGGGGTGTCATCGGTGCTGCCGTCGTCGATCACCAGCAATTCGATCTGATGAGTGGTGATGGCCATGACCGAATCGATGGCCTCAGCCACGCACCAGGCACGGTTGTGGACGGGCATGATGACGCTGACTTCTGGTTTGGACGAGTTGGTCACAGCCAGTTGGCCAGACAACGCGAGTCAGTTGCGCGGCTCAGCAACGCGATCCCCAAATGCTCCTGGCGTTGCCTGCGGCTACTGCGCTCAAGCACTTGCAGGGTGATCCGCAAAATTGCGTCGATCCACAAAAACGCCCGTAAAACGGCATAGAGAGACAAATTCATACCCGTTACTTGTCAAGTAACCGACTACTGGTTGCTCCGCTGGTCGAAGGAGATCAATTCCATGAACTTCGATCAGTATCACTGCCGGGCGATACTCCTCAAGGCTGAATGACTTGAGCGCATCTTCGTCGACACCCTCTACATCGATTGACAGCAAATCGAACGTTGCTGGAACTCCGTTGGCGCGCATTATTTCATCGAGACGCTGGGTCTGAATCTCCAGCCTGGAAACTACCCGACCGCTTGGCACCATGTCCGAAGTGAAAGCATCTGAAATACTGGACATCAACGTAGATGCTTCGATATTGAGATGTGCTGTGCGTACATCATTCGAAATAGCGGCAGAAACAACGGTGTCACGCGTCCGCCATTTTGCGAAAGTTCTGGTGCAAGCTGGATTTGCGTCTATTGCGAGCCCACGCCATCCGCGCAGGTAGAACTCGTATGTATTCGAATTCCACATGGGGTGGTTACACCCTACATCTACGTAGTAACCGATCTTGTTGATATCCAGAAATCCCTTCGCGATATGAGTCTCGGCGAACTGGGAATAGCTGACAACGGCGCCAGGCCGAAGCATCTTGTGGGCGAATTCCCAGAGAATCTCGCGGATGGCAACCGATGCCGGGAGTTCCTGCCAAAGGTATCGGGCTCGGCGGATTTTATGGGCCAGATTCAACACGGGCTTGCTGCCGATTGATCCGGGGAAAGCGGATGTTGCCGATCGCGCGCGTCGCCCTTGTGCCGACCGATTCCGGGCGTCAATGGCGAAGGTTCGGTGCCATAGACCTGGTTGTGTTCGTGGCGAACATCGGCGGCGATTTGGCATTTCGAGGGGGCGCTCAAGTCGCGAGCCTGGATTGCTTCGCTGCGCTCGCAATGACGGGTCCTGGATGTGCCCTGGGTCGCGGTGATCATTGCGTAACCAGCCTTACGGCCAACCCGGCATGGACCATCGTGCGCGCGGGTCATGCAGCTTCTCTACGAAACAACAGATTGCCCCAGTGGTCGGGTGGCGCTGCGGTCTCGCTGCCGTCCGGGTGCAAGGCGGTCATCTGGTAGCCGAGCTTGAGTAGCGTCCTGGTGGCACTGCTGCCTGTTCCGGTCTCGACCATCAGCAAACGTGGCTTGAAGCGGGCCAGCGCTCGCTTGGCGCCGGCGATAACGGCGTCTTCGGCCTGTTCGACATCGATCTTGACCAGATCCATGCCGGTGATGTCGCCCGAGTCCATCAACTGATCGATGGAGCGGGCGTGGACGATGATGCGATCGTCGGCCCGCAGATAACCGCGCTCATTGGCGTAGTTATGCAACACGGTGGAGCCAAGGCCACTGAGATTGTCCTGCGGGCGGTAGAAGCTGATCTGGCTGCTGGCGCCGTCGGTGACCGCGAGTTCGTGGAGCTGGCCGTTCACTTGCGGGTTCAGCGACAGCGTGCGGCGCACGCGGCGGGCGATCGTCGGGTTGGCTTCGAAGAGCTGCAGTCTGGACCCGGTGCCGGCGGTTCTGGCGAGGGTGATGCCCCAGAAACCGTGATTGGCGCCGATGTCGATGATGTGATCGCCAGAGCGCACCTGCTGGCGAAAGAAGTTGATCTCGGCCAGTTCGTAGATGGGGGCTTCATTGCGCAGGAAGGGCGCCAGCATGTGGTCGTTGAGATCGCAGGCAAAACGCGCCCCCAGCGGCGCCAGGTCCAGATCGGCCTCGGCGATGGTGACGCTGCGCAGGTAGTGATCGAGGTAGGCCAGGCAACGGGTAGCGACCGGGCCGGGCTCCGGGTTGAAGACCGGCAGAAGGTGTTTGTGGGCGCCGGCGTGGTAGAGCAAGCGCCCCAGGGTGACTCGGGCGCGGAAGCGCCAATCTTGATTCGTGGCCGGGAGCGATGAGCTGGTCACGGTTGGGGCGAGCTGGCGGTCAATGGGGTGAAGAGCAGGGGCGTCTGGACAAGTCCGGACCCACCAGGAGCGAAGAGCGTCCGGACAAGTCCGGACCCACGAGAAGCGGGGAGCGCCGGGGAGCCGCTTTGCGGCACCCTCGGCCTACGGTGGTCTGGCTTCTGGCTCATGGTTGTCGCTCTGCGGCTGACCAGCGCTGCTGCAGCATCACTCGGCAGGGATTGCGCAGCGAGCCGGTGCCATAGAAGTCGCCGTCTTCGACATCGATGACGATGCCGGCCTGCAGGAAGTCGCAGACATGTCCGCGGGCCGAGGCGTAGATGTTGCCGTGGTAGCGGCCGGCGCGTATCGGGAACTTGCTGAGCGCGCAGCGGAAAACGCCGCGGCCGGCCTTGATGCGGGCGAAGTCGGAGCCGACGTCGGCGGTGTTGAGATTGCTGACGGCTTCGCCGAGCTGGTCGCGGATATCGAAGGCGACGAAGACCTGTTCCAGGTCCGCCCGTGCTTCATAGGCCAGGCATACCCGCACTTCGTCTCCCAGCAGGGCGGTGGGCACGACTTCGCCATCGGCGTTCTCCAGCCAGTAGCCGGTGAAGCGCAGTCGGCCATCGCCGGTCCGATCGGTGCGCTCTGCCAGCGGCGCGGTGCCGATCTGCTCCAGTTGCTGCAGATGCGCGTCAATGGCGCTGCGCACCGGGCCGTCGAGTTTGAGTTCGCCGTTGGCGAGGAACAGTGCCCGGGTGCAGAGCGCAGCCATGGTGGCCATGTTGTGGCTGACGAACATCACGGTGCGGCCGCTGCCGGCCACGTTTTCGATCTTGCCCAGGCACTTCTTCTGGAACTGGGCGTCACCGACGGCGAGGACCTCGTCGATGATCAGGATGTCGGGCTCCAGATGCGCGGCCACGGCAAAGGCCAGACGCACGTACATGCCGCTGGAATAGCGTTTGACCGGGGTATCGAGGAAACGCTCGACCTCGGCGAAGGCGACGATCTCGTCGAACTTGCGGGCGATCTCGCGCTTGCCCATGCCCATGATGGCGCCATTGAGGAAGATGTTTTCCCGCCCGGTGAGCTCGGGATGGAAGCCGGTGCCCACTTCCAGCAGGCTGGTCAATCGACCGCGCAATGCGATGCTGCCGACGCTGGGCGAGGTGATGCGGCTCATCAGCTTGAGCAGGGTGCTCTTGCCGGCGCCATTGCGGCCGATGACACCCACGACTTCACCGGGATTGATGTCGAAGCTGACGTCTTTCAGGGCCCAGAAGGACTCCGGTTCGGGTTTCTTGCGAAACCATTGGGCCGGCGCGGCGAGCAGCTCACGCAAGGAGCCGCTGACGGTGGCACCCAGGCGGTATTCCTTGCCGAGTCCGGAGACGCTGATGGCGGCGGTCATCGGGGCGTTGGGATCCCGCCAGTGGAGGGCGCCGCGCCTGCGGCGCCGCTGTTGGTCGTTTGGCGCAGGAACAAGAGCGGCCGCGCAGGCGCGCGTCCCTCGGAAGAGCGGGCCAGATCAAATGACATCGGCAAAACGCTGTTCGACGCGCTGGAAATAGGCAATGCCGATCACCAGCAGAATGATGGAAGTCAACGCGGAAACACCGAGCATCGTCCAGTCGATCGGGGTGCCGAGAAAACTGGCGCGGAAGGCCTCGGTGTAGCCGGTCATCGGATTGACCAGCAGTACCCAGCGCCATTGTTCGGGGATGAAACTGGCGGGATAGATCACCGGCGTGGCGAACATCCACAGCTGGATCACGAAGGGCACCACCTGGGCGACATCGCGGTAGGTCACGCTGATGGCCGCGAGCAGTGTGCCCACGCCCATGGCCAGGGTGATCATGCCCAGCATCAGCACGGGCGCCAGCAGCATGCCGGCGGAAAAGCCGACGCCCTGCCACAACATCAGCAGCAACAGCAACAACAGCGACACCATGAAGTCCACCAGTGCACTGCCCATCGAGGCCGCCGGGACGATCAATCGGGGAAAATAGACCTTGCTGACCAGATTGGCCGAGGCCACCAGCGAGCCGGAACTGGCAGCGACGGTGGTGGCAAAGAAGGTCCACGGCAACAAGCCTGCGAACACAAACACCGAGTAAGGCACGCCATCGGATGGGATCTTGGCCAGGCGCCCGAACAGCACGGTGAAGATCAGCATCTGCGTCAAGGGTCGGATCAGGGCCCAGGAGGCACCCAGCACCGCCTGCTTGTAGCGCACCCGCACATCACGCAAGGCCAGAACCCAGAGCAGCTCACGGTAAGCCCAGATCTCCCGGAAATCCGGCAGATGCCAGCCGCTGCGGGGCCGGATCAGCGTGGTGTGGGTGTGGCCGAAGTAGGCTTCGTGCAGGTCTTCGGACTGGCTCATGCTGTCTTGCTCAAGCGGCGAAGATCGGCTTCAAACATCAATCGGCACAGCCCCTGCAGATCAGTTTTCGCCTGCCAGCCCAGATGCACACGGGCGCGTTCCGGGTTGCCAACAACCCGGTCCAGATCCACCGGCCGGTACAGCGCCGGGTCGACCTGAACCCGGACCGCGCCGGTCTTGCTGTCCACTGCCCTTTCGTCAACGCCCTTCCCTTGCCACTCCACCGGCATTTCCGCGGCTTCGAAGGTATGGCTGAGAAAGTCTCTGACGCTATGGGCTCGTCCAGTGGCCAGCACGACATTCACGGGGGTTTCGACCTGCAACATGCGCCATATGCCATCGACGTATTCGGCTGCGTAGCCCCAATCGCGCTCGGCATCGAGATTCCCGATCCTGAACTCCGAACTTCGTCCGAGCCGTATCCGCGCCACCGCATCACTGACCTTGCGAGTCACGAAACCCAGGCTGCGCAAGGGTGATTCATGGTTGAACAGAATCCCGGAAACAGCATAGAGGCCGAAGGCGTCTCGATAGTTGGCTGTGGCCCAGTGCGCAAAGCTCTTGGCCACGGCATAGGGACTGCGTGGCGCGAAAGCAGTGTTCTCGTCCTGGGCCACTGCAGCGGTACCACCAAACATCTCCGAGGAACTGGCCTGGTAGAACCTCGTCTTCGGGCTCTGCAGGCGAATGGCCTCAAGCAGATTCAGCGGACCCATTGCGGTCACTTGTGCAGTAGCCAGCGGTTGCTTGAACGACAGGCCCACGAAACTTTGCGCCGCGAGGTTGTACACCTCATCGGGCTGCGACTGCTCCAGCAGGCGAAAACTGCCGGCAAGGTCAGTCAGATCGTGCTCCGTCAGTGCCAGATCTGGGTGTTCAGCGATGCCCAGCTCCTCCAGCCTCCACGGATTCAGCGAACTGGTGGGACGATAGGTGCCAGTGACGCGATAGCCTTTGCTCAGCAGCAGCTGTGCCAGATAGGCCCCGTCCTGCCCCGTAATTCCCGTGATCAGCGCGTTGCGGCTCACCGAAGGCCCCCGGTGCCAGATGAAGCCAGCGCTACATCCCGATAGAGCTGAGCGTAGTCCTGGGCGATCTTTTGCAGGCGAAAGCGGTTGACGTTTTCGAGCCCGCGCGAGATCAGTGATTCGCGATACTCCGGCTCACTGATGACCCGCTGAAACCCGGCGCGAATGCTGCCTGGGTCGTTTGGGTCGACCAGACATGCGGCATCCGCCGCCACCTCCGGCATCGAGCAGGTATTGCTGGTCACCACAGCACGGCCAATGGCCTGAGCTTCGATGATGGGCAGGCCGAATCCCTCGTAGGTGGAAACGAAGGCGACGATGTCCGCTTGCCGGTACTCCTCGCGAATCTGCCCACGGGTGAGTCCGACTTTTTCTTCGAAGCTCAGATTGGCCTGGTTCAAGGCAGTGGACTGACTGGCGCTGAGATGCCCGACCACCACCAGATGCACATTCAGCCCGGCCAGTGCCCGTGCCAGGCTTTCGATGTTCTTGTTGGGTGCCGTGCCGATTTGAAGTATGCGTGGCCTGGTATCGGCAAAGCCCTTGGGAGCGGGCTCGAACTCGTCGGACAAATGCGGGTAGATGACTCGGATCCTGGATGGATCACATGAGGTTTCCGCCAGCAACTCGCGCTTGGTGAACTCCGAGATCACGGTGATGTAGTGGCTGCGCGCCACCGGCAAGGTGTACCAGAAGAACTTGAAGATCTGCCGACGCCATCCCTTCAGTCTCGACAACCCAACGCAATCCAGCACCGTCAGAATCGTGCGCGCCGGGTCCAGAAACCACGCCAGATAGTGCACATCGCCGGTCACATGGTTGACCTGCCGTTGGGCCTTGCGCGCAGCCCAGGCGTCGCGCAGGCGCGGCAGTAGTCCGGTGCTGAGGCTATCGTTGATACGCACCTGGACGTGAATGTCGGTGTCCCGCAGCCGCTCGCGCAGGTCTTCGAACAAGCGCTCGACACTATGGAATCCGGGAATCGGCCGGCGCTGCAGGTGCAGGACGTCGATGGGAGGTGTCTGGGCTTTGCTCACGCGGCGGCCCGACTGACCGATTGCTCGTTCAGCACCCGCCGCGCCCACGCCCGCGCCCAGGGCTCGCCGTTGCTGCTGGCAATCCACTGCCCCACCGGGGTTTCGAATCCGCTCTTGGGCCGGTTGATCAGGCTGTCGGGCAGTGGCAGTTGCGGGGCCAGCGCCAGGCCGGCTTTGGTGACACTGGGCACGGCTGCCGGCATATGCGGTCCCAGGCGTCGGCTCAGTTCGATGTCTACCAGGGGCACGCGCAGTTCTATCGAGTGAGCCATGCTGGCCCAGTCGCTGTCGCGCAGCAGCTGGTTGCGCATGTAGGCGCCGGATTCCAGCACGCTGACCCGGGCGTGATCGCTGCCGGGGTCGGGGCTGAGCAGACGGTCCAGCGCTTGCAGTGATTCGACGATCGCATCGCGGTCCTGCGGTAGCCAGGAGGGGCGCTCGGCCTCGATTTCCCAGGGCATGAACAAGCCGCGCCGCAGGTAGTAGGCACCTGACCAGCTGCCGCCGTAGCGCAGCAGACCCTGGGCTTTCGGGTGTTTGAGGATGCGCCCGACCAGACGACCGGCAAATTCGCCCAGACGCGGCGTATGTCGGGCCCAGCCCAGCCAGCGGGTCCACAGGGGCAGATCGCGAAAGGCCGGGTACCCGCCGAACAACTCATCGCCACCGAGGCCGCTGAGCGCCACTTTCCATCCCAGCTCCCGGGCGGCCTTGGCCACAAACCAGGTGTTGATGCCATCGATGCTGGGCTGATCCATGGCGGCGAGTATCGCCGGCAGATCGCGCTCGAACTCGGCACGATCGACCCTGCGCACCTGATGCGCCGAGCCATAGAGCGCCGCCACTTCCGCAGCCAGCGGGCTTTCGTCGCGGGCGCTGCCGGCGAATTCGGCAAAGCCCAGCGTGACCGATTGCGGGCTGGCGCCAGCGTCTCGCGCCAGGCCCAGTACCGCGGCGGAGTCGATGCCGGCGGACAGAAACACGCCTACCGGAACATCGGCAATCAGGTGGTGACGCACGCTGTCCAGCGTGGCCTCGCGAATCTGCGCGGCAGTCGCGCCCTGCCCTGCGCCGGCATAGGCCTGCGCCAGATTGAAGTGTGCCTGCGGTGTCTCGATGCCCGACTTCAAACTGATCTTTATCCAGGTACCGGCTGGCACGGCGCGCACCAACTGGTATGCCGTGCGCGGCTCGGGAACGCTTCCCCAAAGCAGGAACTGGGTCCAGGCGCGAGTATCTGGCTGCGCACTGATCACGCCGGTATCCACCAGGGCACGACACTGCGAGGCGAACCAGAATTGGCCATCCTGGGTGGCGTAGTAAAGCGGTTTGATGCCGAAGGGATCACGGGCGAGTAGCAGTTCCTGGGTGCTCGCATTCCAGATGGCGAAGGCGTACATGCCGCGCAGATGCCGAAACATCGCCGTACCGTGCAATGCGTACAGTTTCAACAGGACTTCGGTGTCGGAATCTGACTGGAACTGTTCACCCTGGGTTTCGAGTTCGCGGCGCAGTTGCTGATAGTTGTAGATCTCGCCATTGAAGGTGATCGACAGATCGCCCTGGTGCATGGGTTGGGCACCACGCTCGGAGAGATCGATGATGGACAGGCGGCGGTGGGCCAGGCCGACGCGGGCGTCGGCGGAGATCCAGGTTCCGGCGCCATCGGGGCCTCGGGTCAGCATGTGATCGCGGACGCGGTCGAGCGACGCAGCGTCGACGGCCGAGGCGCTATCGCGCAGGCGCAGAGTGCCGGCTATGCCGCACATGGGTCAGAGGAATGACTCAAAAGGGGCGTGTATCCACGATGGGAGCCATGGGAGCCTGGCTCTGGTAGTGCCGAGCTTGCTCGGCAGGGTGTGCGGTTCTTGCTTGGCGGAAAGCCGACAAGCAAAGCTGAAGCAGCGGAGCAAGCTCCGCTCTACTAGAGCTGCGGCGTGCGAGGCTCTGGTAGTGCCGAGCTTGCTCGGCAGGGTGTGCGGTTGTTGGTGTGCGGGTGGAGCAAAAGCCGAGCTGAAGCAGCGGAGCGAGCTCCGCTCTACCAGAGCATTGCATGGGCTGATCTTTTGCGGCTGCCACGGTCAGTCGGGCTAGGGGCGAGGGCGCTCTATCTGGCCCGGAGAATTCAGAGCGTTCAGAACCGCGTGATGGTGCAGGGTCATAATGCTCGTGTATCTATGGAGCTGAGGTATGCGCACGACTCTAAATGTCGATCCTGATCTGCTGGACGCCGCCAAACGTTTGGCGGCGGCGAATTCCCGAACGGTAAGCGAGGTCATCTGCGAACTTGCTCGTCGCGGACTCGAGTCGGTTGCGCCAAACTCTCGTGTCAGCGGAGTACCACTGTTTTCCGTTCCGGCCCAGGCCAGGCCGTTTTCTCTTGAAGACGTCCGGCGGGAGGACAGCGAGTGGTAAGGCCTGGACATCGCTATCTGTCTGATCGGCCACGGGTAGGTGACTGACGTGTACCTCGTGCCTTTCCATGGACCGGTATCGTAAGTCGTTGATTTGCATTCGACCTTATACATCCGTAGGAGCGCCCTTGCGGCGCGATCGCTGTTGCCGTCTTGCGGCTGGCTGGTCGCGACGCGAGGTCGCTCCTACAACCAAGCTTGCGGTTCATGGCCCGTGTGCGATGAGGGCATCTTGCAGTTGCTTCCCGACGGTGCGGAGCGCGGGCGCTGGGCGGATCTGGGCAGTGGTCGAACGGCCCCGAGAGCGCCGGAGAACGCACCTGCGGTGCGCACTCTCGGCCTACAGCTTCGGTGATCTGATGCGCCGGGATCGCCGAGTTGTACTCGGCGCTTCTTGTGGGTGATGCGAGGCGGCCCGCAGACACGTGGCACTTCCAGGAGCCCACGGCGCCGAGTGCAACTCGGCGATCCCGGGAGCCCACGGCGCAGAGTTCAACTCGGCGATCCCAGGGGGCGGCGGTGCTGTTCAATGCGCGCTGCCGATGGTGACTTGCATGGGCTGGGCTCTCGCGGCGGCCATCTCCAGCAAACGCTCGCGCAGGGTGTGCTTGGCATCGTTGTCGCCGTGCACCAGTCTGACCTCTCCCGGCAGCTTGCGCATACGGCGCACGAAATTGACCAGATCGTCCTGCCCGGCGTGGGCGGAATAGCCGCTGATGCTGCTGACCTGGGCGCGGATGGTGTATTGCTTGCCGTCGAGCTCGACGTAGCCATGCCGGGGGCCGTATTTCTGGATCTGCTGACCGGGCGTGCCGGCGGCCTGATAGCCGACGAAAAGCACGTCGTGGCGCGGGTCTTCGATCATGGCCTTGAGATAATTGACGATGCGACCGCCAGCGGCCATGCCGCTCGCCGCCAGCACCACAGCGGGGCGGCGGGTCTGCACCAGGTGGTCGACCAGCTTCAGGTGATCCTCGTGGCTGTCAACCGTGATCAGGTTCTCGAAGGACAGCGGGTGGCGGCCTGCGCGCAGACGCTGGTGGGCCTCGGCGTCCCACCAGGGCCTGAGCTTGGTGTAAGCCTGGGTGAATCGCGCTGCCAGCGGCGAATCGACGATGACCGCCATTTCGCGCCAGGCGGGATCTTTGGCGGCGTGAATCAGGCCTTCGAGTTCGTACAGCAACTCCTGGGTACGGCCGATGCTGAAGGCCGGAATCATCACCGTGCCGCCGTCTTTCATGGCGTGGTCGATGGCGCTTTTCAGGCGCAGCTGACGGGTGCGGCGATCTTCGTGGTTGCGGTTGCCGTAGGTGCTTTCGAGCACCACTACATCGGCGCGGGTCGGAGATTTGGGCGCGGCCAGCAAGGGTGCATGCGGCGCGCCGAGGTCACCGGAAAACACGATGCGCTGGCTCTTCGGACCGGTGCCGATATCGAATTCCACGAAAGCCGAGCCGAGAATATGGCCCGCCTGCTGGAATCGTACTCGCAGCGGATCGGCTTTCCGATCGATGATCGTATGCCAGTTGCCGTAATCCACGGCGACGATCTGTTTGCGCATCAGCGACAGGGCCGCGTCTATCAAGCGCTGGTCGCGGGTGAAGCCGACCTTGAGGGCGTCTTCGATGACCAGCGGCAACAGAATGGCAGAAGGTGCGCTGCAGATGATGGGGCCACGGAATCCGGCTACCAGCAGGTAGGGAATGCGACCGACATGGTCGATATGCACATGGGTAACCACAAGAGCGCGCACATCGTCGATGTCGAATTCGATCTGATGTTGGCTGGATTCGTTGCCGCCGCTGGTTTCTGCGCCCTGGAACAAGCCGCAGTCGATCAGGACGGCGTTGTCGGGGTCGAGTTGCAGCCTGTGGCAGCTGCCCGTGGTGCCCTGTACGGCGCCGTGGTGAAGGATGTTCAGTGTGCTTGCCGTAGCGGTTGACGGGAGAGCGCCGGTGAGCCGCTGCGCGGCGCACTCGGCAGGGTGTACTACGAATGGCGGTGGGCAGGTTGAAGCGAAGGGTCCGGCGCTACTGGCGCCGCGATCGACCGGGGATGCCGGGTCCAGACCCTATACCCCAGCACTGCAGATCCCCAGAGCAGCAGCATGCCCAGAATGGCCAGCACGGAATAAATAACCACGTTGAAATACCAGTTCATCAAATAGGTCCGTGCCGAGAATCCCGCCACCGCCTCTTCCGAGCTCAACCAGACGGCAACGCGCCGGATGGCTGGCAATACCAACGGGTACTTCTCCCAGTTGGTGCGGGTGACGCCGCTGAAGTCGAAATTTCTGTCGTATTCCGGCGGCAGTTGACTCTCGTATCTCCCGAACCGGCCGGAAATATCCGCAAAGGTAGCCGGCAGACCGTCGGGATTGGTGAGCACCAGGTTGTAGTAGGCATCCATGACCACCCAGCGTCCATCGAGCAACACTTCGTTGAGCATGTGGCAACCCTTGGTGGCGCCACAGCGCATCTGCGCAATTCGTACCGAATAACCGGCGGCCTGGGCCAATCGGGTGAAAACGGCGGTATAGGAACCGCAGATCCCGTCGCCGATCAGGAGATCAAGATTGGGCGGTGGAGTCAGTGATTGCCGGAGTTCCGGCACCTGCCACGGCCCCAGGGTCTCGATGCGGGTGCTCACGAGCTGATGTGACAGCGCCAGCAGGCCCCGCGCGCGGGCTTCGGCTGATTCAGGCCCATGGCTGGCATCGTAATTCTGGACGAGCGCCGAATAGACTTTCTGGTTGGCAAAACCCAGCGTCAGAAACACGCCGAACCACGCAAGCAGAAAGCCCACGACGAACACGACGGCGATCCGCGGTGCGCGTGGAATCCAGGCGAGTTTTTTCGATCTTCCACGGTTCACGGTTCCGATCTCCTGATCGAATCGACGAATCCCCGTGTACTGGCTTCAAAGCTTCACCTCGGCAGGTTGAGGCGGCGCTTGTGACTGCAAAATCCATTGAAACGGTATTGCCGGTGTCGCACGCGCCCGAGGGATCGCTCACCGAAACCACAGGCATCGACTCCCCTTCAGAGTCGAGCATCGGCTTCGCTCTCGCTCAGCACATACTTCAAATCGAACAACAGTCCACCCGGCTTCAGGAATTCCCGAAGTTTCGCGCCCCCCAGTGCATGGAACTGCTGGTGGGCAACAGCGAGCAGAACGACATCGTAACCTTTTTTCACAGGCTGCGCACATATGTGAAGCTGGTATTGACGCACACACTCTTCGCTGTCGGCCAGCGGATCGTGCACATCCACGCTGGCGTGATAGCTCTCCAGTGCGCGAACGATCTCGACCACGCGGGTGTTGCGCAGATCCGCGCAGTTTTCCTTGAAGGTGATGCCCAGCACCAGCACCCGGGCGCCAACGATGTTGAGCCGGTGGCGGGCCATCAGCTTCATCAGCTGCGCCGTGACGTAGTCGCTCATGCCTTCGTTGATGCGCCGCGCCGCGAGGATCAGCTCGGGGTGGTAGCCCACTTCCTGGGCCTTGTGCACCAGGTAGTAGGGATCGACGCCGATGCAGTGGCCACCAACCAGCCCCGGTCGGAAGGGCAGGAAATTCCATTTGGTGCCGGCCGCTTTCAGCACTGCCTCGGTGTCGATGTCGAGCCGGGCGAAGAGCTGGGCAAACTCGTTGACCAGCGCGATGTTGACGTCGCGCTGGGTGTTCTCGATGGCCTTGGCGGCCTCGGCCACGCGGATTGAGGGTGCCGAGTGGGTGCCGGCGGGCACCACCTCGCGATAGAGCGCGTCGACGAAGGCCGCCGTTTCCGGTGTAGAGCCGGACGTGACCTTGACGATGTCGGCGAGTCGCCGCTGGCGGTCGCCGGGATTGATGCGTTCGGGGCTGTAGCCCACGAAGAAGTCGCGATTGAACTGCAGACCGCTGTGCTGCTCCAGCGCCGGCACGCAGACATCCTCGGTGGCGCCGGGGTAGACGGTGGATTCGTAGATCACGACATCGCCGCCCCTGAGCACCGCTGCTACGGTGCGGGTGGCGGCGAGCAAGGGCTGCAGATCCGGCCATTTGTGCCGGTTCACCGGCGTCGGCACCGCAATGATGTAAACGTTGGCTGCTGCCAGATCGGCGGGATCACAGCTCAGTTGCAGATACGTCGACTGCACGATCTCGTCGGCACTGCATTCGCCACTGGCATCACGCCCGGCCTGCAGATCGGCGATGCGGACGGGATCGATGTCGAATCCCAGCGTTGGCCGCTGGCGGGCCAGGGCCAGGGCCAGCGGCAGGCCGACATAGCCAAGGCCGATGACGGCCGGCCGAGCGTTGTTCAGCTCAATGATCAGAAGCCAGCTCCGGATACTTGTGGCGTGACGCCCGATGGCCCGAAGGCGGCTCCGGGGCGTGCCGCAGGCTGTGCGCGCACAGCAATGCCGCGAGCATCATCACCATCGAGACCGCAGTGGTGCGCAGCGGATAGTCGACCAGCGAATGCAGACCGAGCAGCACGATGACCAGAAGCCCGGAAAAATGCAGGGAGTGATGGACAGCGCGCGGCACGATTTCTCTGCCCCGCGATATCAGCCAGGCCCCTGCCAGCAGGGTCAGGGGCACCAGCACTACACCCAGTTCCACCCACAGTTCGGCCCAATCGCTGTGCGCATGGGTCACGATCTTTGCCCCCAGAACCTCGATAGGTTCGTGCGCGGCATAGGTGGACGCGAAACTGCCGAGACCCGTCCCCAACCAGGCGAAACTGTGGGCCAGATCGAGCACCGCCGGCAACAGTTGCAGCCGGTAGTCACCGATCTGACTCAGGCGATCGGCGATCGCCGAGAAACCGAACTGGAAAGCCATCAGTCCGCCAGCAAGCGCGAATCCGAACAACCAGCGGAAGGTCGCCGGGTCTTCCCGGCGCCGCAGGAAGGCAATCATCAGGAAGGTCGTGACAGCGAGACCCGCCAGCACCACACCGGCGCGGGAGCGCGACAGCATGATGCCAACCAGCAGCATCGCACCCGCGATCAACCAGCCCAGTTGCTGGAGCATGCGGGTGCTACGCGCGCTGCGAAGTTCTCCCCGATGAACCAGATGGGCCATGACGAAAACCAGTGCGGTGACCAGGAATGCCGCGTAGTGATTGCGGTTGGCAAACAGACCGACGGCATCGTGCACATTGGTAGGCACATAGGGCCGCAACTCGCTTTGCGCGCCCTGCGCGACCTGAGCGATACCCAGTGGCACCATCACCAGCGCAATCAGCACTACCAGCCGGGTGAACCGCTGCAGCCAGACCACACTGAGCTGGCAGCCCAACACGCCCAGCGCCGCCGTGGGCAGCAAGCCGCGGAATGCGGCCAGCGTGGCGCCCGGCTCCAGCGACCAGGGCGCGAAGGTCGGAAGCTCCAGACCCAGCGCGGTGCGCCCCGAGAAGATCTCGATCCGCCCCGGCGCCAGATAGGTGAGCGCGGTCGGCAAGGGAATCAATTGCAGCAGCGGTACCGCCATCACGCAGGCAAGAATTGCCAGCAACTGGCGCTGGGACCGGGACAGCGTTGACCAGTCCAGGCGCTGCAAACCCCACACGAGTACGACACTGGCCAGCAGTTGCACCAGCAGATCGGACATCAGGTTGTTGGCAGTGCCGCCACCGAAGAGCAAGCCCATCGCCAGCAGCAAGGCGCAGCACACTCCGGCCAGGAGTTCCGACCGTGAGTCTGAATGAGCCAGCGGCCGACGCTGGGGGCGGTGAGCCCCGACAGCATGGGTGCGGCGATCACCAGGCGCTGTGGGTGCCGACTCTGTCATCCGATGCGATGTCGCTCAGTCATGCGCCCGACGAAGCCGACGACGAGTCCTCGGTTGTGCTCGCCTGCGCCGACTCCACTTCGAGGCGCAGCTCCGCTATTTCCTGTTCCAGACGTACGAATTCCTTTTGCTTGCGTCGCAGAAACTCAGCGGTGGCACGCAGTTTGGCACTGACCCCGCTGGGCGTGAGCACGTAGGCGTAGGCCAGTTTGTTGTCACTGTTGCGAAAATTCTGGACCTTGATCCAGCCGCGACCGATCAGGGCGCGCAGGCAGTAGTTGGTCTTGCCCAGCGACATCCCGAGCTCGCTCGCCAGCTCGCGTTGCGTCAGCTCCGGATGTTCGGTGAGCAGTCGCAGCAATCGATAGCGGGTGTCGTCGTCCAACGGAGTCCTGGTTCAAGTCCTGCGCTTTTGTGGGTCCAGACTTGTCTGGACGCTCTTTGCGAATTGGCGGAGAAGCGTCCAGACAAGTCTGGACCTACAAGAGCCCGCGCCGCAGGTGGCGCAAAGGTTGATGCGCGACCAAAGGCAATCGGTATCGCCCTCAACCAGACCCCCCACGCTGCCGCCCTGCGGTGTAGGCCCGCATGGCCGGTCAACCGAATTGTCGGTGCGCCTAGATGCGGGCGCCGAGTACGCTGCGCGGCAGTATCACTTCGCGTTCGCTACCCAACATCGTCAACAGCAGCCGCACCCGGTCATTGCCGTGTGCTGCGGAAAAAATGGCATCCAGCCCGCTGAACGGGCCTTCGTTGATCTTCACCGGCGTACCTGGTGCCAGATCGGGGGCCGCCAGCCGCACGAAACCGTCGTAGAGATCGATCCGGGCCTTGATCTGTTCGATGACGGCATCGGGCACCCGCGCCGGTTCACCGCCGAAGCGCACGATGGTGCTGACGCCCCGCGTGCTGCGCACGGGCTCGAGCGATTGCAGGGCTGGATCGGTCTGGAGGAACAGGTATCGGGGAAACAGCGATTCAGTGCGTACCACCATGCCGGACGCCGCTCTCACGGTGCGTCGGGTGCGTGGGAACAGAGTCGCGAAGCCCTGCCGCATCAGGCACATCTGTGCCTCGGCCTCGGCACGGGGTTTGGTCATGACTGCAAACCAGGAAAGCAAGCGCAGGGTTGCCCGTTCAATCGTTGAACAGACGATAGCCCGGGCTTGCCGGCAATCGCAAGCACGCATCGACTCTTGTAGCCCGAGACTGCGCGTAGCGCTGTCCGGGAGGTGGCGCCAGGAGCGCCGGGGAGCCGCTGCGCGGCACCCGCGGCCTACAAGAAGCGGGTGATTGCCCAAAAAAGAAGGGCCCGTTTCCGGGCCCTTCCAAAGTGCTACAGATACAGCTTGTTATTAGAACGTCTGCGTGTAGCGGAAGTACGGAACGCGACCGTACTGATCGTACAGGCCGAAGTCGAACGGACGACCAGTCGGCTCAGCCGGATCCAACACCGGATCCTTGTCAGCCAGGTTGGTCACACCGAGGGTCAAACGACCATTCCACGGCGCATTCCAGCTGGCCTGCAGGTCATGGGTGACCCACGACGGCAGACGGTTGGCCGGATTGAACGCTTCGGTGCTGTCGATGTAGTTGATGTTCCAGCCGAAGTTGAAGTCGCCAATGGTGTACTCATTGGTCAACACCGCGCGGTCCTGCGGCTGACTCCAGGTGTCAACGCCGTTGGCGCCACCGTCAACCTTCGAATGGAAAGTGCGGCTGATGGTCAGCTGGTTGCGCACGTTGCCGTAGTCACCGAAATCCCAGTTGAAGCGGAAGTTGGTGTCCAGACCGGTCTGCTCGATGGTACCGAGGTTGACCGCGCCACGCTGCACGTACAGGATTTCGCCGGTACCCGGAGCGCGGGCAGCGCCCAGGCCCAATGCGGCATTCGGCGGATTGACGTTGGTCGGCAGATTGCGCAGGCCCGACGGGCAGTTGGTCTGCGTACCGGCCAAGCAGTTCAGCACCGTCGTGGTCGACACGTTCGACACGCGATTGTCGATCTTGATGTCGTAGTAGTCGATCGACATGTTGAAGTAGTCGGTGGCATCCCATGCCAGACCGACCGACCACTGATCCGAGGACTCGGACGACAGGTCCGGGTTGGCCAGCACGTAGGCGTTGATCTGCGTGGAGCAGTTGGCCGGCAGGCCGAAGGCAACGCAGGTCGCCGGATCGTTGACCGTGTCAGCCGAGAACGACGGCTGCTGGGTCAGGATGTCCAGCGTCGGAGCGCGGAAGCCCTGACCGTAGCTGGCGCGGAGCACCAGGTTCTCGATCGGGGTGTAACGCACCGAGATCTTCGGCGAGGTGTCGGTACCGTAGTCGCTGTAGCGGTCATGACGAGCCGCCAGGTTGATTTCCAGGTTGTCGAGCACCGGGAACAGCGCTTCGGCGTACAGCGCGCTGACCGAGCGGCCACCGGCTGCCGAGTTACCGGCGGAACCGACGATCTGACCCGAGGACTGCAGGGTGTCGAAGATATCTTCGTACGACTCGTCGCGGTATTCCGCACCGAAAGCCAGACCAGCCACGCCACCGTTCATTTCGAACAGGTCGACGTTGGCTTGAGCGTACAGCTCTTCGATGATCGTGCCGCCTTCGCGGTTGATCGTGGCAATCATCGAATCCAGCACCGAGCGCGGGTTGGCGAACGGGTTGTAGATGTCGTAGCGACCGTCGGCGATGAACTGCGCGGCGATGGCGCCCACAACGTAGTTGCGGCCGAGTTCCAGGTACTTCGATTCGACGTGACGACCACCGAAGTTGACGTCGAAATCGCCGATGCGACCGTCGAAACCGACTTCGAAGTAGTAGGTGTTCGCGTCGGTCGAGGTGTCGCGATTACCCAGTGCTGCGAAGCGGTGACGCAGGAAGTACGGGGTATTCGGGTTGTAACCCTGACCCGGCAGACGCAGCGCCGGATGGTTCGGCGAGCCAACCGGGATGAAGGGCTGGCCACCCGGGAACGGCGAGGACGGCACCGGAGCATAGCGACCGAAGGACTTGACGCGGCTCACGCTCGCGTTCATGTAGGTCGACCAGTCTTCGTTGATCTCGTAGTTGGCACGAGCGAACAGCGACTGATTGCGGATTTCAGCTTCGTCAGCAGCCACGAAGGTGAAGTCGTAGAAGCAACGACGGGTCGAACCCGAGCCGCCGGTGAAGAAACCGGGGCCGGAACAGGCCGCGTTGCCCGGAACCGAACCGTTGGTCGGGTTGGCGACAAAACCGCCCGGCACGAAGCCGTACAGGGTGCCGGCAGCCGGATTGGCGACCATCAGGTTGTTCGAGAAGGTGGAAGCACCACCACGCGACCAGGGACGATCACCCTGGAAGATGATGCCGCGGCTGCTGTAGGAAGCACCGGCGATGACGCTGCCGCGGTCACCCGCTGCACCGAAGATCACCGAACCTTCTTCGGTCTCGCCACCCGAGTTCTTCGGGTCGCTGGCACCGATGCTCATTTCGACGCCGGTGAAGTCGCGACGGGTGATGATGTTGACCACACCACCGATAGCGTCGGAACCGTAGATGGCCGATGCGCCGTCCGTCAGGATCTCGATGCGCTCGACAGCGGCCAGCGGAATGGTGTTCAGATCCTGTGCCTGACCCACCTGCGGGGCAGTCGGTGCGCGACGGCCGTCGATCAGGATCAGGGTACGGGCGCCGCCCAGACCACGCAGGCTCAATTCGGCGAAAGACTGCGCCGACGAACCGGACTGCGGGCGGAACGAGCCGAAGGAGTTGAAGGTGGTGTTACGCAGATAGTCGGCAACCGACACGTCACCGCTGAGTTCCAGCGCCTGACGATCGATCACGGTGACCGGAACGGAGCCTTCGGCATCCGTGCGCTTAATGCGCGAACCGGTGACCTCGACGGTCTCCATCTGTGCGGTGTCGCTATCGTCGTCCTGTGCGAAGGCCGGGACCCCCGTCAGGGCGGCCACCGAGCCAAACGCCAGCGCGGCGGTGATGGCGCGATTCAGTTCACGAAGTTGCAAGCTCATTTAGCACTCTCCAAAAAGACTTCACGGATACCTCTCGGGACTTTTTGCCTTCCTGACAGGACTTTCGTCCTAGCCCCATCCCTGAGCGACGGCGACACTAACAAAAAGCTAACGGTTGCAAAAGTGCCTTCGTGATGTTGTTTTTCTGCAACGAGGGGCTTTGTCGGATCTGGCAAGACGTCAGCGGCCCCGATTTGCCGCAGATCTGTGGCGGAAGTGCGCGACCCGAGTCGACGACAGCGCAAGCTGGCGTCCGCGGGGACGGCGCTAAAAAAGTGTTAAGAAACAGAAACGTGGCCGGACTACCCAGAGCGGGGAGAGGGCCGCAGTCGCGTCTGAAGGCGAACCTGGGCGCTCGCCCTCGGACGGCCACGCCCAAGCTGAACCTTCGCAGTCCACCCTCTTGTTGCCAGTTCCGGCGTTCAAAAATTGCCGATCAGAGGTAGTCGCCCGCCGTCGAATTTAGGCGTTCGCAGGGAAAAATTTAAGGTCTGGAGATCAACGAGCGCCACATTTCGACGCTCGTGGCGACCGGCGCTGCGACGCCGTTGCCTGTGCTGCCGGGTGATCGCCCGGGCAATCGACCAACGTCTGTGCCTGAGTCCAGCCAGGCCGCGCCGTGACGTCGCGCGCGACGACCGCCGTGGGGCGCTCGTCGATGCCCTGAGTGCGGGTCCGCTGTCGTATTCTCCATACTCCTGCGTATCCCCTTCGAGGCCCATGCCCGCTCAGCGCCGCCAGTTCCTGCGCCACGCCGTCCGACTCGGGCTTACTGCGACGCTGGGCGGCGGGCTCGGTGCGCTGCAGGCCTGCCGCCGCACACGGCCTGCGCACGCGCTACCGTCGGGCGATCGGCTGGTATCGGCGACTGACGCAAGCACCGGATTGCCGCTGCTGCGACTGCCGGAGGGCTTTCGCTATTTCTCCTTTGGCTGGACTGGCGATGCGCTGGTCGGCGGCGGCCGCATACCGCCGGCTGCCGATGGCATGGGCGTGGTGGCCAGCGACGGCGACAGGCTCACCCTGATCCGAAACCAGGAAGTCCCGGATTCCGACGGTGCTTTCGCCGCTGCCGATGCGGCTTATGACGCCGACTGCGGCGGCGGTTGCGTGCGCCTCACGGTGGATCTGGCCGAGGAACGCCTGCTCGGCGCCGAAGCGGCGCTGACCGGCACGCTGGTCAACTGTTCCGGCGGTGTCAGCCCCTGGGGCACCTGGATCAGCGGCGAAGAGATCGTGATCGACCGCGATCTGATGGTGCCGCCGAGCAGCAGCCTGCGCGCCCGCAAGATTCGGCAGATACACGGCCTGGCTTTTGAAGTCAGTGCCAGCGGTCCGCCGCAGGCGCGCCCGATCCATGACATGGGCCTGTTCCGTCATGAGGCAGTGGCCTTTGATGCGGCGACCGGCCAGGCCTATCTGACCGAAGATCGCGAGGTCGCAGCCGGTTTTTATCGATACACGCCGCGCAAGCCCGGCGATCTGGCGGCGGGCGGCAGTCTGGAGATGCTCGGCGCCGAGGGCGGGCCTGATCTGCGCCGCGGCGTGCGCGCCGGCCAGCGCTGGCGGGTGCGCTGGGCACCGATCGCCAATCCACTGTTGGGGCATACCCCGGGCACGCACGATCAGGGCGGCGTGCTTGGTCAGGGGCTGGCCGCGGGCGGATCGCTGTTCCTGCGCCTGGAAGGTTGTCTCGGACGCAGCGACGGCATCTGGTTCACCTCGACCTCCGGCGGCGATGCCGGTGCCGGCCAGGTCTGGCGCTACGATCCGCGCAGCGCCGAACTGGAACTGATGCACGAAGTGAGCGACCGTACGTTGCTGGATTATCCCGACAACCTCAGCGAAGGTCCGGGCGGCGGCATGGTGATCTGCGAAGACAGCCCCTTGCGCCAGCACATGAGACTCAACTGGATGGGACGTGACGGGCGATTGCGCACCATCGCCGAGAATCACACCAGGCTGGACGGGGTCGACTTCGGTGCCTCCGAATGGACCGGTTGTTGCGTATCTCCTGACGGCCGTTGGCTGTTCGCGAACATCTACAAACCGGGATTCACGGTGGCCATCACCGGGCCGTGGGAAGATTGGCTGAGGAGTTGAGGATCAACATGAGCTTGTTTCCAATCACATCAATTTACGCAGGGCTGTGCGGGCTGTTGTTGCTGGTGCTGGCCTATCGCGTCGTGAAGGTCAGGCGCGAAGCCAGGATCGGCATCGGCGTGGCTGACAACCGCCTGCTGGAGCGGCGCGTGCGCATCCATGCCAATGCCACCGAATACGTGCCGATCGCGCTGATTCTGCTGGCGCTGGTCGAGGCCGGCGGCATCAGCGCTGTCTATGTTCACGCTGCCGGTGCGGGGCTGGTAATTGCGCGGCTGCTGCACGCCTGGGGCATGAGCACCAGCGCCGGGCACAGTGTCGGCCGTTTCTACGGTGTACTGGTGACCTGGCTGGTGATTCTTGGCCTGTCGCTGACCTTGCTGATCCGTCCCCTGTTCAACTGAAGCGGTGTACTCATGACAGAAGCTGTGCTTGTCGTTACCGAAACTCGCAGGCAAGCGCCCGGCCGTCTCCGCCGGGTCCTGGGCTGGGTTGCGCTGGCCTTGCTGGCAATCGCGCTGATCGCCTGTTCCGGCCCGCGCCGGGTGCTGGGCCCGCCCTCCATCAGCCTGCAGGAAATCGAGACCGTCGACGGCCGTTACGTGGCGCGGGTGCGCTTCGACAGCCCGTCGAGCATGGCGGTGACGCTGCAACGCTTCGACTGGCGACTGATCCTGGATCAGACCGCCGCGGCCAAGGGCAGTCAGCCGCTGGAGCAGACCCTGCCACCGATATCGGGCGACATCGTCCGCATCGATCTCGGTCCTGTGGACTCGCTACCGGCGTTGGCCACGCTCACCACCGAATCGACCATGACCTATGTGCTGGAAGGCGAGCTGAAATGCTCCGACCCCAATGTCCGCTTCGACTTGCGATACGACGGGCGCCTGCGGGCCACGCCGGGCAAGCCCGGATCCTTCCGCTGAGCGGCGCAGCGCATTGCCAGATCTGCCTCACCCATCATCAAGTTGCTCCTGAAAGGAAAGACCCATGAACTACACCGCCCCACAGACCGATATGCGTTTCGTGCTGTTTGATGTCCTTGATGCCCCCAGCATCTACGCGCAACTGCCCGGCGGCGAGGAAGTCAGCCGGGAACTGGTTGAAGCCATCCTCGAGGAGGGCGCCAAGTTCTGCGAACAGGTGCTGACGCCGACCAATGTGATCGGTGACGAAGAAGGCTGCCATTTCGACAAGGAAAGCCGCTCGGTCACCACGCCCAGGGCCTTCAAGGACGCCTATGACCGCTTCGTCGAGGGCGGCTGGACCGGCCTGTGCGGCGATCCGAAGTACGGCGGCCAGGGCATGCCCGAGAGCGTCGGCTATGTCTTCAAGGAGATGATCGAATCCGCCAACGTGGCCTGGGGTACCTACCCGCTGCTTTCGGCCGGCGCCGTGGATGCGCTCACCCATCACGGCGAGGAATGGCAGCGCGAGGTCTTCATTCCGCGCATTCTCAGCGGCGAATGGACCGGCACCATGTGCCTGACCGAGCCCCACTGCGGCTCGGATCTCGGCCTGATGCGCACCAGGGCCGAGCCCAACGAGGACGGCAGCTTCCGGATTTCCGGCACCAAGATCTTCATCACCGCCGGCGATCACGATCTCAGCAAGAACATCATGCATCTGGTGCTGGCGCGCCTGCCGGACGCACCGGCCGGCACCAAGGGCATCAGCATGTTCATCGTGCCCAAGTTCAAGGTGGCGCGCGACGGCAGCGTCGGCGAGCGCAATCCGGTGGCCCCGGGCAGCATCGAACACAAGATGGGCCTGAAGGGTTCGGCCACCTGCGTGATGAACTTCGACGAAGCCGAAGGCTATCTGATCGGTCCGCCCAACCGCGGCTTGAATGCCATGTTCACCATGATGAACACGGCGCGCCTGGGCGTGGGCGTGCAGGGTCTGGGCCTGATCGAAATCTCCTACCAGAACGCTCTGGCCTATGCCAAGGATCGATTGCAGATGCGGGCGCTGTCGGGCCCGCGACGCCCGGACAAGCCGGCCGATCCGATCATCGTGCACCCGGACGTGCGGCGCATGCTGATGACCCAGAAAGCCTTCGGCGAGGCTGGTCGCGCGCTGTGCTTCTATTCGGCGCTGCAGGTGGATCTGGTGTCCAGGCACACCGACCCGGCCGTGAAGCAGCGCGCCGACGAAATCCTGAGCTTCCTGACGCCGATCAGCAAAGCCATGCTCACCGAACTGGCGATCGAATGCACCAGCCACGGCATCCAGGTGCTCGGCGGTCACGGCTACATCCGCGAATGGGGCCTGGAGCAGCTGATGCGTGATGCCCGCATCACCACCATCTATGAAGGCACCACCCAGATTCAGGCGCTGGATCTGCTGGGCCGCAAGATCATGGGTCAGCAGGCCGTCGGCCTGCGCCACTTCCTCGGGGAAATCGGCGCGTTCTGCCAGACCCACAGCGACAACGCCGCCATCGCCCCGTTCGTGGCCAGCGTGGCCAGGCACGCCAAGGAATGGGAAGCCCTGACCCGGGAGATCGGCACCAAGGCCGCGCAGAATGCCGAGGAAATCGGCGCTGCGGCGGTCGACTATCTGTTCTATTCGGGCTACGTCACGATGGCCTATTTCATGGCCCGCGAAGCCGAAGCCGCGACTCGCGCCAGCTACGCCGGCACCGCCGAGTTCAGGGAAGCCAAGCTGGCAACCGTGCGCTTCTACTTCGACCGCCTGCTGCCGCGCACGCTGACCCACGCAGCCGGCGTGCGCGCCGGCGCCGAATCGTTGACCACCAGCGTCGAGGCGGCACTGGCCTGAGGGGCGAGATCGCGACACGAGGTCGCTCCTGCAGTGGCTGGGCGCTGTGGGAGCGGACTCTGTCCGCGATCAGCTCTCCCGTAGGTCACGTTGGCCCGCAGGGCCTACGTGACAGCGGACCTCGCGACGTCACGTAGCCCGCTGCGCGGGCAACGTGACCTACATTCGGCCCGGCCCTCAATTTGGTCCTTTTCCCGCAACCAGCAACGGCGCCGCCGGGACGGCCCCTTTCTGGCCGCTGCTAGGGCAATATCGTGGCTCTTGCGGCGACGATGCGGCTGCCAGCGTGGGCACGGATGGCGATGACTGACACTACTGCTCTGCCGGAACTGGCTCTGCTCTGCCGGGTCGGCTTCGAACCCGATCTGATGGACGAGCTGTCGGCCTGGTTCGCTGTACAGGGGATGGCAGCGAGCGTGTGGTCAGAGCAGCCTGCGGTGGTGCGGGTGCGCGCCGCCAACGGTCAACCGGGATTGCCGGATCTGGTGTTTGCCCGGGATCTGATGCGGGTGGCCGCCGAGCTCAGGGATCTGAACGTGAAGGATCGGGTCAGTCCGATCTCTGCCGCCCTGCGGCCGCTGCAGCCCTTCTCGGCACTGACGGTGCTGACCCCGGACAGCGAAGCCACCAAGCCACTGGCGCCGCTGGTAGGCGCGCTCCAGGCGCGTTTGGGCGAGTTGATCCACCCCGCCGGAAGGGGTCAGGCACAGGTGTGGTTGCTGGCGGGTACGCACGCGCTGGTCGGCGGTTCACCGCCAGGCGCTGCCGCCGCCTTTGCCGGTGGCATTCCGCGCCTGAAATTCCCGCGCGAAGCGCCATCCAGGTCCACGCTGAAGCTCGAAGAAGCTTTCCAGGTGCTCATGAATGCGCAGGAGCGCGCCGACCTGCTGGACGCTGGCGGTAGCGCCGTCGATCTGGGCGCGTCGCCGGGCGGCTGGACCTATCAGCTGGTGGCGCGCCGGATTCAGGTGACCGCCATCGACAACGGTCGCATGGCGCCGGCCCTGATGGACAGCGGTCTGGTGCAGCATCTGCGCGAGGATGGCTTTCGCTATCGTCCGCCACGACCGGTCGACTGGCTGGTCTGCGACATGGTCGAGAAACCGGGCAAGGTGGCCGAGCTCATGGTCCGCTGGTTGCAGTCGGGCTGGTGCAAGGCGGCGGTGTTCAACCTCAAACTGCCGATGAAGAAACGCTTTGACGCCTGGAACCAGGCGCGGGCAGTGCTGCAGCCGCTGCAGCGCATGGGTTTCTCGGTGCGGGCCCGTCAGCTCTACCATGATCGCGAAGAACTCACTGTGGCCGTGATTCCCGGCGCTCAGATGCAGCTGCCGAGACTGCGCGAGGCAGCCGGCAGCCGCGAGTCCGATCGAGCAAGCCGCTCGCCGCCACCGGCAGCCGCCAAAGCGACCCGGCCCGGTAAAGGTGCAGGCAAGACGGCGGCCGATGCTGCGCGGCAGAAGTCCGGGCAGCGCGCCGGCCAGCCAATCAGCGGCCGCAAGACAGCGCCTGCAGGCGCCAGAAAGGCCTCCGGGGGCAAGAAATCGCCTGTGCCGGGCACACGTTCTCCGCGCGGCAACCGCGCGCGCAAGCGCTGAAAGATTGTGGCGCCTTCATCGGTCTTCTACGCTGACGCAGAACCGTGCGGCGGTTGTCATCGGGCTGGTGCAGGCTTAATGTCTGCATCGCCGATATCCCATCGGCTGCGGGAGAGCTGCTGCGGCAGCTTCAAGCTCGCCCCCAACCGGGGCATTCAATCATGTGATCGGAGATTCAACTCATGAGCAACAAGATGATCAAGCCGGTTTCCTTGGCCGTGGGCGCGGCATTCCTGGGCAGCATGGCCTTCGGCGCCTACGCCGGAAACGGCACCAGCAACGGCATGCAGGCCACCGACCTGGCCCAGGGCTACATGCTGGTGGGCGACGAGAAGGCCGCCGAAGGCAAGTGCGGCGAAGGCAAGTGCGGCGCCGACAAGGCCAAGGAAGAAGGCACCTGCGGCGGTGACAAGGCCAAGGAAGAAGGCAAGTGCGGCGAAGGCAAGTGCGGCGCTGACAAGGCCAAGGAAGAAGGCAAGTGCGGCGAAGGCAAGTGCGGTGGCGACAAGGCCAAGGAAGAAGGCAAGTGCGGCGAAGGCAAGTGCGGTGGCGACAAGGCCAAGGAAGAAGGCAAGTGCGGCGGCGCCGCCTGAGCTGAGATCTGAAGGAGCGCATCATGCGGAAACTGCAACAGCTGTCAGCTGGATTGGGACTCAGGCGCAGCCTGATGCCCGAACTGGACGCAGCGGGTGATTTGCGTTCCGCCATCGATTTCTTCGAGATCGCTCCGGAAAACTGGTTGGGTATCGGCGGAAGGCTGGGCAAGGCCTTCCGCCGCTACACCGAGGCTTATCCCTTCATTGCCCACGGTCTGTCGCTGTCGCTGGGCGGTCCGGATCCGCTGGACGACATCTTCCTGCAGCGCCTCAAGGGCTTTCTCGACGATCACGGCATCCTGCTCTACAGCGAGCATTTGAGCTGGTGCAGTGACGGCGCCCATCTCTACGATCTGCTGCCGATTCCCTTTACCGAGGATGCGCTCCGGCATGTGGCCGCCCGCGTGCGTCGCACCCAGGACATCCTGGGCCGCCGCATTGCTGTGGAAAACGCCTCCTTCTACACACCGCTGGCCAGCGAGATCAGCGAACCTGAATTCCTGCTCGGCGTGGTCCGCGAGGCCGACTGTGATCTGCTGCTCGACGTCAACAACGTCTACGTCAACAGCGTCAATCACCGCTACGACGCACGCGCGTTCATCGACCAGATTCCGGCCGAGCGGGTGGCCTATCTGCATGTGGCCGGGCACTACGAGGAGGCACCCGATCTGATTGTCGACACCCATGGTGCCGACATCGTCGATCCGGTGTGGGAATTGCTGGCCTACACCTATCAACGCATGGGCCGCCGGGCCACCCTGCTGGAGCGCGACTTCAACATTCCGCCGCTGCCGGAACTGCTGCAGGAACTGGGCAAGGTTCGCCGGGTGCAGGATGAGAATGCGCCGGTCCTGTTGCCCTGCGCACGTCCGCGTCATGCCGCAGTTTGACCAGATTCAACTGGCTTTTGCGCGACACCTGCGCAATCCGGCGGTAGAGCCGGTGCCGGCCGATCTCGAGGATCGCCGGGTACAGATCTATCGCGATTTGCTGTTCAACAACCTGCAGGGCCTGCTGGCGGGGAATTTCCCGGTGATCCGGCGGCTGCTGGATGGGCCGGAATGGCCGCGCCTGGTGCGCAGCTTCTACGTGGAGCACGGCGCGCATACGCCGCTGTTCCATGAACTGGGCAGCGAGTTCGTGCGCTATCTCGGCGACCATCCGCAGCACTGGCAGCAACAAAGACCCTTCCTGCACGAACTGGCGCATTGGGAGTGGGTGGAGCTGGCGCTCGATCTGGATGGCGACGATCTGGCCAGGGTCAGCATCGACCACCGCGATGGCGATCCGATCGAACAGATTCCGGTACCCTCACCGGTCGCCTGGGTGCTGAGTTACCAGTTCCCGGTGCAACTGATCCGCAGCGATTACCAGCCCACCGAAGCACCCGCGCAACCGACCTGGCTGCTGATCTATCGCAATCGCGCCGACAAGGTGCAGTTCCAGTCGCTGGAACCGCTGGCGGCGCGACTGCTGGCCCTGGCGCAGGAAACCGAAGGCTGCAGCGGTCGAGAACTGGTCATGCGCCTCGGCGCCGAGATCGGCCATCCCGAGCCCGAATCCCTGATCGAACCAGCCAGAGCACTGCTTCGCGGCTGGATGCAGCGCGATGTGATTGTCGGACTGCGGACCAGGGGCGCCGCAGGGGCGCCGGCGGCCCAGGGAGCTGCGCCCTGGGCTAGGGACTGAAGCAGCGGAGCAAGCTCCGCTCTACATCAGCGACGGTGTACGAGGCTGTTGTAGTGCCGAGCTTGCTCGGCAGGATGTGCGGCTCTTCGAGCTTCTGTAGGTCCAGACTTGTCTGGACGCTTCTGCCCTGCCCCCGCCAGGAGCGTTCGGACAAGTCCGAACCCACAACAGAGTCGTAGCCCAGGTAAGGGCAGCGCACCTGGGGCCATGCACGATTCGGACTCGCGTCCCGGGTGCGCCTGCGGCTTACCCGGGCTACTGGACCTGGGCCACAAACGATCGGGCCGCCCTGAGGCGGCCCGATGTTGTTGCGCAGTCCGAGTGCCTCAGAGCACGTAGACGAACACGAACAGTCCCAGCCAGACCACGTCCACGAAGTGCCAGTACCAGGCCACTGCCTCGAAGGCGAAGTGGTTGTCCTTGGTGAAATGGCCGGCCATGCAACGGAACAGGATCACCAGCAGCATGATCGTCCCCAGGGTGACGTGCATGCCGTGGAAACCGGTCAGCATGAAGAAGGTGCTGCCGTAAACGCCCGAACCCAGCGTCAGTCCCAGTTCCTGGTAGGCGTGGATGTACTCGACCGCCTGGAAGTACAGGAACAAACAACCCAGAGCCACGGTTGCCGCCATCCACCAGACCAGGGCGCGGCGCTTGCCCACCTTGAGCGCCCAGTGCGCCATGGTGATGGTGGCACCGGAGGTCAGCAGGATCAGCGTGTTCAGCAGCGGCAGACCCCAGGCCGGAATGGTCTCGAAGGCGCCACCGATTTCGCCCGGACCATTGGTCGGCCAGACTGCCTCAAAAGCCGGATGAAGCAGCTGATGGGTGGAAAAACCGTCGCCCTCACCGCCCAGCCATGGCACGGCGAAGATGCGGGCATAGAACAATGCGCCAAAGAAGGCGGCAAAGAACATCACTTCGGAAAAGATGAACCAGACCATGCCCATGCGGAAGGACACGTCCACCTGCGAATTGTAATAACCGGCCAGGCTTTCCTTGATGACTTCGCCGAACCAGCCGAAGAGCATGTACAGCAACAAGGCCAGGCCCAGGTAGAACTTGACCATGCCGAAGACGTGATCTTCGTTGACCAGTGAGGCAGCGCCGCCCAGGAACAGGAACAGCGCAACCGATCCGATGATCGGCCACTTGCTGCCGTGAGGTACGTAATAGGCACCGGAGCCTTGAGCCATGTGCAATCCCCGTCAATACAAAGCAAGGTGGGCGTGAAAGCCCGATTCAGAATCCAGGATTATCGTTCACGGCGCCGTGCTGCGCCAGACGTTCAGTCGCCAGATCATTGAGATAGAAGGTGTAGGACAGTGTCATCACCGAGACATTCTCCGGCAGGGCCGGATCGACGACAAAGCGCACCGGCATGTCGCGGGTCTCGCCAGCTGCCAGACTCTGCTCGGTGAAACAGAAGCACTCGGTCTTGCTGAAATAGATCGATGCCCGGTTCGGCGCCACGCTGGGCACCGCCTGACCGACGAGATCGGCATCGCTGAGATTGGTCGCCTCGAACAGCATCTCGGTGACGACTCCCGGATGCACCTTGATCGAGCTCTGCCTGGGCTTGAAGGCCCAGGGCAAGCCGGCATTCACCGAGGTATCGAACTGGATGGTGATGGTCCGCGACTCGTCGACCACCATCTGCTTGGCCGATGCCGCGCTGACCTGACCAGTCTTGCCGTTGATCCCGGTGATCTCGCAGAAGATCGAATACAGCGGAATCAGGGCAAAGCAGAAGGTGAAGGATCCGGCGCAGACCCAGAGGATGCGCCGGATCACACCGGTATGGCTGGTGGCCGGATTCCCGCTCATGACAGCAGCAGGGCTCGCACGAAGAACAGCGAGTACAGGCCAAAGGCAATGACGCTGAGCACGATGACCGTCCGGCGTACGGCCGGACGGCGGGCATCGCGATTGAGATCAGCGCTCATCAATGGGTCACGTCGCCGTGGGCCAGCATCTTGTCATCGATCTTCGGCGGTGTGCTGAAGGAGTGGTACGGGGCCGGCGACGGCAGCGTCCATTCCAGACCACGGGCGCTGTCCCACACGCCGCTGCTGGCCTTGGCACCGCGCTTGAGCATGCAGGTATCGATCAGCAGCCATACGAACAGCAGCTGCGACAGGCCGAAGGCAAATCCGCCGATCGAAGAGATCATGTTGAAGTCGGTGAAAGCCACGTTGTAGTCCGGAATACGACGGGGCATGCCGGCCAGACCGAGGAAATGCTGCGGGAAGAACAACACGTTCACGGTGATCGTCGACAGCCAGAAATGCCATTTGCCGAGCGTCTCGTTGTACATGCGCCCGGTCCACTTCGGCAGCCAGTAATAGACCGCGGCCATGATCGAGAAGATCGCGCCGGTGACCAGCACGTAGTGGAAGTGCGCCACCACGAAATAGGTGTCGTGATACTGGAAGTCGGCCGGCACCATGGCCAGCATCAGCCCGGAGAAGCCGCCGATGGTGAACAGCACCACGAAGGCCACCGCGAACAGCATCGGTGTCTCGAAGGTCATCGACCCTCGCCACATCGTCGCCACCCAGTTGAAGACCTTCACGCCGGTGGGCACCGCGATCAGCATGGTGGCGTACATGAAGAACAGCTGGCCCCCGAGCGGCATGCCCACGGTAAACATGTGGTGGGCCCAGACGATGAAGGACAGGAAGGCGATCGAAGCGGTCGCGTAAACCATGGCCTGATAGCCGAACAGTGGCTTGCGCGCGAAGGTCGGAATGATCTCGGAGGCGATGCCGAAGGCCGGCAGGATCATGATGTAGACCTCGGGATGCCCGAAGAACCAGAAGATGTGCTGGAACATCACCGGGTCACCGCCGCCGGCAGCGTTGAAGAAGCTGGTGCCGAAATACTTGTCGGTGAGCAGCATGGTCACCGAGCCTGCCAGTACCGGCATCACCGCGATCAGCAGGAAGGCCGTGATCAGCCAGGTCCAGACGAACACCGGCATCTTCAGCAGATCCATGCCCGGCGCGCGCATGTTGAGGATGGTGGCGATGATGTTGATGGCGCCCATGATCGAGCTGATACCCATCATGTGCACGGCGAAGATCACAAAGGCCACGTTGTTGCCGCCCTGCAGTGACAGCGGCGGATACAGCGTCCAGCCACCGGCAGGACCACCGCCTTGCATGAACAGCGTCGACAGCAGCAGCGTGAAGGCGAAGGGCATGATCCAGAAGGACCAGTTGTTCATGCGCGGCAGCGCCATGTCAGGCGCGCCGATCATCATCGGGATCATCCAGTTGGCGAGGCCGACGAAAGCCGGCATGACCGCACCGAAGATCATCACCAGCGCGTGCATGGTGGTCATCGAGTTGAAGAAGTCCGGCTGCACCAGTTGCAGTCCCGGCTGGAACAGCTCGGCGCGAATCACCAGCGCCATCGAACCGCCGATCAGGAACATCACCAGGGAGAAGATCAGGTACAGCGTCCCGATGTCCTTGTGATTGGTGCCGCAGAACCAGCGCTCGAAGAAGCCGCTGGGCTTGTGGTCATGATCGTCGTGACCGTCGTGCGTGTCGTGTGTCTGTTCGCCGTGGTGAGCCATGGCTGTACTCCGCTAAATCAAATGGGGGACGAGGTCGGGGATCGATCAGCTCTTGGTGACCGGGGGCACGGGCTCGCTTTGCGCCACCGCACCGGCAGCCGGCGCCTGCGCCGATTTCTGCTGCGCCAGCCAGGCATCAAACTCGGCGCGCGGTTTGGCGATCACCACGATCGGCATGAAGCCGTGATCCTTGCCACACAGTTCGGCACACTGGCCACGGTAGACACCGGGCTCGTCGACCTGGGTCCAGGCCTCATTGATGAAGCCGGGGATGGCGTCCTGCTTCCAGCCCAGGGCCGGCACCCACCAGGAGTGGATGACGTCGTCGGCCGTGATCACGAAACGCACCTTGGCGCCGGTCGGAATCACCAGCGGGTTGTCGACATCCAGCAGGTAGTTGTCGACCGTGTTCGGGTCGATGCCTGAACCCAGCTGGCGCGCTTCGTCTGCGGCGCGTGTCAGCGAACTCATGAACTTGACGTCTTCGCCGAGGTACTCGTAACGCCATTTCCACTGGTAGCCGGTGACCTTCACCGTGAACTCGGCATCGCCGGTGTCGGCCATCTTGACCAGGGTCTTGGTCGCCGGCCAGGCCATGACCAGCAGGATGGCGACCGGAATCACCGTCCACACCACTTCCGCCGTGGTGTTGTGGCTGAATTTGGCCGGGACTGCGCCCTTGGATTTCCGGAATTTGAACATGGCATAGAACATGGCGCCGAAAACAACGATGCCGATGACTACGCAGATGCCCAGGATGAGCATGTGCAGGTGATAGACATCCTGACTGCTGGACGTCACGCCAGGTGTCATGTTGAGCTGCCAACGTTCCGGATTGGCCATAGCTGCCGTCGAAACCAGCAGCGCCAGCCCGGTGCCGGCGATTTGCCCAAGTTGCCGCTTCATGCCGTATGTCCTCTTGCCACGTTTTCGAATCCTTCATGACCGGGGCCCGATCGTGCTTGCCCCAGCCTCATCTTGATCAGTGCTTCCAGGTGCGCCCGTTGCGCATCGATCAGAAAGCTTCCCACTTCCGTGCGCTTGCCGTGCGAACCCACAAAAACATCGTTGCCATCGCCGCGTCGATTGAGCTCCGACCAGACCCGGGCCCAGCCGGTCTGGTAGCTGACCGTACGTGCCTCGATCCCGCGGCGCGATTCGATCGCGATCTGCTCCGAATCCATCCGGATACAGTCGTAGTCCTCACCCCGGCGCCACACCCACCTGAAACAGACCGCCACCAGGGCCAGATCGGCCAGCGCAAACAGCGGCGCCCAGACATTTCCCTGCAAGTAGCTGAACAGGGACACCATCAGCACCGAAAAAGCCAGTGCCGCGAACACACCCAGCAGGGCGGCCGGAGTCGCCGAGCGGTTAGGCCGGGCGATGATCTCCACCACTCCGTTCAGCTGCGTCTCGCTGAGCGGCTCGTTCACGCTGGTTGAGGTGGCCTTGTGCATCTGAAAACCCGTGGAGTTTACCCGCCGGCGATGTTGGGGGGCAACGAGACTCTAACGTCGGAGCTGTGGAAGTTGCGAAAAATGCGGGAGGTGAAGACGGTCGGGATGCGTGATGGCCGGTCTGGGCAGCGGAATACAACGGAAATCGCCCATTTCGGACGCAGGTCGTAGCGCTCGCCAACGATCCGTGGCAATTTCACCGATACATCCCGGCGAAGAGCCCGCTTCTGTAGGTCCAGACTTGTCTGGAGGCTTCTCAAGCACCCGGCAAGGAGCGTCCAGACAAGTCTGGACCTACAACAGCAGTCGACCGAGGGTGCGCGTCGCAGGCGCGCGTCCCTCCTCAAGGCCGCTCGGATCCAGCAACGTCGCTGATGGCCTGTGGACCGAGCAACAACATCCACTCCCGGCCTGCAGCCCCTGCGCTAGCTGAATTGGCGGCCACGGACGTCGCTTTTGCGCAAACAAGCGGGCCTTTCTGGTCGTAGACTGCGCCCCGGATATCCCGCCGCCCCGAGCGGGTGCTCGACCCTGCCATGAACCCAGAACTCGCCCTGCTCCGTGATGCACCCTCCGACGCCGATCCGGCTCTGCTCAGACTGGCCGAGTACTACGCCCGCGAAGAGGCCGAGGCGGTGGCCGATCTGCTGCGGGTGGCGGAGATGGACGCCGATCTGAAGTCGCGCATCCACGACACCGCCGCCGATCTGGTGCGGCGGGTGCGCGCGCGCAAGGCCGATCAGAGTCCGGTCGAGTCCTTCATGCGCCAGTACGATCTGTCCAGCGAGGAAGGCGTGCTGCTGATGTGCGTGGCCGAAGCCCTGCTGCGCATTCCAGATGCCGACACCGCCGACAAGCTGATCTCCGACAAGCTCGGCGAAGCCAACTTCGAGGCCCATGCCGGCAAGAGCGACAGCCTGCTGGTCAATGCCGGCACCTGGGGACTGATGCTCACCGGCAAGCTGGTGCGCATCGGCGAGGACACCAAGCGCAATTTCTTCGGCGCCTTCAAGCGCCTGATCAGCCGTTCCGGTGAACCGGTGGTGCGCCTGGCCACGCGTCAGGCCATGCGCATCATGGGTCACCAGTTCGTCATGGGACGCAGCATCGACGAGGCACTCAAGCGCGCCGACGACAAGGATCAGCGCGGCTACCGCCATTCCTTCGACATGCTCGGCGAATCGGCGCTGACCGCCGCCGATGCCGAACGCTACATGCAGAGCTATCGCGCCGCGATCCTGTCCATCGGCAAGCGCGGGCCGTTTCCGGATGTCATCGCCGCACCCAGCATTTCGGTCAAGCTGTCGGCCCTGCACCCGCGTTACGAGCGCGCCAAGCGCGGCCGCGTGCTGGCCGAACTGACCCCGCGCATCCTCGAGCTGGCGCAGCTGGCCAGGGCCCAGGGCATTCCCATGACCATCGATGCCGAAGAGGCCGATCGACTGGAGCTGTCGCTGGAACTGATCGCCAGGGTGCATTGCGATCCCTCGCTGGAGGGCTGGAACGGCTTCGGACTGGCCTTGCAGTCGTATCAGAAACGCGCCATCGGCGCTGTCGACTGGCTGGCCGACATGGCCCGTAGCAGTGGCCGACTGCTGAATGTGCGACTGGTCAAGGGCGCCTACTGGGACAGCGAAATCAAGCGCGCCCAGATCGACGGCTATTCCGGCTACCCGGTGTACACGCGCAAGCCCAACACCGATCTCAGTTATCTGGCCTGCGCCAAGCGCATCCTGGCCCATGGCGGCGTGCTTTATCCGCAATTTGCCACCCACAACGCCCACACCATTGCCGCCATCCACCATCTGGCCGCGGGCCAGCCCTTCGAGTACCAGCGCCTGCACGGCATGGCGGCCGACCTCTATGCCGAGGTGGTTCCGGCCGAACGCCTGAATGCGGCCTGCCGCATCTACGCGCCGGTCGGTTCGCACGAGGATCTGTTGCCCTATCTGGTCCGACGTCTGCTGGAGAACGGCGCCAACAGCTCCTTCGTCAACCGCATCGTCGACGAAGACGTGGCCGTGGACGATCTGATCCAGCATCCCAACGATGTAGTCGCCGCGACCGAGCCCAAGGCCCATCCGCGCATCCCGCTGCCACTCAATCTATACGGCAGCGACCGCCAGAATTCGCGCGGCATCAATCTGGCCCAGGAGCGCGAGCTGCGCGCCTTGATCGACGAGGCCGCCGGCGTGCGCTTCGGCCAGTTGCGCGCCGAGCCGCTGGTGCCGGGCTCATCCAGCGCCGCCGCGCCCATCGCCATCACCGATCCGGCTGATCGCCGCCGGGAGATCGGACACTGGGTGCCGGCCGATGCCGCACTGGTCGAGAAGGCCCTGGACATCGCCCACAAGGCCCAGCCCGGCTGGGACGCCACGCCGGTGGAACGCCGGGCGCTGATGCTGGAACGCGCCGCCGACCTGATGGAGACCCACCGCGCCGAGCTGATCGCGCTGTGCACGCGCGAGGCCGGCAAGACCATTCCCGACGGTATCGCCGAAGTCCGCGAAGCCATCGATTTCTGTCGCTACTACGCCCAGTGCGCGCGCCGCGAATTTGCCCCGAAACTGCTGCCCGGCCCGACCGGCGAGTCCAACCAGCTGTTTTTGCACGGCCGCGGCGTCTTCGTCTGCATCAGCCCGTGGAACTTCCCGCTGGCGATCTTTGCCGGTCAGGTGGCCGCGGCCCTGGTGGCCGGCAATACCGTGATCGCCAAGCCGGCCGAACAGACCAATCTGGTCGCCCATCGCGCCACCCAGCTGCTGCACGAAGCCGGCATTCCGGCCGAAGTGCTGCAGTTGCTGCCCGGCGATGGCGCCACCGTGGGTGCCCGCCTGACGGCCGATCCGCGCGTGGCCGGCGTCGCCTTCACCGGCTCGACCGAAACCGCGCGACTGATCAACCGGGCGCTGGCCGCACGCGATGCCGCCATCGCCACGCTGATCGCCGAAACCGGCGGCCAGAACGCGCTGATCGCCGATTCCTCGGCGCTGCCGGAGCAGCTGGTCAAGGACGCCATTTCCGGCGCCTTCGGCTCGGCCGGCCAGCGCTGTTCGGCCACCCGCATCCTGTTTCTGCAGGAAGACGTGGCCGAGCGCACGCTGAAACTGCTGGCGGGTGCGATGGATGAGCTCCAGCTCGGCGATCCGGGTCTGCTGTCCACCGATATCGGCCCGGTCATCGACGAGGACGCGCGCAAGATCCTGCTCGACCATGCCGAGCGCATGAAGACCGAAGGCAAGCTGATCAAGAAGCTGGAACTGGGCGAAGCCCACGCCCACGGCTGCTACTTTGCCCCGCATGCCTTCGAGATCGATTCCCTCAAGCGCCTGCCGCGCGAGATCTTCGGCCCGGTGCTGCACGTGATCCGCTACAAATCGCGCGATCTCGATCGCATCCTCGACGAGATCAACGCCACCGGCTACGGCCTGACCCTGGGCATCCACAGCCGCATCGACAGCACCGTCGAGCAGATCCAGCAGAAGATCCGGGCCGGCAACTGCTACGTCAATCGCAACATGATCGGCGCCGTGGTCGGCGTACAACCCTTCGGTGGCGAAGGCCTGTCCGGCACCGGCCCCAAGGCCGGCGGCCCGCATTATCTGCATCGCTTCACCACCGAGCGCACACTGACCATCAACACCGCAGCCGTGGGCGGCAACGCGACCTTGCTGGCGCAGGCGGAGTAGGTCGGGACTCGGGACTCGGGAAATCGTAGGTCACGTTGCTCGCGCAAGCGAGCTACGTGACACGGCGACGCGAGGCTGCCCGTCCAAAGCGACTATCGCTGGCCTTGCCGCTTCACCGCGTCACGTAGGCCGCTGCGCGGCCAACGTGACCTACGAGACCTGATCTTGCCGCTTCACCGCGTCACGTAGGCCGCTGCAAGACCAACGTGACCTACGAGGCGACGCGAGGCTGTCCGGCGGGTAACCGCTACCCGATTGCGCAGCTTCATTGGAGGGCGCCGCGCCTGCGGCGCCGCTTTTCGACCCGAAGAATCATGCGGGAACAGTAGTGAATTCGCGCCCACGTCGCGCCTTCAGTCGCTGCCTCTGCTGTGAAACGGGGCCCTCGGCAATGACCAAGAGCGGCCGAGCAGGCGCTCGGCCCTCCACATCGCGACTGCGTAACCGCCGCGGCAAGCTCCGTCCCCGCGCCCCAGCCCCAGCCCCGCTCTTGCTGCCCCGCTGCTCTTCCCGCCTCAATCAGGCCGGAGCACATCCACGGCAAACTCGGCCTCATAGGGCGGCACGCTGCATTCCACGACATCCCCAGGCGCGATCTGCAGGCGTACGCCGATGACGTCGGCTATCACCGGTACCCGGGCCACGCAGCGGTCAGCCAGCACCGCCGAACGGATGGTGCTGGCACCTTCGGCGCGCAGGAATTCAAGTACCCGGAACAGCGAATAGCCCTGGTAGAGCACATCGTCGATCACCAGCACCTGGCGATCCCTGACGCTGGGTGAGCCGGCTTCCGGTGCGTCCAGCCGGGTTTCCGGATGCAGCAAGCGCAGATCGTCCGAATAGCGCTTGACCTTGAGATCGAGCCTGTCGACACGGAATCCCGGGCTCAGCGCGGCGATCGCCGCCACCAGCCGATCCGCCAGCGGTGCGCCGCGGCGCAGCACACCCACCACCACCGTCGGTTGCTCCGGATCCAGCAACATCAGTGTCTGCCGCGCCATCCGCGCCATCACGGTCTCCAGATCGAGGGCGTTGTACAGGCGGAAACGCTGTCCGGCGACTTCGGTCATGGGTTACTCGAGGGCAGGTGCGGGAGGCTCGATGATAAGGGTTTGGGTCTGGATGTCGGTGGTTCGGGGCACGGGGCAAGGCTGCGGCGCTCCGGCTCTTGTGGGTCCAGACTTGTCTGGACGCCTTTCCAACACAAGGCAAAGAGCGTCCAGACGAGTCTGGACCTACAAAGCCCGCGTCATTGCCACCCCGGACTTGATCCGGGGGAAGCAATCCGGATACACAGCCGCAGAAGCACTGGATTGCTTCGTCGCTGCGCTCCTCGCAATGACGCCGGTTTTCTGCCCGCGCCTCGTGTGCGGCGCCCCCTGCCCCCTGCCCCGTATAATCTCGCCCCCCGCATTTCCACCCGGAGCTACACGCCATGGCCGGCCACAGCAAATGGGCCAATATCCAGCACCGCAAGGGCAAGCAAGACGCCGTCCGCGGCAAGATCTTCACCAGGCTGGTGCGCGAGATTCATGTCGCCGTGCGCACCGGCGGCGCCGATCCGGCGGGCAATCCGCGCCTGCGCGCTGCGATGGACAAGGCCTTTGCCAACTCCATGCCCAAGGACAACATCGAGCGCGCCATCAAGAAGGCCAGCGGCGAGCTGGAAGGCGTCAACTACGAGGAACTGCGCTACGAGGGCTACGCGCCGGGTGGCGTGGCGGTGCTGGTCGATTGCATGACCGACAACAGGCAGCGCACCGTGGCCGATCTGCGCCATGCCTTCAGCAGGTTCGGCGAAGGCCTGTCAGTGATCGCTGGCCCCGGCTTGCCGTAGAGTGTGGTCCGACCTTTCGGAAGCCAGCCATTGAGCACTCGCATACTGGGCATCGACCCCGGATCACGCCGCACCGGCATCGGCCTGATCACGGTCAGTCGCGGCCAGCTCAAACACCTGCATCACGGCTTCGTGCAGACCTCGGACGAGAATTTCCCGCTGCGCCTGAAGGATATTTTCGACGGCGTCAGCGCCGCCATCGCCGAATTCAGGCCCGACGAAGCGGCGGTGGAAACCGTATTCCTGTCGAAGAACCCGCAATCGGCACTGAAGCTGGGGCAGGCCCGCGGGGCCGCCATCTGCGCCTGCGTCAACGCCGGCCTCCCGGTCAGCGAATACGCGCCGCGGCACATCAAGAATTCGGTGGTTGGATCCGGCGGTGCCGACAAGTCCCAGGTGCAATACATGGTCGGCATCCTGCTGACCCTGCAGGGCCAGCTGCAATCCGACGCCGCCGACGCCCTGGCCGTGGCCATCACCCATGCCCACATGCGCGAGGCCGCCGGCAGACTGGGCCTGCCGGCGAAGCTGTTTCGGTAGCGGGGCACGGGGCACGGGGCACGGGGCACGGGGCACGGGAAAGGCTAAGGGCTTCAGGCTTTTGTGGGTCCAGCAGTGACGCCTCTGCCTGCGGAACATCGCGGCCGTCGCTCACCCAAGGTGTCGCTGCTTCACCGTGTCACGTAGCCCGCGATGCGGGCAACGTGACCTACGACCGTCTCTCAGCCCCTGCCCCCTGCCTCGTCCCCATGGCATATTGCGGCAGCAGTCCTGACCGGCTCTGACCATGCTCAAACTGTTCCAGCGGCTGTCGGCGGCGCCGACCAATCCCAAGCCCACGCATGCGCCGCGGCATTTCGATGTGGCCGATCTGTATCGCGGTCCGGCTGATGTGGTGGCGGACACCGAGGCGCAGGCGCTGCCGCTGGACGAGAAGCTGCGCCAGGCTTATTTCTGGATCGTCAACACGGCGATCATCTCGCCGCATTACGACATCGAATATCTGGACGGCCCGCCGCAGGAGTATCTGCTGGGTGATCGCAAGGCGCGGCTGACGCTGCCCAGCGCGCAGAGCTATTCCAGCTTTGTGCTGCTGCCCTTGCTGACCTTTGCGACCCAGCGCAAATGCCTGTTCATTGGCGGACCCGGTCGCGGCAAGACCGCCAGCGCGGTGCTGATGGGGGTGCTCGCCGGCTATCCGGTGCGCGAGGTGCGCCGCGGCATGCAGCGCGGTCAACCGCAGATGACCGTGGCCGATCTGCTGGGCCAGCCGCTGCCCTCCGATCTGATCAACGCCGACAGCATTGCCAAGGTGCGGGTGGCCTGGCGCTCGTGGCTGGCGATGCGGGTGAAGATCATCGACGAGTACAACCGCATCCCCACGCGCACCCAGAGTGCGCTGCTGACGCTGATGGGCGACAACTATGCCGAGCAGTTCGACCAGATCTACGAATGTCCGCCGGCGGCCTGGTATCTGACCGCCAATGACGATCAGGGTGGCGGCACCTACCAGGTGATCGAGGCGCTGCGCGACCGCATCGACGTGATCGTGCAGGCACTGGCCTTCAACCCGCGCTTTCTCGGCGAATTGCTGACCCGGATCGAGGAAGACGCTCGCCCCGAGGAATTCGTGCCGCGCGAGATCATCTTCAACGAGGATGAGATGCGGCGCATGGGCAAGGAAGTGCGCGCGGTGCCGATGTCGGCCCCGGTACGCCGACGCCTGGAGTTCTTCGCCAGCCAGTTCGAATACATGGACGTGGCCGGTGACCAGTTCGAGTACAAGAGCAAGGACACAGCGCGGCTGGCCGGTACCGACTGGAACTGGCTGACCGCGCAGGACGACGGTCGCGACCGCCTGAAAGACCTCGGTTGCCACACCCGCAACGGCTTGTCGGTACGCAATCTGATGACCCTGATCAGCTATGCCAAGGCCATGGCCTGGTTTCGCGGCAGCGATGAGGTAGACCTCGACGATCTGCGCCAGGTCCTGCCCTTCGTGCTCAACGACAAGCTCAAGCCCGATCTGGATTCGCCTTTCTTCCAGGCCGCCAGCCATACCGGTTTCCGCAGCGACCGCATCGGCTGGCTGCGCCATCTCTTCGATGCCAGCTGCCAGGAATACGACCGCCTGGAACTGGATGCCAAGGATCCGGTGGCGGACCTCGCCGCCGAACTGCAGCGCGGCCTGGAAGGCGTGGAAGAACCCGAAGTGCGCAAGCGCCTGGCCCGCATCGAGCGCCAGATTGCCCAGATTGCCAAGGGCGGGAAGATCTACGGGCCGCTGCACGACGATCTGCTGCTGCTGAAATCACTGCATCAGCGTTACACCAACTATCTGCATTGGCTGGTGCAGGGATGAAGGCGGTGCAGAGCGGGGGCGGGGGGCGGGGGGCAGGGGGCGCGGCAAGCTCGCTCGATGGATGCTTCCCGCGGCAGCGACCTGCGGAAACCTTCGAGCATGTTGACATCAGCTCAAGCGGAGCGCCGGACTCAAACACGCCGAGTGGCCCAATCCTGTCGCGAGGCATGTCCCCTGCCCCCCGCCCCCTGCCCCCGCTTCGCCCCTGCAACAGGTCCACCAGCGACCGGAGCGCACGCTCGTGACCCTGTGCCCGTCCCTCGCCGACGTCCTGCGCGGCGGTCGCTCCGAGTTCAATCGGCGTTTTGCACTGGCGCAGCAGCGCTATCCGGGGCTGGATGCGGCGGCGTTCTCGGCGCTGCTCGCGGGTCCGGTGAGTGCCATCGTCGAGCGCGTCGTGCGTATCGATGCGGGTGCGGCAGCGGCGCTGGTCGACGCGCTCTACGACACCTCGCTGGCACTGCTGGGTCAGCGCTGGATCGGCCCGGGCGGGCGGGCGCCGAGCGTGGTCAGCGGCTGGGAACTGCTGTCCGAACACGCACCGGCCTTGCTGGCGCAACAGCCGCAGGCGCTGATCATTTCGATTGCCAATGCGCTGAGCCACTGGTCGGCGCAGGGCGGCGGCGACGACTGGCTGCTGACGCTGGCTGAACTGGCCAGCCGCGCCCGCAGCCCCGACGATCTGCTGCGGGCCGGGCAGGTCGCAGCCTGGCGCCAGGGTCTGGCCCACTATCGATCGAGCGCGCTGGAGCGGGCACGTACCCTGGATCGCGAACTGCTGGCCCTGGCTCTCGGCGTGGCGCCCGAGAACTGGCACGAGAGCATGCTGGTGCGTTTGCACGCCGAGCGCTGGTACCGACCGGACCAGCCCGATGCCGCTGCGGCGCCCAAGGTCGTCGGCCAGGTCGGCGCCTTCGTCGGCTTCGGCGGACGCTTCGAAGAACCGCCACTGGCCGGCGAGATCGGCGGCGAACTGCTGCTCGATTCGGGTAGCGCGCGCTTCAGCCTCTACGCCGACGCCTACGGTGCCAATGTCCAGGCCCATGGCGACGGTCAGTTGCTGGCGGCACAGCGTTTACCCCAGGGCTGGCGCATCGATGGCGGCACCCTCATCGGCCCGGGCTGCAGCTTCGCCTTCGAAGACCGCGGCGCCATCACCAGCGCCGCGCACAGCGCCGACACCCTGGTGGTCACGCATGCCTGGTCGCATGCGGCGACCTTGGTGGCGTTGACGTGAGTAGAGCGGGAAAAGGGGAAATGGAAAAGGGAAAAGGGAAGAGCAAAGGCGCCGCACGGCCGAGCCATGGCGGCTCTGTCCTTTCCTTTTTCCTTTTTCCCTTTTCCTTTTTCCCTGTTTCACCCGAGCGTAGGCCGAGGGTGCCGCGCAGCGGCTCCCCGGCGCTTCCTCCTGCGCTGCTGTGGAGGGCGCCGCGCTGCGGCGCCGCTTTGCCTGGCCTGAAGATCAACAGCGGCCGCGCAGGCGCGCGGCCCTCCGAAAAGCGGCTCCGGGCGCGCCACGACCCATGGCCGGGCGCTATTCGCCATGACTGCTGCTGAGCGCCCACCGACGCTGGCCGAATCCTGGTCTGCCGCCTTTGCGGCGGCACTGGCGGCCTGGAGCCCGTACACGCGGCTGAAGGCGCCGCTGCTGCTGGACACGTCCAGGGCCGCCCAGGCGGAGGGGCTGACCGGCAGCTTTGCGATGATCCGGCTGGCGGACCAGACCGTGGTCATCGATCTGCAGCAGGTGCGCGAGCTCGGGATCGAGGATTATGCGGTCGAGGTGCTGGCGCACGAGATTGGCCATCACGTCTACGCCCCAGCCTCGATCACCGACCACACCCGCTCGCTGGCGCGGATGTTGCCGGCGCTGCCGACGGTGACCCAGCACGCGCCGATGATCGCCAATCTCTACACCGATCTGCTGATCAACGATCGTCTGATGCGCAGCGCCGGTCTGCGCATGCCCGAGTTGATGCAGGCGGTGGTGCGCGGCAACCAGCGCGGGCAGGCCAGCAAGCTGTGGATTCTGTATCTGCGCATCTATGAGTTGCTCTGGGGCATGGAGCGCGGCAGCCTCTGCGGCAAGGCGCTGCCGCCGCGGGAGCAGCCCCAGCCGGCCACGGTGGCCGGATCCCGCAGCGGCAAGGCCTCGGCCAGGATTGCCCAGGACGACGCCGCCGATGCCGCCAGCGCGCAGACGCTCGATATCGAAGTCGATGCCCGACTGGCCTCACGGCTGGTGCGTCACCACGCCCGCCACTGGCTGGCCGGCGTCGGCCGGTTCGCCGTGCTGGTATTGCCCTATCTGATCGAAGACGCCAAGGCCGGCGAGCGCCTGCAGACGCTGATGGACACCAAGGACGCCGGTCGCGGAGGTCAGCCCGAGGGCATGACCGAGATGGATCCGGAGGAATTCGAGGACATCCGCCACCCGGGGGCCGATGACGCACTGGCCGATGCCGGCGGCGATGAGCCCGGCGCTGCCAAGGCCGACGAGCCTGGCCAGAGCAAGGCCAAGTCCGGCACCGGGCAGGCCCGTGACCCCTTCCAGTATGGCGAATTGCTGCGCCTGGCCGGTCTGACCCTGGATGCCCAGGATGCTGCCATCCGCTATTACGGCGAGCGCGCCCGACCCTATCTGGTGCCCTTCCCCAGCCTGCCGGCACAGCACAGCGAGGATCCGTTGCCCGAAGGCCTCGATCCCTGGGAGGCAGGTGATCCCATCGACCAGATCGACTGGCGCGAGAGTCTGGTGCTGAGCCCGGTGCCGATCCCGGGCTTGACCACGGTACAGCGCCGCTATGGCACCCAGCCCGGATTCGACAGCGCCACGCGGCCGCTGGATCTGGACGTGTACGTGGACAGTTCGGGATCGATGCCCGACCCGCGCCGGCAGCTGTCCTGGCCGGCACTCGCTGGCGCCGTGATCTGCTTGTCAGCCTTGCGCGCCGGCGCTTCGGTCCAGGTCACGCTCTGGGCCAGCCGCAAGGAAGTGACCAGCACCAAGGGCTTCGTGCGCTCGGCCGAGGACTGTTTGCGTGTGCTGACAGGCTACTACGGCGGCGGCACGCAATTTCCGCTGCCCACGCTGCGCGAAACCCATGCCAGCCGGGTGAAACTGAGGCATCCCACCCACATTCTGGTGGTCTCCGACGACGGTGCCTCGACCATGTTCGACTCACCCGACGAGCGCGGCACGCCAGGCATCGAGGTCTGCGCCAAGGCCCTCAGGCAGGCGGCCGGCGGCGGCACGCTCGCCCTGAACATCCCCGGCAACTGGGATCGCGCCAAGAGTGGGAGTCACTGGCAGGCCGGCGCTTTCGGCTGGCTCGCTCGCGCCCGCGAGGAACAGGGCTGGCTGATCAGCCCGGTAGCCACGCTGCCCGATCTGCTCGGCTTCGCCCAGGCTTTCGCGCGGCGCCACTATGGGCCCGCGGAGCACTGAAGCATCGATGACTCCGGCCACATCCAGCGCTCCCTTCGCTGGCGGCGGCAAAGCACTCTGGGAAAATTCGAAGGTCGCGCTGGCCTCAGTTTGCTCTCACATCCGTTACGCACTGTGCGCGTAGACTGAAGCCACAATGACGCTGCGCCGTGTCCGCGGTGGGTTTATCGCGGCGGCGTCATGTGGTGATCTTTGGCCTGTACACAAAGGACCTCCAATGCCCAGATTTCTCAAGTCCGTCAGCCTGCTGATCGGGCTCGTCTGCCTCTGCACCCAGGTTTCTGCCCAAAACACCGACGACTACGGTGCGGCACGAGCGCTCCGCCAGGCTGAACAAACGGTCCAGCGCAGCGCTGGCGGCCCTGGCCAGAAAGACCTGATCGACCGGCAATTGCAGGAGATCGCAGTGCTGCAGCTGGCGGCTGAACGCGGCGAGCTGAAGCTGAGTCCAGCGAGCCAGCAGCGGCTGCAGTGGGCCACCGAGTTGCTGCAATCCGTGCCCGTCGCGGTCACGGTCGATAGCCGCGCTCCGTCGGCCCTGACCACGATTTCAGGCACGGTGACGGCGGCAGTCGGCGGCGCGCCGCTGCAGAATGTGACGGTGCGGGCCAATGAATTCAGCCTGGGCACCAGCGTCAACGGCGCCGGCATCGTCAGCCAGGCCAGTACCGATGCCAGTGGCGCCTATACCCTGACTCTGCCGCCCGGCAACTATCTGATCCGGGCGCAGGACAACGGCGCTGCGACCCCCGCAGCGGCCACTGGCTATCTGACCCAGGTCTACAACGGCCTCGCCTGTCAGAACTTTTTTGTCTGTCCCAACTACTTCGGCACCGTCGTGCCCTTGCTGACCGGAACTCCGGTCGGCGGCATCAACTTTCAGTTGAATGTGGGCGCGGCGATCAGCGGCAGCGTGGCCCCGGCCAGTGATGGCAGCGTCATTGCCCAGGCCCTGGACGGCTTTACCCAGAGCTCGACCAGCGTAGTTGGTGGCAACTACACCCTCAAGGGCTTGCCGGCTGGCACCTATCGCGTCTGGTATGTGCCTGCCAGCGCGGGACTGATGAATACAGCGCTCGGCAATGTGCCGTGCACCGCCGTTGACTGTCCCTACCTGCCGTCGACGCTGGTGACGGTAGCCGCCGGGGGCAATTTCTCCGGTGCGAATATCGTGCCAGTGTTGACAGCACCCGCAACCCTCAGTGGCAATGTCAACGATTCGCTCGGCGCCGCCGTGCCCTTTGCCGAAGTCTCGCTGTACTCCGACGATCGCTACACCATCGACTCGGCACAGGCTGATGCCAGCGGCAACTACACCTTCCCCGCCGTGCGTGCAGGCACCTACCGGATCATCGCCGGGCCGCCGAGTAATGATCCGATCACCTTTCTGCCGGTGTCATCCACGCACGGTCGCGTGGCCTTCCCCAGCACCTCCTGCCCGGGAGCCATTTGCGAACCTCTGAGTGCCAGTGCGCCGATCACGGTCGTCGCCGGCACGCCGCAGGCGCTGCCACAGATCACGCTGCCGATCCTCGGCACCATCAGTGGTCAGGTGCTGGAAAGCGGCACCGGCACACCCATTGCGAATGCGTCCATCGGCGTCTACAACCGCGCCATTGGGGGCGCAGGCTCGGGCTACACCGATGCCAGCGGCAACTTCACCATTCGCGGCATCCCGCCCGGCGTCTACTATGTCAGCGCCGACGCCCGAAGCGCCAACTATGTGCTGACCTACAACGGCAACGTGGTCTGCACGGCGCTGAGCTGCAGCGAGTTCGGCACACCGGTCACGATCACTGCGGCTGGCCCCGGCAGCAGCGCCACGGTCAATTTCAGCCTGCAGCGTGGCGGCACCATCACCGGCGCCATCACCGACGGCCTGACCGGTGCGCCCGCTCTGCGCAATCGCATGCGTATCGAGTTGTTCAACGGCAGCAGCACCTATGCCCAAGCCGCCTTCCTGAACTGCACGGCGCCGACCACCTCAACGCCGGTCGCCTGCACCTACACCGCCACCGGACTGGCACCGGGCATCTACAAGGGCATCTTTGCCAGCACCTCGGCGATCGGCTTTGTCGACACCGCCTTCGGCGGCACGCCCTGTCCGCGCGGCGGCTGCGATCAATCGGTGTTGCCACCGCTGTTCGCCACCACCGGCAGCACGCTGTCCACCATCAATGTGACCATGCCGCGCGGCGCGCTGGTTCGCGGCCGCGTCAGCGATGGCGGCAATCCACCGGATTGTCGCGCCTATGATCCTGCAGTGGGTCTGGGCGGCTGCGGCGGCATCGGCTTCAACAACACACTCGACAACTACGCGGGGTTCGCGCAGGTCGACCGAGCCGGCAACTACTACTCGCGCACCGGCTTCACCGCCGGCACCACGCTGTACGCGTCAACCTTCCTGCTGCGCAACAACTTCAGCTTCGGCTTTGGCTACGTCGATCAGGCCTACAACGGCCTGGCCTGCCCCTACGGCAGCTGTGGCATCACCACCGGCACCGGATTCACCGTGACCGGCGTCGACACCACCGGCATCGACTTCCCGCTGCTCAAGGGTGGCAGCATCTCGGGGCAAATCACGGCCAGCAGCGGTGGCGCGCCGATCGCCGGCGTCGACGTCAAGGTCTACAACAGCGCCGGACGCCTTGCTGGCGTGGCCAAGAGCGTCGTCGGCGGCAGCTACCAGGTGTATGGCCTGTCGCCGGGCACCTACTATGTGACCACCACCAATGCCCTGGGCTTCCTGGATGAGGCCTACAACAACATCATCTGCGATCCCTTCTGCAACCCGCTGGATGGAACTGCCGTGGTCGTTTCGGGCACGGCAACGACCGGCAGCATCAACTTCGCGCTGGATCTCTCGGCCACCGTGCAGGGTACGGTCAGGCTGGGCGCGGCGCCGGCGGCCAATGTGCCGGTCGAACTCTACGGCGCCATCGGCAATCTGCTGCGCACCAGCTCGTCTGACGCAGCCGGTCTTTACGCCTTTTCGGGTTTGCCAGCCGGACGCTACTATGTGCGCACCCGCGACACCCTGGGCCGTGCCGATGCGCTGTTCAGCGCACTATCCTGCGTGGGCAATGCCTGTCAGGTACGCTCGGGCACGCCGATCGATCTGGCACCGCCCACGACCTCACTGTTCACGGCCGATCTGACCCTGGCCACGCCAGCCGCAATCACCGGCACCATCACGGCGTCCAGCGGCGGCGCGCCCGTCTCCGGGATCGCGGTGCAGCTGCTGGCGGCCAGCGGCGCCGTGGCCCTGACCAGTACCAGCAATGGCGCTGGCGTCTATCGCTTCGATGGCCTCCCGGCAGGCAGTTACCACATGGTGACCCGCGGCTCGACCGGGTTCATTGACCTGGCCTTCCCGTCCACCCCCTGCCCGGCCGCCTGCAACGGGCTCAACGGCAGCGCCATCGCGGTCACCGCCGGAACCACCTTGAGCGGCCAGAACTTCGTGCTCAACAACGGTGGTTCGATCAGTGGCACGGTCAGGTCCGGGCCGGTAGCGCCGATCGTGGGCGCCAATGTGCAGGTCTACAACAGCCTCGGCATTCCGGTCGGGCAGATCTCTACAAATGCCTCCGGCAACTACCAGATCAACACGCTGCCCAGCGGCAACTTCTTCGTGCGCACGCAACAGAGCCTGGGCTTTGTCGACCAGGTCTTCAACGCCCTGCCCTGCAGCGGCTATTGCGATGTGCTGAGCGGTACGGCGGTGCCGGTCAGTTCGGGCCTAGGCACCGGTCTGGTCGATTTCACGCTGACTGGCGGCAGCTCGATCAGTGGCCGCGTGACCAATGCCGTCGGCGGCGCCGGCATCGCGCTGGCGCGGGTGGTGGCCTTCGACACCGGCGGCTTCATTGCCGGCCAGACCCAGACCAATGCCAGCGGCGACTATTCCATCGCCGGCCTGCAGCCGGGCACCTACCGCTTGCGCACGGCCAATCTCTCGGGCTTCGTCAACCAGGTGCACAGCGGCATTTCCTGCACGCCCACGCCTTGCCTGGCGCTATCTGGCACACCGATCGTGCTCGGGGCAGCGCCAATCAGCGGCATCAATTTCGCGCTGACCCCGGGCAGCACGATCTCCGGCACCGCCGGTGACACCTTCAACAACCCGCTGCCCACCGGCACCGCCCTGTTGCTGGACGCCACCGGCGCCGAAGTCGCCAGCACGCCGATCAGCAACGGCGTCTGGGAATTCAGCGGCGTCGCCAACGGCACCTACTACGTGCTGATCCGCAACAGTTCGGGTCTGGTCGATCAGCTCTACGCCAACGTGCCCTGTCCGGCCGGCGCCTGCAATGTCGCTGCCCTCGGCACGCCGATCGTGCTCAGTACCCGCTCCAGCGCCGCTGTCAGCACCGGCCCGGCCAACATCAATCTGCGCCTGCCCACCGGCCAGACCATCGCCGGTACCGTGCGCGATGCCGGCAACAACGCCCCGTTGGCGAGTGTGACCGTGTACTTCTTCAACAGCAGCGGAGCCGCTGTCGGGCAGGCCATCACCAATGGCGCCGGCCAGTACCTCAGCGAAGGCAGTCTGCCTTCAGGTACCTATTACGCGGCAACTGCCAACGGCGTCAGTCGCGGCGCTGGCAACGGCTACGTCAACCGCCTGTACAACGGCCAGAACTGCCTGCTGGCCTGCAACGTCACCACCGGCACGGCGATCAATGTCAGCACCACGCCGGTGGCCGGCATCGACTTCAGCCTGGCAACCGCAGGCCTGGGCCTGACCGGCACCGTGCGCAATGGGTCCGGACAGCCGCTGCAACTGGTCGGCGTCGACATCTACGACAGCGCCGGGCGTCTGGCCGGCACCGCCACCAGCAATTCGCAGGGTGTGTATGCGGTCAATGGCCTGCCGGCGGGCAACTACTTTGCCCGTACCCGCAACAACCTCGGACTTCAGGACCGCCTGTTCGGTGGTGCCGTCTGCGGCGGTGGCTGCAATCCGCTCAGCGGCACGCCGATCGCGGTCCCGGCATCCGCCCAGATCGGCAATATCGACTTCGTGCTGACCCTGCCTGATCCGGTGTTTGCCAACGGCTTCGAATAGCTGTCCATGCGCTGCGCTCTGGCCGACCAGGGCGCAGCGCCAGGCGGTGCTCCGGCGCGTCACCGCCCGGACAGCGCTGTGCGCAGTTCGGGCTACAAAGCCAGAGCGCTGCTTCGTAGCCCGTTGTGCGGCGAAGCCGCTCAGCGGGGCTCTGGTCGCGAGATGACCTCCAACAGCAAACCGGATTGCACAGCAAGCCTGCGCTATCTTCGACGCTCCAAAATCGGGTTGGAGTGAGCGATGCGCGCAGCGTGGACTTTGTGTCTGCTGGCCGGCTTGGCGGGCGCGCAGACGCCTGGCACCGAGCCTGATCTCAGCGATGTCGCCGCCGCGCAAACCACGATCACCCTGGCAGCACCCGACGAACGCGCCCAGGCCATCCGCGCCGGCTATACCAAGTACGAATACCGCATCCCGATGCGCGATGGCGTGCGCCTGTTCACCGCCGTCTATGTGCCCAACGATGCCAGCAAGGCCAAGCCCTATCCGCTGCTGATGGTGCGCACGCCGTACTCGGTGTCACCCTACGGGCTGGATCGCTACAAGGCCGCGCTGGGACCGACCGAGGCCTACGAGAAGGAGGGCTTCATCTTCGTGTTCCAGGATGTGCGTGGCCAGCACATGAGCGAGGGCGAATTCGTCAACATGCGCCCGCATCGCCCGGACAAGCGCGGCACCGAGATCGATGAATCCAGCGACAGCTACGACACCATCGAGTGGTTGTTGAAGCATGTGGCGCATCACAACGGCAAGGTCGGCCAGTGGGGCATCTCCTATCCCGGTTTCTACGCCTCGATGGCGGCCATCGACAGCCATCCGGCACTGAAAGCGGTGTCGCCGCAGGCGCCGATTGCCGACTGGTGGCGCGGCGACGACATGCATCGCCACGGCGCCTTCAATCTGCAACTGGCCTATGCCTTCTTCTCCGGCTTCGGCAAACCGCGCCCGGCACCCACCGATGATGAATCCTGGGACCGCTTCGATTTCGGCACGCCCGATGGCTACCAGTACTTCCTCGATCTGGGACCGCTGGCCAATGTGCCATCCAGCTTCAAGGAGCCGGTGGCCTTCTGGAACGATATCGTCGCTCACCCGGACTACGATGATTTCTGGAAGGCGCGCAGCATCCTGCCGCACCTGAAGAATGTCGGCGCGGCCACGCTGGTCGTCGGTGGCTGGTACGACACCGAAGATCTCTATGGCCCCTTGCAGACCTACGCCGCCATCGAGCGCGGCAATCCGAAGTCGCGCAACATGCTGGTGATGGGCCCCTGGCCCCACGGCGGCTGGGCGCGTGGCAAGGGCGATCGCCTGGGTGATGCCGAGTTCGGCTTCAACACCGCTGAGTACTTCCAGCCGCTGGGACTGGCCTTCTTCAAGCAGTATCTCAAGGACGGCGAGGAGGCCGGACTGCCTGAGGCGCTGGTGTTCGAAACCGGTGCCAATCGCTGGCGCCGCTTCGAGCAATGGCCGCCGGCCGCTGCCCAGCCGCGTCGCCTGTATTTCCACGCCGAAGGCCGACTCGAGTGGAATCCGCCCACCGCCCCGGGTGCCGATGACTACCCCAGCGATCCGGCCAAACCGGTGCCCTACACCCAGGAAATCAGCCAGCGCTGGAGCCGCGATTACATGACGGAAGACCAGCGTTTCGCTGCCCGCCGTCCGGATGTGCTGGTCTACCAGACCGCGCCGCTGGAACAGGATCTGACACTGGCCGGCCCGCTGCATGCCGATCTCTGGTTCAGCACCAGCGCCACCGATGCGGACGTGGTGATCAAACTGATCGATGTGTCACCCGGCGATCCGCGCGGCTGGGACCAGACCGACCTCGAATCCGGACGCAAGAACCGCGGCGGCCAGCAGACGCTGGTGCGTGGTGAACCCTTCCGCGGCCGCTACCGCGAATCCTACGAGCAGCCTCTGCCGTTCACACCGGATCTGGCCACCCCGGTGAACTTCGCCATCAACGATGTCTTCCACACCTTCCAGCGCGGTCATCGCATCATGATCCAGGTGCAATCGACCTGGTTCCCCTTCATCGACCGCAATCCGCAGACCTTCGTGCCGAATATCTTCGAGGCCAGGGCCGAAGACTTCGTCCGCGCCACGCACCGGATCCATCGCTCGCCGGAGCAGGCCAGCAGCGTCGAAGTGCGGGTCTTGCCGGCAGCGGATGCGACCGCGGATTGAGCACGCCGATTGAAAGCCATCATCCGCAGATGTCGCAGATCAGAGCGGATGACAGCAGAGCCAGGATCGATTGAACCTGGAAACCTCAGTTGGACGGGGCAGAGGGTGCGGCCATGGGGTGCAGGGCAAGGGGCGCAATGAGGCGGAATAGCCCCGCTATTCCAGCGCGTTGGAACGCAGCCCTGTTCCGCCAGAATCATGCACTCTGCCCCGTAGCGAGACTCACCCACTGGGTGGTCTACCAGGTGTGCGATGCGGGCACCACGACCTGCAGCAACAGCGCGAGCGTGAACTACTGATCCGTCAGTTACGACGGAAGATACAAGGCCCGCTTCGGCGGGCCTTTTTTTGCGCTCGGATCCGCCTGGCCCTCGGCCCATGAGAATCGGACGCTTCGGCACCCCCGTAGCACAGGTAAGCCGCAGGCGCACCTGGGATGTGATCGCAAAGGGCTCCCCGGGTGCGCCTTCGGCTTACCCGGGCTACAGGACGCGACTATTCGCGGAAGAAGCGCTGTAGCGCCAGCGCGAAGCGTGCATCCATCTCCACCGTGTTGTGATCGGTGTCCAGCCACTGGATCTCGGGCGGATGGACGAAAGCCCGCGCCAGCGCCTCGGCGTGCGCCGGTGGAATGATCTGGTCATGCCTGGCGATCAGCAGCAAGGTCGGCGCCCGCACCTCGGCCGCATCGCCGGTGGCCTCGAAGCGCTGATGCATGAGCCAGCGCACCGGAAACACGGGATAGTGCCTGGCCGCGACTTCGACCAGGCTGTCGTAGGGGGTGATCAGCGCGACTCGAGCGATAGCACGCCGCGCCGCCAGATACAGTGCCAGCCCGCTGCCGACACTGCGACCGATCACATCAATGCTGGCGTGCGCGCCCATGATGGCGTCGTACAGGGCCAGCGCGTCCTGCTTCAGGGCGGCCTCCGACGGGCTGCCCTCGCTGGCGCCATAGCCGCGATAGGCCAGCAGGTAGATGGTGTGCTGCGGAAACCAGCGGGCAAAGCGCTCGCGCTGATTGTCGATGGCCTCGGCATTGCCGCCAAAATAGATCAGGGCGCAGGGCTGGCCGGGGTTCAGGCGCCAGCCGCGCAACCGCAACCCGTCACTGCGCAACTCGAAATCGGTGGCCTGCGCCGCAACCCGGGTTCCCTGCGGCAGGAAGATCATCTGTCTCTGCGATGCCCAGAGAAACGCGCAGAGGAAGAAATAGAGGACGACGACCAAGCCCACAACGAAACTCAGCATGCGCAGCATCCGGCGACCCCTGACGGTGTACACGGGCATTGTGGCCGATAATGGTCGCATGGGCCGCGCCTTCCGGCGGCCGCCATCACGGGCTTGCGGCGATCGACTGGACCTCTCCCGATTCCCTGTTGCGCAGCGCCGACGGCTGGCTGTTGCCCGAGCCGCAGCGGGAGGCGCTGACCGACGCCTACCGGAGTCCGCCACGCGCCTACCACCACTTCGGCCATGTACTCGAAGTGCTGCGCCACTACCACGCCGTGGCTGCCGGACCTGGCTGGCAACAGCCGCGCGAAATCCAGCTGGCGGTGCTCTACCACGATGCCGTCTACCAGCCCGGCCGTTCCGACAATGAACGCTGCAGCGCCGATCTGGCGTTGCATGAACTGGCCGATCTGCCGGGACTGGAGCTCGCTCGCGTCCGCGAACTGATCGAGCTCACCGCACGGCACGGAGCACTGCGCCCGGAAGATGTCGATGCCGACGCCGCGCTTTTCCTCGACTGCGACATGGCCATCCTCGGCGCCGACGCGGCATCCTTTGACCGCTACAACGCCGCCATTGCCGAGGAATACCGCGGCGTTGTTCCCGGATTCGTGTTTCGATTCAAGCGCAGGCAATTCCTGGCGGGACTACTGAAGCGTCCGCGCATCTACCTCAGCGAATACGGTCACGCACGCTGGGATGCCCAGGCACGAATCAATCTGCGGCGGGCCACGGGCAAGTGCTGAGCGAGCCCCAGCGTACCTGTCACTCTGTGATGTTTCCCCAAGGATCCCATCTGAACGCCTTTCCAACTATCAGCCGCAGCATCACCTTGCGCTTGATGCCAGAATTGGCTGGCGCACTGTTTGTTGACGCGCTTGAGGATTGATCTGCCAGCAAAGGATCTCGTCTATGGCCACGCTAGTCGCGCTGTACCAACACCCCGCTGATGCCGCTGCCTTCAATCGGCATTATTTCGATCATCATGTGCCGCTGGCCAAGACCATTCCGGGCCTGCGCAGCTATCAGGTCAATGACGGGCCGGTGGCGTCTGCAGGCGGCGAATCGCCCTATCACCTGGTGGCCTTGCTGGGCTTCGATTCGATGGCGGCAATCCAGCAGGCGCTGGGCTCACCCGAGGGTCAGGCCACCGCCGCCGACCTCGGCAACTTTGCCCAGGCCGGCGTTGAGTTGCTGATCTTCGAGACCAGGACGGTGTGATCGGCGGAGCTGGGCCCGATCAGGCAAGATTCGGGTCGGCGTAGCCCGAAGTGCGCGCGGCGCTCCCCGGGCAGTGAGGCGTGCAGCGCCGGGGAGCCGCTGCGCGGCACCCACGGCCTGCGCGCACGAGGCGAGCTCAGGTTCGCGCGCGTTGTCGCGTTGGACTCAGCTTGCCGCAGCCTGCACCCGCGCCACGCGCACCCGATCTCGCCCTGCCGCCTTGGCTTCGTAGAGGGCGCCATCGGCCTCCTCGAACAGCGCCTCAGCGCGGGCCAGCCTGCGGCCGGCGAGGCTGGCAACCCCGATACTGACGGTCAGGGGCGGAACGTCCTTGCGCATCATTCTGGCGACGGCGGCGCGCAGGCGTTCACTCAGTGCCGCGGCGGCATCGGCATTGGCGTTGGGCACCAGTACCGCGAATTCTTCCCCGCCCCATCGGGCCAGTGGCGTGTCCGGGCGCAACTGCGACTGCAGGCACTCGGCCAGGGCGCACAGCGCGGCATCGCCGACGGCATGCCCCAGGGTGTCGTTGACCTTCTTGAAATCGTCGATGTCGATCAACACCAGAGACAGTTCGCCGCCGCTGGATACGGCCTCGTCCCAGGACTGGCCAAAGCGCTCCAGGAAGGCACGCCGGTTGGCGAGGCCGGTGAGCACATCGGTGCTGGCGGCGCGGGCCAGGGCCTCGGCCTTGCGCCCCAGTTCGGCATGGGCCTGGCTCAATTCGGACTGGCTGCTGAGCAGCGCCTGGTTGGCCCGCTCCAATCGACGCCCCAATTGCTGGCTCTCGCGATAACGCATGCCCAGCAAGCCGACGATCATCGCCAGACTGACCACCCCGCCCACGGCAATCCAGCGCTTGAGTTCTTCCTGTTTCAGCCCCAGGGACTGGATCTTGAGGTCGCGTTGCAGCAACTCGATCTGTCGCGCCGCTTGCTGCTGACGATGCTGCGATTCCAGAACCGCCAATCGGCGGTTCATGTCCAGGCCGGTGAGGTGTTCCTGCAGCGCCAGGCTTTTCAGCCCGATCTCGACCGCGCGCTCCAGCTGACCGCTGTCGCGCAATACCGGAATCATGGCGCGATAGGTGCTCAGCAGCTGCGGTTGATCATGGCCCTGCTGATAGGTGGGCAGGGCGGTGTCCCACAACTGCAGCGCATCGTCGGAGCGCCCCTGGCGCTGGGCGATCTCGGCGAGCAGTCCCAAGTAGTCGGCCCGGGTGCCCTTCTGACCGATGTCTGCGGCAATGCGTTCGCCCGCGTCGAGCACGCTGCGGGCCTCATCGATTCGATTCAGACCCAGCAGGGCACGCCCATGTTCGAGTTTGGAATAGGCCCGGCTGGGTGGACTGTCCAGACGTTCGGCCAGTCGCTCGGCCTGCGTTGCGAACTCCAGAGCCTCGCGGTACTCGCCGCGGAAGTTGCTGATCCGCGCCAGACTGCCGAGCAGGGGGGCCTCGCGCGAGGCTTCGGCGGTCTTGCGCGCTTCCAGCAATCCGCGCTGCAGATAGGTCATTGCGGTGTCGTACTCGCGCATGCCGGCGTACAGCAGGCCGAGATAGTGCAAGGTGCGATCCAGTTCGGCGCTGGCGCCGGTTTCCTGCAGCTCCTGACTCTTCCGCAGCAGTTCCAGAGCCACCGAGAATTCGCCCTGATTGAGTCGAATCAGTCCCAGGTGCGTGAGCACCAGAGCCTCTCCGCCGCGGTCGGCCAATCCGCGATAGAGCACCAGCGCGCGCTCATAGCCGGCAATGGCCTCGGAAAGATTGCGGCGTCGCCGCCGCAATGAAGCAAGGTCTGACTCAGCCTGCGCCAGTGTCGGCAGATCGTGACGCCGCTCGGCACGCGAGAGTATGCCGCTGAACAGGGCCAGTGCCTGGTCGTAGTGACCGCGTCGAAACTCGATCTGCGCCCTGACCCGGTCAACGGCGTCCAGCGCGGCCGGACCGGTCTTCTCGGCATTGCGTGCAGCTTCGGCGAGCACGGTTTCGGCCATCTCGTAGTCGCCACTGGACGCCAGCCGCTCGGCCTCGGCGATGCGCGCGGACAGGGCGCCATCCATGGCTCTGCTGTCGCTGGCCGGGCGGGACGACTCCTGGGTCGCCATCGGCTCGACAGCCTGCGCCAGCGCCCCTGGTGAGCCAGAAACAGCCGCACAAGCGCAAACGACGAGAAACAGGAGCTGCTTCACTCGCATCGGGATAGCCCAGGAACGGATGGTCATTGCCGAAAACAAGAATACGCCAGCTGTCGCAATGCGGTGTCGATTGCCGTCATGCACCAGATTTCCGCGCAGGACGCTGGTTCATGTCAACGCGACGCAGGCGGCTGTCCAGACTTGGCGGTATCCAGGTGCGTTTGTGCCAGCCGCGCCCGCAGACGTGCGTGCAGCGGATGATCGGAAAGACCCGCCTGCTGCAATCGGGCGATTCCGAGCTGGAAATGCTCAGCCGCCTCGGCCTGCTGCCTGCGGGCCGCGGCGATGTCGCCGGCCAGCAGCTGGCGTCGGGCGGTCGCACCAGCCCAGCCCGGAGGCAGCGTCGAATCACTGAGCAGACCCGGCGCCAGCTGCACCTGGGCGGAGTCAGGTTCACCCGCAGCAAGCGCGCAGCTGGCGTTGGCCTCGACCAGCAAGGCTGCGTCATGGGCGGGGATCGTGCTTGCGGACCGGCTGGCCGCCTGCGCCCGCTCCTGCCACACCTGGCCCTGTGCGAGCTGATCTGCGCCGCAACTGAGGATGGCCAGCCAGCCCGCAGCCACCGCCGCCGGCACCGCATAGGCCGAGAGATTGCGGCTGAGCGCCGACTCGGCCCGTGACAGGGCGACCAGTGCCTCGGCACTGCGGCCGCTCTCAGCCAGCACCAGTCCCCGGTTCCAGTGATAGAAGGGATAGTCCTCGGGCCGGGCCAGGCCTCGGCCACGCGCGAACTCGGCGTTACCCTGGTCCAATGCCAGGATGGCCTGCTCATGGCGGCCGCGCGCCAGATGGGTCAGTCCCAGCGCTACCCGCGCACTGCCGCGATATTCACTGGGGCCCTCCAGCACTTCATCGTAGATCTGCAGGGCCTGCAGCAGCTGCTGTTCGGCGTTGGCGAAGTCGCCGATGGCGCGCTGCTGGTTGGCCAGATTGGTCTGTGCCAACGCGCTCAGGAAGTGGCGCTCGCCATAAAGTCGGCGGGTTTCGGCCAGAGCCCGTTGCTTGTAGCGCAAGGCATCGCTGCCGGCGCCGACAGCGTCGCTGGCGATGCCGAGCGCGGTATACAGCCCCAGACGCAGGCGCGGCGAGAGATCGTCCCTGCTGTCCATGCGCCAGGACAGCGGCTGCAACACCTGCAGGGCCTGATCGGCGCGGCGCTGGTGCAGCAGTACGCGCGCCGTTTCGAGCTCGATCTCCAGTGACAGCGCCGACTCGGGCGTGTCGGCCAGCAAGGCCTGGGCTGCGCGCAGATTCGCCAGCGCCTGATCGTAGGCCGCCGGACTGCGCATCCCCAGGGCACTGGCGCTGCGCAGCAGTGCGCGGGCATTCAGCTCACGGCTGTCACCGGGCATGGCGTCGGCCAGGGCCCTGGTGCGTTCGATCAGCGCCTCGGCACGTGGTCCGTCGCCACGCGCCAGTCTGATCTGGGTAATGGCGTCCAGCATGTCGGCGCGCACCGCGGCAGTGACCGCGACCGACTCCAGCGCCAGGCGCTCGCCTTCATCGAGCAGCTGGGCGCTGCTGGGCAGTTCGCTGCGCGGCCTGCCTGGGGCCTGGGTGTTGAACACGCCGATCAGAAAATCGCGCAGCGCAGTGGCCCGCGCCAGGGCGTCTTCGGCCTCGGCACGGGCCGCCCGTGCCAGCTCGGCCTGCGCGCGGGCTTCCCGGGCGCGTTCCAGCGCCAGCAGCGCACCGATGCCGATCGCCATCAGCGCCGTGGCCGCCAGCGCCATCGGCAGCCAGTGGCGGCGTGCGGTGCGAGCTGCAGACTCGACCCAGGACATCCGTCGCGCCTGAATGGGGCGGCGCTGCAGCCAGCGCTGCAGATCATCGGCCAGGGCTTCCACGTTGGGGTAGCGCGCCGCCGGTTCAGTGGCCAGCGCGGTCAGCACGATCGCATCCAGATCGCCCGCCAGCGCGGCCGGTGTGGCGGCGGCGCTGGCCGCGCGCGCCACGCGCCGGGAGGGCGGCACGATCGCATCGCTGCTGACATCGCTGCGCGGCGCCTGGCCGGTCAGCAGCGTGTACAGCAGCGCCCCCAGACCAAAGACATCGGTCTGGGTGGAGTAGCCGCCCCCGACGAACTGCTCGGGCGCGGCGTAACTCGCCGACAGTGCCCGCCAACGGGTGGCCGTGGCCTCTGCGTCGGTGTCATCCAGCACTCTGGCGATGCCAAAATCGAGCAGGCGCACATGACCATCGCGATCCACCAGCACATTGGAGGGCTTGATGTCGCGATGCACGATCAGATGCCGGTGCGCATGCGCCACCGCGCCGCAGACGTCGAGGAACAGGCGCACGCGCGCCTGCAGATCGAGTTGCCGGGCCCTGCACCAGTCATCGATACGGCTACCGTCGACCAGCGCCATCGCCAGCCACAGAGTGCCGTCATCAGCCGCACCAGCGTCAAACAGCGGCGCGATATGCGGGTGATTGAGCCGCGCCAGGATGCTCTGCTCGCGGCGGAAGCGATCGACCCCGGTCGCTGCCGCGCCCAGGGTCAGTAGCTTGATGGCAGCGATCTGCCCGGCGTGCTCGGCATCGTGGGCGCGGTAGACCACCGCCATGCCGCCGCGCCCGATTTCCTGCTCCAGCACCCAGCGGCCCAGGCGGCGGCCAGCCAGTGCATCAATCGCAGCCGCCTCGGGCAGGCGCAGCAGCGGCTGATCCAGCACCGAGGGCTGCTCGCTGTCGGCTTCGAGCAGTCGCAGCACCCGGACCTTGACCGCCGGATCGGGCTCCATCTCGGCCAGGGCTGTCAGGCGCCCATCGCGCGGCAGGTCCAGCAGCCGATCGAACAGGGCATCCGCCTGGCGCCAGAGGCGGGCCTCCTCTTCTCGCTGCTCTGGGTCGGACTCGGACACGGGTCTGCCTTGGCCTTGCTGAGACCGCGATGGCAACTGTGCGCAGCATAGCGAGGGTGGATGAGCAGGGACATGGGCCAGCCAATGCCAACCCGTGAAGCCCGGGCAGGCCGCCGTCGGGCCGCTTGCAGATGGAATGTCCGGTGTCTGCGCTCTTTGCCGATAGGTGGGTATCCCGTCGCCCATCAAGAGCATCGGCCATGACGATCCAGAAGCTGAAATCCACCCGGACTGCGCTGATTCTTGTCGCTGCGCTGTTGGCCAGCAAGGCCGCGCACGCGCTGGACTTGCGGGTGGGCGTCGGCGGCGGCTGCACCCACGCCACACTCACTGACGCGCTGTTTGCGCTGCGCAATCAGGCCGGACTGCACACGATCCGCATCAACAAGGGCAACTACCCGGTGCCCAATGGCATGCTCTACACACCCACTGTCGCCCAGACCGGCGTCTTCATCGAGGGCGGCTACGACAGCTGCACCGCACCGGTACCCACCGGCGATGTCAGCAGCGATGCCGACCGCGCGGTCTTCAATGGCGCCGGCGGGGACAACCGCTCCGTGCTGGACTTGCGCCTGTTCGGGCTGGTCGGCACCTTTCAGCTACGCCGGGTGGTGCTGACCGGCGGCGATGCCACGGTGAATTCGCCGAGTTCAGACGAGTTCGAAAGCGGCGGCGGTCTGATCGTGCGCGGCGGGGCCTCGGTGCTGCTGGGCCTCGGCACCTCGATCAAGGGCAACGCCGCGATCAACGGTGGCGGTGTGGCCCTGGCCGGCAGTCTGGTCAGCGACACCAGCCCTGCGCGCAAGGTCGATCTGTTCCTCGATCAGGGCGCGGAAATCAGCAACAACAGCGCCAGCAACCGCGGTGGCGGGCTCTATTGCGGGGGCGGCAATCCGGCACCGGATCTCGGTCCCGACGGCAATCGCCACGGCAGCATCGTACTGGTCAACACCATCATCAGTTTCAATCAGGCGGCGCAGGGCGGCGCCTTCTACTGTCGCGGCAGCCTGCAGGGTGGCGGCGGTCTGCAACCGGCACCGAGCAACGGTGCGGCCGCGTGGATCGTCGGCAATCAGGGCGGCAGCGGACTCGGCTGTGCCGCGGGCGACGGCACGCTGGATGCGGCCCTTCCGCCCAACCCGAGCTCAGGCTTGCGCGAACTCGGTGCTGCAGTCGGTCAAACCGGCCTGCTCGCGATCACCAACAACTCGGCGTCGGGCAATCCCGGATTGTGCCTGTTCGGCAGCGTCAATCAGGGCAGCAGCGTGGCACCGCCCGGACAGAGCCGATTCCTGCTGCGCAATCTCTATCTGGCCAATCAATCCGGCGGCGGCACGCTCGGCCTCAACGTCGGCGCCGCCCTGGAACTCACCGTGCAGCCGGCGCTGGACAGCGGCAGCTGCGAATTCTTCGGCCCCACGCCGTGCGTGCGACTGAGTGCCAACCAGGTCAGCGGCAGCGGCGGCAGCACCGCGACCGGGCGACTGCTGTCGGTGTCGTCGTCGGCGCGGCTCAACCTGTTCCGCGGCCGTATCGACGGCAATCGCGGCCGACCAGAGCTGTTCGCGACGACGACCTCGGGCATCCTGCAGCTGCGGGCAAGCCTGATCGATGCCAATGAGGTGGTCGTCGGCAGCACCCCACCGGTCAACAGCGCGGCGCTGTTCGACGCCTCCTTCAGCGGCGAGGTGCAGGTCTTCCACAGCACCGTGTTGATGGCGACGCCGCTGACCTGGTTCTTCCGCATCGGCGACGGCATCGACAACGGTTCGGCCCGGGCGCGCAGCAGCATCTTTGCCTCAACCGCAGCTCCGGCACCCGGCAATGTCGGCGGCACTGCACCGGCGTCGCGGTTCTCGCGCGAGTGGTGCGGCTTCTTCCAGTCCACGGCCGATTTCGGCAGCCACAGCGTGGTCGCCGACCCGACCCTGGGCAGCTTCATGGTGCTGCCGCCAAGCGCGCTGGACCTGGATCCCCTGAGCTTTGCGCCGCGCAGTGCCGGACTGATCGATGCCTGCAGCAACTCCAGCATCGGCAACGACTTCTACGGCCGTCCCTACACCACGCTGCTGGAGCCGGGGAGCGCCGTCCGCGCCGATATCGGTGCGGTCGAAGCCCAGTCGCTAGCGCTGCCCGATCCGATCTTTGCCAATGGTTTTGAATAACCCTGAGGTCCAGGCTGGCTATGGCGCATTCAACTGCGCATGCAGAAAGGCCCGCGCCCGCTGCCAGTGCCGGCGCACGGTCTTTTCATGGATGCCACGCAGCTGCGCGATCTCGACGAAGTCGACGCCACCGAAGAAATGCAGCTCGACCAGTTCGCGTTGCGCCGAATCGACGCTGTCGAGCGCGTCCAGTGCGGCGTCGAGTGCGAGCAGATCGACCTCGGCGCTGCCCGGCTGATCCAGCGCCGCATCGATGGACAAAGCCGCCACCCCGCCGCCACGCCGATCTGCCATCTTGCTGCGTAGATCATCGACGACAACCGCCCGCATCGCCCGCGCCGCACAGGCCAGGAAGTGCTGCCGGTCGACCAGAGACAGGCTCTGGTTGCGCACCAGCCGCAGGTAGGACTCGTGCACCAGAGCCGTGGGGCTCAAGGTGCGCTCACCTTGCGCCAGACGCGCCTGCGCCAGTTGCCGCAGCGTCGGGTACAGAAGGGCAAACACCTGATCCAGGCTGGCCCGATCTCCCGCCCGTGCCTGCGCCAGCAGCAGGGTGATGTCGCCGATGTCGATGCCGGTGGTTTCGCTCATGCCCCGATGCTAACGATTCCGCGCACCCGACCGGTGCGACGCGCCGCAAGATTTGCTGATGGCACAAGCGACGCTGATCAGACTGCTGGATTCACTGCTCGCCTGGCCAGCAGCGCCTGCGCGAAGCGGCAATGAGGACTCGCCGACCATCCCGAAGCCATCCTGTGGGAGCGGCTTCAGCCGCGACAGGGCTTCTGGAAGACCCGATCGCGGCTGCAGCCGCTCTCACCAAACATACCGCAAGTCTGTGATTTTAATGTAGGTCACGTTGGCCGCGAAGCGGCCTACGTGACTGAAGCAGCTGTCACGTAGACCCTTCGGGTCAACGTGACCTACCTCCACGGTTTGCTGCGCGAATAAGCGCACCGCCAGGGGCGACCGGGACTCCCACAGGTCGCGGGTGCGAGTTGACTGAGCGCATTTTGTCGACGTGCTCTGCGGCAGCCTACGGGTTGTTGCCCCGCGGAGCGCCCATGAGCAAGCTCGATCTGGTCTGGTTCAAGCGCGATCTGCGGCTGGCCGACCATGCGCCTGCGGCCGCCGGGGCGAGTTCCCGCGGCGTGCTGGGTCTGTATGTGTTCGAGCCGGGCTACTGGCAGGCGCCGGACACCAGCGCCCGTCAGTTCGAGTTCCTGTGCGAATCCCTGCGCGAGCTGGCGCATGAGCTGAGCGCGCGTGGCGGGGCACTGGAAGTGCACGTGGGTGATGTGGGTGAGGTACTGCGCAGCCTGCACGCCCGATACTCACTGGGCGCGGTGCATTCGCATGAGGAAACTGGCAACGGCTGGACCTATGACCGCGACCGCCGCGTGGCCACCCTCCTGCGGGAATTGGGACTGCCCTGGCATCAGCATCGACAGTTCGGCGTGGTCCGTGGACTGCGTCGGCGTCAGGGCTGGGCGCAGCAGTGGGAGGCACTGATCGGCAGTCCCTGTCACGAAGACGCCAGAGGCACGCGCTGGGTGCGCGGCAACGGCGAACTGGAGAGCTGCATCGCGCAGATGCGGCAGGGTCTGGCGCCGGATCCGTGTCCAGGCCGACAGGCTGGCGGACGCCGTGCGGCCCTGGAATTGCTGCAGGGCTTTCTCGACCACCGCGGTCTGGCCTATCACCGCCAGATGTCCTCGCCCCTGACGGCGGCGACTGCGTGCTCGCGACTGTCGGCGCATCTGAGCCTCGGCAATCTGTCGCTGCGCGAGCTGGTACAGGCGGTGCGCGCGCGACGTGCACAACTGCGGGCGCAGCCGCGACTGCCGCCGCAGCTGGCCACCCAGCCGCGCGCGCTGCAGGCCTTTGAGTCGCGGCTGCACTGGCACTGCCACTTCATGCAGAAACTGGAAAGCGAGCCGCAGATCGAATTCCACAACATTCACCGCGGCTTCGACGGCATGCGCGAGGAGGACTTCGACGATGAGCGCTTCGCCGCCTTTCGCGAGGCCCGCACCGGCTGGCCCTTTGTTGATGCCTGCCTGCGCATGCTGGCGCACGAAGGCTGGATCAACTTCCGCATGCGGGCCATGCTGATGGCGGTGTCCAGCTACCATCTGTGGCTGCATTGGCGCGAGCCGGCCTTGTTCCTGGCGCGGCGCTTTGTCGACTATGAGCCCGGCATCCACTACAGCCAGGCACAGATGCAGTCGGGCGTCACCGGCATCAACATCCCGCGCATCTACAACCCGATCAAGCAGTCACTGGATCAGGACCCGGATGGCCAGTTCATCCGCCAATGGCTTCCGGAGCTGTCGCCGCTGCCGGCGTCGCTGATCCACGCGCCGTTCCGGATAAGCCTGGCCGAGCAGCAACGCCACGGCGTGATTCTGGACCGCGACTACCCGCGGCCGATCGTCGATCACGAACAGGCGGCGCGCGAAGCCAAGGCCAGACTTACGGCCTGGCGCCGGCGCCCCGGCATGTACGAGCAGAGTCGCGCGGTGATGGACAAGCACGGCAGCCGCAAACGCCGGGTGCAGCGCGCCCTGCCCAGCCCCAGCCCCAGCCCGCAGGCTGATCTCTTTGGCGATCAGGCCTGAGCATGGCCGGCAAGGCACGCGAGAGCCGGGCCACCCCGCGAGCCAGCAAGCTCTGCGCCCATTGCCAGCGCCCGATGACCTGGCGCAAGCGCTGGGAAAAGGTGTGGGAGCAGGTCAAGTATTGCTCGGATGCGTGCAGGCGGCGGGCAACGCCCAAATAGGGCGACCCGAGTTTGCGACAATGTCCAGGAAATCCTAGATTTGGGTGATTCCAGATTTCGGTCTGCCTGACCCGGAGAGCCCATGCGTCCCGTCGCTTTCATCGCCACCCTGTTCCTGATGGCAGGCGCCTGTCTGGTCATCGGACTTGCCGAGGGCAAGGTCGGCTGGCTTGTGGGTGCCGGCGTGTTCCTGGCCCTTGGGCTGCTCGCCCGAAAATTGCGCCTGCGGGAAGCCGGAACCGCTCGCAGCGCTCCGCGCTTCAGCTTTTTCGCCATCGCCATGGTGCTGATGTGCGCCGCCATGGGCTTCCTGTTCTGGCTGCAGACATCGGCATGAACGCCCTGTCCCGCGTGCTGGCCTTCAAGATCAGCGCGACGCTGCTGTTCTGGTCGCTGCCGCTGATACTGCTGCCGGCCGATCTGATCGAGGCCGCCGGTTTTCCGCATCAGGACAGCTACATGTTCGTGCGCATGCTCGGCTGGGCGTATCTAGCATTGTGCGTGGGCTATGGATTCGCGCTGCACGAATCCTTGCAAGGACGACGAGCGTTGGCTCAGATCTGGGTGGGCATCGTCAGCAACGGCGGCGCATTTGGCTATCTCGCTTACTACGGACTCTCGGGCGCCTGGAGCACCTGGGACCCTCTGATTCAACTGATCGCTTGGAACTCGGTGGTCGCCACCCTGCTGATCACGCTTGGCCTGTGGCGTTTTGGCCTTCGGGGCGCAGGGGCGGCGGACTGACGCTGGAATCGGGCTGAAGCGGGCTTGATGGCGACGTCTCGGCGAGCGCTCAGCCTGCGAATCGATTTTCCCAGGAATCCATGGCCTGACCGGCTCCTCGCAGCCCGAAGTGCGCGCAGCGCTCTCCGGGCGGTGACGCGAAAGATCCCCGGTGAGCCGCAGCGCGCCCCACCGGGCTACATCAACCCGCGGCCCCCAGTCGCCCGCGCCCGCAACTGCCCGCAGCCGCCGTCGACATCCTGCCCCGCCGATTGCCGCAGCTTGGTCAGGATGCCGCGCTGATGCAGGTGGCGCGCCATCGCCCGGGCGCGTTCGCTGCTCGGGCGCTGGTATGGCAGGCCATCGCCGGCGTTGAAGGGGATGAAGTTCATCACCGCGTACTTGCCCGACAGCAGCGCCACGATGCCGGCCAGTTCCTCGTCGCTGTCGTTGATGCCTTCGAGCAGCGTCCACTGGTACTGGATCGGATAGCCGATCGCCCGCGCGTAGCGCTCGCCAGCCTCGACCAGATCCCGGGGATCGATGCGCGGCGCCCGTGGCAGCAGCCTGGCACGCAGTTCGGCGCGCGTGGTGTGCAGCGACAGCGCCAGCGCCGGTTTGACCGGTCCCTGCGGCAGCCGCTCGAACACCCGCGGATCGCCGACCGTGGAAAACACCAGATTCCGATGGCCGATATCGCCAACGGTGCCGAGCAACTCGATGGCCTCCATGACGTGATCGAGATTGTGGGCCGGCTCGCCCATGCCCATGAACACCACCCGGCGAACGCTGCGCTGCTGCCGTGCCAGCGCAACCTGGGCCACGATCTCGGCGCTGCTCACCTGCTGCTTGAGGCCCTCGCGACCGGTCATGCAGAACACGCAGCCGACCGCGCAGCCCACCTGACTGGACACACAGACACCGTCGCGCGGCAGCAGCACGCTTTCCACGGTTTGCCCGCTGCGGAGTTGCACCAGCAGGCGCTTCGAGCCGTCCGCGCTGGGATGTTCGGACTGCGGACGCACCAGGCCAGCAAGCTCCTCGGCCAGGGACGGCAGAGCCGCCCGCACGGCCCCGGGAAAATAGCGCTCGGGGTCACCTCTACAGGTGTCCAAGGGCCAGGCGCGGGTCCAGTTCCGGAGCACGGTCTGCTCGTGCAGAGGCCGGGACCCGAGGGCACGCAGGCGTTGGCGAATAGCGTCTATTTGCATCGATTGCCGTCAGCCTGAGTGCCATCCTGGCCGTACTCTTCGGCCAATGCGGGAAGTGGTGAGTTCCAGAATTCGTGTCTTCCGCGACTGGGTATCGCCCGAGGCATCGAATCCTGATCTCGATTGATGCCCTTCGCTGGTTCACGGCACCCTACCTGAAATGAGTCTGCACGCCACATGGCAGCCTCGCAACCTTTCCGGGATCTGCTCGGGCTCAGGCTTGAGATGCTGTTGTACGACTTGACCGGCGCGTCTGCCGAGCACGGTCCAGGAGGTGAAGGTGCCAACCTCCTGCAGGCTCCAACACAGCGGATTGGTGGTTACAACAAAATCCGATAAAGTGCTCGTCAGGCCTTGTAATCGGCTGGCGTCTGCCGTCTGCGAGATTCTGAAGGTGTCCTGCCAGGATTTGCCTCTGGATGCGCAAGCGGCAAGGTTCATGCCGGGCCGCTGGTTGGTAACCGCCACGCCCCCGCGGGACGGTCAACGAAGATTCTCATTCGAGGTGGCAAGCATGTTCAGCGTACAAGCCAGCGGACTCCGGGTCGGTTGCTGCATCCTGGTTCTCGCCTTGAGCGGAGTCGTGAACACCGCAGCGGCGCAGGCTCTCGGCACCGCGTTCACCTATCAGGGCCGCATCGCGCAGACCGGCACTGCGGTCAACGGCCTGCTCGACCTGGAATTCCAGGTCTACGACTCGATAGCCGGCCCGACTGCGGTCAGCTCGGCCATTGCCATCGCAGACGTGGTTTGCACGGATGGGTTGTTCACCGTACCGCTGGACTTCGGTCCCGGCGTGTTCGCCGGCAACCGCCGCTGGATGGAAATTCGGGTGTCGCCAAATTTTCCGGGCACGCCCTACACGGTGCTGGCACCGCGCCAGGAGTTGACAGCGGCGCCGAATGCACTGTTTGCCAGTATTGCCGGCAATGCTGATCTGCTTGACGGTCTGGACAGCACCGCGTTCTCGCTGGTGGGTCATACCCACGCCGCCGGCACCATCACGGGCATTGCCGCACCTGCGGTGGTCTTCGGAGTCGGCGCTGGCACCGGCCTGACCGGCGATCCGGTCAATTTCACTTTTGACACAGCCGCGAATGCCCTGAATGTCTCTGGCTTCTATCGCATCGGTGGCGCGGCGGTCATGCGCGTAGACCCGCCCCTCGATAACACCTTTGCGGGGCTTTCGGGCAATGGCACGGTCACCGGCGCGGGCAACACTGCGCTCGGCGAGAGTGCCCTCGGCGCGGCCAACAATGTCGACCAGAACACGGCGATCGGCTACCGCTCGCTGGCCGCCACCATCGCCGATCCGGGCGGCGTCAATGCGCTGTTCGGCGATTTCAATACCGCAGTCGGCCACAGGGCCATGGAGCTGAATACCAATGGCTTTGCCAACACGGCGATCGGCACCGGCACTCTCGCCGCCAATCTTACCGGTTTCGTCAACACGGCCGTCGGCGCGGGCGCATTGGCGGTGAACACCGCTTCGGCGAATCTGGCCGTTGGCGCCAGCGCGCTGGCCAGGAACACCTCCGGTGGCGACAACACCGCAGTCGGTACCAATGCACTCGCCAACAACGTGACGGCCGGCCGCAACACCGCTGTCGGTCAGGCAGCGCTGAATGCCAACACCGCGCGCGACAACACCGCCGTTGGCGCCCTCGCGTTGCAGATGAACAACGCCGGCACCGAGAACGTGGCGGTCGGCGCCAGCGCGCTGTTGGCCAACACGGGCGGCCTCAGCAATACCGCGGTCGGCAGCTATGCGCTCGATGCCAACCAGCTTGGCAATCTGAATACCGCCGTGGGCAATCAGGCACTGGGTGCGGCGACCGGCAGCTTCAACAGTGCGCTGGGCGCTGGCGCGCTCGATGCGGTGACGGTCGGCGTATCCAACATCGGCATTGGCGTCGATGCTGGCGGTCAGGTCGTCAGCGGCAGCAACAACATCATGATCGGCGGCGGCATTCTTGCCACCGGCAGCGACAGCAACAACATCATCATTGGCCACCCCGGGGTCCCGGGCGACAACAACAAGATCCGCCTAGGCACCAACGGCACGCATACCGACACGCGTATCGGCGGCATCAACGGCATCGCGATCCCCGGTCCGGGCGTCGCCGTACTGATCAACGCCAACGGTCAGTTGGGCACCGCGGTGGCGTCGTCCCGGCAGTTCAAGGAAGATGTCCGCGACATGGACGCCGATGCCGACAAATTGCTCGGACTGCGTCCGGTGGTGTTCCGCTACCGCGAAGACGTGGCCCCGGAAGGCGATCCGCGTGCATTGCAGTACGGCTTGATTGCCGAGGAAGTCGCCAAGATCTACCCGGACTGGGTCATCCGCGATCGCAATGGCGAGATCGTCTCGGTGCGCTACGATCAGGTCAATGCCGCTCTATTGGGCCTGGTCCAGCGTCAGCAGGCAAAGATCGATTTGATGGCTGAGCAGATGACCGAGCTGACCCGGCGACTCGAACGCATCGAGGCGGCAGACCACCGTTGAACGCCAAACTCACTCGCGCTGCGGGACTGCTGCTTGCTGTCTTGGGCACGGGCGGCGATGCGCTTGCGCAATCTGGCGGCGGTTACGATCTTCGCTGGAACACCATCGACGGCGGCGGCGCGACCTTTTCAACCGGCGGTGGCTATACCCTGGGCGGCACCGCTGGCCAGCCCGATGCCGGCGATCACGTCGGAGGTGCCTACACGCATTCGGGTGGCTTCTGGTACGCGCCTACCGCCTCGTTCACCGTGGTCAAGGACTACAACGACGACAATCCGGCGCCGGTGACGGTCGCGCTGAGCTGCACTCCTGGCGTCGTCAGCCCGCCAACCGCGCTGGCTTCCGAGGCCTCGCCGGCCAGCTTCACCGTATCTGGCTTCGTCGGAACACCGGTTTGTACGGCGACCGAGGTGGTGCCGGCCAACTACACCGCAAACCAGAGTGGCTGCGCCAATGTAGCGCTCTCTGCCGGCACCTGCACGATCCTCAATACGCTCAATCTGGCCGACCTTTCAGTCACTCTGACCGACACGCCCGATCCCGTCACGGCCGGCAACAATCTCACCTATGTGGCGACGCTGACCAATGCCGGGCCCAATGATGCGCTAGGCGCCAGTATCGATCTGCCCTTGCCAACGCCGACGACTTTTGTGTCGGCGGTGGCCAGCGCTGGCGGTATCTGCAGTACGCCGGCCGTCGGTGCCAATGGCAGCGTCAACTGCGTATGGGCGGGCGCCACTCTGACCGGCGCGATCAACGCGCGCAGTGTGACCGTAGTCGCCGCCGTGCCCGCGAGCACCGCCGCCGGCACCGTGCTCTCCGCCATTGCGACCGTGACTTCGACCACCTCCGATCCAGGCCCGGCGCCGAATACCGCCACCGCCACGACGACGGTCGACACCTCGGCAGATCTGACCGTCACGCTGGCGGACCTGCCCGATCCGGTTATCGCGGGCACCAACCTGACCTACACCGGCGTGCTGACCAATGCAGGCCCGTCCGACGCCCAGGACGCCAGTCTGACGCTGCCGCTACCGGCCGGCACCAGTCTTGTGTCCGCCATTGCGAGCGCCGGCGGCAGCTGCAATCTGGCGAACCCGGTGGTCTGCAACTGGCCCGGTGCCACCCTGCCCACCGCCACTCGAACGGCGACCATCGTGGTGCTGGTCAGTCCCGCGCAGACGGCGAATCTGAGCGCGACCATCACGGCGGGCTCGCTTACCAGCGATCCGGTCGCCAACAACACCGACACCGCGATCACGACCGTCAACACCGCCGCCGATCTGTCGGTCACGCTGACCGACACCCCCGATCCAGTCACTGCCGGCACCAACCTGAGCTATGTGGCGACGCTGACCAACAACGGTCCGTCCGACGCCCAGAACGCCAATATCGCGCTGCCGCTGCCGGCGACCACCACCTTCGTCTCGGCCACGGCGAGTGTCGGTGCCAACTGCACGACACCGGCCGTAGGCACCAACGGCAGCGTCAGCTGCACCTGGGCCGGGGCCACCGCGTCGGGAGCCGGCAATGCGCGCTCGGTGACGGTGGTCGTCGGCGTTCCTGCCACGACCGCCGACGGCACGGTACTCAGCGCGACCGCGACGGTTGCATCGACCACGACCGATCCCGGCCCCGCGCCGAATTCAGCCAGCACGACGACCACCGTCAACGCCGCCGCCGATCTGTCGGTCACGCTGACCGACGCGCCCGATCCAGTCACTGCCGGCACCAACCTGACTTACACCGCAACCCTGACCAATGCCGGACCATCCGCTGCCAGCGGCGTGACCGTCACGCTGCCGTTGCCGTCCGGTACCAGCCTGGTGTCGGGCAATGTGTCCGGCGGCGGCGCCTGCGCTGGTGCGCCGGTGGTCTGTACGGTGACCGGAAACATCCCACCCGGCGGCTCGCGGGTGGCGACGATCGTGGTGGCGGTGGCTCCATCAGTGCCCACCGGCAGCGTGCTCAATGCCACGGTGACAGTAGCGGGCAGCGCCACCGACCCGAATCCTGGCAATAACAGCGCCAGTACCACCACTACCGTGACGACCAGTGCGGATCTTGTTGTCGCGCTGACAGCATCTGCCACCCAGGCCTTCGTCAACACGCCCGTGGCATTTACCGCGACCAGCCTGAATCTCGGGCCCTCGGATGCGCAGAACGTGTCGATCACGCTGACGCTGACGCCAGATTTCCGCTACAGCAGTCACACGGCAAGCGGCGCGAGTTGCACCATTCCGCAAGTCGGCACCACCGGCGCCATCGTCTGCACCTGGTCCGGCACCACCGCAACCGGCATCACGCGCACGCTGAGCGTGACCGCCTTCAGCAATGTCGAGGGACTGATCGCCGTCAATGCCAGCACCGCTTCAGACTCGCCGGACCCGGTACCCGCCAACAATCTTGCCAGCTTGAGCGTGCAGATCGGCTATCAGGTCGAGGAAATACCCACCTTGAATTCCCTCGGCCTGATCTTGCTGAGCCTGCTGCTGGGCCTGTGCGGCTACATCGCGGTGCGACGCAAGCTCTGACGTCGCCACGTCGGCACGTCGGCACGTCGGCAGAGTCATTGAATACGGTCAGGACGGTTGAGGCGTATCGCAGCTTCACTTGGCAGGAGAGCCCGGCGCGTTCAGTGCCCCATTCATGAAGTTGCTGCGGGCGCGAATGCACCCTGTGTAGAGCCGGGGCCTGTATCTGCTGGTCTCTCCCGCTGCCATTGGCGAAGTGAACGCAGCCTGGTCAAGCAATTCCGCACAGTCGCTTGCTAATCAGCAGGCATTGGGTGCGTGGAGCCGACGATGCGAGTTGCAGAGCGCTCGAAACATCCTCAGATCCCGGGGCTAGCCCTTGTCAACCGCATCGGGCCTACCGGACAAGAAGCCGGTGCAAGGCCAGATGACAGAAATTTCGGGCAAGCGCTTGTCGTTCGCCCGTATCCATCGGGGCCAGCCATTTTCTGGGTGTCCCGAACCCCTGCGGCTCGATTGCCATTCTTCCTTAACGAACTGCCCAGCACTTCAGGAAACCCGCATTGACTCCATGCACGCTCGGCGCATGATTTAAGACGCAGTTCAAACTATAACCCTGACCCCGAGGAATGGACCGTGCTCAAGAAGACCGCGCTGATCGTGATGTTGCTGGGATCGAGTCTCGCGCCGCTGGCCTGGGCCCAGGATGACGAGGGTGGCGACGACGTCGGGATGCAGGCCGACGATGAGTGGGCCGGCGAAAGCGACGAGTTCGCCAGCGCAGGCGACGATGCCGATTCGGCTGAATTCGCCGATGAGGCTGGTGCCGACGAGGGCGTCGACGAGGACGCTGCGACAGATGAGTCGACCGACATCGCCGATGCCGACGACAGCGACGAGTTCGCCAGCGAAGGCGACGATGCCGATCCGGCTGAATTCGCCGATGAGGCGGGCGTCGACGAGGGCGTCGACGAGGACGCTGCGACAGACGAGTCGACCGACATCGCCGATGCCGACGACAGCAGCAGCGATGAGGCATTCGCGTCCGAGAGCGAGGATGAAGGCGCCGGCGACGTGGCCGCTGTGCAGGAGGAGGAAGAGGAATCGGAAGACGCGACCGCCGACGACAGCGAGACCGGCGATCTGGCCGACGAATCCGGCGCTGAAGCCGACGCTTCGGAGATCGAGGCGGCGTGGGATGAGGCGAACGCCGTGGAAGCGGCAATGGATTCGCGCGACAGCGAAAGCGCGGCCGACGATGCGGCCGGCGCGGTTGCCACTGCGGGCCTGGAACCTGCCAAACCGCCGAGCGCAGCGCCGCCGACGCCCGCGCCAACGGTTGCGCCGCAAGTGGTCTGGACGCCGGCTTCCAAGCCGGTTCCGGCCAAGCCGGCGCCTGCGCCTGCTCCCGCCCCCGCCACGCCGGCTCCGGCAAGCCCGCCGACACCGACCTCGGCTCCCGTCGCTGCCGCCGGGGGTTCGGGATGCATCAACAAGCAGGCGGTAGCGAAGACGGCCCCCGCACCCACCAAAACGCCGGCAGGCCCGGTCATGAAGGGCTCCGCAACGCAGAATGGCACCGTCAAGTGGTACGACGATTGCAAAGGCTATGGCTTCATTACCCCTGAATCCGGCCCCGACCTGTTCGTCCACTACCGATCGATCCAGAGCAACGGGTTCAGGTCCCTCCAGGAAGGCCAGCGGGTGAGCTTCGTTGTGACCCAAGGGCGGAAAGGGCTGCAGGCAGAGAATGTCAAGGTGCATTAAGGTCTGTCGCAGAGGTGCAGGACAAGCGTCCGGACCAGGTCCGGACCCACAACAGCGCTCGCTTTGGTGGGTCCGAACCTTGTTCGAAGGCTTCTGCATGGGTTGCGCAGCGCCCTTCCCGGATGCTTGCCCAGTCTCCTGAACGAACCGCAAGATGCTTCATCCAACCCATAACGACCGCGCCCGCGTCCGGCGCATGATCGAGGCGCAGGCCAAGGCCTCATCCCCACACCCAGGAGTCGCTTGTGCTGAAGAAGACCGCGCTGATCGCAGTGTTGTTGGGCACCCTGGCCGCGCCGCTGGTTTGGGCGCAGGATGAATTCGACAGCGAAGCCGACGCGGCAGGCGAGGCCGGATTCGCCGATGAGGCGGCCGCCGACGAGAGTTTCGATGGGGACGCTACCGCAGACGACGCGGACGCGTCGGACGAGATGGGCGACGCTGAAGACAGTGGCGACGAGGCCTTCGCCGACGCGGGCTCTGACGAATCGGATGAGGGTGCTGATGAATGGGCCGGCGATGGGGCCGATGGTTCGGAGGAGGAAGAATCGGAAGACGCGTCTGCCGACGCTGGCGATCTGGCGGACGAATCCAGTGAGGACGCCGGATCTTTTGAGGAGGAAGAAGCGTCGGACACGGGCGATGGCGAGGAGTCGGCAACCGAGCCGGCCGCTGACGAGGAAGCTGCGAGCGAACCGGCCGAAGCGGAAACCGGCAGCGAGCTCGAAGACGCCAACCCGGTCAGCGATACACAACCCGCGCCGCCGGCGCCGGCCGCACCCCCGCCGCAACAGGCGGCACCTCCCGCGCCTGCTGCACCGCCACCGGCAGCAGCACCGACGCCGCCAACCATCCAGTATTGCGGCCAGTACCCCATGGGCAGTAGCCATCGGCAGCAGGGAACGGTCAAGAACTTCAACGACGCCAAGGGCATCGGCTTGATCACGACCGAGAAAGGGACAGACCTGTTCGTCCACTTCTACTCGATCCAGAGCACTGGACTCAAGAGCCTGAAGGAAGGCCAGCGAGTGACCTTCAAGGTAATTTGCGGAAGGGGTGGGAAGCCGCAGGCGGACGAGGTGCAGGCGCTGTGAGGGTGGTTGCGCGGGTGTAGCGGCAAGCGTCCGGACAAGGTGCGGAACCACCAAGGTGCGGACCCGCAACAGCGCGAGCTTTGGTGGGTTCGAACCTTGTTCGAACGCTCCCGGCACCGAGTAGGATGTGCTGAGCGCAGCGAACCGCATCGATCGGGCAGCCATCGGCAGACCTTCGACTCGATTGCGAGCGGACCACCATGCACGCAATACAGCGCTTGCCTGCGCTCTCAGCCCAGCCGCAGCCCTTCCTCCTCGTCGAGCCCGCGCTCGCGGTGGATCAATATCCACTCGGCGTGCTCTTCCAGGGCCGAGTCGCCCAGCAGCTTGAGGATGCGTCGGCGTTCGGCATCGCTTTCGGCTACGTCGATGCGCCGGCGCGCATTGTTGAAGATCCGGTGCATGAATTCGTACTGGCGAATCAGTTCGGACTCAGCCCGGCGGGTGGCGTATGACTGGCGCACACCCACCAGCAGCAATATCAAACCCATCAGATAGACAATCGGCGTTTGCCATTCTGGCGACAGCCCCGGCCCAATGAACAGCAGGGCGATCAGTGCGAGCAGCGTGGTGGCGATGCCGATGCGACCGATGCGCCGGGTCAGCGCGGTTTCGCGGCTGTGCAGCGCGGAACGACGACGGTAATAGCCCAACTGCCCACGCTCGGTGTCGCCGATCCATTCACTCCTCACGAAAGCCAGTCCCTCGGGCGTCAGCGACGGCGCCACATCGCACTCGGTGCCGGCCACGCGCATGACATTGCGGATCCAGCCGAGTTCAACGTCGCGCATCTGCAGACAGTTGTCGTGCGCGAACTTGGTGATGTTGCCGCTGGTGACCCCCGCTGCTGCCCAGTAGAACTGTACGCGCAAACCTTCGGCAAGCGTGCGGTAGTCCAGATATTTGCGATGCCAGGCGCCGCGCACCGCCAGCCAGTTGATGCCGACCGCGACGAGCATCATCAGCAGAATCAACGCGATCATGGTCGGCGCCGAATACAGATCGGTATAGGACAAGTACCCGGCAGCCGCGACCAGGGCGCAGAGATGGCTCGCCTTCAGTGCCAGCGTCACGCGCTTTTGATAGCGCATCGCCAGCCAGTCGGCTGCGCAAAAGACCTGATTGATGTCGGCCAGACCAGGTGGCAGCGAGGGCCCAGTGGCCCCGGGGATCAGCGAGGCACGTTCCTGGTCGATGACCGCCGCAAAGGACTGCGCCTCGCGGCTGAACTCGTTGGCATAGACGAATACGCGCCGGTGTCGCTCCGGAATCTGCTCGCTACGCGGATGCTCGGTGTCCCTGGTGAACCAGAAGCTGGTCACAGCCCTCAGCCCAGGGGCGGGTTCACCGCCCGGGCGATCGCGACTGCAGACCACGTGGTAGACCAGATCGCTCTCGTCGTCGGTCAGGCTGAGCAGACTGACGCTGGTCGGCGGCGCGTAGTCGGGCATCACATCGTCGTGGTGAAAGCGCACCACCTGCCCGGTACCGCCCAACTGGCCGTTGTCCTTGCCATCCCACAAGGCCAGCAGCACATGACAATGCGCGCACAGAAATACCCCCACAGAGGCGTATTGCAGGGCGCGCGCCTGAGTGTCGGTGGACACGGCCTCGGCACTGTTGCCCATGATCAACGGCAGCTCAAACACATCGGTGGCGGCACTGCACAAATTGGCGAATTCCGACAACGACTCGCTGCCAAAATCGGCTTCGTAGAGTGTCCGGGGCATCGGCAATACGGCGGTCAAAGGCATGCCCAGTTCCAACGCCAGCTGTGCGACCAGGCGATCTGCGCCGTCGGCCAACGCAGACATGACCGCGACCAGCCGTCCCGGATAAGCGCTCTGCAGGCCGAGCAGGCAATCTCGCACCCTGGCACGAATCGCCGGGAGTTCAGCCGGCACCAGATCGCGGTGTCCAGTGACGGCGACCACCAAGGGCACCGCATAGCTGCGCGCCTCGCCTTCGTGTTCAGGTGCGGCGGTGAAAGCGACTGGGTTGGCGTTCGCTGACATGCAGATCAGAGGTGCTCGGTTCGGCGACGGCTCGATGATGCGCCGGAAGGCCAGCCTTGGGCGCGAACATGGCCTCGCAGATGCGGCTGATTTCGGGGCTGGTCATCAGGCGGCGACGCGGGCCAAGTGATTCGCCAAACTCGAAGTAGGTCACGTTGGCCGCGAAGCGGGCTACGTGACGCGCCGAGCCGAGCCGTCACGTAGACCCTGCGGGTCAACGTGACTTACTACTTTGGCAGCACAATATATTCCGTTTTCAGCGCCAATTTCCGAGCCCTTGCGCACCCTATAGTCCCAGCCAATCCCACTAGCTGGTAGACGCGCACATATGAGTAATTCCGTATCGTCTGCCCGGCCAATCCTCTATTTCGAAAGCAGCGAACAGACCTCGGAGAAATTGCCGAAGGCCGCCATCGAGGCATGCCGGCACGCGCTGAAATCGATCCAGGCCAGCAAGACGGGATCGTGGCGATTGCTGGTGCGCAGCGCTGACGAGCAGCAGGCATTCGCACTGCAACTCGCCCGTGACAGCGGATTTGAGGGTGAGGCGATCACTGGTGACGGCAGCGAATGGCGCGCCAGCGCCGATGCCACGCTGGTTTTGTATGCCGGCGAACGTCCGGCAGCACCGGCTACGCTGGGCGCCGGTGCCGCGCTGTGGAGTGCCGTGTGTACAGTCGATGGCCAGCGCTGGGACGCGCATGCGGGCGGCCACTGGCAGCCGCCGAGTTGGCTGGACGACACGCTCACCCCGGCCGGTGTCTCGCTAGCCGAGAGCGTTGAGGCGATTTTCAAGGGCAGCGACGAGTTGGCACAGTCGACGGCACCGGACACGCGACGCTCGGGCAAGACCCTGGTGGCGATCGAAGCCATCTGCGTGCTGTTGCCGGTGGTCTGGCTACTGCGCACGCCGCTGCATCTGCCGCCGATGCTGGCGGCGCTGGCGGGTCTGGCCAGCCCCTTGTTGATCCTGGTGTTTTTCTGGTGGCTACGCTGGCGCAGCATGGGTCGTTTGTGGTCGCGCGCGCGCCTGGTAGCCGAGGCTTGCCGTTCCTTGCTCGCGACTCGCAGTGCGCCAGTGCAGCCCGTGGTGAGCTTGTTGTCGGTGGTGCCGGCCTTGCGTCCGCTGCTGCAGAAATTTGCCGCCGAGCCGCAACAGACGGCGCCGAACTGGCGCGCGGACTATTTGCGCGAACGCATCGACAACCAGTACGACTACTACCTGCGTCAGCGCGACCGCGCCTTGCGCGAGCGCCGGAAGCTGACGCGCTGGAGCACCATACTGATGGATCTGGCGCTGGCTGTCGGCGTCGCCGGCATCATCGTCACCCTGCATCCACGCTCGGCGACCTGGCTGGCGCTGCTCGGCGGCAGTTGGCTCGAATTCGCGCTCGGCATGGCCGGTCTGGCGCTGCCGCTGGGCTTGCTGGTGGCGCAATCGCTGCGCTTTGTCGGCGAGTCCACGCGGCGCACGGCGCGCTATACGCAGCAGTTGCTGCATCTGGAGAACCTGCGCGAGCGCTTTGCGACGGCCAACGACGAGCAGGCGCTCGATTTGCTGCGTGAAACCGAGGATGCGCTGCTGTCCGAGGTTCTCGACTGGTACTTCCAATCGGAGACCACCGAGGATTTCTACACCATCCGTGAGCAGTCCGCGGTGGTCGTGCCCCAGCAGTTGGCGCCGCGGCGCATCGGCAAGTTGGACATCCTGTGGAAAGGTTTGCGCAATCTGGGTGCAGCGGCCGGATTCCTGGTGCGCGTGGTGCTTGGGCGCCTGATCTGGGTGGTGCTCAGCGTGGCATTCGTCCTGATGTGGATCAGCCTGAAGCAGCCGGAAACGGCGGCGGTTGCCAGTCGTTTGCAGGAACTGGGACGTATGTTGAATCCCGCCGACGGCAGCCTATTCGCGCCCGACCCGATCGCAGCCGTCAACGGTACGATGATCATCGCCCACGGCATGCGCGATGGCTGGGCCCCACCCCGTTCCGACTTCGAGCACTGGACCAGCGAAATTTCCTCGCGAGTGCGCGGGCGCATGGGTCCGCTGGCACCGCAGATGCTGGTACTGGACTGGCGCGAAGGCGCCAAGGCCTCCAGTCAACACGGGCTCAATACCAACGATCCCTTGACCCGCTTTCTGGCCGATCTGGGCGGCGTGCGCTCCAGCGGTCAGGCGACCGGCGACTTCTTCGGTATCCGCCTGGCGCGCATGGTGGAAAACGGCCAGATCCGCAAGGACCGGCCACTGCACCTGATTGGACACAGCGCCGGTGGCTTTGTAGTGTCGCGCGCAGCGCACATTCTGGTGGCGATGGGGTTCCCCAGGGAACTGGTGCACGTCACCATTCTCGATACGCCCGAGCCCGACACCGAGATCACCCAGGCCCTGGTGCACTACGCCGATGCCGAGTTCTACCGCACCTCGGAACTGACGCAGGTCAGCGCCAGCAACTTTGACCCGGCCATGCACTTTGTCTATATCCCGCCACCGCCCACTGTAGGCGAAGGCTTCGCGGCGTCGATGAAGCAGCACTCCTATGCCTGGCAGTGGTATCGCGACAGCATTGCTTCCGCCAAATGCGGCGAAGAAGGCTTCGGGCGCTCGCCCTTCTGCCAGTGACGTCGCCAGGTAACCGCGCGGCATCAGGGGCGAGCTGTCTGCCTCGGCCCGACATGGCGTGGACTCGGGACTCGGGACTCGGGACTCGGGGCTCGGGGCTCGGGACTCGGGACTCGGCTCTTGTGGGTCCAGACTTGTCTGGACGCCTTTCGGCTGGTGCTGAAGAAGCGTCCAGACAAGTCTGGACCTACGGCAGCGCACGCCTTTCGGCTGGTGCTGAAGAAGCGTCCAGACAAGTCTGGACCTACGACAGCGCACGCCTTTCGGCTGGTGCTGAAGAAGCGTCCAGACAAGTCTGGACCTACAAAGGCTCGCGTTCGGTGTGGTCGCCAAAGACCACCATCAAGAGGCTGCGCTGACGGAGTGTGCGCTGGGTACGCACCGCCCCTCATCCGGGTCCCGCGGACCCACCTGTGCAGGCCTGTCGGCATAGCCGACAGGCCTGCACAGGAATGCGAGCCGATGGCTCGATAACATCCCTTCTCACCCCCGCTTGCGGGGAGAAGGATCCACAATCAAGAGCAAGTCAGCGCCGCTGCAGTGACAAGGGACGAGGCTCGCCTTTCTCGCCCTTGCTGATGCTGCCGGTCAAGCTCTTTGCGTCTTCGGAGATCTCGAACTGCACCAGGTATTTCTCGCCGGAAAAGGAGTCCTCGAGCGTCGCCTGCAAGCGACGTCCATCGATGCTGCCATTGCCGTAGAGTTCCTGTCCGGGCGCATCCACGGGCGGCGAGTCGGTGCCGCCGCCGGTGCCGTCGTCCATGCGACTGCCGGCAAAGACGTACAGCTTGCCGGTGTCCTCTTCGGTATCGATATTGAAGGTTTCACCCGTGGCCGATACCCAGTTGGCGTAGAACTCGCTGTCCACCGGTGCAGTCGCAGATGCGGCGGAAACTGGCGCCGGCGCAGTCTCGGGGGCCAGCTGAGTGGTGGATGGAGTAGCCGTCGAATCCTTCTTTGGGGGCAACAGGAAAAATCCCGCAGCAACCGCCACCAGAATGGCACCCCCCACCAGTGCGGCTTTGGCACCGCCAGGCATTCCTGCCTTGGCGCCGATCGCTGCCGGCGGGCTGTTGCTCTTGCGCCCGGCGACACCGGGAATCTTGACCAGAATGTCGACCAGTTGCGACACATCGTACTGCCAGCGACGATCAGACACCGAGTAGGCATTGCGTCGCAGCAGCGCCGCCATGGAGTCCGGGACATCCGCTGGCCCCGGCATCTGCGCGTCGCCGACCAGTACCGGGATCACCCGGATATCGCGCGCCAGAGCAGCCTCGATTTCCATACGCACGAAGTCCCCAGGTTGGAACAGTCGTTTCTGTCCATCGGCGCTCGCCGCGCTCGCCCAGGTCGGGCCGATGATCACCAGCATCACGGTGCAGGCGCTCACCGCACGCTCCAGCGCCTGGACAAAGTCGACGCCGACCTCTATCGCCTCGATATCGCGAAACAACGCCTGGCCGTCGAGTTCATCTCCCAGATCTTCGGCCAGACGTCCGGTGTGGCCGGCGCTGTCACTGCGGCGATAGCTGATGAATATGCCTGACATGGAGATTCCGTCTTGTCGAATTCAGTCCGCAGAATAGCTGTTCGCAAGGCGCTCGAATCGGCCCGCAGAAAGATTGGCGTCTGGCGCTTATCGGGTTCGAAGTCCTACTCAAAGATCTCCGAAAGATCATCGTCCGGCGGCAGCAACTGCTGCCGGTCCAGCTTGCGATTGGCCTGCGCGGAGACGGCCAGCCCCCAGCGCCCAAAGAAGGGCCGCAGATCGGCACCGGTGAGTTCGCACAAGGCGATCACCAAGGCATCTGCCTTGTCCTGGTCACTGGCGTCATCCGGCAATGGATGCGCCCGGAAGTGCTTGTTCAGATCGATGTAGAGATCCCAGCCATAAGCCTGCTTCAGCTGATGGAACATGACCAGGCGGATGAAGAAGCCGCGGCCGTCATCGTCGGCGTCCAACTGGTCCAGCAGATTGTCGGCGCCGCCGGCCAGATAGTCCCGCGCCTGCTCGAGGTAGGACGGCTCACCGTCCTCCGACTGGGCCAGCGTATTGGGCACCCCCATTGCTTCCTGCACGTACAGCGAATAGATGTTGACGTTGACCTCGGCCAGCGCCTCCCAGGTCCAGGAATTCTGCTGCTGGGTGTGTCCGGTTTCGTGCCAGATGCCCCACTCGCGACGCAGTCTGTCGGGGTCGGTGAGATCGGTGGTGTTGTCGGCCAGCATGCCGACGAACTGGTCGGTGGCATACATGTAAAAGCTTTCGCGGTCCTTCTTCGAGGCGCGAAAATCGACCAGAAAGTGTGTACGCAGCGGTGAAGGCTGGTCGAGTGCCGTTCCGCCATCGAATCCGGAGAGCTTGTTTTCCAGATCGAGCACTTCGTCGATGGCGGCAAAACTGGCCTGTGGGTCCGCAATCGGATGTCGCGCGTGAACACTTGCAGGCAAGGTGATCAGCGCCTGATCACCGATCAGTTGCACAAAGGGCGCACCGGCATGAGCGGCCAGCTCAGCCTGCCAGTCGTCGGCGCTCATTTCGCCATCCACGTACAGCGGCAGCGGTTGGCCGCCACGGACCCTGACCGTGACCGGCCCGGCATCTGCGGCACCGGTGTAGCGGAAATACAGCGGTCCATCCTGATCGGCGACCAGGGTGTTCTCGCCTTCCTCCAGTGTCAGAATCTGCTGGCCCAGCGCCGAACCCCACATGGGCTGGAATCCGACCAGTGCAGCCAGCGCCTGCTCATCACCCAGACCGGTGACCGTGATGCTGACGCTCTCGCCGGCGCGCGCATGACGCCCCGCAGGCTGCAAATCACACAGCTGCATACGATCCATACGCTCGGCTTCGTCGACCGCATCTGGCAGAGGCGTCAGCTGGTAGCGCCCGGCTTGGTTGTCATAAGTCGATGCGAACAAGGCGCTGGAGATCAGCGCCAGCGCACTCACCACAATCCGCATCAAAGGCATCGTTGAACTCCCAGCCTGCGCCGCGCAGGATTACCCTCGCCAAAGGGCGAAAAAGTGACCGTCAGTGGAGGACGCAGACCCAAGCCTTCGGGCCCGGATCCGGGGTCGTAGTGATCGACCGAATTCGCAAGCCCGGCTTCGATGCCGTGGGCTCGCAACAGCGCTGCTTCCCGACCCGAGCTCGCTTCAGTCTATCGGTTCAAAATCAGATCTGGATGCTCCACAATCGGGACAAACCCAGTCCGCAGGAAGGTCAGCAAACGCCGTGCCTGCGGCTACACCAGCGGCCGGATCGCCTTCAGCCGGGTCGTAGATGTGGTCGGAGACCGTACAACGATATCTGCGCATGTCCTTTCCGGCGGAAGCCTCGGGCTGCTCCCCGCCGCCGAATTCGTCTTCCTGAGCGAAAGCGGCATCGAGCACCAGGGGCGCCGTCAGGGCGCACAGCAGCAGGCTGCGACGATTCATCGAATCTCCTTCACCACGCGAGCCGAATCACCGGTTGCCCTGCACCCATTGCAGCGCAAGGAATGCAGAGCATACGTCGAAAACGGCGGGCTCCGCGCGATCACAGTCGATGCCTGAACTGGCCCGGCGTCGGGGCAGCTCGAACACGCATGAAGTCGTCCGCAACGTCGGAGCTGCCAGCGCCTTCCCCCGTCCATACCGACAGGGCAACTGGCCATCTGCGGATCCGATTGCAGCGCTGAGCGCCGCGGTCTACGCTGTGCGGCCGCCACTGGATGGACCTCGCATGCGCCGCTGCCTGATCGCCGGATTCACCGCCAGTCTGTTGTTGCCTGTCCTCGCACCAGCCGCGGATCTGGATAGCCTGGTGACGCAACTGGCGCCGCGCGCCATCGAGTTACGGCACCAGATCCACCAGTATCCGGAACTCGGCAATCGCGAGTTCGAGACGGCCAAGCTGGTGGCCGCGCATCTGCAATCGCTGGGCTATGAAGTGCGCACCGGAGTCGCCCATACCGGCGTGATCGGTGTACTGCGGGGCGGCAAGCCGGGGCCGACCATCGCCGTGCGCGCCGACATGGACGCGCTGCCGGTGGTCGAGGACACCGATCTGCCCTTCGCCAGCACCCAACGCACGACCTACGATGGCCAGGAGGTCGGCGTCGCCCATGCCTGCGGCCATGATGCGCACACGGCCGTGCAACTGGGCGTGGCCAGTGTGCTCGCCGGCATGCGCGAGGAACTGGCGGGCACCGTGTTGCTGCTGTTCCAGCCCGCCGAAGAAGGCCCGCCGGCCGGTGAGGAAGGTGGCGCCGCGCTGATGTTGAAGGAAGGCGTGTTCGACGAGTTCAAGCCGGCTGCCATTTTCGCCCTGCACGTGTTCCCGGAATTCGAAGTGGGCAGCGTGGCCTACGCTGGCGGGCCGGTGCAGGCGGCCAGCGACACCTGGCGCGCGGTGATTCACGGCAAGCAGGCGCACGGCGCCTGGCCGCAGCTGGCAATCGATCCGGTGGTGATCGCCGCCGAGGCGGTGCTCTCGCTGCAGACCATCCGCTCGCGCAACGTCGATCCCACCGAGGCCGCCGTGCTCACCGTCGGCATCATCCGCGGCGGTCAGCGTGAGAACATTATTCCCTCGGAAGTTGAACTGCGCGGCACCGTGCGTACCTACGAGCGCGCCGTGCAGGACCTGGTCGAGAAGCGCATGGGCGAGATCCTCAACGGCGTCGCCCAGGCCGGCGGGGCCACGGTCGAGTTCGAATACCAGCGCGAGAATCCGCCGCTGGTCAATGACCCCGCCTTGAGCGCCTGGGCCGGCGAACGCCTGAGAGCGCACCTCGGTGCCGACAAGGTGCAATCGATGCGGCCGGTGATGGGCGCCGAGGACTTCGCCTTCTTCTCCGAGCGGGTGCCCGGTTTCTATTTCCGGCTGGGCCCCACCAAGCCCGGCACCGTCAACGGCAATCTGCATACCCCCACCTTCCGCGCCGACGACGGTGCCATCCCCGTCGGCATGCGCGCCATGGCCAGCCTGGTGCTGGATTTCCTGGCTGCGCCACCGGGCTTGCCGGCGGTGCAATAACTGGATTCAAGACATCGACCAACTGCCGCTGTGACCTACGCCTGGAGCTTCGTCGTGCTGAAAAGCCTTACCCGGATAGTCTTGTTGTTGGGATTCCTGTGTACGCCGCTGGCCTGGGGTCAGGACGACTCCGGTGACGACGAGATGCAGGCGGTCGACGAAACCGAAGCCGTATTTGAAGCGCCCGAGAACGAAGCCAGCGATTGGGATCAGCGCGCCGATGAGAACGATGGCGCACAACCCGAGGCAGACGCGAGCTCGGAGGAGCCTTGGCAGGCGGCCGACGAATCCGAATTCGACGCGTCTGAGAACGAAGCAGGCGATTGGGATCAGCGCGCCGATGAGACCGATGGCGCACAACCCGAGGCAGACGCGAGCTCGGAGGAGGCTTGGTCAGATGGCCAGGAGTCCCTGCCTGCCGACGAGGACTTTGCTGCGGACGACCAGATGCAGCCGGCCGACGAAAACGGCCAGGCCGAAGGCCAGTCTCGCGAGGAAGCCTTGCGCCAGCTGCAGGAATTTGAACAGGAGATGCTGGCCGAGCTGAACCAGATGCAAGCGGATTTCACGGATGCAGTCGATCGTTTTTCGAGTAGAAATCCAGAGAACGGCCAGATGCCGGAATCGGAGAAATTGGAGAAACTGGCGGAATTGGAGGCATTGGAAAACGCGTTGTTGGCGCGACGAGAGGCTGCCATAAAGGAATGGCACCGTTTGCGATGCGCCGCCGCTGTGACTTGCACCGGAGTACCCTGGCAAGAACTGGGGCTCAACGAAGACGCCCAGCGCAAGATGCAGGCATTTGAAGAACGTGCGAATGCCGAACTGGACAGGCTGATGAACGAGATGACGGAAGCCTTCACGAACGCTCAGAAGGCTTATACGGGAACTTCGGATGATTCTAGAAAAGAGAAGATGCTGGAGCAGCAGGCGCTGGTGGCCAAAGCAAATCAGGCGCAGGAAGCGTTCAATGAACGAAATAGATCTCTGGGGATCGAGCAAAAGCAATTGCTTTGCAGCCTCACCCAATCGGCGCTAATGGATTGTAATTGACTCCAGATCCGGTCGGCGGAATCCGCCTTCTGAAGCTTGTCGCCCGCCCGCATTTTGCGGTGGGCGGGTTGACCACCGGACTGCACGGGAGCTCTACACATTGTTCGAAGTCATCACCATCGGTTTCGCATTCTTCTTCGGCCTGGCCGTGCGGCAGATCGGCTTGCCGCCACTGGTAGGCTTTCTGGCGGCCGGGTTCGCCATCAACGCCTTCGGCCATGCGCTCGGGTTGCCGGAGTACACCGGGGAAGCGCTGGGGCATGTCGCGCATCTGGGCGTGCTGATGCTGCTGTTCACGGTCGGCCTCAAGCTGAAACTCGAGCAGATCGCGCAGCCCCAGGTGGTCGGTGGCGCGCTCCTGCACTTTGCCGTCTCCGTCGCCGTGTTCATGCCGGGGCTCAAGCTGTTCATGGGGCTGGACTGGAATACCTCGCTGCTGCTGGCGATCGCCCTGTCATTCTCATCGACCGTGCTGGCGGCGAAACTGCTGGAAACCAAGCGCGAGCTGGGTACTTTCCACGGCCGCACCGCCATCGGCATCCTGATCGTCCAGGACATCATCGCGCTGGTGGTGCTGGCAGTCTGGTCGGGCCAGACACCGAATGTCTGGGCGCTGCTGGTGCTGACCTTGCCCCTGCTGCGCCCGCTGCTGCACCGCATCCTGGATCTGGCCGGCCATGAAGAACTGCTGGTGCTGATGGGCATGTTGCTGTCGCTGGTGATCGGTGGCATGGGCTTCCAGGCGATGGGCCTGTCGTCGGAGATTGGCGCCCTGGTCATGGGGGTGTTGCTGTCCTCGCATCGACGCGCCAAGGAACTGGGCGCATCACTGTGGTCGCTCAAGGAAGTCTTTCTGGTCGGGTTCTTTCTGCAGATCGGGCTGGCCGGTCTGCCTGACTGGGGGGCGATGGTTTTCGCGCTGGCGATGGGGATAGCGCTGGCGCTCAAGGGCGCACTGTTCTTTGCCTTGCTGGTGGCATTCAAGTTGCGCGCCCGCAGCGCCTTTCTCAGCGCGCTGAGTCTGACCGCCTACTCCGAGTTCGGGCTGATCGTGGCGGCGGGCGTGTTGCCTGGCTATCTGGTGCCGCTGGCCATCGCCGTGTCGATCTCCTTCGTGATCTCGGCACCACTCAACCGCTTCGCGCATCCACTCTACGAACGCTTTGAGGCGGCTCTGCGCCGATACGAGCGCGACACCATCCATCCTGACGAACAGCCCAGGGACATGGGCAATGCCGATGTACTGATCTTTGGCATGGGCAGAACCGGCAGTGCGGCCTACCAGTTCATGGAAGAACAGGGATTCAAACCGCTGGGGCTGGACGCTGACACCTACAAGGCCAAAGCCCATCAGACGGCCGGGCGCAATGTGCTGTTTGCCGATGCCGAGGACAGCAACTTCTGGCGCACCTGCGAACTTGGCCAGATCAAGGCGGCGATTCTGGCCATGGACGATCTGGAAGCGAAATTGATCGCCGCACGCTCACTGCGCCAGCGCGGCTTCACCCGGCCGATCGTCGCGCACGCGCTGCACGAATCGCATCAGGAACGGATTCGCAAGGCCGGCGCCGACTACACCTATCTGACCATGAATCAGGCGGGAATCAGGCTGGCCGAGCAGACTGCGGAGGCGATCGGCAAGATCTGAATGGGGGCCGATGCCTGGCCGGCGCTCTGCAGGGTCGCTGTACGAACGGCTCGCCATGTCAACGGAGGCGCACGCCCTGGCCGAAGGCGTCCTGGTCACGCTGATCAGGCCCATGGGCGCAGCATCGCCAGAGCCGCAAGACGCCATGGACGCGGCCAAGGCGGCCGGGCGCGGCGCCATCCGCTGGGGCTGAGCGTCGGCCTTCGTGACCGGACCCGCGGGCTGGGTTCGGATCGGGCTGCGGCACCAGGTGATCCACTCTGCGCCGTCATTCCCGCGAAAGCGGGAATCCCGTGCTTTCATGCGCTTGTGCAGGCGTCGATTCCCGCTTTCGCGGGAATGACCACTTGTTCAAAGAATCCCTGGCCGCTGTCATTCAAACCCGTCACGCAACAGCTGGTCGGCCAGCGTGGTGCCGCTCAAGCCGAACTGGTACGGCTGACCATCAAAGGCGCTGCAGCTCAGGGTTCCGCCGGTGGTACCAACGGTTGCAGCAGCAAAGCTGACCATCAGCGCGGCAGTCTGCATCGCCGGTATCGTCAACGCCGTCGGCAGCACGCTGAATGCCGCGGCAGGCTGTGCCTCGCATTGCAGGCCAGCGGCGCCCATGCTGAGGTTCTGGAAATCGATGAAGGCTGTGGTCTCGGGTGTGCCGATGACCCGCGTGGGCAGCACGATCAGGCTGCCGGTGGCCGGCGTGGTGCTCAGCGCGACGCGATTGGGCGGGCCGCGCTGCAGGGCGACGTCCACCGGCCCCGTTCCCGTGCTGGCAGCGCCGATCTCGGTCATCGACTGAGCGTCGCGGATGCTGAGACGATCCGCATTCGGGCCCGAGTAGACGGTCACCAGCAGTTGGTCGCCGTCCGGATGCAAGCTCATGCCCAGCGGCAGTGCGCCACCGAAGGTGGTGGTTGGCGCGGCCACGAAGGCTTGCGTGTCGATTTTGCGCACGCCAGGCGCGCTGCCATCGACAAACAAGGCATAGGCGAGCGGCAGGCTCGGGTGCACGAAGACGCGGTAGGTCGCCGGACCGATCGCAATCATCGCTACCTGGACCTCGGTCTGCAGGTTGTAGACGCCCACCGAATCGTTTCCGGTGCAGGCCAGATAGAGCAGGTTCCGGGTCGGATCGATGGCCGCATCGCTGGCGTTGGCACAGGCGGCGAAGCTGCCGGCCACGGACAGGCTGGCGAGGTCGATGCGGGTCACCGAAGCAGCCAGACGGGCCGCGGCGTAGGCCGTCGTTCCGTCGGCGCTCAGCGCCAGGCTGCTGACGCCGGCCGGCAAGACCAGACTGCCGCTGACCTGCAGCGTGAGCAGGTCGATCACCGACAGCGTGCCATCGGCAAAATTACCGATCAGCGCGCGTCGCCCATCCGGGGTGATGACCACGGCATCGGGCTGATCACCCACCGGAATCGTGGCTCGCAGCAGCCCAGGCGCATCGACCACGGCCACGGCGTCGGTGCTGGGCAAGGTGACCAGCGCGCGCAGTCCGGACGGGTGCACCGCCACCCGCTGCGGCGCGCTGGCCAGCGCGACTTCGGCAAGGGTGGTGCGGGTCTGGGTATCGATCAGGGACAGCGAGGGACTGAAGCGGTTGCTGACATAGGCGATCGGCGCGGCATACAGCTGCGAGCTCAAGGGATAGCTGAACTGCTCGCCGCCTGATCCGGTGCAGTTCAGAGTTGCCGAGTAGCTGCCTGACGCTGTGGCAATGAGCTGGATGCCGAGATCTGCCTCGGACAGGGCATTGATGTTGAGCGTGGATGGATTGAGACCAAAACTGGCCGGCGCGGTGGTGGTGCAACTGAGCGTGGCCGCGGTGGGATTGCTGTTGGCAAAACGGAGGGTCTGCGTCGGCGAGCTGGAACCGATGAAGCTGGCCGCCAGCACGATGCTGCTGCCACTGATCAGATTGGCCGTGATCTGACCATTGACCACGGCCCGCACCGGGTACTGCCAATGCTGACCCAGCGGCCCAGCGCAACTGAGCGTGTCTTCGAAGCTGCCGGGCGCACTGGTGGACACGCTGACAGTCAGACTGCCGCCAGCATTCGCCGGCAGGGTCAGGCTGCTGGAGCTCAGACTGAAAGGCGTGGCTGCCGACAGACTGCACTGCACGTCCTGGGAGATGGCATTGGGGTTGTTGAAACCGAGGTTCACGGTCGGCGCCGACGCGCCCACGGCGACTGCTGGCAGCAGCAAGGCCGTTCCGCTAGCAGGCGTGGTGCTAAGCAGATCAACAACCGTTGCGCTCACCGGTACGCTGAAGCTCTCACCACCGGATCCAGAGCAACTGAGGGTGTCGGTGTAGGTGCCGGCCAGGTTGCCGCTGAACTGGATCAATCCGGCCTGGTTTCCGGCCCCTGGAACATTGAGCGTGGCGGCCGGGCCGCTGAACCCGGGCGCGGTCAATGGCTGGCAAAGCACGCTGACCGCATCCGGTTCGGGGTTCTGGAAACTGATGGCTGCGCTGGTCGCTGGACTGCCTGCCAATTTGAGCGGAAGCGCCAGCAGGTTGCTGCTCTCCGGTGCCGAGCTGATCGGCCGGCGAGGACCGTTGACGAAGCGACCGACCGCCGAAATCGAGAAGCCCAGGGGAACGGTGCTGATCACACTCATCGACCGCAGGTCGACGATGGCCAGGGAATTCAGAAAGGTGCGCGTCAGATAGGCGCGATGCCCTGACGGATGTAGTGCAATACCCCGTGCTCCGCCAGGCACGCTGACAAATTGGTGGAGTTGCATAGTCTGGGTATCGAAGGCTGAGAGACCGGAAGCGTTTGCCACATAAAAGCGACCTCCGTCAGGTTGCCAGGCCAAACCAGAGGCCAGTCCTGAGAGGGCGTCTCCCAGGAAGGCACCATTCGCGTCTATTGCGCGAACCTTGTTGGCGTCCGGGTAGCTGATGATGACGCGTGACCCGTCTGGCGAGACCAGCACCTGCCCTGGTTCCCCCAGCGCCGTCGGCAGATCGGCTATCAAGGTATTGCTGGCGCCGTCGAATGTCTTGATCAGGCCTGCCCCAACGCTGTAGAACCGGGATCCGTCGGGACTGACGCCAACGGCACGGACGATGGCGCCGGGGTTCGGAACCGTTGCGATGACACTATTGCTGCTGGTATCGATGACCGCGATGGTGTTGTTGGCGGAGTCAGTCGCATAGACGCGGGTGCCGGCGCTGTTGATACTGACAGAGCGCAACTCGGCCCCGAGGGCCACGTGGATTGTGGCTTGCAACGAGCGGGTCGCGCTGTCGATCACCCTGAGATAAGCGCTGGCATCGACGACATAGGCCTTGCTGGCATCGCTGGTGACAGCGATGTGCACCGGATTGAACGACCCAAGGGGCAGGGAGGCAACCAGACTGTCGTCCAAGGTATCCATCAAGGTGACACCTTGAAATGAAGCAGTTCCGCCCAGAAAGGCATAGGTCGGCTGCACCACGCGCCCGCTCAGATCGAAGCTGAAGCGTGCCCCGGCGAGATCGGTGCACTCGATATGCTCGCGATGCACACCGATGACGGCGGTGTTCATGGTCACCGTCAGCGCGCCGCTGCCCGCCGCAGGCACGACTACCGGTTGCGGCGAGATGCTGAAGGTGGCTCCGGTCGGGGCGCTGCAGTTGACGGCGTTGGCCAGACCGCTGCTGTTCTGAAAAACGATGTTCGTTGACGGCGATGGTGCGCCGCGACTGACGGTGCGCACGGCGGCGGTGCCGCCCGAGGCAGGCGTGGATGTCATCGGCGCCAGCGCCTGCCCCGTCAGCGGGAAGCTGATGTTTCCGCCGGTCCCCAAGGTGCATTGCAAGGTGTCGGTGTAGGCGCCGGGCGCGGCGCTCGCGAACTCAAGTCGCAGCCGCACATTGCCGAAAGCGGGCACCGTGAAGGTCGCCGGTGCAATGCTGAACTCGCTCAGACTCGGCGCCGGGCAAGTCACCGAGATGCTGTCCACTGAGCCATTGCGGAAGTCTATTTCGCGGCGCGTGGAGGTCGCGCCCGGCCGCACCGCGGCAAAGGCGATGGTCGAGCCGCTGGCGGGATTGGTCGACAGATCGCCGATCGCCGTCGCGCTGAGCGTGTAGCTGAAACTCTCGCTGCCCGCCGTGCAACTCAGGCTGGCACTGAAGCTGCCGGCAGTGGCGCTGCTGAACTGGATTTCCAGACTGGCGCTGCCGGCGGCCGGCACGCTGAGTGGGCTGTTGATCAACGTGAAAGCGCTGCTCGATGGCGGCTGGCAGCTGAGGCTGCGCGCCCCGGCGCCGGGATTCTGGAACTCGATGAAGGCGCTGCCTGGCGCCGCGCCCACCGTGAAGTTGGGGAAATTCAGGGTGGACCCGGTGGGCGGGTTGGCCAGCAACGGGCTGGGGCCGGCGAGCACAACGATCGGTCCGGCGCCCGTACTGGCCAGGGTGTAGCTGTCTATGACCGCAAGACTGGCGTTGTCGACCACCCAAACCTTGTTGGCGGCCGAATCGCTCACATAGCTGCGCGCCCCCGAGGGATCGAAGGCGACCGAGCTCGCCGGGGCACCGAAGCCAGGCACGGGTCCCAAGACAACAGACCCGGTCGGCGTCAGCGAGTCCGCGTCAAAGCGCTTCAGTACCAGATTGGGAAAGGCCTGATCCACCACGTACAGCTGGGTGCCATCGACACTGGTTTCCACATCGGTAGGCGCCAGCCCGGGGATGCTGCCTGCCGGACTCATCCCGCCGGTGGCGAAAACCGCAACCGCATCGGACACCTGCACATACAGGCGGGTGCCGCCTGGATTGATCGCCAGCACCGAGGGTGCGCTGCCGACGGCCACCGAGGACTGCACGGTGCCGTTGGCTACATCGATCACCCTCACGCTCTGGTTGTTGGCATCGCTGACATAGGCGGTGTTGCCACTGGGATGGAACACCAGATCCTTGGGGTCGCCACCGGTATTGATGGCAGGCAAGGCCGCGCCGGAACTGGCATCGAATACGGCGACCTGGCCAAATGGACCAAAACTGGTGGGCAGATACAGGCGGGTGCCGCCGGGATTAAGCCGCACCGAGTTGAAAACGCCGCCGCTGCCCGGATAGGTGGTGACCACGCTGTTGCTGGTGACGTCGACCACGACCAGGGCATCGCTCCTGGCGCCATAAAGGCGGGTGCCACCAGCGCGAGCGTCAAGCGCCACCAATCGTCCGGTCGGGACGATGGTCGGCGTCAGCTGCATGCCCAAATCCAGGACCGCCAGATCGCCGATGCCTTCGTCGCCGGCTACATAGGCAAAAGGAGCGGCCCAACCGCGCCCTGCACCGAGCGCCAAGGCGAGAAACGAAGCCAGGAATGCCGACCGTCTGAGCAGGGACCGCAACATGAAACCTCCAGAGCGCTGTACCGGGTTGGGCCCGGCTTAGGGGTTTGGGTTGGCCGCCGACCAATGCGACATCCGGCCACTGCTGTTCTTACGGCTTTCGGCGAGCGAATTATCATGCCGCCGCAGACTTCCTCCGGCGGGCATCAACGGACTGGTTTCGACCCGCGCGGAGCTGATCGAATTTGTCCGGATGATTACACGTCCGGAACCCTCCGGATGCACTCTGAGGAAACTGGTATACCTCAGCGCCGCCATGATCTAATCCGGCTCGAACGCCACGCTGCCAGGGACTTGGCTTATCTCAGAATCGTCGCTCACGATGCTCTTGCAAGCCTGGCGCGAGGGCGATGGTGCCGCCTTTTCGCCCTTGTTCGAGCAGGCCTACGGCGAACTCAAGCGCATTGCTGCCGGGCGGGTGCAGCAGGTGTCGGGCGATTCCACGCTGTCGCCCACCGAACTGGTGCACGAAGCGCTATTGCGCGTCATCGGCAAGGACATGGACTGGGAAAACCGGGCGCATTTCTTTGCCTCGATGTCCTTGTACATGCGCGCGGTGCTGGTCGACCACGCCCGCGCCCGCCTCAGCGACAAGCGCGGCGGCGGGCTGCTGCACCTGACCCTGGGCAAGGTGGAGGCCGGCGAGGAGTCGGGCATGGCCGAGCTGCTGGCACTCGATGCCGCCCTGCGTGAACTGGAAGTACTGGATCCGCGCGGCAGCGCAGTGCTGCATCTCAAGTTCTTCGCCGGCATGGACCGACAGCAGATTGCCGAGGTGCTGGGAGTCTCGGTCCAGATCGTCGATCGGGAACTGCGCTTTGCCAAGACCTGGCTCAGCGCTCAACTGGAGTCCCCGCTGTGAACGATCTCGATCCTGCCCAGTTCGCCCGCGTCAAGGCGCTGTTCGATCAACTTGTCGACCTCAACCCGGCGCAGCAGCAGGCAGCCCTGGCCGCCAGTGATGAAGATTTAGCGGTGCTCTCGCAGCTGCGAGCATTGCTGGCGCAGAGTGCCCGCGACACCGAGCAACTCGCGGCCCCGGTGCTGGACGCGCTGCATGAGGTGTCTGCCGCAGCAGCCCGCAGCGGCGATGTGCTCGGCGCCTGGACGCTGCTGGATGAAATCGGCCAGGGCGGCATGGGCCGGGTCTTTCGCGCCCGCCGCAGCGACGGTCATTTCGAGCAGGAGGCGGCGGTCAAGCTGCTGTCCGGTCAACCGAGCGCGCAGGCGCTGCGCTTTCTGGCACGCGAGCGGCAGATTCTGGCCTCGCTGGCGCATCCCAATATCGCCCGGCTGCTGGACGGCGGCAGCACTCCGCAAGGACAACCCTATCTGGTGATGGAGTACGTCCGCGGGCAGGCCATCGACGAGTATTGCCGGCAGCAGAAGCTGTCGATGGCCACCCGTCTTCGGCTGCTGATCGACGTTTGTGCAGCGGTGTCCTTTGCCCACCAGCAACTGGTGGTGCATTGCGATCTGAAGCCGTCGAATATCCTGGTGACGGCAGAAGGTCGCCCGATCCTGCTCGACTTTGGCGTCTCCCGGCTGCTGGCCGATGCCGACCCGGCAGCACCGTCGAATGCATCGGCAGGCACACCAGGCAAGGTCACCACCCAGGCCTACACGCCGGGCTACGCCAGTCCCGAGCAGAGAGCCGGCGAACGGGTGGGTACCGCCACCGATATCTACAGCCTGGGCGTGACCCTGGCCGAACTGCTGAACATCAGCACGGACCCGTCCGGCGCGCTGGCGCTCGATGGTTTGCCGCCGGAACTGGCGGCCATCATCGCTCGCGCGACGCACGCCGAGATCGACCGTCGCTATGTCACCGTGCAGGCGCTGGCCGACGACCTGCGCCGCTTTCTGGAGCATCTACCGGTGCAGGCCTGCAAGCCAACGCTGAGCTATGTCGGCCGTAAATGGCTGCGCAGGCGCTGGCCGCTGGCGGCGGCGGCGCTGGTGCTGGCCAGCGTGGTCGCGGGCTTTTCCTGGCAGATGCGTATCGAGCGCGACAACGCTCTGGCCGCCGAACGCTCGGCACGCGCCCTGGCCGACTACATGATTTCGGTATTCCAGGGCGCCGACCCGGAAGTTTCCGGGCAGCGCGATCTGCCGGTCTCCAAGCTGCTGGACGCCGGTTACGACGGCCTCTCGGTCAAACTGGCCAAGCAACCTCGGCTGCGTGCCGAAGTGACCGGCATTCTCGGCAGCGTCTATCAGAACATCGGCCAGCGCGATCGCGCGCTGAAACTGTTCGACGAGGCCATCGCTTTGACTTCCGCGCTCGAGCGCCCTGATCTGCGAGCCGAACTGCTCTACAAGAAAGCCTATACGCTCTACGATCAGGAGAACTTCCCTGCCGCCGAACCCATCGCCCGCGAGGCCCTGGGCCTGCGTGAGGTGCTGAGCCCGGACTCGATCGAACTGGTCGACAGCCTGCGTCTGCTCGGCGGCATTCTGAATTACCAATACGAGGGCGATCACGAGCAGGAATCGCTGGCGCTGCTCCAGCGTGCGCTGGCGCTGGCTGAAACGGTGGCCGGCAAAGACAGTATTCTGGTGGCGCGGGCGCACATCGATCTGGCCCGGTATTACAACTATCATGTGCTGGACGCCACGCCAGTCGTAGAGCACGGGCGCACAGCCGTGGATCTGGTGCGCGCGCAACTCGGTGAACAGCACTATCTGTACGCCGATGCCCTGGAAATGCTGGCGCTAGGCTTGAACAGATCTGGCGCCTTTGCCGAGGCCGTGCCAATTGCGCGCCAGATGAGCGAGCTACGCATGGCCTTCTACGGCGACATCAGCTACCAGGCCGGCTACGGCTTGTATACCTATGCCAAGACCCTGGGTGACCTCGGACAGCGACTGGCGGCGATCAAGGTATTCCAACGTTGCCTGTCCATCCAGGAGCAGCTCGACGGCAAGTCTTCATTGGCGAGCACTTCAATTCTGGAGGAACTCGGACCGCTGTATCAGGCGGTGGGTGCCTACGATGAGGCGGTTGCCAGCTTCGAGGAGATGATTGCCATACGCAGCCGGCTGTTGCCCGAAGGCGAACGTGATCTCGCGTCGGCGCAGGTCAATCTGGCCGGGCTGAAACGCCTGCAGGGTGACGCCGGAGAAGCGGAACGACTGGCCAGCTCCGCCTTGCGCGCACGCCTCGCTAACGCCGGCACACGTCCCATTCGCCTTGCATGGGCGCAGATTGAAATGGCTGCAGCCTTGCGCGCGCTGGCGCGCTACACGGAAGCCCAGGCGCAGCTGGACGCCATCGACGTGCACGCCTTCGACGGCGGGGTCAACGGCTCCTCGGCACTCGATGCCGAACGCGCGCGTCTGGCGCAGGCGCAGAGCCAGCATGCGCAGGCCCAGACGCTGTTCCTGAAAGCCGAGTCCCAGCTGATCGCAGGTCTGGGTGAGGCGCACCCGGACGTCTGGATCCAGCGGCTGGATCGCGCCGAGCTGCTGGCCGCGCAGGGGCAGCACGCCGCTGCGGCCGATCTGGCCCGGGAGATTCGCGAGCACGCAGCATCGACCATCCTTCCCGGGGGCGCGCTGGACCTGCGCTTGTCGGCGCTGATTCCCGATCGGAATTCGCACGCGCCCTGATAAGAACCTCGCCGCAATCCGTAAACCTCTACAGGTGATCCACCTGTTGCTACGGTTTCCGGTCCCATGTCTGCATGGTTGCTGTCCATCTGCCGCACCCTCGCCGCCGTCGCCCTGTCGGGTCTGGCCGTCTACGCGGCCGCGCCCGGTGCACAGGCGCTGCCCTGGCTGATCTGGGTGGCGTTTGCGCCGTGGCTGGCTGCCTTGCCGGCCTCGGGTGCCTGGTCGGCGGTGATCTCCGGCCTGCTGATGGGCCTGGCCTGGGTGATCCCGGTGCAGTGGCCGACCTTTGCTGCTGCAGTGGCCTCTGCCGGCACTGCCGAGCATCTGCAGTTTGCGACCACGCTGGCCTTCTTCCTCTGCTACGCACTGCCCTTTGCGCTGTTCGCCGGCATCGATGGACTGCTGCGGCGCCGCTGGCCGCTGAATCCGGGATGGCAGGCGTTGCGGCAGGCGGCGTTGCTCGCCAGTCTGATCTGCCTGAGCTGGGAGCCGTTTCCATATACGCCGGCAGTCGGCCTGGTGGTCTGGCCGAGCATGCTGCAGCTCGGCGCCTGGGGCGGCGAGCCGCTGCTGTTGACCCTGCTGATGTGGCCGAGCGCCGTGCTGGCCGGCATCTGGAATTCAGCTTTGCGCTGGCCGCAGCGGCTGCAGCCGGCGTGGGCACTGGCTGCAAGCCTGCTCCTGGTGCACCTGTTCGGCCTCTGGCGGATGGCGGCCATGGATCGGGCCGAGGCCGCGGGCGAGGGCCTGCGGCTGTCGGCGCTGCCCCTGCAGCTGGATCTGCCGATGCTGGTGTCGCCAGTGGCGCTGACCCGCGATCGCCCCGGCGCGCCGATGTCGGCGCTGGAACTCAGTCGCGATGCCGTGGCTCGGTCTGCCCAGTGCGAACTGGTGGTCTGGCCGGAAACACCGGTGTCGATCGCCGACAGCCAGAGCGTCTGCGCACGGGGAAGAAGCTTCGCCGACGCTCTGGGACTGCCGCTGCTGATGCAGTGCTATCGCCCCACTGGCGAGCAGGTCCAGGTATCGGCCGAATTTCTGCGACCGGGCAGCGAGCGCGTGCAATGGCATGGCAAGTCCAGCCTGGTGCCTTACTACGAACAGCCGCTCACCGGGAACGGGCCGTCGACGCCCGGGGCGCCTGGCAGCGTGTTTGCGCTGGACGACCGTCGCCGGCTGATCCCGACCCTGTGCTACGAACTGCACGCGCGAGCCCATCTGCGCCAGGCGGCGCTGGCGGGCGGCAACTTCGTCGTGCACATGGCCAGCTTCACGCCCTTCGCCCGACATCCGATCGACGTCTGGGATCAGGCCATGGCGCGTTTGCGGGCGGTCGAGTTCGGGATGCCCATCCTGCGCGCGGCCAATCGCGCGCCGGTGGGCTGGATTGATGCCAACGGCCGTGTGCGCGCGCTCAGCGCGCGCTTCGGGCGTCACGCCGAGTGCACCGACCTGTGGTCGCCCGCGCTGCCGCCGACGCTGTACGCCTGGGCGTCGCCGGTCGCTGCCGGAGTGCCGGGCGCGCTGATGCTGGTGTTCAGCGTGATCGTCCGGCGGCGACAAAGAGATACCCGAACCCGTCTTGCGCCATCGCCGCAAGCTGCCCGCAAACCATCCTGAAAGGAGAACCTCGTATGTCAACTCTCAAACCCCTGCCGCTGCTGGGTGCCCTGGGCTTGACACTGGCGGCTGCCGCACCACAGGCAACAGCCCAGCCCATCTGCTGCTACAACTGCAGCTCCGGAGGGCCATCGCGCACGCTCGCAGTGCCCGGCCGTGGCCTGCCTTCAAGGGCCCTGGATCAGTTCATGACCATCCACGATCGCTACCTCAGCGCACGCACTCCAGCCGCGATTCTCAGTAGCTCCAGCGTGTTTGTCGGCGAGATCGACGGCACCTGGGAAGACATCGACGGCTATTTCTCCATCCCCTACACGCTGCCGATACTGGGTCAGATGAACATCCTGCTGCGTGGCTTCCCGACCCAGTCTCTGGGCGGCAACCGTTATGCGGTGTCTGGCTGGGATCGTTCCGTGTACTGGCTGGATGTCGGCGACGGCACGCCACGACTGCTGCAGGCCCTGGAACTCGCAAGCGATTATGTGCCGGACCCGGACGACTACTTCCACGGCTCTCCGGATGTGTTGAATACCTGCGTCACAGGCGCGGGATGCACGCTGAATCTGGTGCCCTACTTGCGTTATCAGGAGTTTGGCGCCGATTACAGCGAGCGCGGCGTTGAAGAGAACGAGATCCGCTTTGACGAGATACAGATGGCCTTCGTCACCGACAGCAATGGCGATGCCATCGACGCCGCGGTGCTGTTCAACGACCAGACTCCGACCGATCCGATCCAGCCCTTCCAGGAAGGCGACACCATCCTGCTGTCCACGCTGGCCTACAAGATCGATGAGCCCGAATACATCTATGCGCTGGGGTACATGCCAGCCTTCGAGCCCCTGCAACCGAGCGCCAACATCACCCGCGCCAATTTCGTACCCGGCGTCGATTTCATCGACCCCGACCTGCCGGCCAACCTGGACGCCGGCAACCGCCCGGTGCGGCTGATCCTGGATGCCAGCAATGGCGACGGCAGTGGTTACGGCATCGGCGGGACACGCACCGCCGAGTTCGCCTATGGCGGCCCCTTCGATCTCGGCTTCAAATGGAAGGATGCCCAGGGTTTCGTGTTCCGGGACGGCCTGGAGGCGCCGCGTCCAGCGCCGGGGTCGGCCGCCAAGTCGACATCACGGTGGTCGCTGCTGCGCGTGCGCACAGGCTGAATCTGCATCGGCTTCCGGCGTGGCACTGGACTGGCCATTGCCCGCCAGTCATCTGGTTCCCAGGGGAACAGCGAGGCGCTGTTCCCGCCGACGGGGCAGGCCTTGCATATTCCTGCCGGTTTTTGCCCCGGATTCCGTTTCAAGGGTGAACTCAACAACCCGCGAAACCCCATGTATCGCCTCTGCCTGATCGTGCCGCTGCTCTGCCTCCTGCATTCGCCTTTCGCCGCCGCCGGCCCCGGTGATTTCGACGCCAGTTTCGGCGTGGAGGGCAAGGCCGCCGTGGCTTTCGACCTGCCGGGCGGCGATCGCGATGACCAGGCGCTGGCCAGCTTTCCGCTGGCGGACGGCAAACTCATGGTGGTCGGCACGGTCAGCCCTGACGGATCCTCGGGTGTGGTCCGGCTGGGCTTCACCCGCCTGCTCGCCAACGGCAGCGTGGACCCGAGCTACGGCAGCGGCGGCAAGTTCAGCGTCGAAACCGCGCTGCTGACGGTGGTTTCGGCGGGCACTGACAATGCTGGCCGCTTCTACGTGGGCGGTGCCTTCCTCGATCCCGGCAATCAGGACATCGAGTTTGGCGTGCAGCGCTTCAACACCGACGGCACCGCCGATCTGGGCTATGGATTCTTCGGCCTGGCCGCGGCCGCCTTCGATCGGGGTGGCAACAATGAAGATCGTCTGCGCAACATCCGGGTGGCGCCCGGCGGCGAGGTCTACGCCGTGGGCCGGATCAAGGTCGGCGCGGGCGCGGATTTCGATTTCGGTGTCGCCAAGTTCAATCCCCTGGGCGCGCTGGACAACACCTTCGACGGCGATGGACTGCGCATCATCGCCTTCGACCTGGATGGCACTGTCCGTGAGGACGATGCCCAGGCGATTGCCGACTTTGATCCCAACCGCCTGGTCATCGCCGGCACCGCCTTGCGCAGCAGCGGCCAGCGCGTGGTTGCGGTGGCTGCCATCAATCCCATCTCCGGCGCCTTCATCGGCAACTTCTGCAACGCCGGCTCTTGCCAGGGAAGCATCCAGGAGTCACTGGTTTCTGGTCCGGGGCGGCGCACACTGGCCTTCGATCCCCAGGGGGTTCAACCCACCGACACCGTATTCGCCGCCGCCATGTTCGCCGCCCTCGGCGGCGGCCCCATCGCCATTGCCGGGCGCAGCACCGATGGTCAGTCCACCCGCGGTGCGCTGGCCATCCTTCGTGGCGATGGCACGCTGGCGACCACCGGCCCGCAGCCCTTTGGTCGATTGCTGGTGGATCTGTTCAATCCGACTGCGCTGACGGCCGTCGCCTACGACGTCGGACGCAGCCGCTGGCTGCTGGGCGGACGGGCCGGGACTACGGAGTTACGGTACGCCTTCGCGGCCTCCACCGATTCGACCCCGACGCTGGTCGCCGGTTTCGGCATCAACGGTAGCGGCCCGCCGGATTTCCAGCTCATCCAGTTCCCTCGCAGTGGCACCGGCGCCATCGAGAACGAGATCGCCAGCGCCATCGTCGACGCCCAGGGACGTTACCTGCTGACGGGCAGGCGGCTGTGGACCCGCAGCAGCGGTATCGAGGACAACGATTTCGCGGTCACTCGCCTGGCCGACCAGACCGGCGGCGCCATTTTTGCGAACGGTTTTGAATGATCCGCGATCCGCGGCAAAGCCGCACACTCAGTGCAGCAAACTTGCCGCCTCTGCCCGGGCCTTGAGCAGATCAGGGTGGTCGGCCGGCAGGCGCCGGGTCAGGATCTCCAGGGCCTGTGCGCCCATCCTGGAACTCTCTGCCGATGGCCCGTGCAGCTGCCGCTGCGTTCGGGCCAGCGCCAGCATCGCGGCGGCGGATCGTGGCCCGTCCTCCATTCCGTCGCCGGCATACCAGTCGACGGCGGCTAGCAGTTCCGCCTCGGCCTCGCCCCAGCGGCCCTGGTTCGCCAGGGCGCGACCCAGCAGTGTCCTGGCCCAGATCCATTCACCCGGCGCATCGGGCCAGCTGCGGGCACCGATCTCGCGGGCCTCGGCCAGATCGGCGAGTGCCCGTTCCCGCTCGCCCATTTTTTCCAGCGCCAGGCCACGGGTCAGCAGCAGCGGATAAAGGCCGAGTTCGTCGAGGCGCCGGCGGCGCTCGGAAATCGCGTGATCAAGCAGGGCCACGGCCTCCCCGGAGCGCCCGAGTTCGATATAGGAGCCGGCCAGATTGGCGTCGGCACTGAGCACATGGTCATGCCCGGCGCCCAGGCTGGCCGACCAGATCTCACGGGCCCGGGCAAACCCGGCTGCTGCCTCTGCATAGCGCGCCTCGCGGTAGTCCAGCACCGCAAGGTTGTTGAGCGCGACCGCCAGCGCCGGGTGGTCATCGCCAAATTGCCGGCGCCGGCCGTCGATCTGCTGCTGCAGCAGCTGCCTCGCCTCGGCCTGGGCATCGGTCGATTGCAGGCGCAGAGCCAGCTCACCCAGAGTAGCCAGGGTGGTCGGATGGTCGGCGCCCAGCACCCGCTGTTGCCGGGCCAGCGCGTCCCGCAGCAGGCTCAGCGCGTCGGAAATCTGGCCTGCCGCAGCGTAGGCACGTGCCAGCTGGCTGTCCAGGGCCGCCTGCTCGACCGGATCGACCGCGGCCCGGGGCGCCAGCACGGCGGCCTCCTGAAGGCTCTCAAGCGCCGGCTGCGGTCGTCGCAGCGCCAGCAAGACCTCTGCCTGCGCGCGCAGGGCAGCCGCCAGTGGCTGCGGGGCCGGCGGCTCCGAGGCTCTGAGTTCCCGCACCAGTGCTTCGACTGCAGTCAGTGCCTCGGTGAGCCGATCCGCCACGCGCAGGGCGTCGATCTGCAGCAGCACACGTTGCCTGGCCAGCGAATCGGAGGACGGCGCATTGCCGAGCATCTTCCCGGCCCTGGCCAGATCGTCTTCAGCCTCGCCGAGACGCGACAACGACAGCCGCGAACTGGCGCGTCTGAGCAACAGACTCGCCTGCTCCCGATCCAGGCGCTCCGGAAGGGCCGTCAGAGCCTCGTCATAGACCTCGATTGCCGTGTCGAACTGGCCCAGGCTGTCATAGACGACGCCAATGTCCGAGAGCAGGGCTCGGCGCAACTCGGGCTGCTCGGCCAGTTCGCGGCGGATCCGCGGCAGTCCCAGATCGAGCAACTCGCGAACGGTGAATTCGGCACCGCCAGACTGCGCCGGATCAGCAGCACTGAACAGGCCGGTCAGCGTGCGCCGCACCGCTTCGGCGGTCTGGGCGGCACGCTCCGCCCTGGCAGCCTGCCAGGCCGTGAGCGCCGCGCCTCCTGCCAGACTCAGCATCAACAAGCCCAGCACGGCCACGAGCAGCCGGTGGCGGCGCAGGAACTTGCCCAGACTATGCAGTTGCGAGCTGCCGGCGAAGGGCAGCGGCTGGTGCGCCATCCACGCGCGCAGATCCGAAGCCATGGCCAGGGCAGAGGGATAGCGTGCGGCCGGGTCGACGGCCAGCGCACGCGACACGATCTTCTGAAGATCCCCACTCAGGGCCTGCCGCAAGCGGCTGGCACTCATGCCGCGCACTCGCGCCGCCACTTCAGCTTCTTCGGTCGCTCCCCGTTCGACCAGGGCCCGGCGCATCGAAGGTGGGCCCGACGCCAGCGATTCCAGCCGGGCTGATCCGGCGCTGCTGGCGTCCATGAACGGCCTTCGGCCGCACAGCAGTTCAAACAGCATCAGCCCCAGCGCGTAGACGTCGGTGGCCGTGCTGATCGCTGTGCCCAGCCATTGCTCGGGCGCCGCGTAATCCGGCGTCATCAGCCGCGCGGCCGTGTTTGCGCCCTCGGCGTCCTCAGCATCGAGCAGACGGGCGATGCCAAAATCGAGCAATTTCAGCTGGCCATGCGCCACCAGCACATTGGCCGGCTTGAGGTCACGATGGATCACCAGATTGCGATGGGCGAAATCCACGGCATCGACCAGTTGCAGGAACAGTGTCAGCCGGTCATCGATGCCCAGTTGCAGGCGGTCGCACCAGTGTGTGAGCGGCTCGCCGTCTACATATTCCATCGCAAACCAGGGTGAGCCGTCGCCGGCTATGCCCCCATCGAGCAGGCGCGCAATGTGCGGATGCGCGAGTCTGGCGAGGATCTGTCGCTCGCGCGCAAAGCGGCGATCGAGGTCTCCCCGCAGCGAGCACGCGGATAGCTGCTTGACCGCCACTTGCTGTTCAAAACCACCATCCGTGCGCTCGCAAAGCCAGACCACACCCATGCCGCCCCGGCCCAGCAGTGCAGTCGGGCGATACGGACCAATGCGGGCGGGCATGCGACTTTCAATCACCTCCAGCGCCGGCGCGCAGGGCCGGTCAAGCGCGGAATCCCTGCGCTCGTGCGCCTGCAGCATCGCCAGGACCTCCGCGGCGATCTCGGGCTGGCTGAGCGCGGCTTCGCGCAGAGCATCCTCGCGCGCGTCAGCGGCCAGTTCCAGCAGTTCCTGGAACAGCGACTTGACTGACTGCCAGTGTTCGGACGTCATGGATCAGCGACCGGCCTCACCCATGATCTTCAACAGGAAAGCTCGGGCCGTTTCCCAATCGCGGCGAACCGAACGTTCACTGACGCCACGGTAATCCGCGATTTCCTCGAAGCTGAGCCCTGCGAAATAGCGCTGCTCGGTGAGTTCCGCGAGTTCAGGATCGCGCCTGGCCAGTGCGGCGAGGGCCTGATCGATGGCGAGGATATCCTCTTCGCTGGCGCCATCCTGGCTCAGCTGCTCGGGCAGTTCCGCTCGCACCAGATCTCCGCCGCGCTTGAGTGAGGCCCGTTCACGGGCCCGATCCACCAGAATCTGACGCATGGCTCTCGCCGCCAGCCGGAAGAAGTGCTGGCGATCGTTCAAGGGCGGCTGCACACCCTGAAACAGTCGGAGATAGGATTCATGGACCAAAGCGGTAGGCGACAGGGTGTGGGCATGCTGCCGCTGGATGTTGCTGGCCATCGCCTTCAGGCGCGCATAGATCAGCTCCAATGCCCGTTCCGAGGCCCGGTGATCACCGGCCCTGGCGTCATTGATCAGCTGCGTCAGGTTCTCGCCTGCGTTCATGGTCACAGAGGATAGCAACCCAACTTGCCCGACCGGGCAGCTTTGCGCAGCGCGGGCATGCGCAGACTGAGCGCGGGTCCAGCCCGGTTTCAGTCGGCCCATGCCACGCTGCTGCGGGACAATCAGGCATTTCTTGCCGGGGACGGCAGTGGCTGGGTTCCATGAACACCCTTGCACGCTGGCGCCGCAGCATCGAGACTCGGCGAGCGGCAGCCGCGCGCCGAGTTCTGGATCGACCGCGATTGAACGGGTCGTTTCGCTGCGGGGCATCCCCGCGGTCCAGCCAGTGATCCGGGCTTTACAGGGCAATGACGCCACTGCAGCAAGCTGCAGATCTGTCGTTGCGAGGGATGTGGTCGGCGCGCGGCTGTACGCCTTTCCTGGAGATGGCTGACGAGCGTGACCGAGATCGAAACCCCCAGATTGCGGAATCTTGTCCACCAGTTGGCCAACGACGCCCTGAGCGGCGGTTTCGACCCGGACGGGATACTTCAACGCTGGTCGCAGCGGTTGGTCAATCCGCATCTGATGTCCGGATTGGTCACGACCATGTGCGCGCAGGCTCCGCGGCAGCGCCTGCCCAGGCTCGATGTGGGTGGGCTGCGGCGCTGGTTGCTGGCGCAACCGGAACTGGCGGAGCTGATCCGGCGCGCGCAACCGCGACCAGGACCGCGCATTCCCGCGCTGGAGCCGGTCGATTTCGCGCCATCACCGCTGCCCGGGGCACCATCGGCGCTGGGCATCGTGCAACTGGCGCAACTGCTCGGCAGCGACCCGCGTGAGCTCGAATGGCTGAGCGGACGCTGGGCCAGGCCGCGCGGCGACGCCCGCATGCACTATCTCAGTCGCCTGCAGACCAAGTCGAGCGGCGGTGAACGCCTGATCGAGGCACCCAAGTCGCGGCTCAAGTCGATCCAGGGACGCATTCTGAAGGGCATCCTCGACCGCGTGCCGGTCAGTGACGATGCCCATGGCTTCGTCCGCGGCCGTTCAGCGCTGACCCACGCGCGCATCCACGTCGGCGCCGCCCAGATACTGACCATCGATCTGGCCGACTGGTTTCTGTCGATTCACTTCGGTCGCGTCCAGGCGCAGTTTCTGCGGATGGGTTTTCCGCTGGCCGTTGCCAATCTGCTGACCGATCTGTGCACCACCAGCCAGCACATGCAGCTGCCGCGCGCAGCGCAGGCGCGCCGCATGGCGCTGGATCGCCACCTGCCGCAGGGCGCACCGACCTCCCCGGCCATTGCCAATCGCGTGGCGGCGCGACTCGATCGGCGCTTGCACGCCTACGCCGCCAGCCACGGCTGGCGCTACAGCCGCTACGCCGACGATCTGGTGATGTCCTCCGTCGACCAGGACAGTGCTGCGGCTTTGCGCGCAGCACTGCCGCGCCTGTACGCCATCATTCAGGACGAAGGCTTCCGCGTGCGCACCGACAAGGTGTCACTGCGCGGGCAGCATCAGCAGCAGAACATCTGCGGCATCGTGGTCAACGAGCGACTCAATCTGGACCGCCGCGGCTTCGACCTGCTGAAAGCGCAATTGCACGCCTTTCAACTGGGCCGCGAAAAAGCAGCCGACGGCCCATCACGTGAGGAACTGCGCCAGCGCCTGACCGGACAACTGGCCTGGCTGCGCCAACTGCACCCACAACGCGCCGCCAGACTGGAACGCTATCTGTTGCCGCGGCTGGAACCCGTCTGACGCAGGAATGACGAATGCTTGATGTCTCCGGCAGGCGTGTCCATTTGTCTCCCTTGCTTTCTTCGATAGCAGCGGGCCAGCTCAGCGCTCTGGGCGATGTCGCTGCCGAGCATCCCGTTGCGTGCGGAATCGGGAGGGGGCGCCTGCGAGGCACCATCGCAATTTGAGGCCCTCTCCACCCACTTCAGCGCCTGCGATGTGCGCGCCCAGAGAATTCTTGTCGCCATCGCCTGCTCTTGACGCCGGCCCAGCCACAATACGAGGTTGGACACAGTTCTGATTCGAGGGGAACACGATGCGAAAAACGGCTATGACTGCGGCCCTGGTGGCGATGGGCCTGCTCGCCGGATGTGGCGAGAAATCCGAGACACCGGAGCCGGCGACGGTCAGCACGACGAGCGCCAGCCCGGCCAGTGACAATCCCTTGCTGGCCGAATGGCGCGGCGATTACGGCGGGGTGCCGCCCTTCGACCAGATGCAGGTGGCCGATCTCAAGCCTGCGCTCGAGACCGCCATTGCTGCGCATCTGGCGGAACTCGACACCATTGCCAATCAGACCGAACCGGCCACCTTCGAGAATACGCTGGTGGCGATGGAGCGTTCCGGTGAGTTGATCGCCCGCGCGCAGGTGTTCTTCGGCATCCTCGCGGGCAATATGTCTACGCCGGAATTTCGCGCCGAGCAGGGCGCGCTGACGGCGATGTTTGCCGATTACCAGTCGAAGATCATTCAGAACACCAGGCTCTTTGCCCGCATCGAGGCAGTGCGCAACAGCACCGAGCTGGCCACGCTGCGACCGGACCAGCAGCGTCTGGTGCAGGTGACCTACGACTACTTCCGCAGCAACGGCGCCCAGCTTGAGGGCGCGGCGCGTGAGCGTTATGCGGCGATCAACAAGGAACTGGCGGCGCTGTCGACCCAGTTCTCCAACAATGTGCTGGCTGACGAAGAAGGCTACGTCACCTATCTCGACGCCTCGCAGCTGGGCGGGTTGCCGGAATCCTTCACCAAGCCCGCGGCGGCGCTGGCGGAGAGCAAGGGCCAAGCTGGCAAGTACGCGGTCCTGAACACGCGCTCGTCGATGGATCCCTTCCTGACCTATTCCACCGAGCGCGCCCTGCGCGAGCAGGTCTGGCGCCATTACTACAGCCGCGGCGACAACGGCGACGAGCGTGACAACAACGCGCTGATCACCCAGATCCTGCAGCTGCGCCACGAGCGTTCGCGCCTGCTCGGCTTCGACAACTACGCCCAGTGGCGTTTGCAGGATCGCATGGCGAAAACGCCGGAGCGGGCCTTCGCGCTGATGGAAGCGGTGTGGCCGGCGGCGGTATCGCGGGTGCAGGAAGAAGTGGCCGACATGCAGAAGATCGCCGACGCCGAGGGCGCCGGCATCACCATCGAGCCCTGGGACTATCGCTACTACGCCGAAAAGGTGCGCACCGCGCGCTACGACTACGACAGCGAGGCGGTCAAGAAGTACCTGAACCTGGATCAGCTGACGCTGGCCATGTTCTATGTGGCCGGCGAGCTGTTCGACTTCGATTTCTCGCCGCTGCCGGAAGGCAAGGTGCCGGTCTACCACCCGGATGTGAAGGTCTGGGAGGTCAAGCGCCGCAGCGATGGCTCGCTGGTCGGATTGTGGTACCTCGATCCCTATGCGCGACCGGGCAAGCGTTCCGGCGCCTGGGCATCCAGCTATCGCAGTTACGACCGTCTGCATGGCGAGCCCAGCGTGCTGTCCAGCAACAATTCCAACTTCATCAAGCCGGGCGCGGGTGAACCGGTGCTGGTCTCCTGGGACGATGCCACCACTTTCTTCCACGAGTTCGGCCACGCGCTGCACGCGCTTTCGGCGCAGGTGGATTACCCCAGTCAGAACTGGGGCGTGCGTGACTACACCGAGTTCCAGTCGCAGCTGCTGGAGCGCTGGCTGTTCACCGAGCCCGTGGTCAATCAGTTCTTCCGCCATGTCGAAACCGGCGAGCCGATGCCGGCAGAGCTGATTGCCAAGCTGAAGCAGTCGGCCAGCTTCAACAGCGGCTTCAGCACCATCGAGTATCTGGCCAGCGCGCTGATCGACCTGAAGTTGCACATGGTCGACCCCGCCGGCATGGACCCGGATGCCTTCGAGCGCGACACGCTGACGGCGATGGGCATGCCCAGGGAACTGGTGATGCGTCACCGCACCCCGCATTTCGGCCATGTCTTCGCCAGCGAAGGCTACGCCGCTGGCTATTACGGTTATCTCTGGGCTGAAGTGCTGACCGCCGATGCCGCCGAAGCCTTCGCCGAAGCGCCGGGCGGTTACTACGACAAGGATCTGGCGCAGAAGATGGTCAAGTTCCTGTTCGCAGCGCGCAACACCATCGATCCGGCCGAGGCCTATCGCGAATTCCGCGGCCGCGATGCCACCATCGACGCCCTGCTGCGCGATCGCGATTTCCCGAACGACAATGTCGGACCCGACGACGCCGGCGCGATGATCGGAGAGTAATTGCCGGGACGTTGCCCAGAGACGGTGGGAGCGGCTTCAGCCGCGATCGGGTGCCAACTACCGAATGCCATCGCGGACAGAGTCCGCTCCCACAGGCAGGCGGAGGCGTGGAATCTCGGCGTTTGCGGGCAAGTGGTGCCGCCTTGGGCTAAGCTGAGGCCATGACTCCGAACTCGTCCGCTGCGGTCCCTGCCCCCCCAAGCCACTGGCTGCTCCGCAGCCTCTGCCTCGCTCTCGCCCTGATGCTGGCCGGTCCAGTCCTGGCCCAATTGACCGGGAGCGCTCCGGCTGCCGAGGTTGAGGCCACCGAGCCCAGCGGCAAGCCGCAAACCCCGGCCGAGGTCGAGAAGCTGCGCGCGCAGTTGTTGGAACGCCATGTCGATGCCGATCCGGTCGTGCTCAGGGAACTGGGTCTGGCGCTGGATGCGCTCAAGGAAGAGCTTGCGGTGGCAGCCCGGGATTTCGCGGTTGGAGATCTGCCGGGTTTGCCGACCAGTGTCTCGCGCGCGCTGGCCGTGGTCGAGAAGCGTCGCCTGCTGCGCGCTGAGCGAGATCTGCTGCGCGACACGGTGGAGCGTCTGCCAACGCCGACCATGCCTACAGACACCGACACGCTGTCGACCACGATACAGTCGCTGTCGGCGCAGACCCGAAACCACGAGGCCGAACGCCTGCGCCAGGATCTGCTGGCAGCCGATGCCAGTCTCACCGCCGTCAATGACTTCCTCGATGCAGCCGCCCTGCAGCTCAAGCCGGGCAAGGACGAGATCAAGGGCTGGACCCAGACTGCGGCCAGCGCGGTGGAGGATTTCGACCCCGCATCCTGGTCCGGATTGCAGTCGGTCAGCGAGGTCGCGCAGGCAGCAGGCAAGCTGCTGCAGCATCTGTCGCAAGCCGAGGCCGAGGTCGCACTGCGGGTCGCCGGGCAAGCCACCGAGCCCAGTCTGAGCCGCGCCCGCATGAAGGGCCTGTTGCCGGCGGTCGATGCACTGGAGCGCGCCTATGCCCGGGCCGATCGGCGCCTGACGCTGATCGCCGACAGCAGCGATCGGCGTACCGTGCAGACGGTACAGCGTGACCTGCCGAAGCTGCGCGCGCAGCTGCGTCAGGTGGACGAGAAAGTGGCGGCGCTGCGCTGGCTGGTGGCCACCGAAAGCCAGATCTGGGAACAGCAGACGCCGTTCTGGGAGCGGCGACTGGCTGATCTCGGATCCTTCTGGAGCACGGTTTCCAGTACCAGCCGGCAAGTGCTCGGCTACCCGCTGTTCGAGGTCGGCAATGCCGCGATCACGCTCGGCGGCACGCTGCGGGTGATCGCGATTCTGCTGGCTGCCTGGCTGCTGTCGCACTGGTTCAGACGGGCGCTCGAACGCTACGGTCAACGCCGTCCCGATGTCAGTCGCCCGGCGCTCTACGCGGCCGGGCGCATCGCCCATTACCTGATGATCGCGCTGGGTTTCAGCGTTGCCCTGGCGGCGATCGGCCTGGACCTGACCAAGATCGCCATCTTCGCCAGCGCCCTCGGTGTGGGCATCGGTTTTGGCCTGCAGACCGTGGTCAACAATTTCATCTCCGGCCTGATCCTGCTGTTCGAACGCAGTCTGAAGATCGGCGATTTCGTCGAGCTGGAATCGGGCGTGACCGGCGAAGTCACCGACATCAGCATCCGCGCCACGCGGGTCACGACCAACGACAACATCGACATCCTGGTGCCCAATTCCGAGTTCGTGAACGGTCGGGTCACCAGCTGGACGCTGCGCGAGATCACCCGCCGCGTGCGCATCCCTTTTGGCGTGGCCTATGGTGTGGACAAGGAGCTGGTCAAGAAGGCGGCGCTGGAAGCCGCGGCCGGCGTGCCCTTCACCTTTGCCACCAGCGGTCCCCGACGTGCCCAGGTCTGGCTGGTCGGTTTTGGCGACAGCTCTCTGGACTTCGAGCTGGTGGTGTGGCTGACCGCCGACGCCGTCAAACGCCCGGGCGCCGTGCAGGCAGCCTATTACTGGGCATTGGAGGACGCCCTGCGCGCTTATGGCATCGAGATTCCCTTCCCGCAGCGTGATCTGCACGTCCGCAGCCTGTTCGGCACCCAACAGGAAGAGGCCAGATCATTGTGGCAGGGCCGCACCAAACCACCCAAGGCCCCCAAGGAACCGAAGCGCGACCCCACGCTGAGCAAGTCGGAACGCCGCGAACTGGGTGGTAACGACGCGCTCGACGACGCCCTGGCGGAGCTGCCGAAGTCGAAGGATCCGGAGCCGGATCCATCGACGCGCTCCTGATCCGATAGACTCTGCCGATTACCTCCGCTCAACCGGCGATGATTGATCTTCCCTTATCCCTGCTGTTCGCGGCACTGGTCGTTCTGCTGATCTGCTCGGCCTTCTTCTCCAGTTCAGAGACGGCGCTGATGTCCATCAGCCGTTTCCGGCTGCTGCACCTGGCCCGCGACGGCAACCGCGGCGCCAAGCTGGCGCAGCAGCTGCTGCATCACCCGGAACGTCTGATCGGGCTGATCCTGCTCGGCAACAACTTCGTCAATATCCTGGCCTCGGCCATAGCCACCATCGCTGCGGTGCGCATCGCCGGTGAGGCCGGCGTGCTGATCGGCACCGCCTTTCTGACCGTGGTGGTGCTGATCTTCTCGGAAGTGGCGCCCAAGACCTATGCGGCCTTGCATCCCGAGCGCATCGCGCTGCCGGCTGCCTATGTGCTGTATCCCATGTTGCGGGTTTTTTATCCGGTGGTGCGACTGATCAATGTGCTCGCCGGTTGGGTGATGCGCCTGTTTGGTCACCGCGGCGGCGGGCGGTCGGATCAGACCCTGTCGCAGGACGAGCTGCGCAGCGTGCTGCGCGAGGAAGGCGGCCTGATCCCGGAAAGTCACCGGCACATGCTGCTGAACATCCTGGCGCTGGAAGAGGCCATGATCGACGACATCATGGTGCCGCGCACCGAGATCAAGGGCATTGATCTGGACGACAGCGCCGAGGAGTTGCGTGAAGCCCTGAAGGACTTCCCCTACAGCCGCGCCGTGGTCTATCGCGGCAAGATCGACAATGTGGTCGGCATCCTCAATCTGCGCAATCTGCTCGATCTCAGTCAGCTCCAGGCCATCGACGCCGAGCTCATCGAAAAGCGCATGCGCACGCCCTACTACGTGCCCGAAGGTACCAATCTGACCCAGCAGCTGGTGGCCTTCCAGCGCCAGCAGCGACGCTCGGCGCTGGTCATCGACGAATACGGTTCGCTGCAGGGCCTGGTCACGGTGGCCGACATCCTCGAAGAGATCGTCGGTGAGTTCACCACGGCACCCAAACAGGACACCCGCCACATCCATTTCGAAGCCGACGGCAGCCTGCTGATCGACGGCCGCATCCCGGTGCACAGCCTCAACCGCCGTCTGCAATGGGAACTGCCCACCGAAGCCGCCCGTACCCTGAGTGGACTGATCGTGGCCATGCTCGAACATCTGCCCACACCCGGCGAAGCGCTGGAAATCGATGGCTACCAGATGGACATCCAGGAAGTCCGCGACAACGTGGTGCGCCGGGTGCGGGTGGTGGCGCCCGAGAGCGAGGATTAGCAGCGACCTCGCACGCGACTGAGACATTTGCCGCCCTCGCGCCCTTTGTCATGCAGACGTCGCCCACACCAGCGAGGAAGCGCCATGCCGAAGACCCTGCAAGCCTCCATCCTGCCCTTGCCCTCGGTCACCCGCTCAGCGCTGGCGCCCGATCTGAGCGCGCCACCGCGCAGCGTGGGCTTGTGCCTGTCCGGCGGCGGCTCACGCGCGCTGAGTTGCGCCATGGGGCAGCTACGGGCGCTGGATCATCTGGGGCTGATGGATCAGGTCTTCGCCATTTCCTCGGTCTCGGGCGGAACCTGGGCGAACACGCTGTACACCTATCTACCGGCCACTATCAGCGATGCCGATTTTCTGGGCACACCGGTGCTCGACCCCGGCCAGCTCACCGTCACCGGCCAGCTGCCCTACGCACTCGACCAACTGAGCCGCAACAGCCTCGGCCGGGTACCGGGCAATCTCGGCTTGCTGCGCGATGTTGCTGAAATACTGAAACTACGCGAGGAATGGGGCTATCCGACCAGCGATCTGTGGCAGGGCCTGATCGGCCACAGCGTGCTGCGCCCCTACGGCCTGTGGCACCCCGATCCAGCGGCGCAGCATTTCGACGCCCATTACTTCAGCTGGACCGAGGCCTATCTGCAGCTGCCCAACAGCACCCTGGCGCACAACCCGGGCTTGCGCGTCACTGACTTCTACACGGTGCAGCGCAAGCGTCCGTTCATGGTCTTCAACACCGCCATCTTCATCGATGACAGCACCAGCGCGGACCTGGTGCCCTTCGAGGCCAACTTCATGCTCGGGGTGCGCCAGCCTTTCCCCGCGACCGGCCATGCCGCCACCATCGGCGGCGGGCTGGTCGAGTCGCTGGCCATGAATGCCGTGTACGAGAAGGACACCGCAGCGGGCGAGGTCGCGGTCACGGCCCCGGCCAGACCCTTCACGCTGGCCGATATCGCCGGCTGCAGCAGCGCTGCCTTTGCCCAGGAGTTCGAGGAGCAGCATCCGGAATTCGAAGGCCTGGTGCCGCGCTACAGCTACTTCCCGATTGCCAATCGTGCTTCGGTGGCAACCCGCACCTACCGCTTTGCCGACGGCGGGAGCCTCGAGAATCTGGGCCTCAACGCCATGCTCGCGCGCGGCGTTTCAGGCGTGCTGGTCGGCATCAACACCGATGAAGGCATCCGCATGGAGGATGGCCAGATCGTGGTCTCCAGCGATCTGCCGCCGCTGTTCGGCCTGCAGCCCTATGTACGCGGCAAGGGCTATGTGCCCTACAACCGCGATCCCGGCAGCGGCCCGGTGCGCCTCTACCGCCACAACCAGGTGTTCCCGACCAGCGCCTTCGCCGATCTGCAGCAGGCCCTGTGGGACAGGCGCAGCAAGGGCGAGCCGGTGGTCGTGAAGCTCAGCCTGCCGCTGCTCGACAACGACTGGTATGGCATCCGCGGTGGGCGCACGGTGGACGTGCTGTGGATGTACAACGACCATGTCGAGGCCTTCTGGAAGCAGCTCAGCTTCGAAGCCAAGGCCGCGATCGACATCGCCGGACTCGGTGCCTTTCCGCTGTACAACACCTTCACCCAGCTGAAACTGGATGCCATCGCCGTCAATGCGCTGGCGCACCTGTGGACCTGGAACCTGGCGGCCGACTGGTGCCCCGCCGGCGGCCACAGCAACCAGGAACTGGTGCGCTCGATGTTTGTATGAAGCGGGGACGCAGGGTGGGGAACGGCTGCGGGCATCCGCCTTGATCGAGCCACGGGCTTCGGCGCCAGACGCCAACTATGCCGGGGACCGGGTCGCTCCTGGCACAGCCGCGGCCGGCGCTGCGGGAATGTTGCATCGCGGCATTAATTTCTTTAGAAACAATTATTTATCCTCATATCCCTATTGACCGCCGGGGCTGCTGGCCATACTTTATGGCGACGCCGCCCGGCTCGGGCGGCGCACTCGTGAGTACAGCAGACAGTCGCCCGATACCGGCGCGGCCTGGCTGATGTCGTGCATGCGATCGGAGGGGTCCGACCGCTGCAGATCGCGATGACCGGGGCGAATTACCATGAATTGGGGGATATGAAAATGCGGGTTTCAGGATTGACGTTGCTGGCTCCGCTGGGAGCTGCCTTGTTGCTGGCCCTGGGCAGCGCCCAGGCGCGTTCCGTTGAAGGCGTGGATGATGCATTTGCACTGGGGCGCGCGGTGGTACTGCCGTCTCCGGATGTCTCCAAGTTGCTGCTCGACGATGCCAAGTCCAGCGGTGGTCCATATCGCTACGGTGTGCAGATACCAGTCGCCGGGATGCGCCTTGGCAGCAAGGGCTTCGGCGAGTGGCGAAATGGCGGCGACGGTTTCGCTGTGTGGCAGTTCGAGCTGATCTCTCCGGCAGCGAAATCGCTGGATTTCGAGTTCACCAAGCTGCGCCTGCCGCAGGGCGCCACGCTGACCATCCGCGGCACGGGCAAGGACAACGAGCGCGTCATCACGCCCGAGCAGCTCGGCTCCGGCAGCTACTGGTCGCCCTATGTGTCCGGCGAGCGAGCCACGCTGGAGTTGCGCGTGCCGAGCACCAAGCGCGCCCAGGCGGAACTGGCGATCGGATCGGTCACGCACGGCTATCGCGGGCTGTTCGAGCAGGCCGAAGCAGGCCAGAAATCCGGCTCGTGCAACATCGACACGGCCTGTGCCACCGGCAATGGCTGGCACGACCAGATGAGTTCGGTGGGTCAATACACCTTCAGCTCCGGCGGCAGCTCCTATGTCTGTACCGGCACGCTGATGGCCAATACCGGGGTCACCGCCACGCCCTATTTCCTCACGGCCAACCACTGCATGAGCACGCAGACGGTCGCCAGCACCATCGTCGTCTACTGGAACTACCAGGGCGCCAATTGCCGCGCCACCAGCACCAGCGGCACGGCCTTGTCCAAGACCATCGCTTCGCACAGCCAGTCCGGCTCGACCCTGCGAGCCACCAATGCCGCCAGCGACTTCACCCTGCTGCAGCTGTCCACCAATGTTCCGGCGGCCGCCAGTCCCTATTGGTCCGGCTGGGATCGCTCCGGCACCGCGCCCACATCGGCGCGCGGCATCCACCATCCTGCCGGCCACGAGAAGCGCTTCTCCGTCGACAACAACGCAGTGACCACCAGCGGCTATGGCGGCGCCTCAGGCACGACGCACTGGCGCGTGGGCAACTGGGAATCGGGCACCACCGAAGGCGGCTCGTCGGGATCGGGGCTGTGGAGCCAGAACAAGCTGCTGGTTGGCCAGTTGCATGGCGGTTCCGCCGCCTGCGGCAATACCCTGTCGGACTACTACGGTCGCCTGTCGGTGTCCTGGACCGGTGGCGGCACCAGTTCCACGCGTCTCAGCAACTGGCTGGATCCGGGCAACACCGGGGCCACCACGCGCGCCGGCTACCGACTGACCGGCCATTTCCAGAACACCACGGACATCACGATCAGCGACAACGCCACGGTCGAGAGCGCGATCACGGTTTCCGGTCGCACTGGCAATGCACCGACCACGCTCAGCGTCACCACCCGTATCGTCCATACCTACGTCGGCGATCTGAAGGTGGATCTGGTGGCGCCGAATGGCAGCATTTTCACTCTGCACAACCGCACCGGTGCCGGCGAAGACAACCTGTACAAGGTCTCGATCGTCAACGCCTCGGCATCAGTGGCCAATGGTGTCTGGAAGTTGCGGGTGAATGACAATGCCGCTGGCGATGTCGGCTACATAGACGCCTGGACCCTGCAGTTCTGAGCCCATGCCGCCGGCGGACCTTCCGGGTCCGCCGGCGCAGTGGCCGGGCTTCCGGGTCCAACATCGCGGCAAGAGCCAGGGCCACACCGAGCGGTCTTCACCCTTGCTCGGGTACGCTGAGCGGCAGTCATTGCCCTGGAGCGCACCTGTGTCAGAACGACTGCGAAAGCTGATCCGCCCGGCGCTGGCCCTCGTTCTGATCGCGCTGGCCCTGGAAGCGCAGGCCAAGCTGAGCGTGCCGACAAGATGATGCTTGCGCGCCCTCCCGCTGGTTCCAGCCGACAATCCGACTGACAGCGGCCTGGAGAGCCTGCTGCGGACCATCGCCCGGTAAAGCCCCAGGTCGCAACAACGAACAACAGCAATGATTCGTGACGCGCCTATGCTAGCTTCAGCATTCGGTATCAAGGCCTTGGGGACGACTGCTGCCGATGGAAACCACTGATCTGGCTACCGATCTGGCGGCAATTGCCGAACGCATCGGCAAGGGTGATCGCGACGCCGAGGCTGCGCTTTTTGAACGTTATTACCGCGCTGCCTGCGCGGTGGCGAGACGGCATTGCCGCCCCAACGAGCCGCAAGTCGAAGACATCGTACAGAACGTGCTGATGGACCTGCTGCAGCGCCTGCGCGATCGCAGAATCGATGACCCCAGAGCCCTTCCTCACTATCTTCAGCTGAGCATCCGCAACGCCTGCACCTCGTGGTACCGGACGCAGTCACGCTGGCAGTCCAGTGCCGAGATCGATACCGAAACCCTGGCAAGCGAAGATCCGCCGGATGAAGTCCAGGCTCGCCGAATACGCAATGCGTGCGTGCGCGAGTTGCTAGCGGAGTTGCCGGTCGCCCGGGATCGCGAATTGTTGCGGCGTTTCTATCTGCTGGAAGAAACCCGCGAAGAAGTGTGCCTGACTCTGGAGATAGAGGAATCGAACTTCCGCAAGATCGTCAACCGGGCACGCATGCGATTGCGCGAGGTCATCAAGAATCGTGGCCCACGCGAACTGCAGATACCAAGTTGATGCGTGCTCGGGCACACATCACTTTTACTTTTCATCACCTCGCTGCTGAGACAACCGCGTCCTTTGGCACTCCTTTGGAGCAGGGGAACGCATCGAAGAGGAAGCACTGCCTGTGACCGCGTATCACCCCACCGACACCATGCCCAACTGGCTGGAGCGTGCCTGGATGGATCGCTATCTCGATCGCGAGCTTACGGACGAGGAACGCAACTGGTTCGAGGCCTACCTGCTGGATCGACCCCAGCTGATCGAGGAACTCGAGGCCGACGAGGCTGTGCGCGAGGCCCTGACTTCCATCACAACCCCAACAGCGGACGAGCTTTATGGCAAAGCGCCAACACCGACCAACGCGCTGCGATCCAGCCTGCGCTGGTTGCCGTTGGCAGCGGCCGCGTCGATCACAGGAGCCGCGATTTCAGGAGCGCTGCTCTACCGCGATGTAGCGCCGGTGGAAACAGCATATGCGGCCATGCTGGATGTATCCCGCTCTAATGCGGCGACAACACCCGTCGTGCTCAAGTCCGGCGCCGCCAATGTGTTGTCGATCGCGTTTGCGCCAGAGGTGACGGCGGCTTGGTGGGAATCAGGAAACGGAAACCGTAAGAATCCTATTGCAATTGACGCTGCCGGTTTTGGCACGATAGTCATTCGAAACCCGGAAGAACTGGATCTTCAGGTTTCAGTGCACTTTGAGCTGGGCAATAAGGCATATGAACGCAAACTCACACTTTCCACCAACTAGATGACCTGGAGGCACTATGCGAAGGGTTAGCATGGCTTCTGCAGTCGATTCCGGCAAAGCGCCGCAAATGGGCAAATATAACTCCGCGATTCGTTTCATCGACGCCCGCAACAACGGCATGCTGAATGGGTCTGGTGTCATGATAGCGCCGAGATTTGCGTTGAGCATTTCCCACGTCTTCCAGGGTGGCTTTAGCCAGCTCATTGCCCAGAATCAACCGATGATTTCATCATCCAACTCAGGGATATCGGTATCCCGCGTTCACTTCGTCGAATATGGGACTTACGCAATCGACGAGCAATCCCGCGAATGGCCACCGCCAATTGAAACCAATTGGCGCCTTGACGAGATTTGTCTGGTAGAGCTGGAATCGCCGTTGGCGACGAGTTATCCGCGGCTGGAATCAGCCCAACCTGGAGCAATTTGTACAATTGCCGGATACGGACGGAACTATTCCGACCCGAATCTCGACAACGGCAATCTTCTGACCGGCCCTCTAAAGATTCGTGCCCGTGACTTCTCTAACCCTGGTTTTTTTCTCATGGAGAATTTCTCCCACGGCGATGTATTCCCGGAGAGCGACGATAGTGGCTGCCCCTATTATCTGGGCGAGGATGATACGGCCGTGGTTGGACTGCAAAACTGCAGCCTCAGGTCGAATGGCGAGCGTTTCGCCGTATTCCGATCAATAGAGGGATACGAAGATTGGATCAAATCAACCATCGGAGCACAATAACATGGGATTCGAATACAAGAATAGACGCTTCCAGTATTTGACCAGCCACCGGGCGCTGGATGGCAAGTTCATCGTCACCTCCGCCACGTCCGTCAACCGCTATTTTGCCAACGGCTCAGAAATAGAAATCACATCCAAGAGCACGCCGCCATTTCGGGCCAGCATGGAGATAAAGGGTGGCAACCATAAACAGACCATTGAGCTTATTGTTGGAACGCATGGCCGGCAGAAATGCTGGATGTTTGGCGCAGGCGATGATGATTCCGTTTTTGTAGTCTATCTGCAGGAGTCCGCAGTCGGGCAAAAGAAGAAGATCATTTTCGAGCGATTCTTCCTCGGCGGCAGCGAGCTGTCGCACCTGCCCTGGGCCGGTCAGGTCAAACACGACTCCATAGTTCCGCCCGCCGTCATATTGAATCAAGACGACGAAGGCAGCGGCGAAGAGCCCTAGTGGGCCGCATGCTTGTCGCCTGCGCCCTGCTGCTCGCAGCAGGGCCTCTATGGGCCGCTGCGCCGGCTGTGCAGCGGTCCGTGCCATGCGGCAATCCAGCATCGGAAGTTCGACTTCTGCCGCAACAGATCGCCGAGATCTCCGCGCTCTCGGCTGGTGTGCTGCGGGTACGCGAGCTGGGCGTGGATCTGGTCTGGGCCGCTGGCGATTCCGACGCTTGGAGCGCTATCAAACTCAGGCCACCGAAGCTCGGCGAAATCTGGCGACACGTGCCGGCGGGCGAGCGATTACGGCTGCGCAGCCAGAACCCTCAGGCAGCTTCCTTGCGGGTGGAGCTGTACTGCGCATCGCAGCTCAACGCCGACCAACGCTGCCTTGCCGAACTATCAGCCGGAGACAAGCTACCCTCGGCGCCGGCCTTGCTGGAGATCGCTTCCCGAGGGGGGCATTGCGGCGCCGCAGCGATGCATGAACTGGCTCAACTCGCCGCCAATGCGGGCATGCACAGGGTGTCAGCTCAGCGCTATCGTGGTCTGGTCAAGCGTTGGGCGAGCCTGGGCGTGGACGACCGCGCCGCCGCAGCCGAGCTGGGACTGGCCGAGCAATTGCTCAAGGCCGGCGAGGTCGAGGCAGCGGAACGTGTTGCCGGGCTGGCTTCGAGCGACAATGCCAAAGCCGGAAACAGGGTCTACGCCACGCGCTCTCGGGTGACTCGTGGCGTGGCGCTGCGCCGCCTCGGACGTCTTGAGGAATCACGGCAGCTGCTGTTGGCAACGATCCCGGAGTTCGAAGTACTGGGGGAACGCAACGAAGTCGCCAACGCCCATTTCAACCTGGCGCTGGCCGCCTTGATGAGCGGCGACCAACTTCTTTTCGAGTTTCATCTGCAAAGCATCTCCCAGATCGATGCATCAGCGCTGACTCCGGTGATGCAGAGTCGGATTGCCCTGGCCCGTGCACGGGGCGAGAGCGTGACCGGTCATTACGTTCAGGCTCTGACCGAGCAGGCCCGGGCACAACGCGTGCTGGAGGGCACCGCATTCCGCGGCGACATGGCCGTGGCGGCGCGCAATCTGGCCATGACTTATCTGGCGCTTGGCATGCACGAGGAGGCTTACCAGCAACTGGCGCAAGCGCTGTCGATCAGCCCGGCGTCCGAGTCGCCACAGCGTACGGCCAGTACCCTGCTGGCGCTCGCTGCGGTCGATCTGGACAATGACCGCCCGCAGCTGGCGCAGCGTTGGATCGGCGCCGCGCGCCAGATCTACAGGCATCTGCGTATGCCGCTGGAAGCTGCGACAGCAGAAGCCAGCGAACTCGCTCTTGAGCTGCGACTGGGCACCGATCCGCAGCAAGTGATCGAGCGCATCGAGGGCCTGCGGCGTGACTATCCGGGTACGGCCACCGGCACCTGCGCAGCGCTGGCCAACGCCAGAGCCGCCATCGAGTCCGCAGCGAGCGCATTGGAGACTCTGGACGACGAGAGCTGTAGAGCGAGATCGCTCGACCAGGCGATTGATCTGGCGGAGGCACGCGCGCTGGCCACCGGTGTGGCCCAGCCGCGGCTCGCACAGCAGCAGCTGCTGGCCTTCGCGCAACACCTCTCCAGGCTGCTAGGCGAGGCCAGCCCGGGCTTGCGCTACGCGGCGCTGCGGCGTCAGTTGCGCCTGCGCAGCGTCTGGCTGCAGCTGCAGGCCAGACAAGGCGACCTGGAACAGTCAGCTGACAGAGTTCTCGAATTTGCGCTGACCACGCACCCTTTGCGTTTTCGGGCCCACGCTGGCGAAGCTAACCCCGACAGAACTGAAATGCTGGCGTCTCCAGCTATCGGCACCCTCCTGCTCGACGCCGATGCCAACGATTCCGAGGCTCAGGAGGTCGCAAACCGGGAAATGCTGACGCGACTGACGCAACGATCAGAGGCCGCCGAGAAGGATTCGCAGCTGCCGTCCCTTGCCGATATCCAGGATCGCCTCGCACCCGGGACTTGGATGCTGCTGTTGCTGGGTGGCGATACGCAGAGCCTGGCCTTGTGGCTATCCCGAGAGGGTTCCTACACTGTGCCGCTGCCACCTCTTTCGGTGCAGCGAGATCTGCTCGCCAGATTGCTGGACCGTTTGCAATCGCCCAGCACCCCGGTTGCCGAACTCGCGTCCAGCGCCCGGGAGTTATCGGCCGCCTTGCTCACCGGTGCGCCCGGCACTACGCCTCCGGATGCGCTCTGGGTGCTCAGCGATGAGCAGCTCAGCGGCACGCCACTGTCCCTGCTGGTGTGGCCCGGCACCGAGGCGCCGCTGATCGAAACGACCAATCTGAGCTGGATCACCAGCGTTCGCGACCCCGCCGCAGCAGCCGACGTCGAGCTCCAGCCTGCCGCGGCGACCCTGCATGCCATCGTTGCCGCCAACATCGGCGACGCGGCCTATGCCGGGCTTGCGCCACTTTACAGCGCCACCTACGAGCCACAGCTGATTGCAGCGGCGATGCCGGCTCGGGAATTGACCACTCATGCCGGCACCGAGGGCACGCCGGAGGCGCTGTTGGGCGCCCTGGAGACACCCGGCGCCACCGTGCATCTGGCGGCACACGGTATCGCCAGACCGGGATTGCTCGGCTACGCCGGCGTCTGGCTGGCGTCCAAACCGGAAGCTAGCGAGCCCCGGTTTCTCAGCTGGCTTGATCTTGCCGATCAGCCGCTGCGGGCAAGCTTGGCCGTGTTGAACGCCTGCCAGCTGGGAGCGGGCACCAATACGGGCAACCGCGGCAGCCTGAGTTTTGCCAGTGCCCTGGCCAACGCTGGCGTCGATCAGGTTATCGCTGCGACCTGGCCCGTCAGTGACGCGGCGGCTGGCACATGGGTTCCGGCGTTCTATTCCCACCTTGATCTGGAGCGGCCGCAGACCAGCGCCGCCGCGCTGCGCGAGGCGCAACTGGCTTTGCGGCGTTCGCGACACTTCAGGCACCCATACTACTGGGCTTCGCTGGGCCACTACCAGGCGCTGCTGGCTTCGCCGAGGCCGCAGGGCCAATAACGGCTCGCAGCTGACTTTGATCTGTGCGGCGATTCTTGCCAGCTCTTGCGCCGTGGTCCGATGCCGGGCGGAAGGCGCACTCAGGGAATATCGTTGTAGAAGCGATGGCGCCCGATGGTCCGGGCCGGCACATGACCCCGGGCCCAATTCGGTTCGACGCCGGCGGCATGATAGTGATCGCTGCCCGCGGTCGGGTCTGCCTCCAGACTGCCATTGACCGCCTGACGGGCCAATTCCAGGCATTCCCGAAACACCGGATCATCCACGTCCACGCGCTCGATTTTCGCCCGATTCGGATCGCGTGCATTCCAACAGCTGAACTGGAACGGCTTTCGACAGACTTCGGCAATCGTAGCGCCAAAGCGCCTGGCTTGTTTCCGGAATACTCGATTCAACACGACCCACGCGACCGCAAGCCGCCCGTGCTGCGGCTCGCCCCGGGCTTCGCCCCACAGGGTTCGTGCCAGCACATCGATATGCACCTGTGCCGAGATGTCGCCTAATGCTGGCGCCGCCGAGCTTGCATCCCGCACCAGATCAACCGCGTATTCGGCGAGCACCGACGCGATGGGCTGCACCCAGCTGTTGCCCGCATTGTCGAGGTCAGTGGCGGCATCGTCACCAATTACATAGCCAATCAGCAAGTCCTGGCTGTCGAGCACGGGCGCACCGCTGTCGCCCTTGCGCGAGAAACCCGTCGCGTGGATCAGGTTGGCAAAGGTGAGATGCCGTCCGCCGCCATAGTGCAGCGGTCGGGTCGCCTGGGCTGCAAGCACTCTTGCGGTGCGTGGGCGGCCGCTGTTGCTGCCGAAACTGGTGACCAACTCGCCTGGCTGCATGGGCGTGGTACGCACGCCCTGGATGCGCAGATTCAGCGCCGGATTGAGGGGTTGCGGCACACAGTCCTGCACCTCGGCCAGGGCGCCATCGAAGGACTGCACCCGGTCCAGTCGCGGCACCGGATCAAAACTCAGCGCCTGGTATTTTCCGCTCAGTCTTGCCACCTGGACGCGATCGATGAAGATCGGATCACCAGCACGGCCAGGAATACCGCACATGACATGCCAGCAGGACAGCAGGTACTTGCGGTCTGGCCGCTTTTGCGCGTACACCGCGCAGGTCGCCGTGCCCCCCGGATTGCCCAATTGCGAGCGACTCAGCCATTCGCCGGGCCGACATGCCGGCGAGGGCATGGGCACTTCCACGACATCCGTGGCAATTCTGAAACCGAGCTCCGGCAAGGTCAGAACGGCTGGAATCAGGGCAGACACGCGCGCAACCGGGAGCTTGAATGGCACATGGACCAGCAGCGCAGGAGCGCGGCCGGGGGCCAGAGCGCGCGGATTCTTGTTTCCACAGCCGTAACCGGTCACCTGAGCGGCTGTCATCCAGTCTGCGCACTGGCGCCGGAACTTCCGCGCCGGCCGGAGCTCCCAGGGCGACAGCTGGCGCATCGGTGCCGTCAGCCATCGGTAGGCAAGCTCAACAGGCCCCAGCAAGTTGCTCATGGCAGGGGCTCCTCCGGACAAGCGACCGGCACGACCGTGCAGGCGTCGGCGTCCAGTACGACCTGGTTGGCTGCGGTCTGTAGCTGGTCGTCGATGGCGTCGTCGTGCGTCCATTCGGCTTTGGAAGCCTTGAACCTGGCAATGGCACTACGGGTCTGCAGCCCCATCTTGCAATCCGGATCGGCGCCTACCAGGCACTGCACGGACAGTATCTTCTGCGGATCCCTTAGAAAGGCCGGTTCGATATTGCTGTTTCGGGACTTGAGCGCGCTCGGCAGACTGGGAGACGATGCCGGCTTTTGCGCCTCCGGCTTCACCGTCGCAACCGTGAGGCTGATGGACACGACTCTGGCGCCGGTGGTGTCCGATATCAGCAGGCTGGGGCCATGCACCCCGGTCGTCGCCTTGCCTCTGACCACCACCGCGTAAGTCTTGGCCTCGACCCGGATCGGCAGCAACTCCACCTGGTCAGCGTTCTTGCCTGAGAGCCGCGCAGAGGGAAAGCCACGAGCGTCGGTGACCTGAAATGTGAACTCCTTGCCCGCCGTCAGCGAAACCGCTGCATCGGCCGGCTCGACCTCGAACTCGGAAACAGGCACCGTGGCATGGCACGCCGCGACCTCGGCGAAGTCCTGGCGAGCCATCTCCGCATTCGCAAGGTACAGCGCCACCGGTGCTGTTTTCAGGCTCAGGATCTGAGCCTGTCCCTCCAATATTCTCGCCGAATCAGGTTCATCTGCTGCTTCCCGCCTGAGTCCCTCGGACGCCGAAGCATCCGCTTTGGCAGCAACAATCCGCATCGAGCCGAAGTTCTGGGCGATGCCAGGCAGCGAGCCGGCGATCGAATAGAGACTGGCCATACTCGGCTCCTGCTCGACAATCAGACGGTCCACTTCATCGGCGATGAGCTCAATGCGGGCCCCGGAGCATTACCGCCGATGGAACAGACAAGGACACGGATCATCGGTTTGGCTCCCTTCGTAGGTCTCGTCGAGAAGGAGCCGTGCGTGCCTCTTTTGTCACACCTGGGCTGCAGGTGCCTGCCGGTGCGCCCGGCTGCGACATTTTTCCCCTTGTTTGCTCCTTGGCGATGGAAGCACCCCAAACACGGAAAGGAGATAGTCGCGATGAAGAGAATTCTGCTGCTCGTTCTGGCACTGCTGTCCGCGGCTCAGCTGGCTGCCCAGACACTCCCCGATCGATCTGAACAGAACAGCGCCCAATTGGCGGATCGGCTGAATCTGGAACTGGGCGGCGATATCGCAGCGATGCCGCGGCAGGCCTTCGAGGCCCAGCAGGCTCAACTGCGGATGATTCCGGGGTATCTGGACCGGGCCAGCGAGTTGGAAAGAACCATCGCGGTCCTCACGGAGGATCTGGCGCGTCACAAGCAGGCGCTGGCGGCCCTGCTGGCCGAGAATGAGTCGCTGCGGCTGGCACTGGCGCAAACCAGTTCCGCGAAACCGGAGGCCACGCCATGAGCGCCGTCGCCCAGAGTGAGGCTGTTGCCCAAGCCCGCGAACTGCTGAATGCGCCCATCGCCGCAGCACCGGGTGCCCAGATCCAGCAGGTCGTTGCCCAGAACTCGCCACCCGGGTACCAGCTATTGCTGGACAGCCAGAACCAGAGTCTCACGCTGTCCATTGCCTTGTTGTTGTTCGGCGTGCTGGTGATCGCAGCGGCACTGTGGCGGGTCGAACGGGCCCAACTGACCGAGACTGGCGCGCTGCGTCTGGTGGGCGCCACCGTTGTCGTAGTCATGGCGGTGTTCCTGTGCACGGCCGGGTTCACGCTCGAACAGATCACGCCGGCAATCGGATTGCTCGGCACCATGGGCGGCTATGTTCTTGGTCGAAGTGAACGCGAGGACCCGCAGGCAGACGGGTCGGCAGTTTCCGGCACGCCGTTGGTGAAAGCCCGGCCCACCGACTGATCGACGCGCGGCGAAACTGAGTGCACGGTGTCGCCGCGGAATCGCGCGGCACTCGGTGCTGCGCCGCCGTCCTGCTGCCGAAGGCCCATCAGTGCACTGGCCGTCCTCATACGCCAATCGCCTCCAGCCGTTTCGGCAAGGCATGCGCCCGCCGGAACCACCAGGCCATCAGACCGGCAGTGAAGTACATCAGCAGGCTGTAGATGGCAGCGGGTATCGAGGTGGCGGGTAATTCCAGCACGTTGAGGGCGATGAAGATGGCCAGGGCGCTATTGTGGATACCGATCTCGAAAGCGATGGCGATGGCCTGTCGGGCTGGCAGTCGGGCCAGGCGCGCGCTGCCGTAGCCGATCACCAGACTGAGCACATTGAGCGCCAGGCAGACACTGCCTACCTGCAGCCAGTTGGCGCGCAGCAGCGCCCATTCCTTGTGCGCGGTGAGCACGATCAGGAAGACCAGGATCAGCGCTGACAGGGGCTGGACGATGCCCTCGATGCGATCGGCCAGCGACGAGCGCGACCGACGCAGCCACATGCCCAGCGCGACCGGCACCAGAATGATCGACGCCACTTCCACGATCTTCTGTACCGGTGCCGGCACGCTGGCCTGGTCGCCGAGGAAATAGGCCATCGAGTACTGCACTACCAAGGGCAGGGTGAGCAGGATCAACAGGCTGTTGATCGCGGTCAGGGTGATGTTCAGCGCGACGTCGCCGCGGGCCAGATGGCTGAAGACATTGGCCGTGGCCCCGCCGGGCGAGGCCACCAGCAACATCAGGCCTACAGCCAGCAACGGCGGCAGATCGAACAGCAGGCAGAGCACGAAGGCGATCGGCGGCAGCACCAGCATCTGCACGCCGAGGCCGATCAACACCGTGCGCGGCATCTGCAGCACGCGCAGAAAATCCGCGATGTGCAGATGCAGGCCCAGGCCGAACATGATGACGGCCAGGGCCAGCGGCAGAAACAGATTGGTGACGAGGCTGGCTTCCATGCGGGCGAGCATATCGCTGTGCCGGCAACTTCACCGGCAACAAAGGTGTCTGCAGGGGGAGACCGGCAGGGTGCCGCGCCCGGCGCCTTCGCTTATCCTCCATGCATCGGATATGAAAGGCGGCAGGCGTGGCAGCAAGGCCAGCGTGCGCCTCGATGGCAACACCGCCGATCGCGCCGCACCGGTCGCCGCGTTCCAGAGCGAGACCGTGCCGCTGATGCTGATCAGCCTGAAAGCCGGCGGCGTCGGTCTCAACCTCACCGCCGCCGACACCGTGATCCACTACGATCCCTGGTGGAATCCGGCCGTCGAAAACCAGGCCACCGACCGCGCCCATCGGATCGGTCAGGACAAACCGGTGTTCGTCTACAAGCTGGTCTGCAGCGATACCGTCGAGGACAAGATCATCGCCCTGCAGGCGCGCAAGTCCGACCTCGCCAGCGCCATTCTGGACGGGGGCAGTTCCACGCAGCTGCAGTTCGACGAGCAGACCATCGAGGAATTGTTGGGTGGCGGGATCTGAGTTCGCACTTATTGCCGGGTCGCCACGATCACCTGGAAATTGCCGAAGAAGTAAGTGCTGCGCGTGCAGCTGAAACCGCCCAGATCCTGCAGGTATCGGAGCGGGTCGTGGCTGTCCCAGAGCGCCAGTCCGAGCGGTTCGAACACCTTGAAGTAAGTCCAGCTGAAGGCTCTGAGCACCCAGGAATCCGGTCGGTGAAACTCGGCCAGCAACAGCTTGCCGCCCGGCTCCAGGCTGCGGGCGGCTTCCTTCAGCGCCTCGCCTTTCAGATCGTGCGGCAGCTCGTGCAGCAGGAAGAACATCACGTTGGCCGCCATGCTGCCATCAGCCTGGTGCATCGCCGTTGCATCGGCCTGCCGGAAATCGACTTTCCCGGCCAGATCGCCGAGCTTGCTGCGGGCGTGAACCAGTTCGTTGCGGATCAGGTCCACCAGATGTACCCGGCGAACCTGCCTGGACACGGCAGCGCCGACCACTCGGGGAATGACATTGCCGAATGCGCAGGAGGTGATCAGGACATCGCGACCACCGAGATCCAGCTGCTGCAACTCGGCGACGATGCGCGACACCAGACGATCGTACTGAAACAGCAGGATCGCTGAAATGATCGGCTGGAAGTCGACCATCTTGATCAATCGCATGTCGGAATAGATCGGATAGACGTGATCGCTGGCGCCGCGCTCGCCCGCGCCCAAGCCCCGCAGGATCAGCGCACCTCGGGTCACGGTGAAGAAGAACAGAGCCGTGCTGACCAGAACCAGAAACACGACCACCACGCTGCTTGCCATCCAGCTGTTCATTTGCGCTTCCTTGGCCGGTCGCTTCGCCCGGCTCATCGATAACCCAACTGCGGTGTCGCCCCCTGCCGTGGGGCTGACTTCCTTTGCCCTCGGGAGACAAGCTAGCAAGCCTGCGCAGACGGTCGTTGCGGGATATCAAGCTGGATGTCGGCCCGGTGAACCCGATTCATCGGCAGTCTGGTCACCCGCCGCTGACGCTTGCGCCGATCCAGGAACTGCCAGGTGGCGGAAGCTGCGCCTGGTGATGGCTTTGACAGCAGCAGCGTCCGTTCACCAGGCACATGCATCGCCGGCAACCGCAGATATTTGCGCGAATAACGGCCAGGTTTGCGTCGCGATCGAAAAAAACTGCGTTATCGTTGCGCAGTTTCCCATCGAGTGCGGTTCACCATGACCCAGCTTGTTGAAGCCGCTGCATGCCCTCGCCCGACTCGCGCCTGGCACGGTCTATTGGCCCTGCTGCTGCTTGCAGCCACGAATATCGCCGCGGCCGGCATCAATGTGCCCACTGGCGCGGCGCTGCGTCTGGGCGGTGGCCAGCTGGCACTGGGCGGTGGAGCCCTGAATCTGGGCGGCACCCTGGAAATCGCCGGTGGTCAGTTGATCGGCGTCAGCAATCTCGGCAGCACGCCGGGCAGCTTGCTCACGGTGGGCAGCGGACTGATCGAATTGGCCGGCGACTGGGTGATTCAGGGTACATTTCTGGCTGGCAGCGGCACCGTTCGCCTGATCGATTCAGCCGCCGGAATCTCTCAACTGCGCGGCTCCAACAGCTTCAGCAGCCTGAGCCTGATCAGCACGCTCGGCAAGCGCATCGTTCTGGAACCGGGCAGCGTACAGAGCATCAGCCAACTGCTCACCATCAGCGGCACCGCGGCGCGCCCGATCCAGATCGAACGCCTGCCGTCCGGTCCGGTCGCCGAGATCAAGCTGTTGCCCGGGGGCACCCAGAGCATCGCGCATGTGGGCGTGTCCAACGTCCACGCCACCGGCCAGCCATTGGCACCACTGCTTCGCAACGAGGGCGGTAGTGGCAATGCCTTCGGCTGGTTCGGACTGATGTTTCCGTCGTCGATTCCAGTTCCGGCCGGTTCACCGTTTTCTTTGCTGATGCTGCTGACCCTAGTAGTGCTCACCGCGCGGACCGCAATGGCCGGCGCCAACTCATCCAGGTCTGGGGAAGTTTGATGCGTAGCAAGTATTCGACAAGGCTGCACCCATTGGCAGCAGCGATCGCGCTGGCCATGACATCGGCCGGATCTGCGGCGCTGGCTGCAGATGTGGAGATCACGCCGCCGGCGGGTGGCAGCGTGGTGATCAAGGATTCCACCGGAGCCGTATCGAGGTTCATCGTCAACCCGGATGGCACGGTCGGCATCAGCGGCCTGCCCTCCGCGGTTCAGGAGAACCAGCCGGTCTGCTTTGACACCGTCAGTGGACAGCTGGGCCAATGCCCCTCGCTGATCGGTCCCACCGGCGCAACCGGTCCCATAGGGCCAGTTGGACCCACGGGTCCGATCGGGGCCACGGGCGCCACCGGCAACACTGGGGCCACAGGCGCCGTTGGGCCGGTCGGAGCGACCGGAAGCACGGGCGCCACTGGCAGCACCGGCGCTACCGGAGCGATTGGTCCTACCGGAGCCGTTGGTGCCACCGGGGCTACGGGCAACACGGGCCCTACGGGCAGTATCGGCGCGACCGGAGCGACCGGCGCGCTCGGTCCCACGGGCGCTACCGGAAACACGGGCGCCACCGGGGCCACGGGTGCTACCGGCGCGACGGGGAGCACTGGCCCGGCAGGAGCCACTGGCGCCACCGGCAACACCGGCCCGGCAGGCCCTGTAGGGGCGACGGGCAGTACCGGTGCCACCGGCCCGATCGGTGTTACCGGAGCCACCGGCAGCACCGGCCCGGCAGGACCTGTCGGCGCGACGGGCAGTACCGGTGCCACCGGCCCGATCGGTGTTACCGGAGCCACCGGCAACACCGGCCCGGCAGGGCCTGTAGGGGCGACTGGCAGTACCGGTGCCACCGGCCCGATCGGTGTTACCGGTGCAACCGGCAGCACCGGCCCGGCAGGGCCTGTAGGGGCGACTGGCAGTACCGGTGCCACCGGCCCGATCGGTGTTACCGGTGCAACCGGCAGCACCGGCCCGGCAGGTTCTGCTGGACCCACCGGTGCGGCCGGCCCGGCAGGCGCCACGGGCGCAACCGGCGCGGGCCTGAAATTCAGTGCCACTCTGAATGGAACGCTCAGCACCAGCCTGGCGCGACCGCTGTACCCGGTGGCTGCCGGGGCGTGGAGTGCCCCGTTGCAACTGATCTCGCCGCAGGGCTATTTCATCGGCATCGAGTCCGATGGCAACTATTCGGGCAGCGCCACGGCCAGCTTTGAGAGCACCGACTGCACCGGTCCAGCCTTGCTCGCCGCAATCAGCGGGCGCCCTGGTACTGTCGCCGGCTTCGGCTTCAACCGATCGCTGTACTACGTGCCGCGAACCGGCGCCAGCGTAGTCACCAATCCGACGCGCCAGAGCCGCTCGAACAGCTCGACGGTATGCGAACTCAACACCCTTTCACTGGGGGGCGACTTCTACCGCGCCCCTGCCAATGTGCCAGCGACCACCGGCATCGACCCGCTGACCCAGCCCATTGGCGTAGTCATCAATTACGTGCCCTGAGCTGCAGGCACTGGTGGTCGGCGCCGGCCGCTCGGCCGAACGGCGGGCGACGGCAAGGCAGTACATCTGAATCTCCGGCGGCCCGGGTAGTGCCCGGGCCGCCGGCGCAGGATCAGGCCGCCGCCCAGTTGCGCCCGCCTGCGACCGTCGCCATCCCGGGGGAACGCACGTGCTGTTCAATTCGCTGACCTTCTTCGCCTTTTTCGCGATCGTGGTGCTGCTGCACCGCATGCCCTTCGCCTGGGCCACGAAGAAATTCAATCTGCTGCTGGCCAGCTACCTGTTCTACGCCGCCTGGAATCCGCCCTTCATCATCCTGCTGTGGCTGTCGACGGTCGTCGACTACTGGGTGGCGCGGCGGATGCACCGCACCGAGGCGCCCGGACGGCGGCGCGGACTACTGCTGCTGTCGCTGGCGGCCAATCTCGGCATGCTCGGCTACTTCAAGTACGGCGGTTTCATGCTGGCCAACTTCACCGCGCTGATGGCCGGCTTCGGTATCGAATACCAGCCGCCGGCCTGGGACATCATCCTGCCGGTGGGCATCTCCTTCTATACCTTCCAGACCCTGTCCTACACCCTGGATGTCTATTACAGGCGGATCGAACCGAGCCGCTCCTTCCTCGATTTCGCGCTGTTCGTGACCTTCTTCCCCCAGCTGGTGGCCGGGCCGATCCTGCGCCCGAAGGACCTCTTGCCGCAGTTCGCCCATCCCATCGTCGCCAGCGCGCGGCAGATGAGCTGGGGCCTTATGCTGATGGTGCTCGGGCTGTTCGAGAAGATCGTCATCGCCGACGGCCTGCTGGCGCCGGTGGTCGACGAGGTCTACGGTTCGGCGGCACAGGTCGCGCCACTGGATGCCTGGCTGGGAACGCTGGCCTTCTCCGGACAGATCTTCTGCGATTTCGCCGGCTACACCACCACCGCGATCGGCGCGGCCCTGGTGCTGGGCTTCTCGCTGATCGACAACTTCCGCTTCCCCTATGCGGCCATCGGTTTCTCCGATTTCTGGCGGCGCTGGCACATCTCGCTGTCGAGCTGGTTGCGCGATTACCTCTACGTGCCGCTGGGCGGCAATCGCAAGGGCCCGGGGCGCACCTACGTCAACCTGATGCTGACCATGCTGATCGGTGGTCTGTGGCACGGCGCCGCCTGGACCTTCGTGGTCTGGGGCGGGCTCCACGGGCTGTACCTGGTGGTCGAACGCTTCCTGCGCCAGCGCATCGGCAACTGGGCGGTGTGGGACCGCTGGCTGTCGCGCCTCATGCTGGCCGTACTGACCTATGTGCTGGTCAACATCACCTGGGTGTTCTTCCGCGCCCAGGATTTCGCCGGCGCCTGGCGCGTGCTCAGCGCGATGCTGCTGCTGGACGCGGGCGGCAAGCCGGTGCTCGACGGCTGGATGCTGATCAGCGGTTCGCTGACCATGGCCGCGCTTCTCGCCGTACACGGCTACATGCGTGAGCGTCAGTTGCATGCCGAGGTGCAGCGTCTGCCGCTGGCACTGACCGGGGCGCTCTGGGGCGGAATGGCATTCCTGATCGCGATCACGCAGGGAGGCAGCGATGCGTTCATCTACTTCCAGTTCTGAGGCGGCGACTGCCGACGAGCTCGGTTACCAGCGTCCCCTGCCCCAGCATCGCGGTGGCATGGCCCTGCTGATCGCGCTGGCGCTGTGGGTGGCCGGGATGGCGGCATGGGAAATCTGCTGGCGCAATTACGGCGCCGAACCCGCGATCCGCAACAGCGAGGGCCTGTGGGCAGCGCAGCGAAGACGCATCAATCATGGCGAGGGCGAGGCGACAGTGATCGCCAGTTCCTCGCGCCTGCTGTTCGATCTGCAACTGCCCGTCTGGGAGAGCCTGACCGGAGAGCGGCCGATCCAGCTCGGACTGGAAGGCACCTCGGCGGTGCCGGTACTGGAGAATCTCGCCGATGATCCTGACTTCAACGGTCGCCTGATCGTCGGCGTCTCCCCGAATCTGTTCTTCAGCGGCTTCGCCTACCGGAAGAAGGCGATCGAGCGTTTCGGCAAGGAAACCCCGGCGCAGTGGCTCGGGCAACAGATCTCGCAGCACCTGCTGGAACCCTGGCTGGCTTTCTATGAACCGGATTTCGCGCTGTTCACCGTGCTCGAACGGCAGCGCTGGCCGGAGCGGGAGGGCGTGCCGGTGCGCCTGGATGTGCGCAAGCTCAGCGTCATGTCTTCGGACCGCAACGCGCGGCTGTGGTCCAAGGTCGAGAACGATCCCGACTACGCCGCGCTGGCACGGCGCATCTGGGCACAGGGATTCGACCGGCCGCCGCCGGGCGGTCCGGAGGCCGCCCGCAGGAACGTGGAGGCGCAGATAGACCGTGCCGTGGCGGCCGTCACCCGGCTGCGCGCACGCGGCGTGCCGGTCGTGTTCGTGCGCGCGCCCAGCGACGGCGAATTCCTCGCCAGCGAAGAGCGCAACCTGCCGCGCGCCCAGACCTGGGACGAACTGATCCGCCGCAGCGGCGTCCCCGGCATCCATTTCCAGGACTATCCTGAGCTGCAGGGCTACCGGCTGCCGGAATGGTCGCACATGACCGGAGCTGAGGCAGACCGCTTCACGGCCGCGATCCAGCCACTGATCGAAGCGGCCTTCGTGCGCCAGGAACAGGGAGACTGAAGACCGTGCGCATCCTCGTACCCATCGATTTCAGCCCGGTCACCGCCCGGGTGCTCGAGGCCGCCGCCGGCCAGGCACGCGCCCATGCGGCCGAACTCTGGCTGCTGCACGTGGCCGCGCCCGAGCCCGATTTCGTCGGCTACCGCGCCGGCCCCACTTCCGTGCGCGACCAGGTGGCGCACGAGCAGCGCGAAGAACATCGCGCCCTGCAGGCCCACGCCCAGGCCCTGCGCGACCAGGGCCTGGCCGCCACCGCCCTGCTGATCCAGGGACCGACCGCCGAGGTGATCCTGAACGAAGCAGCACGACTGCAGGTCGAACTGATCGTCATGGCCACCCACGGCCACGGCGCGATCTTCGACCTGATCGTCGGCAGCGTGAGCCAGGCGGTGCTGCGCGAGAGCCGGGTACCGGTCCTGCTGGTGCCGACGCGTGACTGAGGCGGGCGCCTGAGCTGCTGGCGGGTGAAGGGTAGCGACGATCGCCAGAGAAAGACCGACGAAACCGGTCGGGCGGCTGACGCTGGATCCGGAAAGCCGACCAAAAAAGAAGGCCGGGTTGCCCCGGCCTCTGCTGCAGCTGAGCTGGCGGCGGCGCTCTCGCGCCGCGCGCCGGAAGCGCTTACTTGGCTTCCTTCTCCATCAGCTTGTCGACCATGCCGGCCGGCACTTCAGTGTAGTTGTTGAACTCCATGCTGAAGGTGCCGCGACCGCGGGTAGCCGAGCGCAGGTAGTTGATGTAGCCAAACATTTCGGCCAGCGGCACGAAGCCGTGAACGAAGGCAGCGGTGCCCTTGGTGCCCTGGTCGGTGACCTGACCGCGACGACGGTTCATGTCGCCGATGACATCGCCGAGGAATTCGGCTTCGGTCACCACTTCGATACGCATCATCGGCTCCAGCAGCTTCGGCTTGCTCATCTTGTGAGCTTCGCGGAAGGCGTGGCGACCGGCGATTTCGAAGGCCAGTGCCGATGAGTCGACGTCGTGGTACTTGCCGTCGATCAAACGAGCCTTGAAATCCAGCACTTCGTAGCCGGCGATCTGGCCCGACTTCGATTCGGCCTTGATCGCGAACTCGACCGAGGGGATGTACTCGCGCGGGATGCGGCCACCGACGACTTCGTCGACGAAGACCACCCCGGTGCCCGGCTCGCCCGGCTCGAAGATCATCTTCACCTCGGCGAACTGACCCGAACCGCCGGTCTGCTTCTTGTGGGTGTAGATGTGTTCGACGCGCTGACCGAAGGCTTCGCGGAAGCTGACCTTGGGCTTGCCCATGTTGGCATCCACGCCGAGTTCGGTGCGCATGCGGTCGATGGTGATTTCCAGATGCAGCTCGCCCATGCCACGCAGCACGGTCTCGCCGGTTTCCGGATCCACATTCAGGCGCAGCGACGGATCAGCCTTGGCCATCTTGTAAAGCGCGGCCGACATCTTGTCGATGTCATCGCGGGTCTTGGCTTCCACCGAGACACTGATCACCGGATCCGGGAAGCGCATGCGCTCCAGCAGCACCGGATTTGCCGGATCGGTCAGCGAGTCACCGGTCTCGGTTTCCTTCATCGACACGAAGGCGCAGATGTCGCCGGCGCGGACCTCGTCGATGTCCTTGGTGGCATTGGCCTGCACCTCGACGATACGACCGACGCGCTCTTTCTTGCCGCGCGTGACGTTCATCAGGGTGTCGCCCTTCTTGATCACGCCCGAGTAGACGCGGGTGAAGGTCAGCGTACCGAACTGATCGTTGATGACCTTGAAGGCCAGCGCCCGTGCCGGCGCGTCGTCGCGCACTTCCTGCTTGCCGATGACGTTGCCGTCGACGTCCACCATCGAGATGCCACCGTTCTCGCCCGGGTACGGCAGATAGTCGATGACCGCGTCCAGCAGCTGCTGCACACCCTTGTTCTTGAACGACGAGCCACACAGCACCGGTACCAGCTTGCCCTCGACGGTGCCCTTGCGGATGCACTCCTTGAGCTTGGCCTGGTCGAATTCGCCGGTCTCGACATAGTGCATGAAGGCATCGTCGTCGACCGCCAGAGCGGTTTCGATCATTTCTTCGCGCAGCTTCTGCAGATTGTCCAGGTATTCGTCGTCACGGGTGACCGTGAACTTGAAGCGCGAACGGACCTGGTCCAGCGGAATGATTTCCCACTGGCTGTCCTTGTCGTTGGAGTGCCAGAGATAGGCGGCACCAGCGACCAGATCGACCATGCCGACAAACTCGTCCTGGCTGCCGAGCGGCACCTGGCACATCACGACGGTAGCGCCGAGGCGCTCGCGGATGCCCTTCACGCAATGGGTGAAGTTGGCACCGATGCGGTCCATCTTGTTGATGTAGCACATCCGCGGCACGTTGTACTGATCGGCCAGCCGCCAGTTGGTCTCGGTCTGCGGCTCCACACCGGCCACACCGTCGAAGACCACCACGGCGCCGTCGAGCACGCGCAGCGAACGATTCACCTCGATGGTGAAATCGACGTGTCCCGGGGTGTCGATGACGTTGACGTGGTAACCCTTCCACTCGGTCGAGACCGCGGCGCTCTGGATGGTGATGCCGCGCTTCTTTTCCTGCTCCAGATAATCGGTGGTGGTGCTGCTCTTGCCGTCCTTGGTGTCATGGACGTCGATGATCTGGTGCTTCTTACCGGTGTAGTACAGCACGCGCTCGGTCGTGGTGGTCTTGCCCGCGTCGATGTGGGCAATGATGCCGATGTTGCGGTACAGCGCGAGCTCTCTCTGCCTGGCCATGTTTTGATCTCTTGACGTGTAATGAATCGGCCCGAAAAAGCCACGCCCGGGTAGAGCGCCGATCTCTCGGAAATTTCTGGGCGAGCCATCCGGCCCGCAAAGTCCTGCTATGCAAACGCCTGCGGTACCGGGCTGTGACCGGCACCTGACCCGGGCGAACGGGTCTGATCGCGCGACAAACGGATGCCGGCGCGAGCGGCCGCGCATTATTCACCAAAAAGCTAGCTTGATTCTTCAGTGCTTTATGAATCTGAACAGCGCACTGCCATCTGATGTCGGCAGGTCCAGCTGAACGGACCGGCACGGAACCTGCGTATTATGGCCGAAATTGGCTGTCCTGACACTGTCGGTTGTCGGTTGTCGGTTGTCGGTTGTAGGGGCACGGGGCACGGGGCACGGGGCACGGGGCACGGGGCACGGGGCACGGGGCACGGGGCACGGGGCACGGGAAAGGCTACGAGCTTTGGGCCTTGGTAGGTCCAGACTGGTCTGGACGCTTCTCCAGCACGTCGCCAGGAGCGTCCAGACCAGTCTGGATCCACCAAAGCCGGCGTCATTGCGACCCCGGACTTGATCCGGGGGAAGCCATCCAGGGAGATCAACAGCGGCCGCGCAGGCGCGCGGCCCTCCGCAAAGCCCTTCGGTGCCTCTCGCCCTCGTGAGCGCTACCCGAACAACCCCAAGCCGCTCGCAAACACCAGCGCAATCAGTATCGGCGCCACGTAGCGGCACAGCCCTTTCCAGATGGCATAACTGGTGTCGCTGATGTCGGCCAGCTGATTGCGCCGCAGCGGCTCAGCCAGCACCCAGCCGGCAAAGGTGGCAATCGCCAGCCCGCCCAGAGGCAGCATCAGATCGCTGGCGATGAAGTTGGTGAAGTCGAGGATGTTGCGGTCGGCAAGCCGAACCTCTGACCACACCGTGAAGCTGAGTACGCTGCCGATGCCTACAATGCCGGCAAAGCCGCCGAGCAGCGTGGCCGCCAGCCAGCGGCTCAGTCCACGCTCGACCAGATAGGCGGTGCCGCCTTCGAGAATGGAAATGGTCGAGCTCCAGGCCGCGAACGCGAGGAGCACGAAGAAGGCCAGTCCGTAGAGATTGCCGAACTGCATCTGCGCGAAGGCGTTGGGCAGGGCCACGAACACCAGCCCCGGGCCGGCCGTGTGCGGATCCAGCGAGAACGCGAACACCAGCGGGAAGATGGCCATGCCGGCCAGCAGTGCAACACCGGTATCAGCAGCGCAGATGATGCCGGCCAGCCGCGGGATCGAGGCCTTGTCGGGCACATAGGCGCCATAGGCCATCAGACCGGCCATACCCAGACTGAGCGAAAAGAAGGCCTGACCCAGGGCCGCCACCAGCGTACTGCCGGTGACTTTGGAAAAATCGGGCGAGAACAAGTAAGTCAAGGCTGTACCGAAGTGTCCGGTGGTCATCCCGTAGATCACCAGACTGACCAGAATCAGGAACAGCGAGGGAATCATGAAGCGCACTGCGGCCTCGATGCCCTTCTCCACCCCGCGGGCGACCACGCCGATGGTCAGCACGATGAACACGAAGTGCCAGAACAGCAGACTCGAAGTGCTGCTGGTGAGGGCGCCGAAGTGCTCGCCCGGATTGGCGATCGCAGGCGTCGCCGCGAACATCGACTGCGCATAGGTCACGGTGTAACTCAAGGTCCAGCCGGCGATCACGCAATAGAACGACAGAATCAGCAGACCAGCCACGACGCCAGACCAGCCGATCAGCGACCAGGCCGGACTGGCCTTGGATTCACGCGCCAGATCAATCAGCGTGTTGATCGGGCTCTCGCGCCCGGCGCGTCCGATCAGCACCTCGGCAATCATCAGCGGCAGACCCACCGACAGCACCGCCAGCAGATAGACCAGGACAAAGGCGCCGCCACCGTTCTCGGCGGTCACATAGGAAAACCGCCAGATGTTGCCCAGCCCCACCGCCGAGCCCACTGCGGCCAACACGAAACCCAGTTTCGATGACCACATGCCGTGCTGAGATATGCCCGCTGCCATGACTGCCTCCCTCCCCGATGCAGGCCTTGGACAATAGGACAGTTGGGCGTGGACGGGGAGCTAAATGTCCGGTTCATGAGCCGTGCGGGCCCAGCTGGCCGGGGTTAATCGCGCTTGGCCCACAGTAGATAGCACTCGACAAATGGAACAGCAGACGATGCGAATCCTGGTCCTGATGCTCACTCTGCTGGCAGCAATGGGAGCTCGCGCGGACAGCGCTCATGTCGAGGAAGGAGATCTGATCTTCCACACCTCACGCTCTGCACAATCGCAGGCGATTCAGCGCGCCACCCATTCGCCCTACAGCCATATGGGAATGGTGCTGTATCGCGATGGCCATGCCTTTGTGCTGGAAGCCGGCAAGACCGTGCAGTGGACGCCGCTGGCGCAGTGGATTGCGCGCGGTAATGTCGGTCACTATGTGGTCAAGCGCCTGCGTGATTCGGACACGCTGTTGACAACAGAAGCGCGCCAGAAGTTGCGCAGCGAGGCGCTGCGCCTGCACGGACGGCGCTACGATGCCGCCTTCGGCTGGTCCGATGAGCGCATCTATTGCTCGGAACTGGTGTGGAAGGCCTACCAGCGCGCCCTGGGACTGCGCATCGGCGACCTGCAGAAACTCAGGGACTTCGACCTGAGTGACGCCGCCGTACAGGCCAAATTGAAGGAGCGCTACGGCAACCAGATCCCGATGGGAGAGGACGTCATTTCGCCGGCGGCGATGTTTGCATCGCCGCTGCTGATCGAGGTGGGAAGGAACTGAACCTGTGCACGGAGCCACGGCTGCGCCCTGGCAAGCCGCCAATCTCGGCCCGACGATGCGGGGCGTGAACCACAGGCAGCGAGCGAGCAGCATCGAGGAGGGACGCGCGCCTGCGCGGCCGCTCTTGATCTACGGGTAAGGCAAAGCGGCGCCGCAGCGCGGCGCCCTCCACGGCAAGCGCAAGGACCACCCCCGGGTCAATGCCGGGATGGGGCTCAGGAATAGCACGCAGCATGAGTTGTTGATCCGTCATCGCGAGGAGCGTAGCGACGAAGCAATCCAGCGCTCGTGCGGATCTACGTCTGGATTGCTTCCCCCGGATCAAGTCCGGGGTCGCAATGACGCCGAGGGGTTCATGGCCCGTGGGCAGTTTCGGGTCGGAACAGGTGGCTCGCAATGACGCCGGAGATCATGGCCGGTAGACACTGCCGGGCCGACCCGGCAGCTCGCGTTGACGCCTGCCTCAGAGCCGCTCAAAGACCGCCGCAATGCCCTGACCACCGCCGATGCACATGGTCACCAGCGCATGGCGACCGCCGCTGCGGTGCAGCTCGTAGATGGCCTTGATGGCGAGGAAGGCGCCGGAACAGCCGATCGGATGGCCGAGGGCGATGGCGCCGCCGTTGGGATTGGTCCTGACCGGATCCAGTCCCAGACCGCGGGACACGGCGATTGCCTGCGCGGCGAAGGCTTCGTTGGATTCGATCACGTCCATCTGATCCAGGCTCAGGCCGGCCTTTTTCAAGGCCAATTTCGACGCCGGAATCGGGCCTTCGCCCATGATCTCGTTGGGCACACCGGCCACCGCGTAGGAGACCAGCCGCGCCAAGGGCTTGTGACCTGAGTTCGCAGCGTGGCTGGCATTGGCCAGCACCACGAAGGCGGCACCGTCGTTGATGCCGGAGGCGTTGCCGGCGGTCACCGAGCCATCCTTCTTGAAGGCCGGCTTCATCTTGCCCAGAGTTTCCATGGTGGTATCGGGACGCACATGCTCGTCGCTATCGATGGTCACGTCGCCCTTGCGGGTCTGCTTGACGATGGGGACGATCTGATCCTTGAAGCGGCCTTCAGCGATGGCCGCGGCGGCGCGCCGATGCGATTCCACTGCCAGCGCGTCCTGCTCCTCGCGGGTGATATTCCATTTGCTGACGAGATTTTCCGCGGTGATGCCCATATGGCCGACACCGAAGGGATCGGTCAGCGCATCGACCATCATGTCGATCATCCGGGTCTCGCCCATGCGCGCACCGCTGCGCATGGCGGTGGACATGTAGCCACCACGCGACATCACTTCGACGCCGCCGCCGATGCCGTAATCGCAATCACCCAGCAGGATGTTCTGCGCCGTGGTGACGATGCCCTGCAGGCCGGAAGAACACAGGCGATTGACCGCCATCGCCACCGAGTCCATCGGCAATCCGGCCTGGATCGAGGCCACCCGCGCCACATAGGCGTAGCGCGGGCCGGTCGGGATGCAGTTGCCTACGGTGACGTAGTTGATGGCCTGCGGATCGACGCCGGAACGCGCCACTGCCTCCTTCATCACCGTGCCCGCCAGCTCGTGCGGTTCGAAGTCGGCCAGACCACCGCCGAAGCTGCCGATCGGCGAGCGCGCCGCGCCCAGAATCACCACATCTCGAGTCGTCATCGCCCTTCCATCCTGTGCCAGAGAATCAGGCTGAGCACGATAACGCCAATTGGGGATCCCTGCCTGAAGGGCTGGTTGCTGGTTGCTGGTTGCTGGTTGTTGGTTGTCGGTGTCGGTAAGAGCGAGCTCACGCGGAGACGCGGAGGACGCGGAGAAGAGCGCGAGCCGGTCCTGGATTCTGTGGGAGCGGCTTCAGCCGCGATCGCGCATCCGGGTCAACCCGAGTTTCCTTGTCGCGTTCTTCAGATCAATCGGATGGTTCCGATCACTCAAGGCAAGGAGAAAGACATGCGTACCTGGCTCAAACCCCTGACGCTGCTGGTCGCCGCGGCCCTGGCCAGCGGCCCGCTGCTGGCTCATCCCACCGACGCCGTCACCCGCGCCGAGCGCGCTGGTCGCTGGCTGCAGTTGAACGACACCCAGGTGCAGCAACTGGCGCACTTCATCACCGACACCCAGCTGCAGCGACGCCAGCGCATGGATGCGCTGCGCCCGGAACTGCTCGCGGTGCTCAGTGAATCGCAGAAGGCCAGGCTGGCCGAGCTGATGGTCAGCCACGAACTACGCCTGCCACGGGGCAAGGATGCCGTGGAGGAACGCTGGTCCCGGCTGCAGCAAGCGCTGGGCCTGAGCGCGGGCCAGGTGTCGGAGCTGCGGACACGCGCCGAGCGCATTCGGGTCGAGAACCAGTCGCTGATCGAGCAGCGGCGGCAGCAGCTGATCACCATCGTCGGCAGCGAGAATGCGGCGAAGATCGAGCAGCTGATCGCGCGCAGGCGGGGGTTGGGTTCCGAACGGCAGTGATCCAGCACCTGGGGGAGCGGGCTTTGCCCGCGAAAAGCATCGCGGCTGAAGCCGCTCCCACAGGGCATCGCGGCTGAAGCCGCTCCCACAGGGCATCGCGGCTGAAGCCGCTCACGTTGGCCGCGCAGCGGGCTACGTGACGGGGTCACATGGCCACCTCAGGTCGTCGGGCCAGAGACCAGCCAAAGCGGCGCCGCAGCGCGGCGCCCTCCACGGCCGCGAACCGCAGCTGGTCGCCGGATATCCCGCGCGGAGGCGCGGAGAAAGGGGAAGTGCAATGCGTGTGCGGCCTCCGCGCGTCCGCGTGAACTGATCGAAGCGGCTTTGAGGAGGAACGCGCCTGCGCGGCCGCTGTTGATGTCCGGACCCAAAAAAGAACGGCCCGAAGGCCGTTCTCTGTGTTACCGGTGGCGATCTGGCGCGGCTTATTTCAAACCGCGATTCTCCAGCAGCGGCTCGACACTCGGGTCCTTGCCGCGGAACTCGCGGTAGAGCGTGGCCAGTTCCACGGTGTTGCCGCGCGAGAGGATCTGGTCACGGAAGATCTGACCGTTCTCGCGGGTCATGCCGCCGTGTTCCTTGAACCACGCATAGGCGTCGTGATTGAGCACGTCTGACCAGAAGTAGGCGTAGTAGCCGGCCGAATAGCCACCGCCCCAGATGTGGTCGAAATAGGTGGTGCGGTAACGCGGTGGCACCTGCGCCAGATCGACCTTGAATCTCTTCAGGGCATCAGCCTCGAAGGCGTTCACGTCCTGCTGCGGCGCATCGGCCGGCAGCGTGTGCCAGGCCATGTCCAGCAGTGCAGCAGCCAGGTATTCGGTAGTAGCGTAGCCACCGTTGAACTTGCCGGCCGCCACCATCTTGTCGACCAGTGCCTGCGGCATGGGCTCACCGGTCTGGTAATGCTTGGCGTAGTTGGCAAACACGCTGGGCTCGGTCGCCCAGTGCTCGTTGAACTGCGAGGGGAACTCGACGAAGTCGCGCGAGGTGTTGGTGCCGGCAATGGACGGGTACTTCGAATTCGAGAACATGCCGTGCACGGCATGACCGAATTCGTGGAACAGGGTGATGACGTCGTCAAAGCTGATCAGCGCCGGCTGACCCTCGGCCGGCTTGGTGTAGTTGCAGACGTTGTAGACCACCGGCAGCGTGCCGGCGAGCGCGTCCTGCTCGACGAACACATCCATCCAGGCGCCACCGGATTTGCTGTCGCGCTTGAAGTAATCGGTATAGAACAACGCCAGCGGACTGCCATCTTCATTGAACACTTCGAACACCCGCATGTCGGGATGGTAGGTGGGGATGTCCTTGCGTTCCTTGAAGGTGATGCCGTACATCTGGGTGGCGGCATGGAACACACCGTTTTCGAGCACGTTGTTCAACTCGAAATAGGGTTTGATCTCGGACTCGTCCAGATCGTACTTGGCCTTGCGCACCTGCTCAGCGTAGAAGTCCCAGTCCGATGCGGTCAGCGTGAAGCCGCCGTTCTGGTCATCGATGATCTTCTGGATGTCGGCAGCTTCGCGCAGGGCACGCGCGCTGGCGGCAGGCACGGTGTCGGTGAGCAGCTTCAGCGCCATGTCTGGCGTCTTCGCCATCTGATCGCCGAGCTGGTAGTCGGCGAAGGTGGCGAAGCCGAGCAGCCTGGCCTTCTCGGCGCGCAGCTGCGCCAGACGCTGGATCACTGCGCGGGTGTCGTTGCCATCGGATTGTTCGGTACGGGTTTCCGAAGCCTTCAGCACGCGCGCACGCAATTCGCGGTTCTTGAGCGAGACCAGCACCGGCTGCGTGGTGGTGTTCTGCAGCGACAGCAGCCACTTGCCATCCAGGTTGCGGGCCTTGGCAGCGGCGGCCGCAGCGGCGATTTCGCCCTCGGACAAGCCGTCGAGCTGGGCTGCGTCATCGACCACCACGGCGGCTGCGGCAGTTGCGGCCACCAGCTGGGTGTGGAATTTGGTCGACAGCGTGGTTTCCTCGACATTGAGCTTGCGCATCATGTCCTTGTCGGCATCCGACAGGTTGGCGCCGGCGCGCACGAAACGGTCGTAGTCGACCTCGACCAGACGCTTCTGCTGCGGATCGGTGAGCGCGTCACGGGCATCGTAGATGGCCTTGACCCGGGCGAACAGTTTGCCATTGAGCAGGATTTCGTCCTGATGGGCGGCGAGCTTGGGATTTACCTCTTTCTGGATCGCCTGCCGGGCATCGTTGGTGTCGGCCTGGACCAGCCCGCCGAAGATTCGGCGCACGCGATTCAGGGTTTCGCCGCTGCGCTCCATGGCTTCGATGGTGTTCTCGAAGGTCGGCGGCTCGGTGCTGTCGGCAATCTTCGCGATTTCAGCCAGCTGCTCGCTCATGCCCTGCTCGAAGGCCGGCAGGTAGTGCTCGTCCTTGATCAAATCAAAGGGCGGCGCCTGATAGGGCAGCGTGCTGGCGGTGAGCAGGGGATTGGCAGCGGGCGCAGGCATGGCAGCAGGTTTGGACTCAGCCGTTGGGGTAGGTTCGGAAGGCGTCTGGTTGCAGGCTGCCAGCACAAGCATGCTGGCGGCGAGCGCAAAGGTTCGCGACATGGAGATACTCCGGCAGGTACAGCGATGGGTGCAAAAGTCAGCTCACCACTTTAACGCCACTGCGCCATCCATGTGTAAATCCCGGATTAGCGGCGAGCCTGACCGGGAAAGGCGCACGGGAGGCAGTCGCAGGCCGGCCGCATCGTGGTCGATCTTCCATCAATCCGTGATGTCGACATGGTCACGCAGTGCGGCCAGGTCTAGCCACACCGAAACATCGACCTGCGTCTTCTCGCCCAGCGGGCGCAATGCGATGACGTTGCCGTCCTCGTCCTGCAGACGCGGCCGGAACGCTCGACTGGGAGCCGGACAACCCGGATACTCCGTCGCCTTTCGTAACGATCTCCGCGTGAGTCCCCGTCTCCATGTCCCGGCGCCTGCTGTTGCTGCTCCTGCTGACTCTGACCGCGCTGGGCTTGGCCTGGCGCCATTGGCAGTCCAACGAGCTTGAGCCGCCTGAAACCACCACCCCAGCACACGCGGCGCCGATCGAGACCGCTGCGGTGCCTGCAGAGCCTGACGCGAGCGCGGCCGACGAATTGGCGCCAGACCCGGAACAGATTCCCGCCGCCAACCCCACCCGCGCCGCCTTTCGCGCCAGCGTCAGCCAGCGCGCGGAAGATCGTCGCCGCGCGGCCAGCGATACCGATCTACCGGGCTTTGTCGCCGAACTGCGGGCGCGGGCCAATGCCGGAGATGCCGATGCGGCCAATACGCTGGCAGAGCTCTACAAGACTTGCGTGGAAGTGGTGCAATTCAACAGCAATCGCGAAGCTGGCGAGCGCAATATGCGCGGCTGGATGGATGTCATGGGCTGGGGCGATCGCGAATTCGATGCCCTGCTGGGCGCCTATGTCCAGGCTGAGCAGCGCTGCGCCGCGCTGTCACTGCAATCCACTGCCTACGCGGCGATGATTGCCCAGGCCTGGCAATCACGGGCAGTGCAGCTGGAACACCCGGCCGCGGTGCTCGGCGCCGATCGCCCCAGCGCGCACAACGACGCAGCAGCGGCCCAGGTCGCACTTGAGCGCGCGCGCTTGGCCGGAATCGAACTGCTGCGCCAGGCCGAGCCCATGGATCTGGCGCGTCATGCAGCGGAATTGGCCGGCGTCAGCCGTTACAACTCCGATGGCTTCCTGATGGCAGCCTGCCATCTGCTGCCAGGCTGCTTAGAAGATCCTCACGCCTATGCCTTGGGTCCGGATGCCTCCACCCTGGGCGGTTTGGGGCGAATCGGCTTCCTGGCGATGGCCCAACTGAGCCCGCGCGCCCAAACCATTGCCGAAGCTCAGAGCGCGGAGATCCTGCGCCTGTGGCGCGAGGGTCGGCCCGATCTGATTCTGGCACCCACCGGTCCACGCAATCCCGGCGGTGGCGGCTGATGCGCGGGCGGGTTGTGGTTGTCTTTGTATTGCTGGTCGTCTTGATGCTGGCCGGCGCCGCCGGGCAACGCGGCCAGTGGTTTGGTGCGGGCCAGACGCCGGTCGCAAACGACAAACTGAATCACGATGCTGATTCCGCATCTGAGTCCGGCCAGTCTGAAGTCGACGCGAAATCTGCACCCGCCGGCACGATCGGGAAATCCAGCGCCGACGACTCGGCGCCGAACAAACCAGAGGATCAAGCGCAGAGTCCATCGAATACCGTATCGACTCCGACGCTCTCGACCGAGACCGCCAAGGCGCTGATGCGCGAGCAAGTGCGGGAGCGGGACTGTCAGCTGGCGCGGCTCGCCATCAAGGGCAATCGGGAAGAACGCTTCAAGGATGGGGACTGGCAATGGCTACCGCCCGAACGTGCCGAGCTCGAGCGTCTGGCACTGGTCGCCGTCGTCGAACGCCTTCGCGCGGCCTGTCCGCCGGAAATCGACGATCCCGAGGCCCGCAAGCGCCATCAGCGCGACAACGACGACGCCATTGCCGCCGCTGCGCAGGCCGGCAATCTGCTGGCCCGCGTGCGATTGGAGAGTCGAAAACCGCGCGCGAGACGCAATCTCGATGACACCCGGGCCTTGATGATCGAAGCGCTGAGCTCCGGCGATCTGGAGGCCATCTCGGAACTGGGCTGGCTGGAGCTGGGACTGCCTGGCACCAATCCCTACGTCGGCCACCTGGTCAATCCACTGGATCTGTGGCCGCTGGTTGCCTGTGATCTGGGCGCCGATTGCAGACCCGGCAGCCGCATCCTGGACCTCAGTTGCGCCACCGCCTGGTTCGGGATGACCTGCAGTTACGACAGCCTGGAATCGGCCTATCGCGACAATATGCAGCCGCACGTATGGCAACGCCTGGATCAGCGCCGCAACGAGATCCTCAGCCGCCTGCGCAGCGGTCAGACCGACGGCATGTTCGATCCGCCGCCGACCAACAACCGGCCCGGGGGCGGTTGAGCTGAATGCGCAGGACAAGGCTTTGAACAGCGCTCTCCATGAACTCATATCGCAAGTCGTTGAATTTACGTAGCTCTGCAATAGCCGGCTTGACGTAGCCCGAAGTGCGCGAAGCGCTCTCCGGGCGGTGACGCGAGAAAGCCCCGGTGAGACGCCCGCAAGTGCGCAAAGCCAGAGCGACCGAGCAGGCGCTCGGCCCTCCACGAGCGGCAAGGCTGCATGGAGGGCGCCGCGCCTGCGGCGCCGCTGTTGCTCTGCATTCCTTCGCCCGCCGCCATGTCATTGTAGAGTTGCACATCGCAGCGATCGCCGGTGTTGTGGATGAAATCGACGGCCGAACGGATGATCAGGAACCTGTCTGGACAACGCCGGTCATGGCAGGGCCTTCGGGCTGTTGCCAGCGCCCTGCTCTTGCTTCTGGTCTGCGCCGGCGCAGCCCAGGCGACCAACTGGAATGTCCAGGCCGGGGGCTCGCGGCTGGAATTCGTGCCGCGCGAGCTCACGATCGAGCCGGGTGACACGGTGACCTGGAGCAACCTTGGCGGTTTGCACAATGTGGTCGCCGACAATGGTGCCTTTCGCTGCGCCAACGGCTGCGATGGGCAGGGCGGCAATGGTGCGCCCTCGTCGCAGATCTGGCGCGCGACCGTGACCTTCAATCAGCCGGGGACCTTCGGCTATTTCTGCGAACCCCACGGCCAGCCGGGCGGCGGCATGTACGGCACGATCACGGTCAATGGCGGCGAGCCGCCGATTCCGGTAACGCTCAACGGTCGGCTGATCGGCCTGCTGCTGGGACTCGCATTGATCACGGGCGCGGCGCTGGCATTGCACCGTAGCCGCGGGTAGCGGCATCAAGTCAGGGCAAGTCCCGTTCCTGCGCTCGCGACGCAAGGTCGCTGCTACCCCAGGAAGCCCATGTAGCCCGCCGCCGGGTTGTAATTGCTGGACGGCGAGAAGTTGCTCAGGTTCGGGAAGATCAGCGAGATGTCGCTGTTGTTGAGTCCGAACCAGTGGGCCAGCGTGGCGGCGTATTGATCGACCGATGTGGTGGGTATCAGACGTCCGTTGCCGTCTCCCGGATCATTCAGATTGGGTGAGGGCACGCCGAAGCTGGGCGCTGTCGGGTTCAGCAGACTGGGCATGACCAGACCGTAGTTGGCTGCCGCGCTACTGAATCCGCAGCCGTTGCCGTAGAAGCGGCCGCCCTGCACGGCGCCACCGAGCACGAAATGATGCGAGCCCCAGCCGTGGTCGCTGCCGCCATTGTTGGCGGTCATCGATCGTCCGAAGTCGGAGGCGGTGAACGCGGTGGCCACCTTGGCCAGCGTGCCGCCGGTGATCGGAATGGAATTGAGTGCGTTGTAGAAGCCGGCCAGCGCACGCGACAGCACCGGCAACAGCTGCTGATGCTGGTTGAGCTCATCCGAATGGGTGTCGTAGCCGCCGGTGTTGACGAAAAACACCTGGCGCTTCAGGCCGCTGTAGCCGGGCACATTGTTGTAGGCCGCCCAGATCAACCGCGCCGTGGTCAGCAGCTGCGCATCGAAATTGTAGCCATCGGAATTCGGGAAGAAGCTGGCGAAGCTCGGTGCGCCCGCGGCGTTCAGCGCCATCTGCATGACGGCGGCGGTGGAGACCGCATGGTTGAGCGTGCCGGCGTAGGTGCGCTCCAGCATATTGCCCTGGGCTCCCTGGGCCTGCAGCGCATTGAAGGCCGGACGCAACTGGCCACGATCGTCGTAGGGCAGATCGACGGTCAGCGCCTGGCTGGCATTCATGATGTAGCCGTTGACGATTTCGCCGCGAATGAAGGCGTCTTCACCGCTGAAGGAGGTCAGGATCGGGATGTTCGGCGGATTGGCACTGGCGACCAGATCACAGATGCGCCCACCCCAGCCGGTCACCGGCGAATTGGTCGGCGGCGACGATTGCCAGTAGGCCGATTGATCAGAATGCGAATACAGCTGCGGCGGCAGCGCCGGATTGCCGCTCAGGTACTGGTTCTGGGTCACCGGACCGACCAGGGTGCCGGTATTGGCCATGATTGCCAGCGGGCTGCCGGCCTGATTGAACAGTGCTGCCAGTTCCGGCATCTGCGCGTGCAGCGCGTACTGGATGCCGTCACCCGAAGATCCGCTCAGGTCCGTCAGCGGGTGCAGCTGCGCGCGGTTCAGTGCCAGTTGCGGGCGCACGCCGCCAGCACCGTAGAAGCTGTTGAAGGCTGCCTGCGTGTACGGCGCCACGGTATTGAAGCCATCGTTGCCGCCGTAGAGAAAGACACACACCAGCGCCTTGTAGTCGGTGAACACGTAGTTCGGCTGCAAACTGGCGGCCTGCAGCACCTGCAATCCGCCCAGCGCGGAATACAGGCTGGCACCCCCCAGAGCGGTGGCCAGGGTCTGCCGGATGAACTTGCGGCGATCAGGTCTCATGGCCATTCCTATTTCTGGATCATGTATTCGGCGGAAGTCTGGATCAGCAGCAGCGCGCGGCTGATGCGTCGCCGCTTCCAGTCGGCACCGTCGGCGATGCCGATGGGATTGAGCACGGCCAGCAGGGTCTGGCGCATGAACGGCGTCATCTGCCCAGACATGAAACGGCGGTTGTAGGCGTCGACCAGACGGTCGGCCGGATCGCCCGGCCCGCCATTGGTGCTGCCGGCCAGCGCGTAATCCTGGGCGCGATTGATCTTGACCTCACCGACATCGTCATTCGGATCACAGGTATCGAGCAGATCGAATCCCCAGGTCTTGCCGGCGGTGCTGTTGGTGGAATTGACGATCAGGGTATCGGTGTTGATCTGGAACTCGGGGCCGCGCAGTCCCGCTGCCGCCATTTCACCGGGTGGCAGATAGCTGGGCTTGAAGAAGTTGAACACCGTCGGCGAGTTCAGCGGTGCCTGACCCACGCCGTTGCCGTAGATGCTGTCGGAGGTTCCCCAGGCGGTCACGTAACCGGCATAGCGATAGGGCTGGTTGGCATAGTGGAAAATCGTGTTGCCGGCCTGGTAGTTGTTGCCGCATTGATGGCGTGCGCCCATGGCCCGCCACAGATGGGTGATCCGCAACAACGGCTCACGCAGCTTGCCGAAGGTATCCGGTTGTTCCCAATGCCCGTAGCGGGCTTCGCGGTCGAGCAGGATGGCCTGTACCACCGCCTTGAGGTTGCCGCGCACATGGGCCGGCGTGCCGTCATCGTTGAAGACCTGCGCCACCCGCTGCACATAGGCGGGTGAGGGATTGCTGGTCACCAGTCGTTGAATCAGCTGCTTGCTGATGAAGGGGCCGACATTCGGGTGGTTGAAGATGTTGTCCAGCGCAAAGGCCAGATCCGATGCCGGCGTGCCGCCATCGGCAAGCACGCCGCCATTGACGACGCCCGGATAACTCAGCAGCTGCTTGTTGGAGATGTCGTTGAGCGGATCGGTGCCGTTGTCGTGAAAGGCCGCAAAAGCCGCCATCGGCGTCTGGAAGTTGGTACCCGTGGTGTAGTTGGGCCCGCAGCCGGCAAAATTGCCGGGCGCGCAGTCGAACCAGTTCCAGCCGGTGAACACATGGGCGAAATTGGTGACCTGGCTTTGCGAGTAGGTCGGGATCGGCTGACCGCCGGAGAGCTGCGGCGTGCCGTCGGTGTTGAGCATCACCAGGCCGACGCTGAACAGCTGGTTGATCTCGCGGGCGTAGTTTTCGTCAGGGTGGATGTTCTGCGCCCGATTGGCGCGCCGGTTGGCCTGCATGTTCAGGTACACGCCCATCGCCGGACTCAGCGTCACCTGCTCCAGCAGCGTGCGGTAGTTGCCGAAGGCGTTGTTGCTAAGGATGTCGTAGAAGTAGGCCTGACCATTCGGAAACTGGTTGATCAGCGTGAACTGGTCGGAGATCACGAAGATCTCGCTGAGCGCAAAAGCCACGCGCTGACGCAGCTGATCGTTGTGGATGATCAGATTGTTGGCGGGATCGGGGCCGCCGAGCGCGCCCAGGAACCAGGCCTCGCGGATGGTGGTGGAACCCACGCCTTCGTTGAGCGTGTTCGCTACCCAGTTGTAATAGCCGAGCATCGAACTCGGCGCCGCCGTGAACTGCTCGTTCAACCAGGCGGCGTAACGCACCGAGCGCAGATGCGCGATGTCGGCATCGGTGGGTCCAAAGGTGGCTTGTGCCAGAAAGCGCGCGGCGTCGCCATCGGTGTATGGACCGGCAATCAGGTCCTCCATGCCGTCATGGAACATCGGTCCGGGCAAGCGATCCACCGTGGCCGCAGGCGCCAGCTGGAAAGCACTCAGCATCATGATCCCGACGCAGCCGCGCATCAGGCGAGCAGCGCAATGTCGGATATTGCTCATCCTGGGTTCTCCTGCCGAAGTTGCTGCCACGCACCGCCCGCGAAAAGCGGCGCCGTCCCCGAACCAGATCTGTTTCAACAAGAAACGTGAAAGCACCCGCCGGAGTGACGCAAGATCACCACCCATCGTCGGGTTTCCCGCCCCCTCGTCGCCTGCCTCTGATTCATGGGCAGGATAGGGTCAGGAGATCGGTCCAGAACGTGACTGCGATCCAAGTCCTGAAACCGGAATCCCGGGCGAACAACGGTTTGGCCGCCGGCTCATGCCCTGCCCTCGTCGCCTGTCAGAGCTCCGGCGACTCGTAGCCGTCGGCAAACAGGACCTCACCCAGGGACACCGAGACATTGTTGCCGGCGTCGGTATCCAGGTAGTCATACCCGGGCCAGGCGTAGACCGTCGCCTTGCGCTGCGCCGCCGGTACGCTAGTCAGCCAGCGCAGCTCGCACTGCACCGCCTCACCGGCGGCCAGATCGAGCGTTCCCTGTGCGGCGTAGGGCTTCAGCGTGGCGCCTGCCAGCGCGTTGCCGGCGCAATTCAGACTGTCGATGCCGGCGTTGTCGCTGGCATCCAGCGCCCAGCGGATGCCGTCAGCTGCCGCGGTTGAGTCGTTGCGAATACTGAAACCGAAGCCCTCCCGGCCAGGCGTGGTCGACACCGATACATCGCCCGTGGCCTGTCTTGCGGGCCGATCTATCCAGCCCACCGAGCCGGTAGTGAACGCACGCTCACCGGGAGCCGGGCCGTTGAAGGCAAATCCCTCGTTGGCAAGCGCCCGGAAGATCCGCGTCGACGGCCCATCGCCCCGCAGCAGGCCGCGCAGCGCATCGGATTCGATCGATATCCAGTGCACCCCGATCTGCGCGCCGGTCAGCGCATCCAGACGCCGCACATAGGTCAGCGCCGGGTCTACGCCCGACATCGAGCTTGCCGTTCTTCCGTAGGCCTCCACGCACAGCAGATCGCCATTGGCCGCCGTCAGGAATGCCCGGCAGCCGGCACTGACCTCAGTGTCCAGTTGCTCGACCTGTTCCCAGCGCAGCGCGCCGCTGGCGCCATCCAGGCGCAGCGTTCGGCGGATGGCCGGCGCCGACAGGGTCCGGTTCGAGCGCAGCTCGTAGACCAGGTCCTGATCGGGCAGCAGCGCGCTGGCGAGCAACAGCACGACCGGATTTCCCGGGAAGGCACTCTCATGGTTCCACGACAGGCCCTGGTCAGCGCGGCGGCGCTGGGCGCTGAAGACATGCTGGCCGCCTGCACTGCGACTGCTGAAGAGCAGAATCTCAGAACTACCAGTGCCAGTTTCGATCGCCGCATGCACCGATTGGTTGGGATCAAAAGCGCCGAGCGATGTGATGCTTCCGTCAGCACCGGACAACAGTCCCAGCTGCTGCACGCCCGCGCTGACGTAGCTGAGCAACCAACGGCCCCGATCAGTGCGGGCAATAGGCAGGATGTCAGGCAGATCGGCCTGCCACGCCATGTTTCCCGAGCCATCAAGCCCCAAGGCCTGCACGCCGGCAGAGGTCCGAACCAGGACGACCACGCTGCCGTCGGCGATCAACGAAACCCCTATGCTGCTGTTCCACGACGGAGCGTCGAACACGCGCGAAACCGCGTAGACCAGAGCTCCGCTTTCAGCATCGAGCAGTTTCATGTGCAGCTGCCAACGATCAGGCTCCACCAGCCGTCGTTGCTCGACGACCAGTACCTGCTGGTCGTTGGCAAGCACCTGCGCGCTGCTGCGGTCCCAGATCGCATTGGCGTCCATCGACCAGCGGCGCTCGCCGGTGACCACGGCGACGCTTTCGATCCGGCGCGGCCATTCGGCGCCATCAGTCGCGCGCGAGGACAGGATCAGGCTGTCCCCGCTGTCGGCAACTATCGAAACGGCGGTGGTGATCGCCATGGGCACGGGATCGAGGCGCTGCCGGAGGCTGCCAGACCGGGCATCGACAACTTC
>JALHRS010000001.1:60888-196547 GCA_022841325.1 Lysobacterales bacterium | reverse complement strand
CGCTCTTCCGATCTCGCATCGAGGATGCGAGCTACCAGCGCCTCGTCGCGCATCAGCGCGGAACCGGCATCGACCTTGCAGACCTTCTTGGCCGGACAGCCCATGTTGATGTCGATGATGTCGGCGCCGTGATCGACGTTGAAACGGGCGGCGTCAGCCAGCTGCTGCGGATCGTAGCCGGCGATCTGGACAATGATCGGCGCTGGCTCACCGACATGATCCATGCGCCAGCGGCTCTTGGGCGTATCCCACAGGCGCGCATCCGAGGTGGTCATCTCCGACACCGCCAGACCCGCCCCCAGGCGCTTGCACAGCTGCCGGAAGGGCTTGTCAGTGACCCCGGCCATCGGCGCGAGAATCACGGGCGGGTCGATCAGATGAGGGCCGATGTGCATGGGTGGATGCTAGCTTGGTTGTCGGTTGTCGGTTGTCGGTTGTTGGTTGGGGCGAGCTCGGCGGAGGCGCGGAGAATGACGTTGTAGGTCCAGACTTGTCTGGACGCTGTCGACGCGGTTCGGCCCCTGCAGGTCCAGACTCGGCTGGCGATCTTGGTCAATGGATGGAAGAGCGTCCAGACGAGTCTGGACCTACAGAAGCGACCTAAAGCGCCGCAACGATCGCCGCCGTCATCGCTTCCGTCCCTAGCGCCGCGCCGCCGGCGGCGATGTCGGCGGTGCGCAATCCTGCGCTCAGCACCGACGCCACGGCCGTTTCGATCGCTGCGGCTTCGGCTTCGAGCTTAAGGCTCCAGCGCAGCATCATGGCGACGCTGAGGATGGTGCCGATGGGATTGGCCTTGTCCTGGCCGGCGATGTCCGGTGCGCTGCCGTGGATGGGCTCGTACAGACCCGGTCCGCCATCGCCCAGCGAGGCCGAGGGCAGCAGGCCCAGCGATCCGGCCAGCAGCGCGGCCTCGTCGGTGAGGATGTCGCCGAACAGGTTCTCGGTGACGATCACATCGTAGGCCGCCGGTTTGGCGATCAGATGCATGGCCATCGAGTCGACCAGCTGATGTTCCAGCGTGATCTCCGGGAATTCCTCGGCCAGCACGCGCGTGGTGACCTGCCGCCACAGGCGCGAGGTTTCCAGCACATTGGCCTTGTCGACCTGGGTCAGACGCTTGCTGCGCTGGCCGGCCAGCCGCGCCGCCAGGCGTACCACGCGCTCGACTTCCTGAACGCTGTAGCTGCAGCCATCGAAGGCCACATCGCCATCGCGGCGTTTCTCGCCAAAGTAGATGCCGCCGGTCAGTTCGCGCACCACCAGCAGATTGACGCCGACCAGCCGATCGGATTTGACCGGCGCCAGATCCATCAGATCCGGATGCACCGTCACCGGGCGCAGATTGGCGAACAGGCCGAGTTCGCGGCGCAGTTTCAGCAGGCCCTGTTCGGGACGCACCGGCGCATTCGGATCACTCCACTTCGGGCCACCGACGGCGCCGAGCAGGATGGCGTCGGCGGATCGACAGCGGGCCAGGGATTCATCCGGCAAGGGATTGCCGGTGGCATCGATGGCGGCGCCACCGATCAGGGCTTCGTGGTAGTCAAAGCTGTGCTCGAAGCGGGTGGCGATCTGGTTCAGGACGGCTAGGCCGGCGGCGACCACTTCAGGGCCGATGCCGTCGCCGGGGAGCAGGGTGATGTTTGCGTGCATGGGGTGGGCTGGGAGAGTTGGGGAGTGAGGCAGAATTGAGGACCCGTTGTTCCGAAGAGCAACAGCGGGGCTGGGGGCTAGGGGTTCGGGCGCGAAGCCCTGTCCGTGTAGGGGCGACGTCGTCTCGCGATCGCACCGAGAGCCGGATCGCGCCGCAAGGACGCTTCTGAGGGTTCTGTGGATTCCTGCAGCGCCCGAGCAGCGCGCCCCAGCCCCAAGCCCCGAACCCCGCTCTTGCTCAAACCCATCACTGCCGCGCCTCGAACTGACTGATTGCCGCTTCCTGCGCGAGGATATAGCCGAGCTGATCGACGCCCATCATCAGGCAGCGGCGCGCGAAGGCATCGAGTTCGAACTCGGCTTGCCAGCCATCCGGGCCTTGGATGCGCAGGGATTCCAGATCGATGCTCAGCGCCATGCCGGGGCGGGCCAGCAGTTCGGCGTGACGTTCGGGCGAGATGACGATCGCCACCAGCCCGTTCTTCAGCGCGTTGGAACGGAAGATGTCGGCAATCTCGCTGGAGATCACGGCCTTGAAGCCGTAATCGAGCAGCGCCCAGGGCGCATGCTCGCGCGAGGAACCGCAGGCAAAGTTGCGGCCCGCGACGAGGATCGCGTGCTGGCGCGCATCGGGCTGGTTGAGCAGGCTGTCGGCGCGCTCGCTGCCGTCGCCGTGGTAGCGCCAGTCGTAGAACACCGCGCGGCCTAGGCCGGTGCGCTCGGTCGTGGTCAGGAAGCGCGCCGGGATGATCTGGTCGGTGTCGATGTTCTCTTGCGGCAACACCAGCGTGGTGGATTCGATTTTCGTGATTGGGGTCATTGGGTTGGCTCGCTTGGCATATGGGTGCCTGCAAAGCAGGAGCGGGAATTGGGGCTGGGAGCTGGGGCGCACAACCGGATTCGCTCGATTTCTGCAGCTCTCGGTAGGAGCGACCTCGTGTCGCGACTGGTGCTTCGGTGTTCGGGACGCCAAGGTCGCGCCGCGAGGGCGCTCGTACAGGTGCTGTGGAATATGCGCTGCCTGAGCTGCGCGCCCCAGCCCCCAGCCCCGAACCCCGCTCCAGCGCTCACGCCAAGGCCCGCGGATCGGCGATGGCCCCGGCGATGGCGCTGGCGGCGGCGGTGGCCGGGCTTGCCAGCACGGTGCGTGCGCCCTTGCCCTGGCGGCCTTCGAAGTTGCGGTTGCTGGTGCTGACGGCGGTCTGCCCGGGGCCGACCAGATCGCCGTTCATGGCGATGCACATCGAGCATCCGGGCTGGCGCCATTCGGCGCCGGCGGCGACGAAGATCTGGTCCAGGCCTTCGGCTTCGGCGTCGCGTTTGACCGCATCGGAGCCTGGCACCACCAGCATGCGTACGCGCGGATGCACCTTGCGCCCACGCAGCAGGGCGGCGGTGGTGCGCAGATCCGACAGGCGGCCGTTGGTGCACGAGCCCACGAACACGACGTCGATGGGATGGCCGATCAAGGCCTCGCCGGCATCAAAGCCCATGTAGGCGCGGGCCTTGCTCAGCTGGGCATCGTTGCCGGTCGGCACCGACTCGTCGACGGCCGCGCCCATGCCCGGATGGGTGCCCCAGGTGATCGTGGGCTTGATCGCCGCAGCGTCGATGCGCACGACGCGATCGAAGCGTGCACCCTCATCGGTGACCAGACGGCTCCAGCGCGCGACGGCGGCGTCGAAATCGGCGCCCTGCGGGGCCATGGTCCGTCCGCGCAGATAGTCAAAGGTGGTCCGGTCCGGAGCCACCATGCCGCAGCGGGCACCGGCCTCGATCGACATGTTGCACAGGGTCATGCGGCCTTCCATATCGAGGCCGCGGATGGCGCTGCCGCGGTATTCGATGGCGTAGCCAGTACCGCCCTCGACCCCGATCTCGCGGATGATGTGCAGGATCACGTCCTTGGCGCTGATGCCCGGCGCCAGCGTGCCTTCGACCTCGATGGCCATGGACCTGGGCTTGCGCTGCAGCAGGCACTGGCTGGCCAGCACATAGCCGACCTCGCTGGTGCCGATGCCGAAGGCGATGGCGCCGAAAGCCCCATGGGTACTGGTATGGCTGTCGCCACAGACGATGGTCATGCCCGGCTGGGTGGCGCCGAGTTCCGGCCCGATCACATGGACGATGCCGCGCTGACCGGAATCGAAGTCCAGCAGCTTCACTCCAAACTCAGCCGCATTGCGACGCAGGGTTTCCACCTGCGACTTGGCCTCGGCGGTGTAATAGGGCAGCTCACCGCTGGCGTCTGCCGGCAGCGTCGGCGTCGAATGATCCAGCGTCGCCAGCGTGCGATCGGTACGCCGCACCGGCAATCCGCGACTGCGCAGCTCGGTGAAAGCCTGCGGCGAAGTCACCTCGTGCACCAGATGCAGATCCACATACAGCACCGCCGGCGCCTCAGGCGTCTCGGCCACGACCACGTGGGCATCCCAGAGTTTGTCGAAGAGGGTGCGGGGGGTCATGCCGAGTGCTCCGATCGTGGTACTGCCTCATTCTGGCGGCGGGCTAAGGGACAGCGAAGGTCGGGACCCGGGACCCGGGTCCCGGGACCCGGTGAGGCACCGGCCCGCAAGTTGTAGGTGGCATCGTTGTCGGCGCTCCCCAGGGCCTGCCAGACAACGGGTCTGGGCCAACCCGGAAACGCAAATCGAGCTTCAATGCGGGAGACCAATGTCCCGCGAGGTTCCCGCTTTTCCCGGGTCCCGGGTCCCGGGTCCCGGGTCCCGTCCAATCCACCCGTATCCCCAGTCCCGGCGAAGTTCGTGCCCCTCATACCCCCGCCACCTCTTCAACCGCCGCTGCCGCGCGGGCGCGGGCTTTGAGCAAACGGTTGGCGACGTCGAGCCAGGCCAGGGCGCTGGATTCGAGAATGTCGGTGCTGGTGCCGCGGCCGATGTGTTCCTTGCCGTCCCAGACGGCTTCCACGGTGGCCTGGCCCATGGCGTCGCTGCCGTAGGAGATGCTGCGGATGTGGAAGCTGCGCAGGATGATCTCGGCACCGATGGCGCGCGACAGGGCGCGGAACAGGGCGTCGACCGGGCCGTCGCCGACCGCCGCTTCGCAGACTTCGCCGCCGTCGGGCGTGCTCAGGCGCACGCTCGCGGTGGGCATGCGTGACTCGCCGGTGGCGCTCTGGATCGACAGGCTCAGCAGCTGGTAGCTGGAGGAGTTGCCGCCGGTCACGGCCAGCACCAGTGCTTCCAGATCGGCGTCGTAGATTTCCTTCTTCTTGTCGGCCAGAGCCTTGAAGGAGGCGAAGACCTTGTCGGTTTCGGCTTCATCCAGGCTGTAGCCCATGCGCGTCAGTCGGTCCTTCAGTGCATGCCGGCCACTGTGCTTGCCCAGGACCAGTTCGGACTTGGTGATGCCCACATCCTCGGGATGCATGATTTCGTAGGTGGCGCGGTGCTTGAGCATGCCGTGCTGGTGGATGCCGGCCTCATGGGCAAAAGCGTTCTCGCCAACAATGGCCTTGTTGCGCTGCACTTCCTGGCCGGTGATGCTCTGCAGCAATCGTGATGTGGGGTAGAGCTTCTGGGTGTTGATGCCGGTGCTCATGCCATAGCGCTCCTGGCGGGTGCGCAGCACCATCACCAGTTCTTCCAGGGCGGCGTTGCCGGCGCGCTCGCCGATGCCGTTGACCGTGCATTCGACCTGGCGAGCGCCGCCTTCCAGTGCCGCCAGCGAGTTGGCCACGGCCAGACCCAGATCGTTGTGGCAGTGGCAGCTGAAGATCACGCGGTCGGCGCCGACGACTTCGCGCTTCAGGCGCGCGAACAGCTCGCGTACCTCGGTGGGCGTGCTGTAGCCGACGGTGTCAGGCACATTCACGGTGCGGGCGCCGGCGGCGATCACGGCGCTGAAGATCTCGACCAGATACTCGGGCTCGGTGCGGATCGCGTCCTCGGCCGAGAACTCGACGTCATCAACGTAACGTTTGGCCAATTCGACGGCAGCCACGGCCGATTCCAGCACCTGGGCCTTGTCCATGTTCAGCTTGTGCAAGCGGTGCAGCGGACTGGTGGAGATGAAGGTGTGGATGCGCGGGCGCTCGGCGTGCTCGACGGCACGGGCGCAGGCCTCGATGTCGCCACGGGTGGCACGGGCCAGACCGGCAATGGAGGCGCCGCGGACTTCGCGGGCAATGCCGGCCACCGCGGCGAAATCATCGGGACTGGCGGAAGGGAAGCCGGCCTCGATCACGTCCACGCCGAGCTCAGCCAGCGCATGCGCCAGGCGGCGCTTGCCGCGGGTGTTCATTGAAAACCCGGGCGCCTGCTCACCATCACGCAGGCTGGTGTCAAAGACGATGACGCGATTGGGGTCTATAGCTGTCATGTGCTTCTCCAGTGCCAATAAAGCAAAAGCCCCGCCCTCATGACGAGGTGCGGGGCTCTCAGGTTTGTCGCTTCCTGTTGCCTGAGGGCTCTAGCCCCGTTGGCAGCCGCACACCTCGCGTGAGCGCAGTAGAAGTCGAAGCGCCAGTAGCGCTGCGGCTGCGTTCATGTTGCGGTGCGGCAGAAATTTCATGGATGCGAGAGTGCATGCGCCGGGCTGGAGCTGTCAACCCTGATTGCGGGGGTGAGGTGACAGAGCATCGGCCGGGGCTGGCACCTTGCCGGAAACCGTTCCGCCGGGATCGCCGAGTTGCACTCGGCGCTTTTGATCTGGCCCTGGCCTTGGGAAGCAAGAGCCAGAGCGCCGAGTGCAACTCGGCGATCCCGGGCAAGAGCCAGAGCGCCGAGTGCAACTCGGCGATCCCAGGCAAGAGCCACGGCGCCGCACAACTTGGCGCTCCAGGCGCGCGCCCTGCCTTCTGGCACTGCGAGGACCGTGGCTGCGCTCCTACAATCGCGCGCCCGTCGTCATTCCGCTGCCCATGTCCGTAGCCAAACCCACCCGCGCGCTTGTCGGCGGCGCTCTCCTGCTGATCGGCGGCGCTGCCTCGGCCGAAGCATCCGAGATCAAGATCGACGGTCATCTGGACGATGCCGCCTGGGCCAGCGCTCAGGTGTTTCGCGATTTCGTGGTGGTCGAGCCTTACACGCTGGCTCAGCCTTCCTACGCAACGGAGGCGCTGTTGCTGTCCACCCCCCAGGGCATCGTCATCGGTTTTCGCTGCAGCCAACCTGAGGGCGTGCCGCGCCTGCGCGCGCGCACGCCGCGGGATGCCGATATTCCCGGCGATCGGGTCAATGTCTTCATCGATTTCAATGCCGATGGTGAGACCGGCTACAACTTCACGATTGCCCTGTCCGGCTCGACCCAGGACGCCACCATCACCAACGAAAACAATTTCAGTCCGGACTGGGATGGCGACTGGAAACACCGGGTGGCGGAAACCGACGAGGGCTGGAGCGCCGAGTTCCTGCTGCCATGGACGGTGGCGCCGATGCGCGACAGCTCGGCACCGCGGCGCACGATCGCGATCATGTTCGACCGCGTACTCGGCAGCACCAAGGAACGCAGCGGCTATCCGGCGGCGAGTTTCAGAAGGCCGCGTTTTGTGTCCGAATTCGCCAGGGTGGAGATCGATCAATACCAGGCGTCGGTCTTCCACGTGTTCCCCTATGCCACCGCCAGCCGTGATTTCGTCGGCAGTCGCAACGAGGGCAAGGGTGGCGCCGATCTGTACTGGAAACCCTCCGGCGATCTGCAGCTCACGGCAGCGCTCAATCCGGACTTCGGTCAGGTAGAAGCCGATGAACTGGTGGTCAATTTCGATGCCATCGAGACCTTCTTCTCCGATCGCCGGCCCTTCTTCACCGAGAACCAGAGTCTGTTCGATGTGCGCAGCAGCGACGGCGGCCAGCTGATCTACACCCGCCGCATCGGCGGGCCGCGCGACGACAACGCCGGGCTGGCGGCCGACATCGACGTGGCATTGAAGCTCAATGGCTCCGCGCTGGGCTTCAATTACGGCGTGCTGGCTGCCCAGGAAAGCGATTACGCCGACGATCTGGGCAGTCTGTTCCTGGCACAGCGGCTGTTGCGCCCGGGTGATCAGTTCAGCATCGGCTATCTAGGCACCTATGCCGATCGGCCCTTTCTGACCCGGGAGTCCAGCGTGCACGCCATCGATGCCAGCTGGCGACCGGATCCGCACTGGACCGTGGCCGGGCAGCTCATCGCCAGCCAGATCGACCAGCCCGGCGCCCATCAGAATGGCGGCGGCGCCTGGGCGCGCATCGACTATGCGCCCGATGCCGCCCACCGGCAGCAACTGGAGCTGACGCACTTTGACCGGCAGCTGGATTTCAACGATATCGGCTTCCAGCGCCGCCCCAGCCTCAATGAGGCGCGCTGGTTGTGGGAACGGCAGCAACAGGTGGATGACCCGGATTCCAGACTGCGCGGCAGACTGCTGCGGGCGCGGGCGACCAATCGCCACAACGATGCCGGCGACAATCTGCAATCGACCCTGTCTCTCGATTACGTCCTGCAATTCCGGAACGGCGGTGAATTTCTCGCCAATGCCTTTCTCCAGAGCGCCGGTTTCGACGATCTGATATCCCGTGGCAATGGTCTGGTGCGGCTACCGACGCGCCAGCAGTATTACGCCGAATACAGCGCGCCCCGGGTAGGTCGCTGGCAGCTGTATCTGTCCGGGCGCGGTTTTCAGGAAGGCCAGGGCGGGCAGGGCCTGGAGGCGGGCGGCCAGCTCAGCTTCTTTGCCAGCAACACGCTGACGGCACAGATCAGCAGCTACGCGCTGGACAGCAAGGACTGGCTGCTGTGGGAGTCCGATGAGCTGTTCGGCCTGTATCAGCGCCAGCGGATCAGCAGCGCTCTGAACCTGGACTGGTTCCCCGCGCCGCAGCACGAACTGCGGCTGAAACTGCAGTGGCTGGCGATCACCGCCCAGGACCCACGCGCAGCCCGTATCGGCGCCGGTGGGCGGCTGCAGGCCTCGAATGACGCACTCTCCGATTTCTCGGTCAACAACTTCGGCGTGCAGATCCGCTACCGCTGGGAATTCGCGCCGCAGTCCGATCTGTACGTGGTCTACGGACGCGGCGGCTTCATCGAAGAACAGGGCGAGCGCGATCTGAGCGATCTGCTCGATGACGCCTTTTCCCTGCGTGATGCCGATCAGCTGCTGGTCAAGCTGCGGCGCAGGTTTTGAAGAAGTGGGAAAAGGGGGAAGGGAAAAGGGAAAAAGGAAAAGGGAAAAAGGAAAAAGGAAGAGCGGGGTGCTGTGCGGCCAGCGTGATGCCGCGCCTGTGGGAGCGGATTCATCCGCGATCAAGGGTGGATCGTAGGTCACGTTGCGCGCACGGCGCGCTACGTGACACGGTGAAGCGCCGGAGCAACGACCTGCGCTCGGGAAGGACAGGTGCAACAACCTTCAGCGCTGCAACCAGAAGCGGCGTCAGTCACGTAGCGCGCGCTGCGCGCAACATGACCTGCATCAGCGACCCGCCTTGCCGCGCGCGCTCAGATAGCCGCGGCCGCGTTCCATCAGGGCCACGAAACCGATCTCGTCGCCTTCCTCGATGCAGCGGGTGAGCTCTTCCAGCGAGCGCTTGAGCGCGCCCAGGGCCTCGCCGCGATGGGCGTTCAGGCTCTGGATCTCGTAGTACAGGCGCGGATTCTCGTTGGCCACGCCCATGGCGATCTTGAGCTGGTTGTCGAAGGTGGTGCTCGACATCTGGGCCAGCTTCGGCGCGGCTTCGCCGGAGTTGGCGAGCGCACTGAAGAAGGCGATGTTCAGGGCGTGGCTGAGTCCCAGCACATAGGCGATCAGATGGTCGTGATCGGCCAGCGGCATTTCCACCGCCTGGGCCATGGTCTCGGTGAACAGTGCGCGGGCCTCCTTGACCACTTCGGGGGCGCCGACCGGCATGAAGATCACATGGCGGTCGGACAGCAATTCGGTGTCCGGACCGAACATCGGATGTACCGAGCACACCCGCAGACTGGCCGCGGCACAAGCTTTCAGGCCCTCGGTCAGCGGGGTCTTCAGCGAGCCGATGTCGAAGACAAGGCCGGCCGGCTTGCGCTCGGCCAGGCCCAGCAGCACCTCATTGCTGCGCCGCAGGGGCGCGGCGACCACGATGAGGTCGTGATCCAGCGCGCCTTCCTTCCAGTCCGGTCGCGACAGGGCGCCGACAGGCGCGCCACTGGGATCGGCGACCTCGACATCGAAGCCCTGTGCCGCCAGAAAACGCACGAACCAGCGACCCATGCGGCCATTGCCGCCAATGATCAGTGCCCGGCGTCCGCCGCCTTGCCCCGCCAGGCGCACCCGATCCTGCTCCTGGGTGGTCAGCGAGGATTCGATCAGCAGTTTCAGCACCTGCTCGGCGATCTCCGGATCCAGGCCGACTTTCTGCGCTCGGCCGCGCACATGTGCCAGCACCTCGCGCTCGCGCTGGAAATCCCGCAATTGCTTGCCCTGTGAGTGTTTCCAGCGCCCGATCTCGGCCACCAGTGCCTGGCGTTTGGCGATCGCGGCAATCAGGTCGGCATCGACGCTGTCGAGTTCAGCACGGAGTTCGGAAAGGGGGCGCATGAGGAGCCGGAAGTGGGGGAGGGAAATGGAATGGAGAAAAAGGAAAAAGGAGCAGCACCGGGAGGCTAGAGTGAAGACAGTGTGGTGTGCAATCAACCCAGAGCGGGAAGATGGCGACGCTTGCCGGGATCGCCGAGTTGTAGTCGGCGCTCTTGGCAGTGACGAAAGACGCCCGAGACAGTACATCGACGATGACACCGGTGTGGCCCGCTTTGGTGGGCCCAGACTTGTCTGGACGCTTCTGTACCAACCAGACGTAGGCCGGGTCCGCGCGCACGGGTGCCTGGTCCAGTGGCAGAGCCGTCATGCGCGCGGCGCCCGGCAGACCAAGCCGCGGCCGCCGGCGCGAACAACACTTGCTCAGCATCTGGATCCGACGCGCGCCGGAGCCGCGCTACGCCCTGTGGGCCGGCTTGGCCCCAGCCCGGAATCTGCGGCTTTATCAGGGATCGAACAAAGATCAAAGGCGCCGAGTGCAACTCGGCGATCCCGGCGGTCGATCGCCATCAGGCGCCGGTCTGCTCTTCCCTTTTCCTTTTTCCCTTTTCCTTTTTCCAGCTCTAACCGGCAATGTACTGGGTCAGCTGCTGAATCTCCGCGTCCTGCTCCTGGATGATGGCGCGGACGATGTCGCCGATGGAGAGCACGCCCAGCACCTTGTCGTTCTCGACTACGGGCAGGTGGCGGATGCGGCGGCTGTGCATCAGACGCATGCATTCACGCACGTTGTTGCCGGGTTTCACCGTGATCAGTGGCGCCGGCGTCATGATGGCCGACACCGGTGTGTCCATCGACGAGCGCCCCAGCAGGATCACCTTGCGGGCGTAGTCGCGCTCGCTGAGGATGCCGACGAGCGCGTCGCCCTCCATGACCAGCAGCGCCCCGACGGACTTCTCGGCCATCAGGCGAATGCCCTCGATCACCGGGTCCGAAGGCTTCAGGCTGTAGATGTCCGAGCCCTTTTCCACAAGCAGCTGGCTGACCGGAATCATCGGATGTCTCCATCGGTGCGCTTTGACCCCCGCATTATTTTCACGTTGCGGGCAAAGGTGCAAACGATTTGGCGCGCGCGTGCCAGACGCACTCGTGCGGCGCCAGGCAAGTCAGGCGGTTTGCTCATTCAGGTCTTGCAGCCAATCAGGGCGTGCCGGGAGCGGATGCCGCCTGCTCAGCGGGTTCGCCCGCAATCGCCACCCAATCAGCCCGATGCGCGTCCGGGAAATACTGCTCGCGCAGGCGCTGGGCTTCGCGCTCGGCAAGTTCGCGCTCGGCGCTAGCCAGGCTGCCGCGCAGGCGCTCGATCAGGGCGGTGGCGGCGCTTCGCTGTTGATCCGGGCAGACGCGTTCGCACAGCTGCGCATAGCGGTAGGCCGCTTGTGCGTCGTTGCCGGCCACCTGACGCAGGGGCGGCGGTGGAAAGCCTTCGGCGAGCAGGGCTCGCATGCCCGGCGGAATGGATTTTCCTGCCTGGGGGCGCAGCGGCGGCGGAATCCACTCGGGATCGTAGGCTTCCATCAGCTCGGCTACGGCCTGGGCGCTGTGCTGGGCCATCGCCTGGGTGAGGAAGGACAGGGCGCGTTCGCGATAGCGTTCGATGCGATCACTCTGCTCGATGGCGCGCTCCAGCTTGATCGCCGGGCTGACCGAGAACAGGATCAATCCCTCCAGTTCCCCCAACAGCGCTGCGCGCCACTGCACTTCGAAACGCAAGCGGTCATCCGGATCGGTGAAACCGGCGCATTGCTGCTCGTGCTTGGCCATCAACCCGGCGGCGCCTTCGGTCATCTTCTCAAGCTGCGACTTCTCACCATCCTGATCGTTGAAGAGGATGGCGACCGAACCGTCCTGCGGTTGCGGATTCCTGGTTGCCTCGTCCAGGTCCAGCGCCATGCCCAGGCCGAGGCCGCCCTGATGATACAAAGCGCACTGCTCGGTCTGCCGCAGCAGACGCAGGGTGGCCTCGCGCGAACCGCTGCGCATCAGCTCGATCAGCTGGGCCACGCTCTGGGTCAGCGGCAGCGATTCCGGCGGCATGGCGGGCGGCGCGCTCATGGTCGCGGTGTTCGGCACATCCGCGACGAAGGATGTGCGGGCACCGGTTGCGGCTGTCTGCGCGTCGCCGCTGACCTGGGCGCCCGTGTCAGCCTGGGCCGAGGTCTCGGCTGTTGTTGCGGCGCTGTGGCCCGCTTCCACCTTCGCCGCTGCCGGCGAACCTTGCCAACGCGAGACCGCATAGCCGCCCAGAGCGGCCAGCAGCACCATTCCCAGAACCACGCTCGCGCGCATGCCTCGCACCCCTCTGCCAGATCAGCGCGTGAGCATAGGGGGCGCGAAGAGCAAATGCTACCGAACGTAAATCCGCGCTTGATCAACCATAACGCTGCTGCAGATAGGCAAAGGCCGCGCGCAGGCCCTGGCAGTCTCCGCCGGCGGGACGTCCGGGTTTGCCTTCGCTCCAGCAGTAGGTGTCCAGGTGTGCCCAGGGGATGCTGTCGGGCACGAAGCGTTTCAGATACAAGGCCGCGGTGATAGCGCCACCCATGCGCGAGCTGCCGGAATTGTTCATGTCGGCGATCTTGCTGTCGATCAGGCTGTAATAGTCCTCCCACAGCGGCATGGCCCAGAGTGGATCGCCGACTTCGCGGCCAGCGGCAATCAGATCCAGTGACAGCTCGTCGCGGTTGGCGAACAGCGCCGGCAGATCCGGGCCCAGCGCGATGCGGGCAGCGCCGGTCAGCGTGGCGAAATCCAGAATCAACTCGGGCTTGCTTTCGCTGGCGTAGGTCAGCGCGTCACACAGTACGACCCGGCCTTCGGCGTCGGTATTGCCGATCTCTATCGACAGGCCGGCGCGGGTGGCGATGACTTCGCCGGGTCGATAGGCATCCGGTCCCACGGCGTTCTCGACCGCGCCGATCAGCAGTTGCAGGCATACCGGCAGGCGCGCCTGCATGATCAGCTGCGCCAGCTGTATGGCCACGGCGGCGCCGCCCATATCCTTCTTCATCGCGGCCATGCCCTCGGCAGACTTGAGATCCAGCCCGCCGGTGTCGAAACACACGCCCTTGCCGACAATGGCAATGCGCGGTGCATTCGGGTCACCCCAGAGCAGCTCGATCAGGCGCGGCGCGCGGTGACTGGCGCGGCCGACCGCGTGGATGGCCGGGAAGTTTTCGACCAGCAGCTGCTCGCCGACGATGGCGCGGAAATCGGCCTGATGGCGGCTGGCCAGTTCGGCCACGTATTGCTGCATCTGGTCCGGGCCCAGATCCTCGGTCGGGGTGTTGACCAGATCGCGGGCGCCGTGCGCTGCGGCAGCAATGCGTTCGAGTTCGATGCGCGCATCGTCGTTCTGCACCAGCAACCGGGCAGGCGCGCGCGCGGCCCGCGGCCGGTAGCGCAGGTATTGATAGGCGCCGAGGGCAAAGCCCAGCGCCAGACGCAGACGGGTGCCGGCCGGAAGCTCCGCATCGAGTGTGTAGACCTGGGGCGGCAGGCTCAGGGCCGCATTGCCCAGGGTCCAGATGTCCTCCTGCGCGCGGGCGCCAACGATGGCGCGCACGACCTTGCCGGCCGCATCGAAACACAGGGCCTGGGTATAGCGCTTGCCTTCGAAGCGCTGCGCCGTCAGCTGTGCCTGGGTGGCATCGTCCTGCGCTGCGAGCCAGGCCGAAAACTCGGCTTCGAACACCACGGTCAGCGGCGTAGCCTCTGGCGCATCGGCAATCAGGATCGGATCGGTGGACAAAGGCAGGCTCCGGCAGCGGCAAAGTCGACATTCTACAGGCTGGACCCGCCAGCCAGCCGTGAATCGATACGCTCCAGCACTCGACCCAGCGGCGTGCTCAGCAGCCCCCAGCCGATGGCCATGCCGACGAGGTTGGCGGCCATGTCAGCCAGCTCGGCGGTGCGCGGTGGCAGCACCGATTGCAGGCCCTCGATGGTGACGCCGTAAACGATCAATGCGCCGATCACCAGCAGCCGGCGCCGCAAACCGGCACCCACCAGTTGTCCGAAGTAAAGCGTGAGCACGATGTAGGCCAGCGCGTGATTGAGCTTGTCGCCGCTGGGGATGTCCATATCCGGGCCACGGATGGGCAGCAGCGACAAGGCCGTGATCACGGCGATCAGCAAAAATCCGAGGGACCACCAGAGAGTGCGCATGTGCTTTGTTTGGGAAAAGGGGAAAAGCAAAAGGGAAAAAGGAAAAGGGAAAAGGGAAAAGGGAAAAGGGGAGAGCGGGAAGCCGGCGACCCTGGACTCAGGTGCGGGATCGCCGAGTTGCACTCGGCGCCTTTGATCCTTGCTCTATACCGGATCGGCCGGCACCGGTGGCTGCGCAATGGTGGCTGGGGCGGGGCAAGACCTGCCATGTGTTGCGGGCAGCCGGCTATGGACCCAATCCGCGGTCCGGCTGATGGACACGGTTGCCGGGATGCCGGCCGCGGCATGGCCTGCCGGGCCATGAACCCCCCGGCGTCATTGCGACCCCGGACTTGATCCGGGGGAAGCAATCCAGAGGCACAGCGTCGAAAGCACTGGATTGCTTCGTCGCTGCGCTCCTCGCAATGACGCTTTTCGTAGCCCGATGTGCGCGCAGCGCTCTCCGGGCGGTGATGCGACAAGCGCCGGGGAGCCGCTGCGCGGCACCCTCGGCCTACGTCGGCTTCGATGGTTCATGGTCCGTCGGCCGTGTCGGGCCGAAACAAGCAGCTCGCCATGCCCTGTCATTGCCCCGGCTTCCAATCTCCACCCTTTTCCATTTTCCTTTTCCCCTTTTCCTACTCTCAGAGCATCTGCCGCTGACCCATGCCGCGCAGTCCTTGCGGCAGCAGGGCCGGATCAAGCTCGCGCCCCAGCAGCATCAGCTTGAAGCGTTCGCCCATTTCACCGGGCAGCATCAGGCGCTTGATTTCAGAGGTGAGACGCAGCCGTTGGCGGTCATCAAGCTCGGCCAGATGGGCATAGATCTGCTCGATGCCGGCGCCGATCAGAAAGCCGGCCTGGTTGTCGTAGCCGAGGAGATCCAGTCCCAGGCTATGGCCGGCTTCGGCCAGTGCGGTGAAATCGACCGAGGCGGTGATGTCGTTCAGGCCCGGATACCAGTAGGGGTCTTCGTGCACGCGCTGACGGTAGTGGCAGATCAGCGTGCCGCGGGTGCGCTGCGGATGGTAGTACTCGCGGCGGCCATAGCCGTAGTCGGCGAGCAGCACCAGACCACGGCGCAGGCAAGTGCTGATGCTGGCCAACCAGGGAGTCAGTTCCGGCACCAGTTCGCTCTGATAGCCGGGGGCCAGGGGAGCGTCCAGATGGCGCTGCAGGTGCTCGAACGCCGCTGCCAGGCCGGCACGCGGCGCCGCCAGGCAGTCCTGGAAGCGCTGATTGGCGAGCGTGACGCAGACCTCGCGCAATCCGTCGGCGTCGACACAGAAACGGGCGCAGGCCAGGGCGTCGACCACTTCGTTGCCGATGATGGCGCCATCGAAGGCAGCTTCAGGCGGCCGGTCCAGCCAGCTGACCCGGTCCGCGAGGTCCGGCGCCTGCTCGGCCAGACGCTGCTGCTGGCGCTGCCGCAGATCGGCGCTGCGCTCCAGGATCAGATAGCGATCGGGCAGCGCGCTGCGGCGCGCCAGCGCAGCCAGCAGATCGGCGGCCAGTGCGCCGCTGCCGGCACCGAGTTCCATGACGGTCGGATGGGCCTGGGTACGCAGCAGCGGTGCCAGGGTTTCGGCGACGACTTCAGCCATGACGCCACCCAGTTCCGGCGCGGTGACGAAGTCACCGGCGGCACCGAATTTGTGCGCGCCGGCCGCGTAATAGCCCAGTCCCGGCGCGTACAGGGCCAGTTCCATGTAGCGCTGGAAGGGCATGGGGCCGAGGTGCTCGATCTCCTCGGCGATCAGCGCGCACAAGCGTGCCGACACGGCCTTGGCATCGGCATCGGGCTCGGGCAGGTCCAGGCTATGCATGGGCTGGGTCGGGTTCGTTTGCTTTGCCGCAAGAAGAGAGGTTCCGGGATGACCCTGGCGCTACGCTTCCAATCTCGGACGCCCGGTCAGCGTGTCAGCTGGGTGAGATCGGCGCTGCTGCAGCTGATCCCCTGGGCGCTCTCGGCGGCCAATCGCCACGCCAGCAGCGCCCGATCCGGCTCGGAGCGGGCCTCGGCCAGGCGCGCGGCTTCGATCAGGGCGACCGGCCTGGGGTTCAGGCTGAGTGACATCCGCAGGTACTCCTGGGCCTTGCCGAAGATCTGCTCGATGCGACACCAGCGGGCCAGGGCCAGCAACAGTCCGGGACTCTGCGGATATTTCGCCAGCATCTTCTCGGCGTGCTTGATCCGTGGCGAAGCCTGCTCCACCGGGGCCTGGGCGTAGAGCTCGGCCAGTTCCTCGGACCATTCCTTGCCGAGTGCAGCCTCGATCGCTGCCGCCGCCAGATCGCGGCTGCCCAGCCGCGATTCGGCCTGGATCAGCGCGGCCAGCACCATGCGGTCGCGCCGCTCGTGCTTGCCGAAGCGTTGCCAGAGGCTGTCCAGTGCGTCGCGATCCGGCGCCGACTTCAGCGCCTGCGCCAGCACCCGACGTTCCAGCAGGGCGAACTCGCGATCACCGATCTGACGGGCCTCGGCCAACCGCTGCAGCGGCGCCAAAGCCTCGTCGGCACGGTCACGGGCCAGCAATCCTTCGACCAGTACGCGCAGCACCAGCGGCGGCGCATTGGCCTCGTCAGCGCGCCCGATCACCGCTTCAAAGGCAGTTTCATCACCGCGTTCGGCGCGCCAGGCGTCCGCCAGCAGTGGCGCAATCTGGCGACCGCGCTCCAGTTGCGAGGCGTTGCGCAGGATTTCGTCGACCAGGCCGGTCTCGCCGCGTCGATGGGCGACCTCAGCCGCACTCAGCAGCGCACTCAGCCTTTGCAGCGGCTCGGTGCTGGCGGCCAGCAAGGAGCGCTGGGCATCGTGCAGCTTGCCTTCAAAGGCCAGCACCAGGCCCTGATCCAGCCGCGCCGTGGCGCGGGCGCGCCGACGCCAGCCAAAACGCCGCGGCCAGCGCACCACCAGGGTGTACAGCGCCAGCGCCAACAGCCCCAGCACGATCGTGGCCACGCCCAGAAACACCACGGTGGTTTCCACTTCCCAGCCGTGGAAACGCAGGTAGACCATGCCGGCATCGCGCCGCAGGAAGAAGCCGACCACCGCTGCCACCAGGGCCAGCGCCAGAAAGATGCCCAGACGCAATATCCATCTCACGGCTCAAGCGTCCTGCATGTCGGCGTCGGCGTCGTCAGGCACGGCGTCATCACCAGAGCCGGAGTCAGTCCCGGCATCGGCTTCATCCGCGTCGCCCGGAACGGTGTCGGGATCGAGATCGGCGTCGCCCGGGCTGGCCGGCGCTTCCGCCGTCACCTGGGTCGACGCCCCGGCCGCTGCCGCTGGAGGGGCGTTCGAGCTGGCAGCCGCAGCGTCGTCGCTGGCCGGCATCGCCTGATCCGCCGCCGGGCGCAGATTGACGCTGCGCAGGCGGGCCAGTTCGCGGCGCGATTCACCCAGCGTCGGCAGGCTGGGTGACAGGGGCGCCGCCAGCAACTCGCCGAGGACACTGGCGGCCTGGGCTACGCCCTCATCGGAGACATCGAAGTGGGACTGCAGGTCGGAGCGAGCCGCCTCCAGCGCATCGCGGGCGGCCTCGCCCTGGCCGCGCAGCAGCAGCAGTCGGGCGCGGCTTAAATCCAGCTGCAGACGCTCGCGCAGCAGCGGACCACCGCCTGCGCGTTCGCCAGGATCGGTGCGACGCACGCGGAAATAGTGATCGAGGGCACTCAGGGCGCGGTTCCACCAGGCACTGGAACCCTCGCCGCCGGCCGCCGCAGCTGCCGGCATGTCGCGCCCCTTCAATGGCCAGACGCCAGTCTGCGCCGCCAGCCGGTCGAGTCGGCCCAGGATCACCGGCACGTCGGCGACGGCAATGGCGGCCAGGGCATCGCGTTCCAGCGCCAGCGTCTGCCGCACCGAGGTGGCGCGAGGATCACTGACCTGCGACAGCTGCTCATCGGCCAGTTCAAAACTGGTGCGGGCCCCGGCGACATCTCCAAACAGGCGCAGGCGCTCTTCACCCAGACGCAGCAGGAAATCGGCTTCTGCCAGACGCACCGCATCCATGCCCGGCGCTGCGCCACGCTCCATGCCGGCCAGACCGTCTTCGAGCAAGCCCACCCGCTGGGTCAGGCCCAGGACCTGTTCGCGCAAGGCGCGATTGACACCCGCAGCATCGTCGAGACTGCGCTGCAGGGCGGCGATATTGCTGGCCATGGCCGGCGACAGCGGCGCTGTCGGTTCGGCCACGGTCAGTGGCGAGGCCACCGGCGTGCCGGAGGTCGGGCCCAACCGATACCAGCCATAACCGAGTGCGGCCAGTATCAGCACCAGCAGGATCAACCATTTGGCGGCCGAGACCTTCCTGCGGGCGGCCGGCCGCGGCGCAGCGCCGGAAGCGGCGGCTTCAGGGGACCGCGAAACCGCATCTATGGATGAGTCGACAGGTTCGATCATGGTTAAGATTTCGTTTTCAGCCATGGTAGCGGATCGTTACCATGTGTGCACTCTAGCTGCTCAGGCCCGGGCTCGTCTTGCGCCGCAATACCGCGAGCAGGGCCTGGGCGCCGGCGCCAGCGGCAACCTCGACCCGGGTGTAGCCGAGCCCGCGCGCCAGTTCGGCAATACGCGCGCTGGCGACGATCAGCGGTCGGGCCCGCAGCGTTTCCAGGCCGGCACGCCTGAGAACCCGATCGAGTTCGGCCAGCAGGGCGCCGCTGGTGGCCGTCAGGACCAGATGCTCCGGTGCGCGCTGCAACTGCTGCAGCACGAGCGCCGGGGGCCGCAAGGGCACCCGGCGGTAGATGTAGATGACCCTGAGCTCGGCGCCGCGGGCCGACAGAGCCGTCGCCAGCTTGTCGCGACCGCCGGGCGCTGCCCACAGGGCGATGCGCTGGCCGTGTACCGATTGCAGCGAGGGCAGGCCGAGCAGACCCTCGCTGTCTTCGGCGCCGGCGGGCGCCACTTCACAGTGGAATCCGCGCTCGCGCAGCGCCGTGGCGGTGGCCGATCCGACTGCCAGTCGCAGCCTCGCGGCGCTCACCGCCGCCGCGGCACGGGCGCAGGCCGCAGCCACCGCGGCGCGACTGACGAAGATCTGGATGGTCGCACCGGCGGCCCAGGCGAGATCGGCGTCCAGCGATCTGGACGGCGCGGCCGCTCGGGTGTGCTGCAACGGGGCCCGCAGCACCTCAAAACCCGCCGCGCGCAGCTCCGCTGCGGCCAGTCGCGATTCGCGACGGGGCCGGGTCAGCAGGATCAGCGCCCGGTCCATGGCTCAGGCCGCCGCGCTCTCGTTCAGACGTCGGCCGAACACCAGCTCCGCCACCTCCACGCCTGGTATCTGCAGCAGCATCGCGGGCAAGGCCGGATCGGCGCGCACGCGCCAGCTGTCGGCCAGTTCCAGTTCCACGCTGGCCGGGCCGCGCTGGTAGCGCAGGCGCACCGGCGTGCCGCCACCCTTCCAGGCGCCGAGCACGCGCTTGAGATCGGCGGCAAAGTCGGCAGCGGGATTGCGTACCCGCAGATTGAGCCCGCGCACATGATGCTGGCAGGCATCGTTCAGCGGCCAGGCGCGACGCACGCGCAGCTGCGGGCCGCCGTTGAAATCATCCCAGCTGGCGCTGCCCTCGACGACAATGATCTCGCCGGCCTGGATCAGCCCGCCGAATTCGGCATAGGCCTCGGTGAAGAACGCGGTTTCCAGTCGGCCGCTGGCATCCTGCAACTGGGCAAAGGCGATGTTGTCGCCGCGTTTGCGGATCGGGCCGATCTGGCCGGCCAGGGTCAGATTCAGCTCCTGTCCGCGGGCACGCCGTCCCTGCGGCACCCTTGCGCCGGCCTCAGCCAGCGAGCAGCTGACGATCTCGCGCAGCCAGGGTGCCAGCGCATCGACCGGGTGACCCGACAGATACCAGCCCAGCACCGCATATTCGGCCTTGAGCTTGTCGATCAATGCCAGCTCCGGGAGCTTGGGCATGGGTGGTGGTGGCGCCACCACCCGGCTGCCGATGCCGAACAGGTCGACCTGACCGGCGGCGCCGTCGCGGCTGCGCTGATCGGCGGCCTTGAGGGCATCGGGCAGTGCCGCCAGCAGACTGGCCCGATTGGCACCGAAGACATCCATGGCGCCGGCCGAGACCAGCGCCTCCAGCACCCGCTTGTTGAGTCGCGACAGATCGACGCGCTGGGCAAAATCGTAGAGATCGCGATAGGGCCCGCCGCGCTCGCGCTCGCGGACGATGGCCTCGGTCGCCGGGCCGCCGACGCCCTTGATCGCCCCCAGTCCGTAGCGGATGGTGAGCGCATCGGTGGCGCGGAAGGCGTACATCGAGTGGTTGATGCACGGCGGCAGCACGCTGATGCCTCGGTTGCGGGCATCCTCGAGGAAGTCCACCACCGATTCGGTCTTGTCCATGTCCGCGGACAGGGTGGCGGCGGTGAATTCGGCCGGATAGTGGGCTTTGAGATAGGCGGTCTGGTAGGCCACCAGCGCGTAGGCCGCGGCGTGCGACTTGTTGAAGCCGTAGCCGGCGAATTTTTCCATCAGATCGAAGATCGCATCGGCCTTGGCCTGATCGACGCCGTCCCTGGCCGCACCCTCGCGGAAGATGCCGCGGTGCTTGACCATCTCCTCGGGCTTCTTCTTGCCCATGGCCCGGCGCAGCAGATCGGCGCCGCCGAGCGAATAACCGCCGACGATCTGCGCCATCTGCATGACCTGCTCCTGATAGACCATGATGCCGTAGGTCTCTTTCAGGATCGGCTCGACCCGTGGATCGGGATAGGCGATCTCCTCGCGGCCATGCTTGCGCGCGCAGAAGCTTGGGATCAGCTCCATCGGGCCTGGTCGATAGAGCGAGACCAGCGCGATCAGGTCTTCGAAACGGTCGGGCTTGGCATCCTTGAGCAGACGCTGCATGCCGGCCGATTCGAACTGGAACACGGCCACGGTATCGCCGCGCGCGAACAGTTGATAGCTGGGGACGTCGTCCAGCGGCAGCAGATCGATGTCGAGCGCCGGCTTGCCTTCGGTGGCGCGGCGTTCGTTGATGGCCGCCGCCGCCCATTGAATGATGGTCAGCGTGCGCAGACCGAGAAAGTCGAACTTGACCAGGCCGATGGCCTCGACATCGTCCTTGTCGAACTGCGTGACCGGCAGGTCGACCGCGGCGTCGGCCTTGGCTTCCACATACAGCGCCGTGAAATCGGTCAATGGAGTGGGCGCAATGACCACGCCGCCGGCGTGCTTGCCGGCATTGCGCGACAGTCCTTCCAGACTGAGTGCCAGTTCCAGTACCGGGCGGGCTTCGTCGTCGACGTTCTCGAAGCGCGCTTTCAGCTCCGAGGAAATGCGGTCGGGCTCCTTCTGCGATCTGGCCGACAGGCCGAGCGCGTCTTCCAGGGTCAGATCCAGCGGCCGCGCCGGAATCAGCTTGGCAATGCCATCGACCGCGGGATAAGGCAATCCGAGCACTCGACCGCAATCGCGCACGCAGGCCTTGGCCGCCATCGAGCCGTAGGTGATGATCTGCGCGACCTTGTCGGCGCCATAGCGCTGGCGCACGTAGCGGATCACCTCGTCGCGCCTGTCCATGCAGAAATCGATGTCGAAATCGGGCATGGACACGCGTTCGGGATTCAGAAAACGCTCGAACAGCAGGTCATAACGCAGCGGGTCGAGGTCGGTGATGCCGAGTGCATAGGCCACCAGCGAGCCGGCGCCGGAGCCGCGTCCCGGACCCACCGGAATCCCGTTGCGCTTGGCCCAGCCGATGAAGTCGGCCACGATCAGGAAGTAGCCCGGGAAGCCCATCTGGTCGATGACCCCGGCTTCCAGATCGAGCCGGTCCAGGTAGTCCTGCCGCGGTCGGGCCAGGGCCTTGGCCGCTTCCAGTTTGGCCAGCCGCAGCTCCAGGCCTTCGTGGGCCTCGCGGGTCAGGCGGGCGCCGGCGGTTTCGCCCTCGCGGGTGGGGACTTCGGGTAGATAGTAGGTGCCGGTCTTCAGCGTCAGCGTCAGGCGCCGCGCCAGATCGACCGTGTTTTCCAGGGCCTCGGGCAGGTCGGCAAACAGCAGGGCCATTTCCGCCGGTGACTTCAGGTACTGCTCGGGACTGTAGTTGCGCGGCCGCCGCGAGTCATTGAGGGTGTAGCCGTTGGCGATGGCCACACGGGCCTCGTGCGCGTCGAAATCCTCGCGATCGATGAAGCGCACATCATTGCTGGCGATGGCCGGACAGCCGACGGCGGCGGCCAGTTCGGCCGTGGCCAGGGTCAGCTCGTCCTCGTTACTGCGGCCACAGCGCGAGAGCTCCAGGTAATAGGCATCGGGAAACAGGCGCATCCAGCGGCGCAGTTGCAGCGCGGCGGTATCGGCGCGGCCGGCCAGCAGCAAGCGGCCGATATCGCCATTCATGCCCCCGGAGAGTGCCACCAGACCTTCGGTGTGGCCATTGATCCAGTCGCGCTGGATCACCGGGCGATCCAGCTGCCGGCCTTCGGCGTAGGCGCGGCTCAGCAGGATGCAGAGATTGCGATAGCCCGCCCGGTTCTCGCAGAGCAGGGTCAGGCGGGTCGGATCCTCATCCTCCTGCACCCAGACATCGGCGCCGGCAATGGGTTGCAGGCCCGCGGCCTCGGCTTTCTTGAAGAACTTCAGCAGCGCAAAGACATTGCTGTCGTCGGTGAGCGCGAGCGCCGGCATGCCGCGCTTGACGCAGGCCTTGACCAGTTCGTCGATGCGAACGGTCGAATCGGTCAGCGAATATTCGCTGTGCAGTCGCAGATGGACGAATCGGGCGGTCATCCGCTGCAGGGTGGCTGAAGAGCATTCCAGTATAGGTGAGCCGAGCGCCCGGGGCGGGATTGAAGCGTGTCCATGGCCGGATGGGGCCCGCGCCTTTGGCTGGAGCAGCCGAGCGCACGCACCAGGGGCATTCGCCCGCTGTCCCCTGCTCGCGTCCAGTCGCGTTTATCCCAGTTGCGCTTCGGACTGATGCGGCCTACGGTAAAGCTGGCCCCAGGTCTCGGTGGGTCTATCGGCTTCGTGACGACGATCTCGCATCGAGCGAGTTACGCCGATGTCGTCCTTGCCTCAGGCCCTGCATCTGACCGAAGTGGCCAGAACTTAGATCAACAGCTGCAGTTGGACCCGGGGATACGCAGGTGCAGTCCCAGACCGCAGTCCCGGGCCCAGACGGACGTTCCCATGACCCAGTTGAGGAAAATTCCATGAACCAGATTGCGAATCGCCAAGTTCCATTGGTAGCGGCATTGCTGCTCGCCCTGTCGGCCAGCCCCCTTTACGCAGGACAGACCTGTGAGCAGAGTCCAGGCAACAACGGCGGCGCCGTGGCCAACGGCGCCGATGCCTTTGCCTGTGGCAGCAGTGCCAACGCTTCCGGCGCTCGCTCCACGGCCGTGGGCACTCGGGCCAGAGCCAGTGACGAAGAAACCGTCGCCGTCGGCGCCGACAGCGTGGCTTCGGGCTTCCACGCTTCGGCACTGGGTCAGCAGGCAGTGGCGTCCGGGCGCGGCGCAACCGCCGTGGGTTGGCGTGCCGTGGCCAGTGGCGATCTGTCGACCGCCACCGGCAACGACGCCATCGCCAGTGGTGCCAACAGCACCGCCAATGGCCGTTCCTCGCGCGCCACCGGCGCCAACAGCACGGCGGTGGGTCAGGATGCGCAGGCCACCGGCGTCAACAGCACGGCTGTCGGTCAAGGTTCGCGTGCGACCGGTGAAGACGCCACGGCCCTGGGTCAGGGCGCAGTGGCCAGCGGCTTCCATTCCAGCGCGCTGGGTGCGCAGTCGGTCGCCAGCGGCCGCGGCGCTACCGCGACCGGCTGGCAGGCACAGGCCACCGGTGAGCTGTCGACGGCCACCGGCAATGCCGCAGTCGCCAGCGGCAGCAACAGCACCGCGACCGGGCGTGCGGCACAGGCCACCAATGTCAACACCACGGCCACCGGTCAGGGTGCCGTGGCTTCGGGTGAAGACGCCACCGCGACCGGCCAGGGCGCAGTTTCCAGTGGCTTCCATTCCACCGCCACCGGCGCGCTGGCATCGGCTTCCGGTCGTGGCGCCACCGCCACGGGCTGGCAGTCCGTCGCCTCGGGTGAGCTCTCGACCGCCACCGGCAACGCCGCGGTCGCCAGCGGTGCCAACAGCACTGCCACCGGACGTGCAGCCAGCGCGACCGGCGCCAATTCGACCGCCAGTGGTCAGGGCTCGGTGGCCAGTGGCGCCAACTCGACGGCCAATGGTCAGGGTGCTGCGGCCAGCAGCATCAACTCAACTGCGGTAGGTCAGGGTGCCGTGGCTTCCGATGAGGATGCCCTGGCCGTGGGTCAGGGCGCGCAGGCGACCGGTTTCCACTCGACCGCCAGTGGCACCCAGTCCGTGGCTTCGGGTCGCGGTGCCACGGCCAGTGGCTGGCAGGCACAGGCCACCGGTTCGCTGTCGACGGCGATGGGCAACTCGGCAGTCGCCAGCGGCGCCAACAGCACGGCCGTCGGTCGCGCTGCCAGCGCCAGTGGTTCCGACAGCGTCGCGCTCGGCGCCAGCGCCAGTGCCACTGCCAGCGGCAGTGTCGCCCTGGGCAATGGCTCGACCAACGACCGTGCCAACACGGTATCGGTGGGATCGGCCAGCAATCAGCGTCAGATCACCAATGTCGCCAACGGCACCCAGCGCAATGACGCCGTGAACTTCGGGCAGTTCACCGACGGACTCACCGATCTGCGCGGCTATGTCGATCGTCGCTTCTTCGAGCAGGACGAGCGCATCGACAAGTTCGGCGCCATGAACTCGGCCATGTCGACCATGCTGGCCAGTGCTGCGGGTATCGACAGCGACAACAGGGTCGCTGCCGGTGTCGGCTTCTCCGGCGGAGAATCCGCCTTTGCCGTGGGTTACCAGCGCCGGCTCAACGATCGCGCCACCTTCACGCTGGGCGGTTCGTTCACCAACGACGAAAGCAGCGCTGGCCTCGGCTTCGGCTACGGCTGGTAGGTGACACACCGTCCGCGAGCCAGTGCTCGCGGACGGGATTCCTGGATCATCCACGCCCGGACTTGTCCGGGCGTTTTTTTGGTTTCCGCGTGGCTGGAGTAGCCGCTTTCGTAGGTCCGGACTTGTCCGGACGCTGTTGAGACTCCGGGTCGGCCGCAGAGCGTCCGGACAAGTCCGGAAAACTTGCGCCTCAGGCAGCCTGCGCCATCGGCGCTTCGGCGGCTTGCAGGGCCTGCGCCAGATCGGCCCACAGGTCCTCGGCATCCTCGATACCCACCGACATCCTCAGCAGGCCATCGCTGATGCCATGCTCGCTGCGCGCCTGGGCATCGACGATGCGGTGGGTCAGGGCGGCCGGACGCTGGATCAAGGAGTCGACCGATCCCAGGCTGACGGCGGGCGTGATCAGCCGCAGTGCCCGCAGCATGCGATCGGCTTCGGCTCCCGAGTGCATCTCGAAAGCCAGCACCGAGCCCGGCCCGACCATCTGTCGGTTCAGGATGGCGCTTTGCCGCTGGCCGCCCATGCCTGGATAGTGCACCTTGGCGATCTGCGGATGGCGTGCCAGTCGCGATGCCAGTTGCTGGGCGTTTTCCTGTGCCGCCAGCACTCGCAGGCGCAAGGTGGACAGGCCGCGCAGCAGCAGAAAGGCTGCCAGCGGATGCAGGATCGCGCCGGTGAGGATGCGCACCTGGCGCAGTTTGCCGGCGAATTCGGCGCCGCAGGCAACCACGCCGGCGACCACATCACCATGGCCGCCGAGAAACTTGGTGGCGCTGTGCAGCACCATGGTCGCGCCCAGTTCCAGCGGACGCTGCAGGATCGGCGTGGCGAAGGTCGAATCGACCAGCACCGGTACCGAGCCCGCCTGCTGCACGATGGCCTCGATATCGACCAGTTCTACCGTCGGGTTGGCCGGGGTCTCGATCATCACCAGGCCCGTATCCGGCCGGATGGCTGCAGCGACTGCATCGGCGTCGACAAAGCTGACTTCGGTGCCGAGCAGGCCGGTGGCCAGCAGATGATCGGTGCCACCGTAGAGGGGGCGCACCGCGACCACATGCTTGCCCCGATCGCCCAGCGCCAGCAGCACCGCCGTCAGCGCCGCCATGCCGGAGCCGAAGGCGACCGCCTGATCGGCGCCTTCCAGGGTCGCCAGCGCCCGCTCGAAACGGGCGACAGTGGGATTGTGCAATCGGGCATAGACTGGATTGACGGCATTCTCGGCGCCGCCAACGAAGGCCTCCAGGCTGGCCGCAGCCGCATCCGGATCCGGCGTGGGATAGGTGCTGGACAGATCGATGGGGGTCACGTGCACGCCCAGCGAGCACAGGTCCTCGCGACCGGCGTGTACCACCTGTGTGGCCATGCGCTGTTTCATGATGAGCCCTCCCGGATTCGCACTTCGAGCCACTAGCGTAGACTTTGGAAGTGCGCTCGGCGGGTCTGCCGACGATAATTCGGAGAAATCGCATGAAGATCGATCTGGACCGAATCGATATCGAACTCGTCCGGCTTCTGCGAAAGCATGCTCGGCTGAGCAACAAGGATCTGGCCGAGGCCGTCGGCGTAGCCCCGTCTACCGCACTGGAGCGGGTGCGCCGCCTGCGCGAGACCGGTGTGATCCAGGGCTTTCACGCCGAGCTCAATGCCGAGGCCCTGGGCATTGCGCTGCAGGCCATGGTCGCCGTGCGCCTGGCCCGGCATTCACGCGAGATGGTTGACGCCTTTCACGACCATCTGCTCGGGCTGACCGAGGTCCTGGCCTTCTATCACGTCGCCGGTGCCGACGACTTCCTGGTCCACGTTGCCGTGCGTGACAGTGCCCACCTGCGCGGCTTTCTGCTGGCGGCTTTCACCCAGCGCGAGGAGGTGGCGCACATCGAAACCCATCTGATCTTCGAGTTCCGGCGCAACCCGGACGTGCCGGTCTATGTGCGGCCGGAATAGCGGCGCTCAGGGTGCGCCCATGGTCTCCTCGAAGAAATTGTCCATCATCAGATAGGCACGGCGTGCGCTATCGGGGTTGTACTGGGCCTGGCCGGGTGCGTTCGCGTCCGGATCGGTGAAGGAATGCACCGAATTGCTGAATTTCACCAGTTGCCAGTCGGCCCTGGCGGCACGCATCTCGGCCTCGAAGGCATTGACCTCGTCGGCCGGCACGTAAGGATCGTCGGCGCCGTGCAGTACCAGCAGTTTGCTCTGGACGGTGTCGGGTCTGGCCGGCGCCACCGTCGCCAGGCCGCCATGGAAAGACACCGCGCCAGCCAGCGGCGTGCCGATGCGCGCCAGTTCCAGCACCACGGTGCCGCCGAAGCAGAAGCCGATGGCGCCGATCCGGGCGCGGTCGACGGGCACCGTCTTCTGTTCGACCAGGGTGTTCAGTGCCGTGCTGATGCGCTGGTGCATGAGATCGAGGTCGCCCTTGACCGCGCCTGCGGCCTTGCCGGCTTCGGCGCCATTGGCTGGGCGGATGTCCTTGCCATACATGTCCACCACGTAGACCGTGTAGCCGCGTTCGGCGACCAGGCGCGCCTGCGCCAGATTGCCCTCGTTGATGCCCATCCAGTTCGGCACCATCAGGATCGAGCGCCTGGATGGTTGCGCATCGTCGTGCACCAGCATCCCGGCGAACTCGGTGCCATCGATGCTGAACGACAGCGGCGTGTCGATCAGTGCGGCAGATGCTGACGTTGAAACCAGGCAGGCGGCAGCAATCAATGACACGGACCAGCGCATGGCAATCTCCTGAGTGCGGGCGGGCGACGAGATTATCAGTCGGCCTGCTGGGCGCCGTGAAGATCAGGCGCCTGAATCGTGCCGGTCGGGGGCGTTGACCGCGATGCGTCCGGATTGCGAAACTCTTACCCAGCGCCCTCGTGGCGACCTCTTTTGCCAACGCTGTTGTGGTATCCGACGCAGCGGGCCTGTTCGTGGCCCGCGGCACTGCCGCATCAGCACCGGTAACTGCAGGAGGTCAGATGGAATCTCGCGAGAAACTCGTTGCCGAAGGGACGGCCACGGCTCTGTGGCAGGGTCTGGTGAAGGACGCCGAGGCCCGGGCATCGCGACAACTGGGCGACGATCTTGAGAGTTATCTGGTGTTTACGCTGATCCGGCATCAGGCCGATGGCGGTCTGGCCGGGCGCACGATGGCGCTGGAGTGGCTGGAGACCTTGCTGTCCAGCGGCCGCCGGCGCGAGCATGGATTGCGCGACGTCGGTGACGGTTGTCTGCTGATTGCCGGGCTCTATCCTGAGCAGGCCGAGCGCCGACGGGTATCGCTGAGCTATTTCCAGGACATCGGCAGCGACGCCTACCGGCACCTGGGGGCAGTGGCCAGCGACGGGCTCAACCGCCTGTTCCAGCAGCTGGCACAGGCCTTCGCCGAACTGGTGCGGGTGCTGTTCGAGTTGCGTCGTCTGGCCAGTGCCGAGGGCCGCCTCGATCCGGCCCTGGCTTATGCCTGGTGCGAATCACACGGGCGAGTTCGCCAGGATCGTGCCGCCGATGTCTTCCCCGGAGCCATCGTCATCGATGCGCCCACATCCAGGCATTGATCCGTTTCGCTGTCGCCCCGGCTGACCGTCGACCCACCGGAACACAGACTTTGTTTGGTGACTCGGCCCGCTCGGGATACAATCGGCGATTAACCCGCATTTGACCGGCTCAGGAGCTCACCATGGCCCGCATTACCGTCCAGGACTGCCTCAAGGTAGTCGACAACCGATTCGAACTGGTGTTGATGGCCAGCAAGCGTGCCCGTCAGGTCGCCCGCGGCGCCGACACCCTGGTACCCGAAGACGATGACAAGCCCACCGTGATTGCCCTGCGCGAGATCGCGACCGGGCAGGTGACCAACCAGCTGCTGGCCGATGTCGAGAAGCGCGAGCGCGAAGCGGCCGAGCGCCAGGCCATGGAATGGGCTGCCGCCGAACTCGACGACGGCCTCGGCAAGGGCGACGACGATCTTTGATCGAAGACACAGGCGGGGCTGAGCCGCGTGAATACCGAAGCGCCCTCTGCCCCGCTGCCTGCTGCCTCTGCGCAGCAGGATCTGCTGCCGCATTTCATGCTGGAACTGCGGCAACTGCTGCAAACCTACCTGACCGCTGAGCAGGTACGGCAGGTCGAGAAGGCCTTCGCCATCGGCGAACACGCCCATCGCGGCCAGAATCGCAAGAGCGGCGAGCCCTACATCACCCATCCGGTGGCGGTGGCGCGGATCCTTGCCGAGATGCATCTGGATGCCGAGACCTTGATGGCCGGCATCCTGCACGACACCATCGAGGACACCAAGGTCACCAAGGACTCGCTGGTGGCGGAGTTCGGTGAAACCGTGGCCGATCTGGTCGATGGTGTCACCAAGCTCGACAAGGTCCAGTTCGCCTCGCGCGAGGCGGCCACGGCGGAGAGTTTCCGCAAGATGCTGCTGGCGATGGCCCGCGATCTCAGGGTCATCCTGATCAAGCTGGCCGATCGTTTGCACAATATGCGCACGCTCGATTCGATGAGCGACGAGGGTCGCCGCCGAGTAGCCCGCGAAACCCTGGATGTGTACGCGCCGATCGCGCAACGCCTGGGCATGAACAAGCTCAAGAGCGAGTTGCAGGAGCTGGGATTCAAGTCTCTGCACCCGCGCCGTCATGCGGTGATTGCCGCGCGCATCAAGGCGATGATCGGCAATCGCCGGGAAATCATGAGCAAGATCGAATCGGCTCTGGCGCAGCGTCTCAAGGAAGACGGCATGCCGGCGCGCATCGTCAGCCGGATCAAGTCGCCGTACAGCATCTATCGCAAGATGCGCGGCGACCACAAGAGTTTCGCCGAGGTCGTCGATGTCTATGGCGTCCGCGTGATCGTGGCCAGCGTGTCGCAGTGCTATCAGGTGCTGGGCACGGCGCATGGCCTGTACAAGCCGCTGGAAAATCGCTTCAAGGACTACATCGCCATCCCCAAGGCCAACGGCTACCAGTCGCTGCATACGGTGCTGTTCGGGCCGGGCGGTGCGCCGATCGAGATCCAGATCCGCACCGAGGACATGGACATCGTCGCCGAACGCGGCGTGGCCGCGCACTGGATCTACAAATCCGATTCGAGCCCGGCCAACAATGCCCAGATGCGCGCCCGCGAGTGGCTGCAGGGACTGGTCGATACCCAGCGTCAGGCCGGAAGCTCGATCGAATTTCTGGAGAACGTCAAGGTCGACCTGTTTCCCGATGAGGTCTACCTGTTCACGCCCAAGGGCAAGATCCTGGCGCTGCCGCGCAACGCCTGCGCCATCGACTTTGCCTATGCCGTACATACCAATGTCGGTGACCACGCCGTTGCTGCGCGGATTGACCGCCAGCTGCGACCGCTGCGCACGCGCCTGCTCAGTGGTCAGACCGTGGAGATCGTCACCGCCGCCAGTGCTGCACCGCAGCCGCAGTGGCTGGAGTTTGTGGTCACCAGCAAGGCCCGCACCTCGATCCGGCATTACCTGAAACAGCTGCAGCACGAGGACGCGGTGTCGCTGGGGCATCGCATGCTCGGTCGGGCGCTGGCCGATCTGGGCGGCAATCTGGACGCCGTTCCGGATGAGGTGCTGCATACCTATCTGGAAGAGAACCGCATGCGCCGGCTGGAGGAGTTGCTGGCCGACATTGCCCTCGGTGCGCGGATGCCGGCACTGGTGGCGCGGCAGCTCTGGCGTGGCGACGCGCTTCCCGGCGAGTTGCAGCGCGACGATGTGGTGCGTATCTCCGGCAGCGAACGCGGAGTGCTGACCTTTGGCCAGTGCTGCATGCCGATTCCGGGTGATCCGATCATCGGCTTCCTCAGCGCCGGCAAGGGTCTGGTGGTGCACCAGACCACCTGTCCCAACGTCGTCGAAATGCGTAAGCAGCCCGAGCGCGTGGTCCGGGTGGATTGGGAACCCGAGGTGAGCGGCGACTACCGCGTGCAGCTGCGTATCGATGTCGCCAATCGGCCCGGCGTGCTGGCCACGGTGGCCGCCGCGATCGCCGACGCCAATTCCAACATCGAGAACGTGGAATACTTGGACCGGGACGCCCACAGCGCATCGCTGCTGTTCACCATCGAAGTGCGGCACCGCGAGCATCTGGCCGAAGTGATGAAGCGCGTGCGCCGTGCCGATGTGGTGCTGGTGGTCCACCGACAACAGATCTGACCGAGGACCTGGTCTCATGAGACAACGCAGCATCATCCGCACTGACCTGGCACCGCAAGCCATCGGCACCTACTCCCAGGCCGTGCGCGTGGGCCCGATGGTCTATCTGTCCGGCCAGATTCCGCTCGATCCGGCGACCATGCAGATGGACAACGCCGATATCGAAACCGAAGTGCATCGGGTTTTCCGCAACCTGCGGGCGGTGGCTGAAGCGGCCGGTGGCGGGCTCAAGGATGTGGTCAAGTTGAATGTGTTCCTGACCGACATGAGCTGTTTTCCGGTGATCAACGAGATCATGGGCAAGTACTTCGAGGAGCCTTACCCGGCCCGCGCCGCCATTGGTGTGCGCGAGTTGCCGCGCGGAGCACGCGTCGAAATGGACGCCATCCTCGAGCTGTCCTGAGTGGCGGCGCCCGCCAGCGCCAGCCCGCAAGTTCCCGAAGATGCCTTCGCGCTGCGCGCGGCCCAGCCGCTGTCCGTACTCGGCAGTCTGGGCAAGTCCCTGATTGCCGATCTGCAGAGCGCCGGATTTCTGACCCTCGGCGATCTCTGGTTCCATTTCCCGCTGCGATTCGAGGACCGCACCGAGGTCCACGCCATCGGCGCCCTGCGACCCGGACTGGCGGCGCAGTTCAGCGGTACCGTCGAGCACGCCGAAATCAGTTTCCGGCGCCGCCGCATGCTGCTGGTTGCGGTGGCCGATGGCACCGGCCGGATCGTGCTGCGTTTCTTCCATTTCAAGCAGGCCCAGGCCGAGCAGATGAAGACCGGCACCCGCCTGCTGGTCTACGGTGAACCGCGTGCCGGCAACTACTCGCTGGAAGTGGTGCATCCCAAGTACCGGATCCTCGGCGCCGAGGAGACCATCGCCGTCGAGGGCACCATGCGCCCGGTGTATCCCAAGGCGGAGGGCATCGGCCATGTGCGCCTGCAGCGCGCCATCGAGCGCGCACTGGAACTGCTGCCCGAAGGCGCCGATGGTCCACTCGCCACTTCGTTGCCCAGCGACTGGCCGCGGTTGAGCGAGGCCGTGCGCAAGCTGCACAAGCCACGCGATCGCGCTGAAGTCGAGGCCATCGCCAGCGGCCCGCATCCGGCGCGCCAACGCCTGGCTTTCGAGGAATTGCTGGCGCACCACCTCAGCATGCGGCTGGTGCGCGCCCGCGTGCGCAGCGAGCGTTCGCCGGTGTTACGTAGCTCCGGGCGATTGCGACAGCGGCTGCTGGCCGATCTGCCCTTTGCGCTGACCGCAGCCCAGCAACGGGTGCTGGCCGAAATCGACGCCGATCTCGCCCGCAGCGCGCCCATGTTGCGGCTGTTGCAGGGCGATGTGGGCTCCGGCAAGACCATCGTCTCGGCGCTGGCGGCGCTGGCGGCCATCGAGAGTGGCATGCAGGCCGCGGTCATGGCGCCCACCGAGCTGCTTGCCGAACAGCACCGCCGCAGCTTCGAGCGCTGGTTTGCGCCGCTCGGGCTGTCCGGCGTCTGGCTCAGCTCACGGGTCAAGGGCAAGGCCCGCGAGGCCGCGCTGACGGCCATCGCCGAGGGTGCGCCCTGGGCCGTGGGCACGCATGCGCTGATGCAGGATTCGGTGCAGTTTCAGGCCCTGGGGCTGGCGATCATCGACGAGCAGCATCGCTTCGGCGTCGATCAGCGCCTGGCGCTGGCGCAGAAGGGGCGGGTCGGCGAGTTGCGCCCACATCAGCTGGTGATGACGGCGACACCGATACCGCGGACGCTGGCAATGACCCGGTTCGCCGATCTGGATGTCTCGGTGATCGACCAGATGCCGCCAGGTCGCAAACCGATCCAGACCGTGGCTGTCAATCGATTGCGGCGCGATGAAGTGACCCAGCGCATCGCCGATGCCTGCGCCGCCGGACGCCAGGCCTACTGGGTGTGCACGCTGATCGAGGAGTCCGACGAGGTCGAGGCGGAAGCGGCGGAAAAGACCGCCGCCGACCTGACCGCGGTGTTGCCGCACCTGCGCGTGGGACTGGTGCATGGCCGGCTCAAGGCCGGCGATCGCGCCGCCGTGATGCAGGCCTTTGCGGCCGGGGACATCGACCTGCTGGTGGCGACGACGGTGATCGAGGTCGGCGTCGATGTGCCCAAGGCCAGTCTGATGATCATCGAGAATCCGGAGCGGCTGGGCCTGGCGCAACTGCACCAGCTGCGGGGACGGGTCGGGCGCGGCTCGCTCGAATCGAGCTGCGTGTTGCTCTACCAGCCACCCCTGTCAGAGACCGCCCGGCAACGACTGGCGGTGCTGCGCGACAGTACCGATGGCTTTGTCATTGCCGAGCGCGATCTGGAGCTGCGTGGTCCGGGTGAGGTTCTGGGTACGCGGCAAACCGGTGAGGCGCTGTTCAAGGTGGCTGACCTGCAGCGGGATGCCGGCCTGCTCGACAGCGCGCGTCAGCTCGCCGATACCTTGCTTGGCCGCGATGTGGCGGCCGCCGAACAACTGGTGCGGCGCTGGGTGGGCGCTGCCGCACGCTATGCCAAGGCCTGAGGGGCGGGGCAAGGGGCAGGGGGCAGGGGATAGGGGGCAGGGGGCAGGGGGCAAGGGGCAGGGGACCAACCGTGCCGCATGACCTCACTGTGATGCAGACGCTGGCAATCTGCGTACTTGAATCATCGAAGCGAAAGAGATCGAACTTCGCTTCGCGTCCTGACGGTGACGCGAGCCTCGTCCCCTGCCCCCCGCCCCTTGCCCCCTCTTGTTGCGTCACTTCAATGTCATGATTCGCGGCATCCTGGACGAGAGGTAAGCGCTGATGGAACTCTGGTGGGTGGATACCGATCCGGGCGTCGATGACGCCTGGGCCTTGCTGATGATGATGGGCTGCGAGCACATCAAGGTGCTCGGCATCAGCGTGGTCGGTGGCAACGTCGGTCTGGAGCACACCTTGGCCAATGCGCTGCGGGTGGTCGATCGCGCGCCCTATCCGGTGCCGGTCCACGCCGGCGCGGCCCGGCCGCTGATCGGTGGCTTGCCGGATGCGGGTTTTGTCCACGGCAGCGACGGCTTTGGCGACGCCGATCTACCCGCGGCCGTCGCGGTTGCCGAAGCCCTGCCGGCGGCATTGGCCTTGATCGAAGCCTCCAGGCAGCACGCCGGACAGCTCAATGTGCTGGCTCTGGGTCCATTGACCAATCTGGCGCTGGCCTGCGCGCTGGATCCGCAGCTGCCCTCGCGTTGCCGGCGGCTGGTGGTCATGGGCGGTGCCATCGGTGCCTACGGCAACACCCGGGTACCCAGTGCCGAGTTCAATATCGGCTTCGATCCCGAGGCTGCTGCGATGGTCTTTGGGCGATGGCCGGGGATGGAGCTGGTGGACTGGGAGTTGACGATGGCGGCAGCGCCACTCAGCACCGAGGTCGACGCCTGGCTGGCCCGCCGCAGCGGCGCTGCGCAATGGCTGCAGGGCATCACCCGCAGCACCGCTGCCTTCGTTCATGGCAATGGCTTCGAACGCTGGTCCTGGGCTGATCCGCTGGCAGCACTGGTGGCCATTTCGCCATCCACGGTGACCGAGTGGCGTCATGCGCCGGTGGAGATTGCTCTGGCGCAGGGGCCTACGCGCGGACAGACCGTCGTCGACTGGCACGGCCTGGGCGAGTTCTCGGGGCCCCCGGTGGCCATTGCCAAAGCCATTGATATCGCAGCGTTCCACGCCGCCATGCAGAAAGTGCTTTGATTCCAGTGCAGGAGCCATGCTATTGTTCTGGGCTCGCTGCATTTTGTGCCGCCAGGAGAGGCGTAGCCATGAAGCCAGATATCCACCCGAAATATTTCGATGTCGTGTTCCAGGACGTGACCACCGACTTCGCCTTTCTGACGCGCTCGACCAAGGGCTCGAAGGAAACCATCACCTGGACCGACGGCAAGGAATATCCCTTGATCAAGATCGACGTGTCGAGCCAGTCGCACCCGTTCTACACGGGCAAGCACAAGGCCATCGACACCGGCGGCCGCGTCGACAAGTTCCGCAAGCGCTACGGCCAGAAGTAAGCCGGGTTCATTGCCGAATGCAAACCCCTGGCGCCTTGCGGTGCCGGGGGTTTTTTCGTTGCTGCGTGGCGCCGGATGTCACGCTTGTTGACGGCCGGGCTCGAGTGCGGGGATGAGCGGGTCGCTGTGCCATAATTTGTTGTCAGGTGATTGCGGTCGTTCTGGCGGTGCAGGCGGTTGGTACACGCTGTCGACGCCGATTCGATTAGTCTTGCGATAGACCCAGTTCTCGATATCTACCGTCGCCAAGCTCGCGGCAGGGATGTCGACCCATCCTTGGAGTAGCCCTATGTCCAATACCGTTGCTTTTACCGACTCGCGCACCGGCAAGACCGCTGAAATGCCACTGGTGGAGGGCGTACTGGGTGATCCGGCCATCGATATCGCCAAGCTGAACAAGGATCTGGGGCTGTTCACCTTCGATCCGGGCTTCGTCTCGACCTGTTCGACCAAGAGCGCCATCACCTACATCGATGGCGATCAGGGCATCCTCTTGTACCGGGGTTACCCGATCGAACAGTTGGCGCAGCAGTCCAGCTTTCTGGAGGTCGCCCATCTGTTGATCCACGGCGAGCTGCCGAATCAGGAAGAGCACGCTCAGTTCGTGCATCACGTGACTCAGCACACGATGATCCATGAGTCGCTGAAGCTGTTCATGAACGGTTTCCACTACAACGCCCATCCGATGGCGATGATGGTGGGTATTGCCGGGTCACTGGCGGCCTTCTATCACGACTCCCTGGACCCGGAGAATCCGGCGCACCGCATGATCACGGCGATACGCCTGATCGCGAAGCTGCCGACGCTGGCCGCAGCCTGCTACAAGCACTCGGTCGGGCAGCCCTATGTCTATCCCAAGAACAATCTGGACTACACCGCGCGCTTCCTGGACATGATGTTCGGGGTGCCGGCCGAGCCCTATCAGGTCAACCCGATCGCTGCCAAGGCGCTGGATCTGCTGTTCATCCTGCACGCCGATCACGAGCAGAATGCCTCGACCTCGACCGTGCGGCTGGTGGGTTCCACCGGCGCCAATCCGATTGCCTGCATCGCCGCCGGCATAGCCGCGCTCTGGGGGCCGGCGCACGGCGGTGCCAACGAGGCCGTGCTCAAGCAACTGCATGAGATCGGCGACAAGAACAACGTCGCCAAGGCGGTGCTGCGCGCCAAGGACAAGAACGATTCCTTCCGCCTGATGGGCTTCGGCCATCGCGTCTACAAGAATTTCGATCCGCGCGCCAAGATCATCCGCGAGATGTGCTACCAGGTGCTCAATGAACTGGGCATCCACGATCCGCTGCTGGAAGTGGCGATGGCGCTGGAAGACGTTGCCCTCAAGGATGATTACTTCATCGAGCGCAAGCTGTATCCGAACGTCGATTTCTACTCGGGCATCATCTACAAGGCGCTCAACATCCCGGTGGAGATGTTCACCGTGATGTTTGCCATTGCCCGCACCGCTGGCTGGATTGCGCACTGGCTGGAACAGAACCAGGGTGGCGACGTCAAGATCGGTCGTCCGCGACAGATCTACGTCGGCCCGCAGGCGCGCGACTACGTGCCCCTGGCGCAGCGCGGCTGAAACGCCGGAAGCGCCGGTTGACTGACGGCAGGCGCCGGGATGCCTCCGGCGTCGGCTGACCGGGCCGGTTGACTCAGGCCTGCTGAAGTAGTTCTTCAAGTCTCTTGCGTAGCGCCTGCAGGTTCAGGCGCTGCGACGGAGCGCTTTCACTGCCCACACGCAAACGCTGGCGGAACTGCGCCGGCGTGAACACCCAGACCAGAATCTCCTGCGCGCCGGCGATGAAGCTGAGTCCCGGCAGAGTCTGACTGGCACTGCGCGGAATGTGCAGCCGGGTTTCCAGCGATCGCGCCGGAATCTGCTGCTCGTCCAGGTGCATGCGCACGTCGTCCAGATGATCCGCCTGCACGTGCAGCACGATCGGCAGCCGGGCATCGGCCGCCAACTCTGCCAGAGGGCCGGCCAGTCGCGGTTCGAATCGAGCCAGCACCTGCATCGCTTCCAGCGCCGTCTGCAATTGCCCGGTGAGCAATCCCGGCTCGCCGGCATCCCGCGTCACACTAGAAGACCTCATAGGGATCCTGGCGGCCGGTGCTGGCATTGCCGCGGCCAATCTGGTCCAGATCCTCAACACGGAAGATCTCCATGATGGCGCTGGCGTCGGAGGCTGATGTCAGTCGTCCGCTGCCGCTGTTGATGCGCGCGGTGGTGATTCCGGTCGGCATTTGCGGCAATGTTTGCGGGGTGTCCGCCAGGGCGGTGCCCATGAAACGGGTCCACATGGGCAGCGCGGTCTTGGACGCAAACTCACCATTGCCGAGCGTGCTGAAGTCGTCGAAGCCCATCCAGGCGGTCGCCACCAGGCTCTGGTTGAAGCCCGAAAACCAGGCATCCCGGTGCTCATTGGTGGTACCGGTCTTGCCGGCCAGATCATTTCGCCCCAGTTCCATCGCGCGCCGGCCGGTGCCGCGCTTGACCACATCCATCATCAGGGAAGTGATCAGATAGGCGTTGCGCGCATCGATCACTCGTGGGGCCAGATTGGGCCCGACCTGAGGCGCGCTGTCGCCTGGGCTCGCGCCGGCCCCGGCTTCGCTGGTTTCGGTCGGAAGATCGAGCGCAAATTCCTGGGCCAGCCGCTCCGGGCAAGCGCCGCAAACCACCGTCGGGTTGGCGCTGTAGGTGGTATTCCCGCGGCTGTCGACGATGTGATCGATCAGGTAGGTGTCGACCAGATAGCCGCCGTTGGCAAACACCGCATAACCGCGCGCCATGGTCAGCGGTGGTGCCGAGGCCGTACCCAGCGCCAGCGACAGGTTTTCCGGCAATTGCTTGGGCGAGAAGCCGAAGCGCTGGATGTAACGACGCGCAAACGGGACGCCGATCGCATCCAGCAATCGGATCGAGACCAGATTCTTGGATCGGACCATGGCTTCGCGCAACCGAATCGGTCCGCTGAAGGTCTGGTTGTCATTCTGGGGGCGCCAGGCCTTCTCCACGCCAGGAATATCGAAGACGATGGGTGCGTCATTGACGATCGATGCGGCGGTAAAGCCCTTCTCGAAGGCAGAGGAATAGACGAAGGGCTTGAAACTCGAACCAGGGTTGCGCTCGCTCTGGGTGGCCCGATTGAACTTGCTGCGGCTGAAGCTGTAGCCGCCTACCAGGCTGCGAATGGCGCCGTTTTCCGGATCCAGCGCCACCAGTGCGCCCTGGACCGTCGGAATCTGCGCCAGTCGCCAGCTGCCAGCCTCGGTCAAGCGTGCGCGGATCAGATCACCCACCTTGAGGACCTCGGTCAGCGCCTTGGGTGTGGCGCCGCGCGAATCCGGACTCAGGTAGCGGCGGGCCCACTGCGCCTCCTTCAGCTCCAGCGTTTGCGTACTTCCGTCCTTCATCAACAGCGTTGCCGAATCGGCACTCAGTTCCGTGACCAGCGCCGGTTCCAGCCCGCCGACGGGTGAAGCCGATTTCAGGACGCTCAGCGCGGCCTCGTCCGGCACCCCGGTGTCGAGTGCAATATGGGCTTCGGGGCCGCGATAGCCATGGCGTTCCTCGTAGTCGATCAAGGATCCCCGCAGGGCCTCGTTGGCAGCAAACTGCAGGCCTGAGTCGATGCTGGTGTACACCGAGTAGCCGCCGGTGACCGCTTCCTCCGTACCGAGCATGCTCTCGGCCTCGATTCGGGCCATCTCGGCGACGTAGGGGGCTTCAAGTTCGATCGGCAACTCGTGGATGCGGGCAATTTCAGGCACCGAGACCGCGGCGGCGTAGCTCGCTGCATCGATGAACCCGACCTCGCGCATGCGCGAGAGCACGTAGTTGCGCCTCTCCAGCGCCCGCTGCGGGTTCTGGATTGGATTGAGGTCGGAAGGGGCCTTGGGAAGGCCGGCAATCATCGCCGCTTCCGGCAAAGTCAGCTCCGACAGGGCTTTGCCGTAGTACACCTGGGCTGCCGCGGCTACACCGTAGGCACGGTTGCCAAGAAAAATCTTGTTGAGATAGAGGCCGAGAATCTCGTCCTTGCTGAGCTCCCGTTCGATCTTCAGCGCCAGCAGGATCTCCTTCAGCTTGCGCTCGAGCTTGCGCTCCGGCGAGAGAAAGAAATTGCGCGCAAGCTGCATGGTGATGGTGCTGCCGCCGGAGCCGAATTCGCCGCCGGCACGGACGAACTCCCAGCCGACGCGGGCCATGCCCTGGTAGTCAACGCCTGGGTGCTGGTAGAAACGTTCATCCTCGGTGGCAATGAACGCCTGCTTCAGGACCTCAGGAACTTCCTCGATCGTGCTTGGAAATCGCCGTGCTTCGCCGAAATTCGCGATCAGCTTGCCGTCCCTGGAGTAGATCTTCAGTGGCACCTGGAAGCGCACGTCGCGCAAGGTGGCAACTTCCGGCAGCTCCGGCTCATAGTGCCGATAGACCAGATAGATGGCCAATGCGCTGAGCAGTGCCCCGGCCAGCATCAGCAGCAGCAGCCAGCGCAGCAGGCGTTTCCAACGTTTCATTCGGCGCAATGTCCAGCTCAACACGGGGGCGCAGATTCTAAGGCACCAGGCGGCCCCGATGTCGGGCGCGGAAATGATCGTTCAGAACCCGTCTCCAATAGTGTGAGCGTTCCGGCAAAGTTCATGTTGCCAAGCATTTGACTTTGGGATTTAATGTAGAAGCACACGTATAGCTCGTAAGGGCTCGTCGGAAGGGGAAAAATCCGTGGGTCTGTTCACTCCGAAGACACCGCCGCTGGTAGGAGTCGACATTAGTTCGACGGCCGTCAAGCTGTTGCAACTCAGTCAATCTGGGGGGCGATACCGTGTGGAACATTACGCGGTGGAACCTCTCCCGCCTAACGCAGTGGTTGAAAAGAACATCGTCGAGGTCGAGGCGGTGGGCGAAGCGATCAAGCGAGCTGTCCAGCGATCCGGTCTCAAGACCAAGTTCGCGGCCGCCGCCGTCGCCGGCTCATCGGTCATCACCAAGGTGATCCAGATGCCGGCTGACCTGACTGAAGAGGATCTGGAAGATCAGATCCAGGTCGAGGCCAACCAGTACATCCCCTACCCGATCGAGGAAGTCAGTCTGGACTTCGAAGTGCTCGGTCCGGTCAAGGACAATCCCGAGAGCGTCAATGTTCTGCTGTCCGCCTCACGGACCGAGAACGTCGATCTGCGCGTCGCCGCCCTGGAAATGGGTGGGCTCACCGCAAAGATCGTCGACGTCGAGGCTTTCGCGATGGAGAACGCCTACCAGCTGGTCGCCGACCAGATGCCGGCCGGGCGCGACGGTCTGGTGGCGATCGTCGATGTCGGCGCCACGATGACTGCGCTCAACGTGCTCCGCAACCAGCGCTCGATCTACACCCGCGAGCAAGTCTTCGGCGGCAAGCAGTTGACTGACGAGGTCATGCGCCGCTATGGACTGTCCTATGAGGAAGCGGGACTGGCCAAGCGTCAGGGAGGATTGCCCGAGAGCTACGAAATCGAGGTTCTCGAGCCCTTCAAGGAGGCGATGGTCCAGCAGGTCAGTCGACTGCTGCAGTTCTTCTTCGCCGGCAGTGAGTTCAACCGCGTCGATCAGATCATCCTCGCCGGCGGCTGTGCCTCGATCAACGGTGTGCAGGAACTGGTGGAAGAGCAGCTCGGGGTTCCCACCCTGATTGCGTCACCGGTAGCCAACATGGCTGTCTCGTCAAAGATTCAGGCCTCGTCCTTGGCCGCCGATGCACCGGCGCTGATGATCGTCTGCGGTCTGGCGTTGAGGAGCTTCGACTAATGGCCAGAATCAACCTACTTCCGTGGCGTGAAGAGCGCCGAAAGCAACGCCAGCAGGAATTCTATGTACTGCTGGGTGTCGCCGCCGTAGCCGCCGTGCTCACGGTCTTTGCGGCGCTCTGGTTCATCGGCACCCAGGTTGATGCACAGACCGAGCGCAACCAGATGCTGACCCGGGAAATCACGGCACTGGATGCCCAGATCAAGGAAATCGAAGAACTGGACCGCCAACGCGACCGCCTGATCGCGCGCAAGGAAATCATCGAGCAATTGCAGGCGACGCGCTCGCAGATGGTTCATCTCTTCGATGAACTGGTGCGGACCCTGCCCGACGGCGTCCAGCTGAGTTCGATCAAGCAGGCCGGTGCCACGCTGACGCTAGAGGGCGTTGCGCAGTCGAATGCACGGGTCTCGGCCTACATGCGCAACCTGGATGCTTCGGCCTGGTTGAAGGAGTCGGAGATCATCAAGATCGAGGCGCGTGGCGACGACAAGAGCGTTCCCTACGTGTTTTCCTTGAAGGTCAATCTGGAAGACCCGAACAAGAAAGACGAGGGTGCCGAAATGCCGATGACCACGGCTGTCGGAGGTCTGCAGCGATGAGCCTATTTGACGATCTTCGCAAAGCCGATATCAACAATCTCGGATCGTCGCCGATCACGGTGCAGGCGGTGTTTGCCGGAATTCTGTTCCTCGTGATCTGCGGTCTTGGGTGGTATCTGTATTTCAACCCCAGGCACGAGGAGTTCGATGGCCTGGTGGCCAGAGAACGCGATCTGCGGCAGGATTTCGAGCACAAACAGGAACGGGCGGCCAATCTTCAAGCTTACCGGGAGCAGTTGCAGCAGATCGAACTGGTGCTGCAGCAAATGCTCCGGCAATTGCCGGGCAAGACCGAAATGCCCGATCTGCTGGTGGATATATCGCAGACCGCACTGGCCTCTGGCATCGCCAATGAGTTGTTCGAGCCGCAGGTTGAAATTTCAAAAGACTTCTATGCGGAGAAGCCGATCTCCCTGCGTATGGTGGGCTCCTACCATCAATTCGGTGAGTTTGTCAGCGGCGTGGCCTCGTTGCCTCGCGTTGTCATCCTGACCATGCATGATATTTCGCTCAAACAGAACACGCGCGATGCCAATGCGCCGGCCGGACAGCTGATCCTCGAGGGCACGGTGAAAACCTACCGCTATCTCGATGACGATGAGCAATCGGCAGCCCAGCCAGTCGGTGCTCGGAGGTGATCATGAATCGTACTCCTCTACTTCTGGGACTCTGCGCCGTCGTGCTCTTGATGGGTGGGTGCGCCAACAGCCGGGATGAACTGGAATCCTACATTTCTGCCGTCAAGCAACGGCCGGGCAAGCCCTTGCCGCCGCTGCCGAAAATGCAGGAGTTCGAATCCTTCGAATATGCCGCGCACGCTTTCCGCGATCCATTCACGCGAGTTACGGCTGATCGCCGGGACGAGCCAGATGCCGTCGCAGCCGGCAGCGGACCGCGTCCCGATCGCGGCAGGCGCAAGGACGAGCTGGAAACATTTCCCCTCGACAGCCTGGATATGGTTGGGACGATGGGAGCCGGCGACAATATCTTCGGATTGATCAAGGATCCGTCCGGCGTGGTACACCGCGTCAAACCTAGCAACTATTTGGGCCAAAATGATGGAAAGATCGTCGGTGTATACGAGGACCGAATTGAACTGGTGGAACTGTTTCCGAACGGACTCGGGGGATGGGAAGAGCGCCGTTCCGCGATTGCGCTTGATGATGAATGATGCCTTTTGGGGGTTGACGACATGAATGAGAAGAGCCTCTCGCGCATGCTCGGAAGTTATTTCGGGCCGAAGCTCCAGCAACAGTTCCGGAAGGCAGCCGGATTGGCGGTTGTAGCACTGGGTCTGTTGACCACTGCAGGCGCTGCCAGCGCCGCTGACGTGCTCAAGAACGTCAGCTTCCAACCGATGCCTGGAGGTGTCGTGGAAGTCGCGTTGGAACTGGACAGTGGCAGCGCGGATCCCAAGATCTTCGCGACCAGTGATCCGCCGCGCATCGCCATCGATCTGGCGGACACCAGCAATCGCTTCGAGGCGAGGATGCTGTCCATCGCCACGGGCGCTGCAAAAGCCGTGACGGCCGTCGAGGCCGGCGGGCGTACTCGGGTGGTCATCGACTTGTTCCGGTCGGCGCCCTACGAATCCCGGCGCGAGGGCAAGTTCATCCTGGTGCGCGTGCAGAACGGCTTCGCCGACATTGTCGCCAGCAAGGCGCCTACCGATCCAGCCAAATCCGTGGTGGCAAGCAACGCAGTCGAGCTTACCTCCATCGACTTTCGGCGTGGGAAAGCGGGTGAAGGACGGCTGATCCTAGGTTTCTCCGGCGATGGCGCCAACGCCAATCTGCGCGAAGAAGGCGGACGTCTGGTCCTTGATCTGCCGAACGTGGCGCTGCCTGCCAGGTTCCAGAAGCGTCTGGATGTGGTCGATTTCGCCACGCCGGTCGAATCGATCGACGCCAAGGTACAGGGCGCGGGCACCCGAATGACGTTTGCGACCAGCGCCGACTATGACAAGCTTGCCTATCAGGCCGGTTCAGAATACGTCGTCGAGATTTCGCCGAAGCGTGTCGAACCGAAGAAGCGTCTGGCCACCGACCCGCCGGTGTACAGCGGCAACCGCGTCACTTTCAATTTCCAGGACATTCCGGTTCGGTCAGTGCTGCAACTGGTCGCTGATGTCTCCGAACTCAATATCGTGGTGGCCGACTCGGTCCAGGGTAATGTGACCCTCCGATTGGTCAATGTTCCCTGGGATCAGGCACTGGACATCATTCTGCAGGCCAAGGGCCTGGACAAGCGCCGTAACGGCTCCGTGATCTGGGTGGCACCGACCAAGGAAATTGCGGAACGCGAGCAAGCGCTGGAAGATGCCCGTATCGCCATGGAGGACCGCGCCGAAGTCATCGTCGACTACATCCCGATCAGCTACGGCAAGGCTGAGGATCTGGCGAAGCTGATGACCACTGACACGCTGCAGGCGCAAGCCGCCGGCGGCAATTCCCAGCAAGCCGGTCAATCCCGCGGCGTATTGTCTCCACGTGGGTCGGTGAGCTTCGACGAGCGCACCAACACCCTGATCGTCACCGACATCCCGGAGCGCGTGGAAAAGGTCCGCACCCTGGTCGCCATTCTGGACAAGCCGGTACGGCAGGTGCTGATCGAATCGAGAATCGTGATCGCGCAGGAAGGATTCCGCAAACAGCTGGGCGCGCGTTTTGGCATCTCCGGAGCCAACGAAGATGGTGATGGCAATCTGATCACCATCGGCGGCAGCCTCGGGGCCACCGACCAGATGGTAGGTGTAGGCCTGTCAAACCGTTTGAACGGAGCGTCCAGCGCCTTGCCGGTGGGTCTGGGTGATGGCACCGGCGGCGGCGTAGTCGCCCCCAGTGCGCTCAATCGATTGAATTTCAATCTGCCGGTTTCGGCGCCGGGCGCAGGCTCGTTCGCCACGACGATCCTGGGTGCCGATTACATCCTCGACATGGAACTCTCGGCGCTGGAATCGGAGGACCGCGGTGAGTTGCTGTCCAGTCCGAAGGTGATCACGGCCGATCAGCAGGAAGCCGTCATCAAGCAGGGCCAGGAAGTCGGATACGTGACCCTTCAGGCCAGCGGCGGCGGTGTGCCGACGGCAACCGTTGCCTTCAAGGAAATCGTGCTGGAACTGCTGGTCACGCCGCGCATCACGGCCGACGGCAGGGTGTTCCTGCAGCTCAAGGTCAAGAAGGACAATCTGTCCGGATTCATCACCACGCCCGGCGGACAGGTGCCGATCATCGACAAGCGCGAGGTTCAGACCGGCGCGCTGGTCGACAACGGCCAGACCGTCGTCCTTGGCGGTATCTACGAGTTCGAACGTAACGACACGCTGACCAAGGTGCCGGTGTTGGGCGACATTCCGGCGATCGGCAATCTGTTCCGCAACAAGGACCGTCAGAACAGCAAAGTCGAGTTGCTGATCTTTGTGACGCCCAAGATTCTCGTCGACTCCAAGTGAGATCGGACATTAAAAGCCAACGGATAATCAAGATGAGTATCAGGAGAGCGACGATGAGCGCTTGGAAGAAATTTCTAGCCGTCGGATTGGCCACCACGCTGTTGGCCGGCTGTGGTGGCGGTGGATCCGGAAACGGAGGCGGGAGTTTTACTCCGCCCTCATCCGGCTCGATGCGGTATGACGTGGTGGGCGGCGTGACGACGCTGCCATCCAATCGAAGTCAGATTCCACCGGAAAGCAACTCTCCCTATTGGGTGCAGTTGAACGTGCGGGTGCTCAGGTCCAATGGGCTGCCGGCCGCTGACGGCACCGTCGTCAATCTCCGCAGCAGCAATGTCCGGAGTCTGGCGCTGTCGATCCTCGACGATCCGGAAACCCAGAACATCAACGAGTTCTCGACCTTCTTCGGGGTGATCTTCACGGAAACCACCGGCGGATTGGCGACCTTCTTCATCCATTCGCAACTGGACCCGGGATCGGTGACGATCACCGCTTCAGCGGCGGACCCGGACCAACCAGGGCGCACGCTTGCCCTGGAAATCCCGTTCACGATCAGCCAGGGCCCAGCCCCGTTCAAACGCATCGAAATCGCGCCTGAACGCACCGTGCTGCCGGCCAACGTCTTTGGCATCGAGCCCTTCTGGGGATCGCCCTTCGTGACCGAAGTCACGATCACTCGGCGCGATATCCGCGGGCAGTTGCTGCCCTCGGGAGCGATCCAGCTCTCGCTGAACCCGATCACCAATACGGCTTACTCGGAGTTGGACGACCCAAGCACCACTGTGAACGAGTTCCTCGCGCTCACCGGGGCGGGTCCTGCAGACGTGGTGGCGGGCAAGAAGACGATCTTCATTCACTCCTATAACTCCAGCGGGCAGGCCACGCAGCCGGGTCCGTTCACGCTGACGGTCACGGCGCAGGATCCGGATACCGGAGCCAACCTGTCCGAGCAGCAGCAGTTCACGATCGTGGCGCAGGCACCGCAGTTGCCGGCCAACATCGATCTGATTCGTCCGGCGACCAGCCTCTACGTGCAAGGCTCGGGTGGCAGCAACACCTTGCTGCTGCAAGCGCGGGTGACGGATGGCGCAGCGGCGCTGGTGCCGGATCCGCCGACCACGGCCACCTTCAACAATGTTCAGTTCGAAATCGTTGATCAGGGTGCCAACGGTGGTGAAGTCTTCCGTGGTGTCAATGCGGCCAACCAGAACGTGCAGGGTCGCTCGATCAGGGTCCGTACCCAACAGGGTATTGCTGGAGCCACATTGGTCTCCGGCAACCGTCAGGGTACCTTCCTGATCCGGGTGACGGCAGACGCCGCGGACAACAATGTGGACAATGGCATCACCTCGCCGGTCACTCGCGACGAGACGGTCATCATCTCTGACGGCAAGCTGTTCTCGCTGAAGATCACGTCTCCCGATGTCAACGCCCTGCGCGTCAATCGGGTCACGGGTGGCGTTGCGCCGGTCGGTGGAGCAACCACCATTCCGACCGACCCGAATGGCACCTACAGTCTGACGATCAGCGTGCTGGCCACCGACCGTCAGGGCAATCCGGTGCTTCCGAACACGCCGATCGACTTTGGTCTGATCGACGCGCCGGTGGCCGGTTTCCCGACCGCGGGTCCAGGCAACTTCCTGATCAGTGGCGGCGACGGTGATCCGCAGGAAGGCGGAACCCTGTTCACGGCTCCGGGTGGTGCATTCACCTCGGCTGGCGGCGGTGCTGGACCGGGCGACACGCTGCTGGTCTTCGGCGAACAGTCCAATGCCAACCGCGATCTGGAGAGCGCGCGACGGATCGAGCGCATCAACAGTGCCGGCAGTCTGAACGTGACCCAGCGCTTCAACTTCAACAACGACACCGGTGTGGTGGTCAACAGCGGTCCGGTACTGCCGTACGTGATCGGTCGCGCTACCGTGGCCAACATCACCCCGAATGTGCCGACCAATGACATCGGCGTGGCAACCACGACGATGAACTACCCGGTCAATCAGCTGGGCCGTCTGGCAGCCATCTGGGCTCGCGGTGCCGGTGAACTGGTGCAGGGCAGCACCGAGTTGGTGACTGACGCGGAACTGGTGTTGTTCCCGGGCGCAGCGCCGGGCTCACTGGTGGCATCACCTGCGCAGATTCCGGCCAACCTCACGACGACCGTCACAGTCTGCGTGGCGGATGCCCTCGGCGCTCCAATCCAGGGTGTGCCGATCGGCTTCACTGTCGCCAATGCCTCGTCCACCACGACGGTCGATGGTCAGTCGAACTCCGGCGTGCTGTCGGCATTGACCGGTCCGAGCGGTTGCACCACGGCATCGGTGACTACGGCCGGCGTGGCCAATCAGGTGCAGGCGCCGTCGATCACCTTCTTCGGCGTCGGTGGCTCGCAGGTGGTCAACGTGATTCCGCCCACGATCTCGATCCTGCAGGCCTTCCCGTCCTCCTTCTTCGGTGGCAACGGTGGACCGGTGAATCTGCGACTGCTCAACGGCAATGGTCAGCCGATCCCGGGAGTGTTGATTACCGGTGTCTGCACCGCTTCTGGCGGCGCGCAGATTCAGTTGCCGCAGCCTCCGGGCATCACCAATGCCAACGGTGAGACGATCGCCAGAATCACGGCGATCAACCTCGACCAGGCACAGGGCGCAGCCAGCGGCCAGTGCGTGTTCACGGCAGCCGGTGGCTCACCCAGCACCACGGTGACGCTGCAGGGCGTGAACCTGTGTTCGATCTTCTTCTCACCGCTTTGCGGCTAAGCCGCCAGGCCTGAGCAGACGGAAAAGGGGCCGCAAGGCCCCTTTTTTGTGGGAGCGCGCCGGCCCCTGTACCCGCGGCGCGGCGTTCACTCCGTTATCCTTGGTTTTCAGGCCGTTCGGTATTCGCCCATGAGCTCCGCCAGCGCCAAACGAGTATTCGCGCCCGGTGAACGCATCTTCACGGAAGGCGATGTGCCTGATGTGGCCTATCTGATCGAAAGCGGTCGGATCGAGGTCTGGGCTACTCAGGGCAGCAAGCGCCTCACCTTGAGTTATCTGGGGGCCGGCGAGATCCTGGGTGAGATGGCGGTCATCGACCGCGCGCCGCGCAGTGCCAGTGCTGACGCGATAACCGAAGTATCAGTCACGGAAATCCGAGCCGATCAGTTGCGTGCACGCCTGGATGAGGCTGATCCCGTGCTCAGAGGTCTGCTGGTAGGGCTGTTGTCGCGATACCGGCGGGGATTGCGAGCGGCGAGGGTGGGTGTGCTCGACGAGCCGGAGGGCGATGATCTGGCCGTGGTCGACCAGAAGCGCCGCGTTGCTGACAAGATCAGGCTGGAACGGGAACTGCTGGAGGCACTGGACGGCGACCAGTTGCGGGTGGTTTTCCAGCCGATCTTTGACCTTTATGAAAACAGGATCGCGGGCTTTGAAGCCCTGGTTCGCTGGGATCATCCCACCCGAGGGCCGGTATCACCCAGCGAGTTCATCGCGCTGGCTGAGGAAACCTCCCTGATTGTGCCGGTAGGGCATTACGCACTGATGCGCTCCTGCGTCTTGCTGGCCGAACTGGACCGGCGTCTGAATTCCGACTTCCGTCCCTGGGTCGCCGTAAACATCTCCGCACGACAATCGCTGGTGCCTGACTTCGCCGACCTGCTGGCCAGCACGGCCAGGGAATCGGGTCTGGATCCCAGTCGAATCAAGGCCGAGATCACCGAGAGCCTGGCGCTGGATTACGAGCGAGTGCAGGAATTGATCGCTCGCTGTCGTTGGCATGGCATCGGTGTATCGCTGGATGATTTCGGCACCGGCCATTCCGGCCTTGGTCATCTGCATCGGCTGGAGTTCGACACCATCAAGCTGGACCAGAGCTTCGTGAAGCCGTTGCCCGGGGATCTGAAAGCCGCCGCGCTGGTTCGCGGAATAGTCACCATGCTGCACGGCATGGGCGCTGAAATGGTGGCCGAAGGCGTGGAGACCATTGAACAGGCGCACGCCCTCAAGAGTCAGGGCGTACGCTATCTGCAAGGCTGGCTGGTCGGAAAGCCGCAGGACCCAGCGGTGCTGGATCCTCTGGACGTCAACTCCCAGCTGCTCGAACTTCAGTCCAGCCAGCCTGGACTAGACCGGCACGGGCTGCGTGCCTAGAAGCGAAGCTCGCCGGTCACCGAGAGAACGCCGTATTTGAGATCGGTACCGCCGTCTCCGAGCTTGTAACGATCGTAGCTGAGACCCAGCCCGAACCGCTCGTTGAGATCGTATCCCGCGCCCACTCCGACGTAGAAATCATTGTCACTGTCGTCGACATTCAGCGTCGTGGTGCCCTGACTCACGCGGCCCTTGGCGTCCCAAAAGTAAAGGCCTCAGTTCATCCTGGCCGCCCCGGCCAGGGTCAGCCGATTGCGTCCGCGCTGCTTGGAGCGATACAAGGCCTTGTCGGCGGCGTCGATCACCGCACTGCAGGTGCGTCGTTCCGGATCGCGTTCGGCCAGACCTATGCTGATGGTGACCCCGACCTCGCCCGCCGACTGGCCGCGGCGAACCGCCTGTGCGCGGTTTCTGCTGGCGTCCTTGCGCAAGCGCACGCGCAGACCCTCGACCGCGCTGCGTACGTCTTCCAGTGCTTCGCTCGCGTGTTCAACCCGACGGCCGTCGAAGACGATCGCAAACTCCTCGCCACCATAGCGGTAGGCTGCCCCGCCTGCGCAGCGTCGCAACTGCCTCGCCACCGACTTGAGGACGCGATCGCCGGCCTCATGGCCGTAACGGTCGTTGAAGCGCTTGAAGAAATCGATGTCCACCATGGCCACCGCCATGCGCCCGGCACTGCGTGCCAGGCGCTCGTCCAGAGCCCTGCGGTTGGGCAAACCGGTGAGCGCATCGATGAAGGCCATGCGGTAGGCGCCGTAAAGCACGGCGATGACGATGGCGCCGGCGAAAGCCGCCAACCAGGCCCGCGTGGACAGTGGTGGCGACCAGGACAGCGCCACCATCGCCGGCAGCAGCGCCAGTGACAGGTGCAGATCCAGCGGCCATCCCCGACGCAGCCAGCGCAACAGCGCCCAGGCTGCAGCCGCCCCCAGTGCCCAGGCAGCCAGACCCAGTGGCGCGGCCGGCGCCCAGGCCGACCAGGCGTCGAGCAGCTGGGAAAGTCGCGGCATGGAAGTCGGAAGAGTGCTCAGCCCCGCCGCAGCCAGAACCAGTCCCAGACTCCGCAGCGATCGTAGCGGTGGTTCCGGCATGACGACGATGAGCAGCGCCAGCCCGGCGCTGGCCAGGGTGATACCGGCGCTGCTGAGCGGTGCGTACATGGGCACGCTCAGTGCGGCCAGCACCAGGGCGTAGCGATTGCGACCGAATCCGAGCGCAAGAAGAAACCCGCATAGCCAGACTGCGTCGGCATTCTTCTCAAGCATGCTCAAGAGGTTGACCAGCATTATTCAAGTACTTTCGAGGCAGAGGCATTCTACGGCAGGGGCGTAGGCCCACAAGCGCCAAAGCTAGGCTTTGTGATGGATATCCCGGCGAATCCCGGATTCGCCGGGACCATCAAGGCGAGCTGGAAGCACAGCAGAGCTGACCAATGCCCGGCAATTCAGCTCGGGTCGGGACAGACGCGGCGCATTGCGGCAGAATCCTCCGCCTCTTTGCCCGCCGGGAGCACCCCCCATGTCCAGCCGCCGCAATCTGGCCAATGCCATCCGTGCATTGGCGATGGATGCCGTCCAGCAAGCCAATTCCGGACATCCGGGTATGCCGATGGGAATGGCGGATATCGCCGAAGTGCTGTGGAATGATTTCCTGCGCCACAACCCCAGCGATCCGCACTGGTTCAACCGCGATCGTTTCGTGCTCAGCAATGGCCACGGCTCGATGCTGCATTACGCACTGCTGCATCTGTCTGGATACGATGTGCCGATCGAGGAGCTCAAGCGCTTCCGCCAGCTGCACTCGAAGACCCCGGGCCATCCCGAAGTCCACGAGACTCCCGGAATCGAGACCACGACCGGCCCCCTCGGTCAGGGTCTGGCCAATGCCGTGGGCATGGCGCTGGCGGAGAAGATTCTCGCCAGGCGCTTCAATCGTCCGGGTTTTGAACTGGTCGATCACTACACCTACGTATTCCTCGGTGATGGCTGCCTGATGGAAGGCATCTCCCACGAGGTGGCCTCGCTCGCCGGGACCCTGAAGCTGGGCAAGCTGATCGTGATCTACGACGACAACGGCATTTCCATTGACGGCAAGGTCCACGGCTGGTTCACCGACGACACGCCCAAGCGCTTCGAGGCCTATGGCTGGGAAGTGATTCCCGATATCGACGGTCACAACGCCGAGGCCATCAAGGCGGCGCTGGTGACGGCCGCCGCCGACCCGGACAAGCCAACCCTGATCTGCTGCAAGACCGTCATCGGCTTTGGCTCGCCGGCCAAGCAGGGTTCCGAATCCAGCCATGGCGCGCCGCTGGGGCGCGATGAGGTGGCTGCGGCCCGCGCCCAGCTGGGCTGGCACCACGAACCCTTCCAGATCCCGGAAGAGATCTACAGCGCCTACGACGCCCGGGTTGCCGGTGCCGGCTGGCAGCGTGACTGGGAAAGCCTGCACGCCCGCTACCAGGAACAGTTTCCGGAACTGGCAGCAGAACTGGATCGGCGCCTGGCGGGCGAGCTGCCGGCCGAGTTTGCACCGACCATCGATGCCCTGATTGCCGACTTCGATCGCGATGCCAGCAGCATCGCCTCGCGCAAGGCCAGCCAGCGCGCCCTGGAAGTACTGGTGCCGGTGCTGCCCGAGTTGATCGGTGGCTCGGCGGATCTGGCGCACTCCAACTATTCCATCGTCAAGGCCAGCAGCGACGTGCAGACGGCCGACGATGGCGGCAATTACGTCTATTTCGGTGTGCGCGAATTCGGCATGAGCGCCATCGCCAACGGCATGGCGCTGCATGGTGGCATCCTGCCCTTCACCGCCACCTTCCTGGTGTTTTCCGACTACGCCCGCAATGCCGTGCGCATGAGCGCATTGATGGGTGCCCGCGTGGTCCATGTCTACACCCACGATTCCATCGGCCTGGGTGAGGATGGCCCCACCCATCAGCCCGTCGAGCATCTGGCCAGCCTGCGCTACATCCCCAACAACCGGGTCTGGCGACCGGCCGATGCGGTGGAATCGGCAGTGGCCTGGAAATGCGCCATCGAGCGCCGTGACGGACCGAGCTGCCTGGCCTTCTCGCGCCAGAATCTCAAGGCTCAGCCGCGCACCGCGGAACAGATCGCCGCGATCGCGCGCGGCGGCTATGTGCTGCTCGACACCACGCCCGGCAAGATCGATCTGATCTTCATCGGCACCGGTTCGGAGCTGGATCTGGCGGTGCAGGCTGCGCACGCGCTGGCAGGCGAAGGATTTGCGATTCGCGTGGTTTCGATGCCCTGCGCCGAGGTGTTTGACGCCCAGGCCGCCGCCTATCGTGAAGCGGTGCTGCCCAGGACCAGCCGCAGGCGGGTGGCCATCGAGGCCGCCATCGGCGATTACTGGCGCAAGTATGTGGGTCTGGATGGCGCCGTGATCGGCATGCAGAGCTTTGGAGCCTCGGCCCCGGACAAGGTGCTGTACGCGCATTTTGGCTTCGGCCTGGAGCGCGTGATCGAAACCGGGCGGGATCTGCTCAACGGCTGATGCCGCAGGATCAGGGGAAGCGCCGGCGCAGGTCCGGACGCTTCCTCGCGGCTATGGCACGGTGTAGACCGATTCCACCGGCGGCGCACCCAGCAGCCGGTTGAGCAGCGCTGCCAGCCGCGCCCCGGCCAGTTTCAGGCGTTGATCGGCCAGCGGCCGCTTGGCATCCAGGTAGCGCGAGCTGATCTTGTGTCTGGGCGGATAGAAATCATCCCTCTGCACAATGCCGCAGGATTCCTCTGCCCAGGCTCCCGCCTGCGCCGCAGACAGTCGCGCCTGTGAGTCAGGCCAGAACGGCTGTGCGGCCACCCGATCGTGATAGCTGTGCCAGTCCAGTTTCAGGCTCTCGATCAGCAATGAATCCCACACCGAATGCAGATTCCAGCCTTCGCGCTGGATGCTGATCTGGAAATCATTGCCGCCCCGGTCGGCGGCAAAACCGGCATGCAGTGGCTGGTGCACATCACCGACAAAGTGGACGATGAACTTGAGTGCATCGCGCCGGCGCTCGTGCGGCAGATCGGGATCGATCAGTTCCTGGCTGTAGCGCTCTATGGCAGCCACGACACACAGACCCTCATGACACAGCCTGTCGCTGTTGTAACTACAGTCGCCAGGCGTGAAATTGACCCAGTGCAGCGGCACGGTCCAGCGATATTCCGGGGCTGAATCGCGCACCTCGTCGGCCCAGATCGAAACGCCAGCGAGTGTGGGATCGGGCTCGCCCTGCAGCAGTTCCGCCACCGCGGCACTGGCCCTTGCATTGAGCTCGGCCTGCGCCAGTTCGCCGACGATGCGGTGACCGTCCCGGCCCCAGGCGTGAGCCTGGCCGGCCATGCCTGCGAGCAGCAAGCCCAGCAGCATCAGGGTCCAGGTTTTTCGCATGTGCTGATGGTATCTGCAGGGCGGAGGGGCGAGCATATCGTCAGATGACGAATAGAAAGAGCAGATCGAGGTGAACGAAGGAGATTTGCGCACGGGCCCCGCTACCTGGTCGCAGCTGTTGCGCCAGGCCCGGGCGGTCGCGCCTGCCGACGTCGAAAGCATCGACGCCGAGTATCTGCTCGCCCATGTGCTTCGCCGCAACCGGGCCGGTCTGTATGCGCGTCTGGGCGATGCGGTCACGGCACCCGAGCTTGGACGCTTCCTGACGCTGTGGCGGCGTCGCTGCGCGGGCGAGCCCTATGCCTACCTGACCGGAGAGCGTGAGTTCTATGGTCGCCCGTTCCAGGTCAACAGCGCTGTGCTGATTCCACGCCCGGACACCGAGATCCTGCTCGAAGCCGCGCTGGCGCGCTGGGCGGTAGGGCGGAAAGGTACCGTGCTGGACGCCGGCACCGGCTCGGGAGCGCTGGCCGTCAGCTTCCAGCTGGAACGACCGCAGAGCGCGGTGATTGCCGTCGACCGCAGCCGTGCCGCGCTGGATGTGGCCCAGGGCAATGCCCGCAAACTGGGGGCCCGCGTCGGGTTCTGGTGTGGCGACTGGCTGCAGGCGCTGAGCGCGGGCAGCGTCGACCTGATTCTGTCCAATCCTCCCTATCTGGACGCCACCGATCCGCATCTGCCCGGGCTGGTCGCCAGCGGTGAGCCCGAATCGGCATTGCTGGCGACACAGTCTGGTCTTGGCGACTTGCTGACGCTGATACGCGCGGCCCGGGACCTTCTGAACCCAGGCGGCTGGCTGCTGATGGAACATGGCTGGACCCAGGCCCCAGCGGTGCGCGAAGCCTTGCTGGTTAATGGCTATGCTGATGTGAGCAGCGAGCGCGATCTGGCGGGTCACGAGCGGGTGAGCGGGGGAAGGGTGCCGTGACGCTTTGCGAGGAGGTCCAGCATCTACCAGCCAGCCATCGCAACGCGATCGCTGGCGCGCCCGCTCTGGAGGGCGCCGCGCCGCGGCGCCGCTTGCAGATCCACAGCGGCCGCGCAGGCGCGCGTCCCTCCGCAAAGCGGCTTCGGTCCAGCCCCTCGCCGGCTGCAAACATCAAGGATTCTGGTGCGGAGCCAAGCATGCGTGACCTGATCAAACTGGGATTGGTCATCGTCGTTTTTGCCTGCGTCGGGTGGGTTGCCGCGAAGATCGTGGAGCGGCAAGACGAACAGGCGAAGCTCGCGGCGCAGGTGGCGCAGGCGGCGCAGGAAGCCGCCGAGAACGCCTATCGCGAGCCCTTCCAGGCCGCCTTTGCCAGCGCCGACGGCCAGCAGATCCTGACGCAGTGCCGGGAAGCCACCAACGCGGCTTTCAGTTACTACCATCCACCGCAGGCGCTGGCGCTGGCCGCGGATCGGGTGGATGTCTACGTCTACCAGGGAGACAGTCCGCAGAGCCTGTTGCGCCTGAGTTGCTCGGCCGACGGCCTGAGCGAGGCGCGTGTCGACCATCCGCTGAAAGCCTTTCTGGCCGTGGAAGCCGACGATCGCGAGCGCGGCAACCCCAATCTCTGGGGCGAGATGGGCATGTTGCTGCGAACGCTGCCGCTGCCGCTGGCCAGCATCGAGCTGCTGGCCAGGCCGGATGACGGCAGCATCATCCGCCGTAGCATCCGGCTACAGGCACAGGGCTGGCAGATCGAGGTCGAGCCACCGGATGCGCCGGCATTTGCGCGTCTGTCCACCAGCGACACCCTGCTGGCCGGGCATTCCGAACTCGGTGAGCAGAATGCGCCGCTACCCATGCCCGTGCCCGAGTATCCGCGGCGGCAGTGGGCTGCTGACAGCAGCGAGGCCTTTGCCTTTCTGGACCAGGAATTGCCGGAAGCGATCAAGGCCAGCATCGCAGGGATGCGGATCGACGACGACCAGATCGAACTGGTCATCGCCGGCCCGGTGCCCGGCCAGAACTTTGCCTATGCCACGATTGCCTATGATGCCTGGGGCAGCGCGACGACCTGGCTCTATCCCTACGACACGCCGCCGTCCTTCGGCGGCGCGACCGGCGTCAGTCTGGCCCAGGTGCGCCAGCGTTTTGACCAGGCCTGTGCGGCGCGGACCGGCTGCAGCGCGGACAGCCACTTCTCGATTGCCTTCTATTCCTGCGCCAGCGATCGCGAAGGTCATTGGCAACTGCATGTGCAGTAGCGCGGCAGGGGTGGGGGTCAGTGCCCGATGCGTCATTTGCGAGCCACCTGTTTCGGCCCGACACTGCGCATGGGCCATGAACCCCTCGGCGTCATTGCGACCCCGGACTTGATCCGGGGGAAGCAATCCAGAGGTACAGCTACAGAAGCACTGGATTGCTTCGTCGCTGCGCTCCTCGCAATGACGCATCAACAACTCAGGACATGGGTTGATGGAGAGCCCCGTGCGGCGGTAGGCCGAGGGTGCCGCGCAGCGGCTCCCCGGCGCCCACCGCTTCACCTGGAGAGCGCTGCGCGCACTTCGGGCTTCGGAAAGCCACTTCATGCCAATCTCGCAATGACGCCGCTGTTCTGCTTCTGCCGGCAGCCTCAGTCTGCCTTGTCGCCGGCGTTCAGTTGCCCATACAGCCGCCAGCTCATGAATCCGAGCAGGATCACGCCGATGCCGAGCACGCTCCAGAGTATGAAACGCCGCAGCCGGGCCTGATCGACGTCATCCGTCGCTTCGGCAGGCTTGATCTGGGGCGGCGCTGTCGTGGCCAGTGGCGAGCCCACCCTGGCGCGCTCCAGCTGTTCGATTTCCAAGGCGCTGTAGCCGGGGGCGACCTGTGCCAGTGCCGACGGACCGCCGGTCCAGCGGCGGTAAGTCTCGGGTGCCGCGCCGACAGCCAGCTGGAAATCCTGGCCCTGGGCATTGAATACCAGGGTCTGCGGCTGCCACTCCAGCACCAGCTTCGGTGCGGCATGACCGGGTGTATGCGGACGCACAATCCACTCCGGGCCGGACATCGGGGCGATGCTGATGCGACCGGAGCTACGCTCGCGTCCGTTCTGATTCAGTCGATAGAAGGTGCTCTCGACGCGGGTCTGCAGCCACCAGCGCGGCTGTCGCTGGCCCTGGTCGCGGTAGAAACCGATCGACACCGGCAGCACGGTGTTGGCTTCGGGCAGGATCAGACCGAGCGCGGTGGCGACGATGGCCGGACTCGCGGCATAGCTGAAATCGCCGTCGACCTTGCCGGGCGCGCTGTCGAGTGCCAGCTCCAGCGTCGGGTCGATAGTGATGGTCGAACTGCGCCAGCGCGCGCGGACGGCGCCGAAGTTGATCGGTTCGCCCTCGACCCAGCGCAACTTCAGATAACGCCCCTGACCGGTCGGCACCTCGATGCCGTCGCTGATCAGGCGCTGCGAGGCATCGACCGAACTGATCCAGTCGACGCTGCCGTTGGCGATACCCTCCCAGAACTTCAGATCATCGCTGCGTTCGATGGCGAGTCTGGCGCGGTAATCCGGCGCCGATTCGGGCAATTCGAAGCGCAGGCTCTCCAGCACCTCGCCGCGTTCACTGGCGCCGAGGTCGATGATGAGCGCGCTCAGCTTCTCGCCGGTGGCAGCGACGGCGCCCTTGCTGGCAATCGAGACGATGGCGCCATCGCGACCGGTACGCAGCTCCAGTTGCAGATCGCCGGCGCTGGTTGGCAGTTGGGAGCTCTGGTAGATCGGGAACAAACGGGTGCCCGATTCCCGCGATTGGGTGCGGGTGCGATAGCTGGGGCGATACAGCGCATAGGGCAGCAGTTGGCCGGTGCCGTTGTAGACCCGGAGATCGGCCAGTTCGGCGCTGCGCGAGTTCTGATAGACGATCAGGGGCAGTTGCAGCTGGACCACGCCATTTTCGCCGCTGACGCCGAGCGGCAGCCGCAGCGCGAACTCGTCCGGCGTCGGCGCGTGCATGGGCGGCGGCTCGGCATAGGCCAGCAGGGGCAGAAGCAGGGCAAGGATGATCGGCGCTTTCATGGCGGGTTTCGGAGGTGTGTTGGGTTCGCGCAGTCAGCAGTAACGAGAGAGCTCACGGATTATTCGCCTCGAAGGACAGGGGCAGGGGCCCGGCCCTGCGTCACCAACAAACTGCCTTGGAATACCTGGGGCTCAGTCACCATCCGTATCCGCGGCGGCCTCACGTGGCAGCGGCGCCAGATATCCGATCAGCAGCATCAATCCGCCGACGCCCATGAAGGAGACGATCCGGGCGACGCTGCCGACGTTGGAGAGATCGACCAGGAACAGCTTGACCACGACCACGCCCAGCAGCACGGCACCGACCGTCCACAGCGGTTTGGACAACTTGCCCACGGCGTAGCGCATCAGCCCGAAGGCGCATAGCGTCCACACCAGCGACAGCATGGCTTGCACGAACTGCGACTGGTACAGGGGATCAAAACGGTAGGGCAGTCCCAGATACTGCGCTGCGGTGCGCAAGAGCATCAGATTGAGCCAGGCGAAAGCCAGGGCCATCGCCGTGCGCATGATGTCCTGACGGCGCTCGGCGCTGATCTGATGACGGTACATGCGCCACAGATCAGCCCACAGCAAGGCCACAAAGGCGGTGGTCAGGTCGAGCGGATTGAGGATGGGCAGATAGGGCAGCGGCTGCATGCTGCCGTCCTGGCGCAGATTCCAGTAGACCGCCAGCAGCGTGGCCCAGAACGCAGCGATCGGAATCACCACCTCGCCGTACCAGGTGCCGAGCGGACGCAGCGGCCAGCCTTGAGTCCGGACCTGCCGCAGGCCCAGGAACAAAGCGCCCAGCGACGCCCAGGCCGCCAGATAGTCGGGCCACATGCCGGCGACCACCCATTCGGCGTCTTCCAGATTCACATAGGCCGCGGGCTCACCCGCCAGCCAGGGCATGAGGTTCAGCGAGACGAGTGGCGCCAGCATCAGCCAGGGGGCAATGACCCGGCCAAAATGCAGCCACTTGAGGCTGCGTTCGCCGATCGGCTGCTCACGTTGCCACAGACGCGCGCCGAGCGCGATGGCCACCCAGGTCAGCAGCAGTGCCGCGCCGGTGCCCAGCGTGGGCAACTGGGCGCGCTGATAGAGCCCGGCCAGCACGGCCAGGCTGGCCAGTGCCTGCATGGCGACGGCAGGGACGGCGAGCCAGCCCAGGGCGCCGAAGCCGGTTTTCAGCATCAGCTGCAGCGCAACAAGCGCCGCGGCGCAGCTCCACAGCAAGCGCAGATCGGCGTAGCTCAGCCAGGCCAGCGGCGGCTGGCTGCTGGCGCCCAGGGCCGACAAGGCCTGGGTGCTGGCCACGGCCAGTCCGTCCACCAGCAGCAGCTGAACGGCCACGGTCAGCCCGATCAGCCAGACCGCGATGGCGGCGCTGCGCTGGGTCTGGCTCAGATCCGGATGACGGCGCTCATCGCGCAGGCGCTGCAGTGCCATCCAGCACAGGGCAACCAGTATCAGCGTGCCGAGCAGCGGTCCGCCCAGCCAGGCGCGCAGCACGTCGGCCAGCCCGCCTTCGCCAGGCAGGGTGCTGGCCCAGGAGAAGTCGAGCAGATGCTCGATCGGCACCCCGGGTGAGACCTGAATCAGGAAGGCCCACAGCGCCGCAGCCGTGAGGGTGGGCCAGATCAGCCGCAGCACGCTGTCCCGTTGCGGGAAGGCGTAGCGCTGAGCCAGCGCCATTGCGCCCCAGGCCGACAGCGCCAGACCGATGCTGTAGCCGGCCCAGAACGGGATTCGGTACCAGAGCGCAGGCTCGCCTGCGGCAGGGGTCGTCAACCAGGCCAGCGCATGGGCCGCGCCATGCAAACCGAATCCGCACCACCAGAACAGGGCCAGCAGGAACCATACCGAGGTGGAGCGCAGGGCGCTGCTGGCGTCGAGCACCTCGGCCTCCAGTTCCTGCACCTGACGCTTGAAGGCGAAGGCCGACACCAGCGCACCGCCGCTCAGCAGCGCGCCGCCCAGCAGAGCGCTGTTGGCCAACAGCGCGCCAAAGCTGGTTTCGGCGTAGGCGCTGAGATTGCGCCAGTCCATGTAGCGCGCCATCAGCGCCAGGAAGGTCAGGCCAGCCACCGCGGTCACGGCGCCAGCGAGCAGATTCGGCACCCGCCATTCGGCGCGCTTGCCCAGCCACTGCAAGCCGAAGACCAGGGCGATGGCGGTGAGCACGAACAGACTGGCGCGTTGCGCGCCGTGCACGCGCAGCCACACCTCCACCCACAGACCGGCCAGCAGCCAGACCACGGCGATGCTGATGAAGGCACTGGCATAACCGCCGAAGCGCGTCCGCGCAGTTGGCTCGTCCTCTGCGGCCTGGGCGCTCTGACCGCGGAAGATCAGCGCCAGGAACACGCCGGTGGCGCCGAGCAGGATGAAGCCCAGACTGATGTGATCGGCCAGCGCCTTGATCGGATCGAGCCCGGTCAAGGCGCGGATGAAGGCAGCCCAGCTCAGGAACTGCACCAGCATGCCGAAGCGCCATACCAGCTGCTGGCGCTGCCGCAAACCGACCCAGATCACGCCGGCGCCTTCCAGCGCCCAGGCTGCCGAGGTCCAGCGGCCATCGAAGGCCAGCGGGATCGCGAGCGTGCCGAAGACCATGGCCAGGGCAAAGAAGCACTCGACCAGCAGGCGCAGATGGCCCTGGCGCCAGCGCCACAGTATCGACGCCAGTGCCGCGTAGAACAGCCCGAAGATCAGCGCCGACAGCGCGCTGCCGAGCTCCATGTCCTTGACCAGACCGTATTGCAGGGCCATGGCCACGGTGGGCACGCCGAACACCAGCGTGGCGTCGACATAGAGCTTGAGTTGTGTGGACTGGCGCCAGGCATAGAGCACCGCGATGGCCACGTAGAACAGCACGAACAGGATCAGGAAGAACTGGGCGCTGTCGTAATGCGCGGGCTCGTAGCGCTGCACGCCCCAGGCGGTGCCGATGATGAAGGTGAACAGGAAACCGAGCAGGTTCAATGAGCGCCAGGAGCGCTGCCAGGCGATCGCCAGAATGCCGGCGTTGAGCAGCGCGTAGTAACTGAACAGGGCCACATGGCTGCCGCCGCCACTGGAGGTCAGGATCGGCACGGCAAAGCCGCCGACGATGCCGAAGACCGCCAGCCACAAGGCGTTCTGCAACACTGCCAGGATGCAGGTGAAGGCCACCAGCACCAGCAGCAGCCCGAAGGTCGGCGCCGAGGGCAGCAGGTGGTAGATCTTGAAGGCGCCGAAAGTGACCAGCATCAGGATCGCCAGCGCCGCGCCCTGGGTGGGCAGGGCTATGCCCGGTCTGGTCGTGCGGATACGCCAGCCCCAGCCCAGCAGGGCGATGGCGCCGGCAGCGATGGCCGCGAGCCGCAATTCGATCGGCACGGTGACATAGCTGGAGGCCAGGCGCAGCAAAAAAGCCACGCCGATGAACAGGATCATCAAGCCGATCTTGGCGACCAGATTGCCGCCGAACAGCCAGGCCTTGGCCTGACCCAGCCACAGCGAGATCGGTGTATCGACGTTTCGGGGTGGGCTGGGTTTGCGTGCCGGCCGCGAGGGTGGCTGCGGTTGCGACTGCGGGGCTGCCCCTGGCGGCTTGGGCTTCCACACCCGCGGTTTTTCCTCAGATGCCGATTCGTCGGCAGTCGCAGCAGCGGCCACCGGCGCTTCGGTCCAGGCGCTGCGCGCGGGCGCTGGTGGCTCCGCTGGCGCGGGACTCTCCAGCGGCTGCAGATCCCAGTTCTGGTGGCTGCGGTCTGCCGTGATCGCGGCAGATTCCGTCCGCGCAGGGCTGGGCGGCACCGGATCGATGGCTTCGGGTGCGGGCGTGACTACCGGGGGCGGTGGGACGGCAAAGGCATCCGGATCGAATCGGAACTCGCCCGGGGCACTGCGCTGCGACGTCGGCGGTGTCCGCGCCGCCGCCCGGACCAGATCTGGATCGGGAGCAGCGGGTGCCGCAACCGGCGTCGGGGCAGCTGCAGCATCGGCGTCAGCCGCGGATGATCCGGCAGCTTTCACCCGCGCCTGCAGCAGCACATGCTGATTGCGCAGATCAGCGAGTTGTTCGGAGAGGCGCCGAATTTCAACGGCCTGGAGCCCGGCCCGGCGCTCAGCTTCGGCTGCCCGCGTGCTGGCCCGGTTGGCAATGGCCCACGCCAGACCCGGTGCGATCAGCAGGTACAGCAACAGCAGAACCGCCAGCAGGCCGAGCAATTCCATGGGATGCCGATGCGAAATCCTTGTGAACGATGATGCTAGCAGCAGCAAACGGTTCCCGGTGACTGCCAGCGACGCAATTGCAGCGACATTTCAGACTCGGGTAGCGATGCCCCGCCGCGGACTGGGATCGCGAAACCAGTCGGCCATGACCGGCGCTGCCAGCGGCGGCGCATACAGATAGCCCTGGACCAGATCGCAGCCGAACTCCGCCAGCAGATTGGCCTGCATCTCGGTCTCGACGCCTTCGGCGACCAGGCTGAGGTCCAGATCGCGGGCGAACTGGGTGATGGTGCGGACGATGGCCCGGTGGCGCGGGTTGTGTTCCAGGTCATGGATGAAGCCACGGTCGATCTTCAGACCGTCGAATGCGGCTTCGGAGAAGGACACCAGCGAGGAATATCCGGTGCCGAAATCGTCTACCACCAGACCGACACCCAGAGCCTTCAGTGCCGCCAGCGTGCCCCGCAGGCGGTCGGGCGCGCCCCGGAACACGGTTTCGGTGATCTCCAGCTGAAGTTGGCCCGGATTGGCGCCACTGGCCTCGAGCAGCTGTTGCAGTTCAGCGGGAAAGCTCCGCGATGCGAACAATCGATCGGAGATGTTGACGCTGAGGCGACCGGGGGCGCGATCACCAAAGGCACTCCGCCAGCTCAGCAGCTGCTGCAGAGACATCTCCAGCATCTGCAGATCGATCGCCGACAGCAGGCCGGTTTCCTCGGCGACATCCAGAAATTCCGCCGGCGCCAGCAGGCCTCGCTGCGGATGCTGCCAGCGCACCAGGGCTTCGACGCCGACCACGCGTTGTTCGCGCAGACTCCACATCGGCTGGAAATAGGGCACCAGCTCGCCGCGATTGACGGCGAAGCGCAGATCCGTTTCCAGCGCCAGCCGCTCGCGCGCCGCCGCATGCATCCGCTGGTCGAACAGGGCGTAGCCGCTGCCCTGGGACTTGGCGCGGAACATGGCGGTGTCGGCATCGCGCAGGATGCTCCCGGGATCCTGATCGGCATGATTGACCAGCACGATGCCGATCGAGGCACCGCTGAAGACCTGGTGTCCGCGCACCTGGAACGGGGTGCGGGCAATGCTCTGCACCAGATCGGCGAGTGCCTTGGCCGAGCCGGCATCCAGGGTTTGTCGGCAGAGCAGCGCGAATTCGTCGCCGCCGTAGCGGGCCACCAGCGTGCGCCCGCCCATCGCCGAGCGCAGGCGTTCGCTGAACTGCACCAGCAATTCGTCGCCGGCGGCGTGACCGAGGCTGTCGTTGACCACCTTGAAGCGGTCGAGATCCAGCAGAAACACGCCATAGGGCCCGTCATCATCGGCCCCGAGCCGTTCCAGCGCGCTCACCAGCTGCAGCTCGAAACTGCGCCGGTTTGACAAGCCGGTCAGGCTGTCGTGATGGGCCAGGAACTTGAGCTCCTGTTCGGCCGCACGGCGGGCGCTGATATCGAGCAGGCTGCCTTCGAGGTGTCCGGGCCCGTCGGCATGCGGGCGCACGATGCGGGCGCTGGAGAGCACCCAGAAATGCTCGCCGTTGCGACGCAGCATCTCGAATTCCCAGCCCAGAATCTGGCCGTCGCGCAGGATGGTCTTGAGCGCGCGGTCGCGCATGTCGGGATTGGAGTAGCGCCGGCGGATGCTCGGCGCCTCCGCGCGCATGGCCTCCGGTGAGTCATAGCCGAACATCCGCGCCATGGCCTCGTTGACTTCGATCAGATCGCCCTCAAGCGTGCTCTGGAACATCCCCAGAACGGCGTGCTTGAACAGCAGCCGATAGCGCTCTTCGGCGGCTTGCAGGCGTGCCTGCTGGGCGCGGGCCTCGGTGATGTCGCGCAGGGTGCCGATGGACGCCGGCTCGCCGCGGAAGTTCACCGCGCCGGCGCGCACCGCGCACAGGCAGCGGGATCCGTCACGGCGGAGCAAATGGATTTCGTATTCCTGGGTCTCGCGCGAGCCTGACTCGCGGGCATTCTTGCGTGCGGCCTGCGCAGCCAGATCCTCCGGCGCCACCCAGTCGAAGTAGCTGGCGCCGATGATCTCCTCACTGCGGTAGCCGAGAATCTCGCCCAGCGCTTCGTTGGCAAAAAGCACGCGGCCGTGCTGCATCAGGAAAACGCCGTCGCGCGAATTCTCGACCAGATTGCGATACAGGGCTTCGCTTTGCGACAGCGCCTGTTCGGCGCGCACCTGGATGGTGATGTCGATCAGCGTGCCATCGATCTGCAAGACGCTGCCGTCCGAGCCGCGCAGGGCTGTTGCACTCTCGCTGACCCAAAGGCTGCTGCCGTCCTTGCGGTGCAGTTCCGCGCGTAGTTCGGTGATGCGACCGACTTGCTGCAGCCGTGCGGCGACTGTCTGCGCGTGGGCAGCGTCGACATAGTCAAAGGCAGGCATGCCGACGCTGGCGGCCAGCAAGGCTTCAGGTGAGGCATAGCCCAGCATCTTGGCCAGCGCCGGGTTGGCTTCGCTGAGGCGGGGAGGATCCATCAGCCGGCGATAGACGCCGACCTGCGATTCCATGATCAGGGTACGGAAACTGGCGGCCTGGCGGGTCTGCGCCCTGGCTTCGGAGTCGTGGGCGTGGATGTCCTGAATCAGCGAGAAGATGAAGCGCTCATCGTCGACGGTGATCAGCGTGCAGGTCATCAGTCCGTCGTAGTTGCGGCCTGCCGGTGTGTGCATGGCCACCGCCTCGCCGACGGCGAGGCCGCGCTCTCTGAGCAGATTGAGCATGCTGTCTCTTTGCTCGGCGCCGGGCCAGAAGCCCAGTTCCAGTGCGGTTCGCCCGAGCATCCGTGATCGCGGTGCCCCGAACAGCGCTTCCACGCCCGGGCTCAGCGCCACGATCAATCCGTCGGACAGCCGGCTGATCACCGCGACCGTCTCCGTGGTGGCGAAGACTTCGGTCAGGTGCTCCAGTGCCGATGAACGGTGGGCCGGTGCGGACATGTGTCCAGTGTAGCCAAAGCCGCGGCTGCCGGCGTGGTCATGGGGCGTAGATCCGCCGGACGTAGGCCGAGGGTGCCGCGCAGCGGCTCCCCGGCGATTCTGAATGCGCTGGTGCCGGGGAACGCGCCTGCGGCGCGCACCCTCGGCCTACCTCTGAACGTCTGCCGGGCAAAGCCGCGCCGCAGCGCGACGCCCTCCAGAGCCGCCGTCTGCTCTGTCAGGCCGCCGCGCGCACGCTGCGACCCTGGGGAAAGCGGGCGCGGATGGCGGCAGCGATGCCGTCGGCGTCGAGTCCGTTGAGCGCCAGCAGGCGTGCCGGATCGCCGTGCTCGATGAACTCATCGGGCAGTCCCAGCTGCAGCGTCGGCAACGCCAGTCCGTGGGCCGCCAGCGCCTCCAGGCAGGCTGTACCCGCACCACCCATGATGCAGCCCTCTTCCACGGTCACGATGGCATCGTGACTGCGGGCCAGATCCAGCAGCAGTTCTTCGTCGAGCGGCTTGACGAAGCGCATGTTGGCGACACTGGCATCGACCCGCTCGGCGGCCACCAGCGCTGCGTACAGGGGTGAACCGAAAGCCAGAATGGCGATACGCTGACCGGCCACGGCCTGACAGCGCCGACGCCACTCGCCCTTGCCAAATGGCAACGGGTCGAGGGTGCGCTTGACTTCCACGCCCGGGCCGCTGCCGCGCGGGTAGCGCACCGCGGCCGGGCCCTGATGGGCGAAGGCGGTGGACAGCAACTGCCGGCATTCGTTCTCGTCGGCCGGAGTCAGCACCGCCATGTTCGGGATGCAGCGCAGATAGGCCAGGTCATAGGCGCCACAGTGGGTGGGGCCGTCGGCGCCCACGATGCCGGCGCGATCCAGGGCGAAGGTGACCGGCAGATTCTGCAGCGCCACATCATGGATCAGCTGGTCATAGCCGCGCTGCAGGAAGGTGGAATAGATCGCCACCACCGGCTTCATGCCCTCACAGGCCAGGCCGCCAGCAAAGGTCACGGCGTGCTGTTCGGCAATGCCGACGTCGAAATAGCGCGACTTGAAGCGCTGTTCGAACTCGACCATGCCCGAGCCTTCGCGCATGGCGGGCGTGATGCCGACCAGACGCGGGTCGGCGGCGGCCATGTCGCACAGCCATTCTCCGAAGACCTGCGTGTAGGTCTGCTTGCCGGCCTTGGCCGGGCGTATGCCCTCGACCGGATTGAAGCGACCGGGACCGTGGTACAGCACAGGATCGGCCTCGGCGAGCTTGTAGCCCTGTCCCTTGCGGGTGACGACATGCAGGAACTGCGGGCCATCGCCCTCGTCGATGCGGGCGATGATGTTGCGCAGCGTCGGTACCAGCGATTCCAGATCATGGCCGTCGATCGGGCCGATGTAGTTGAAACCGAATTCTTCGAACATGGTCGCGGGCACCACCATGCCCTTGGCGTGCTCCTCGAAACGCCGCGCCAGCTCCAGCACCGGTGGCGCCATCGACAGCACTCGGCCTATACCCTTCTTGGTGTGGGCGTAGAACTGGCCACTCATCAGCCGCGCCAGATAGCGGTTCAGTGCGCCCACGGGCGGTGAGATCGACATGTCGTTGTCATTGAGGATGACGATCAGCGGCAGGTCCTTCTCGATGCCGGCGTTGTTCATGGCTTCAAAAGCCATGCCGGCAGTCATCGCGCCGTCGCCGATCACAGCGACCGCATGGCGTTTCTCGCCCTTGATGACGGCGGCACGGGCCATGCCGGCGGCGGCCGAGATCGAGGTGCTCGAATGGGCCGTGCCAAAGGCGTCGTAGGGACTTTCCTCGCGGCGCGGAAACCCGCTGATGCCGCCCAGCTGGCGCAGGGTGGACATGGCCTCGCGACGACCGGTCAGGATCTTGTGTGGATAGCTCTGATGGCCCACATCCCAGATCAGGCGGTCTTCCGGCGTGTCGAAGACATAGTGCAGCGCAATCGCCAGCTCCACCGTGCCCAGGTTCGACGACAGATGCCCGCCCGTCTCCGACACCGATTCCAGCACAAAGGCGCGCAGCTCGTCGGCGACCGCAGCGAGCTTCTCGCGAGGCAGGCGCCGCAGATCTTTCGGATCATTGATGGTCGAAAGCAGCGGGTAAGTGGACAAACGCTGAAACCTCGCAGACATGCTGTGGCAGGAATTGTCAGGCAGCACCATGGCGCCCGTCCAGAAAGAATGCGGCAGTGAGCGGGCAGCTGCGGTAAAGGCTGCGTCAATGCGGGTGCCGATCCTCCGGACGAATTATCGGGCAGGCTGCCTGCAGTGCCTACTCAAATCCGTCAGCGAACAGGGTGTTGGGCGTGCCCCCACAGATATTACCGCTGCCCTCGATGACGATGTTGTCGATGCTCCAGCCGTCGCGGGTGACGCTGTTGTCCGAGGTGAATCGGAAACGGATGTTGGCGCTGGACTGGCCATCCAGCATCGCCAGATCGAGATCGACCGCGCTCCAGGTGGCGCTGCCATTGCAGCTCCAGACCTCGGACCAACTGCTGCCGTTGGTGGACACATCGACGCGGCCATAGTCGTAGCCCGATTCGGTATCGCACCAGGACCGGAACTTCAGGCGGGTGCCAGCGACATCGCGCAGATCCAGCGGCACCAGGGTCAGCGAGGTATTGAGGTTGTTGCCGTAGTTGCCGGCCGGAGAGTCGCTGAAGGATGCGGGCGCGCTGACATACAGATTGGTGTTCAGGCCCCAGGGCGATTGCGCCGTGAAATTGCCGAGGCCCGCGCTGGCGTCATCGCTGAAGACCGTGCACTGCGGGAACAGGGCCAGGTCCTGAACCGTGGTCTGGCCGGCGCTGAGAGTGATGCCGGAGAAGGTCTTGCTGGCGTAACCGGGCGCGCTCGCGGTGATCGAGTAGTTGCCCGGTGGTGCCCGCAGGCCATAACTGCTGGCCGCCGCCGGAGAGCTGGCGCTGCCGAATTCCCCCAGTTGCAGCCGGGCGGCCACGGCCAGCGGCTGCGCCGTGATCGCATCGCGCACGCTGCCTTCCAGTCTGCCGGTGGTGCCCGCTGCCACTACGTCGAGGAAACGGGCGTAGCTCGGTCCGGTGCTGGCGCTGTCGCTGCCGCGCACGTACAGCAGGTGCCGACCGGTACTCAGCCCTGCGGACGGCAGTTCGGCCACGAACAATTCCGAGGGGCTGTCGAAACTGCCGTTCAGGGCAGTGCCCAGCGAAGTGGGCGTGGCCCCGGGCTGCCACGGACCCTGATCCAGGTACACCGCAACTGCGCTGATGTTCTGGGTGGGCTCGACGCCGTTGCCCTGCTGGAAGGCGCTGTCATCAGCCGTTCCCACGAGCCGGATGGTCTCGCCCGCTTCGACCGGCGCTGTCAGCAGACCGGAAATCGACGGGCCCGAGGGCTCCATATAAGGCCGGCGCGCGGTGCGCAGCAGGTATTCCAGGGAGGCCAGGTTGTCGGCCAGTTCCTGGGTTTCGAAACTGGCACAGGACTGGAAGAAGGCCGAGCCGATCTCATAGCTCATCCCGGGGATGCCGAGGTCGCCGTAGGCGAAGTCCTTGGTGCCGCCATCGGTGACGTAGAGCTCCACCGCCTGCTGAGGGTTGTAGCTGTTGAACCAGGCCAGACGCCGGCCCAGGGCAGCCATGGCCGGGCCATTGGGCGCCGCATTGTTGGTGAAGCCCCAGGGCCACATCACCAGCCGGCCGTAGCTGTGGATGTCCATGAACACGCCGCTGGCGTCCTCGGGCGCCGCCACATTGGGATCGGGCGGTCGCACGTCGGTGAAGATACTGCGCAGGAAGCTGATCACCGCTGCAGCTTCGGGCTCGGACCCGGGGCTGGCGCCGCGATAGGTCTCGTCGCAGCCGGCGCCGCTGGAGCCGCCGTGAGCGCCCCACTCGAAGGGGAAATTGCGGTTGAGATCGGCGCCGCGCGAGGAACTGGTGGCGCCGCAGTAGTTCTCGTTGAGGTTCTTGCGCCAGGACATGCCGAGCTCGGCCTTCTTGCGGCCGTCGGGATTGGCCTGGGTCAGGATGTAGAGCTCATGGTGGTCGAGCATCCAGTGCACATCGGCATCGCTGTCATAGCGGGCCAGCAGGCTCTCGGCCAGACGCATCAGGGTCTCGGCGGTGGCGTACTCGCGGGCGTGCACGGCACCCATGATGAAGGCCCGCGGCTTGGGCCCGGCGATTGCGGAATTGCTGAGTTTCAGCACGCGCAGGTCGTAGCCGGTGCCCGGATGATTGATCTTGTCCCAGGAGTCGCCAATGTCGATGACCGTGGCCAGGGTCGGGTGCGCGGCGACCAGTGCGTCCTGGCTGGCGAAGGTCTCTTCGACGGTGCGATAGCAGGCATAACCCGGCACACTGCGCAGGCTGAGCTGCGGCTGGCGCACGATCTGCGTCAGCTGATCATCGACGGCGACCCGGAAACCGGCCGAGATCAACAAGGAGTATTCGTAGCGGTTGGGCACTTCGACCACGAGGTAGCCCTGGTCGTGATGCACTTCCCAGGGTTCGACCCGTCGCGCCAGCGCGTTGACCTGCGCCTTGCTGCTGAAATAGGCGCGCACCACCCAGGGGCCGGAATCGGCCGGCAGATCGGTGCTCGGCGCCGGGCCGGCCCAGGCACTGGCCTGGGCCCACAGGGCGATGATGATCAAGCAGAGAAATCGGCGCATGGGCGACCAGAATACAAGCGTGGGCAGAGCCTAAGGCCTTGCAGCCGGGATCGGCAAGCCGAGTCGGCCATACGCGCACATTTCCCCGACACACGCAGCAAGGCAGAATGCGCCCATGTCACTGACCGACGCCTACCGCACCGTGGTGCTCGAACACAACCGCGCACCGCACCGTCGCGGGCGCCTGGCCGCGCCCGATATCAGCGCCGAAGGCGTCAACAAGCTCTGCGGCGACCACCTGACGCTGGACCTGCGTATCGTGGACGAGCGCATCGCCGGCTATGGCTTCGATGCCGAGGCCAGCGCGCTGACGCTGGCGGCGACCTCGATCATGGGCGATCTGATCGAAGGCCGGACGGTGGCCGAAGCTGGCGAGCTCGCGGGCGCCGCGCTCGATCTGGTCACCCGCAATCCGGAGCGCAGCGCCGATCCGCGCCTCGGTGATTTCAACTGTTTTCTCGGCGTGCTCGGCTATCCCAACCGGGTCAAGACCGTAACCCTGCCGTGGGCGACGCTGGCCGGCGCCCTGGCCGGGCGGCTTCGAACCTCTACCGATATCGATGTGCGCGGCGCCGATCCAGCGCGGCCGCCACAGCAACCAGGAGTGCAGCATGAGTGATTGGGTCAAGGTAGGCGCCGCCGCGGAGATCGTCCCGGGCAGCTGGCGGGTCATCGATGTCGATGGCGCCCAGGTGGCGGTGGTCAATGTCGAAGGCCACTACTACGCCATCGAAGACGTCTGCACCCACGACGGCGGCGAACTTACCGGCGGCCGGATTTGCGGCTACGAGATCGAATGCCCCCGTCACGGCGCCCGTTTCGATCTGCGCACCGGCCAGGCCCTCTGCGCCCCCGCCTACGAACCCACCGCGGTGTTCCCGATCCAGATCGAGGAAGGCGTGGTCTATGTGCGGGATGATCGCTGGGATTGAGGCGGTTGTCGGTTGTTGGTTGTTGGTTGTCGGTTGTTGGTGTCGGAACGAGCAGGCTCACGCGGAGACGCGGAGGCCGCGGAGAAAGGCTGGATCAACCAGGCTTCTGTGGGAGCGCACTCTGTCCGCGATGGCAAACCGGCATGGGTGAAGCGGGTGTGGGTTGTTGGAATCGGTGTCGGGAAAAGGCGGATCAGTCGGCCTTCGTGAAACGTAGGGCCGCAATCGCGGACAGAGTCCGCTCCCACAGGAAGCAAAAGCAGCTCGCGCTCTTCTCCGCGCCCTCCGCGTCTCCGCGTGAGCCAGCTCTTCCCGACACCAACAACCAACAACCAGCTTGCCCCCCGCTTCACCCCCACAACGCCTAGAATCAGCCTCCCTTTGACGGAGTGACAGCCATGACCATTCAAGTCGGTGATCGTATTCCGAGCGCGACGCTCAGTTATCTCAAGGACGGTGTGCAGCAGATCAGCACCGACGAACTGTTCGGCGGCAAGACCGTCGTGCTGTTTTCCGTGCCCGGTGCCTTCACGCCGACCTGTTCGGCGCGGCATCTGCCGGGTTATGTCGATCAGCTCGAAGCGCTGAAGGCCAAGGGCGTGGACACCGTGGCCTGCATGGCGGTCAACGATGCCTTTGTCATGGACGCCTGGCGCCACAGCCAGGGCGTGCCGGAAGAGATCATGATGCTGGCCGATGGCAACGGCGCTTTTGCCAAGGCCATGGGTCTGGAAATGGATGCCAGCAAGTTCGGGATGGGCGTGCGCGGTCAGCGTTTTGCGCTGGTGGCCAAGAATGGCGTGGTCACCCATCTGCACGTCGAAGCGCCGGGCGAGTTCAAGGTGTCTGGCGCCGAAGCGGTGCTGGCGGCGCTGTAGTTCGCAGCGCATCGCGCATCCTGTCCACATCTGGGTGCCATGGGCGATGTTGCTCATGCCACTCCAGTAGTTGCTGAAGCTCGGCACGGTGCTTGGTGCCGGGATTCTCCCGGAACCGGGCCAGCGCCGACAGCGCGCTGGCCTCGGCGATTTCCCAGTGACCGTCCTCGAAGTCGCTGCGGACCAATGCCAGAGCGGCATCTGCCGCCTTCCGGGCCGCAGCCCATTCCGAGCGCGCCAGGGCCAGTCGGGCTTCAGTCTGCAACAGCTGTGCCCGGTCTGCGACTGAGCCATCCTCGGCGCCGGCGCCGGTGGCGCGGGCCTGTTCGATCTGTTCGCGGGCAGCGGACAACTGGCCGGTGTCGATCAGACCCAGCGCCCACTCCAGGTGGGTGCGGGCGCGCGCGGTCGGTGAGGCCTTGAGCCCGGGATCATCCAGCCAGCCGGCACTGGCCTCCAGCAACTGATTGGCGTCAGCGGCACGGCCCTGCCAGCGCAGGGCCCGTGCCAGGTAGCGACGGGTCGCCAGTCGCTGGCTGATGCCGCCGCGTTGCTGGTTGTCCTCGATGGCGCTGATCAGGCGCAGCTCACGCTCGGCTTCGGTGAGTTCACCACGATAGATCTGCACCAGCGCCCGATAGCTGCGCGCGGCGAGCACGCGGGCATGTTCGGCGCCCAGTTGCGGCTGCAGCCGCTCGACGGCCTCGCGCAGATCACGGGCGGCGCTGTCGAGGTCAGCCTGACGGTAATCGTCCACGCCCTGGTTGGTCAGTTCCTGCCCCAGCAGCAGCTGATCCGGCGATTTCTGCGCCCGCAGCATGTCGATGCCCTCGCGGCGCAGACGGCGGGCTTCCCGCAGTTCGCCGAGGCTGGATTCGATGGTCGCCAGCGAACCCAGGCTGCGCGCCAGATCGCGATGGTTGGGCGGCAGGATGCGTCGTCGCAGCTCGACCACGGCGCGCGCTTCGGCCAGGGCTTCAGCGACGCGACCGAGCCGGAACAGCGCCAGCTGACGGTTGTGCATGGCCGTCGCCATCTCCGGATGGTCTGGCGTGGACGCCGCCCGCCGGCCGGCAATGACCCGATCGAAGATCGACAGTGCCTCGCTCGCATTGCCAGACTCCAATGTCCAGGTGCCCAGATCATTCAGCGCCTGCAAGGTCTCTTCGGCGTCGGCGCCCAGCAAGTTTTGCAGCGTGCCGTGTACCTGGCGGGCCAAAGCCAGCGCCTGATCGTAGCGGCCCTCGGTGCCGTAGACACTCTTCGATACCGACAACACGCGGGCTCGCTGCAGTTCGCTGTCGGCGGCGCCACGGTCGATCACGCCGAGCGCCTGATCGACGTGAGTACGGGCGAGGTCGATCTTGCCGGCGGCCAGTTCGGCCTGGGCCAGATCGCGCAGCAGGGCGGCCTGGGTGCGCCAGTCGTCGGCATCCACCCGCGCTCGACCAGCCTCCAGCAAAGCGGCAGCACGGGCGGAATCACCGATGTAGAACCAGGCCCGCCCGAGAGTGGCGTAGAGGCGTGCCTGCACTGCCGGCTGTCCGGCCAGTTCCAGCTCGATGCGTTGCCCGCCACGTTCCAGCAGCGAGCGCGCGGTGATCTCACTGCCGCCCGCGCCCTCAGGCGTGGCACTCTGGAACACGCTGGAGAGAAAGGCGCTGACCGCTTCCGCGCGCAGGGCCTCCTCGCGGGCGATCCGGGCCTGCCACAGCGCCAGCCCGCTGCCAATCAGAATGGCCGTGAGCACCGCCGTGGAGGCGATTACGCCGATCCAGTGGCGGCGCAGGAAGCGACGGCTGCGGTAGCCCAGTGAATCCGGTCGCGCCCGTACCGGACGTCCGTCCAGAAAGGCGCGGATATCGTCGGCGAAGGCCTCGACGCTGGCGTAGCGTCGATTCGGCTCATCGCGCACGGCCTTGGTCAGCACCAGCGCCAGATCGCCGGCCAGCATCCGCGGGGTGATCGCTGCCGGGCCATCGTCGCCGGCCTGCCGGCGCGCCCGCACCAGCAGTTCACGGGTCTCCTGCACCATGGCGCGGGCCCGGTGCAGGGCCATGCCGGTGAGCAACTCGAACAGCACGGCACCGAGGGCGTAGACATCGGTGGCGGTGCTGACCGGCTCGCCACGCATCTGCTCGGGCGCGGCATAGGCGCGAGTGAAGAATCGTGCTCCGGTGGCCGAGGTGTCCTTGTCCTGATCGCTCTGCAGCAGCTTGGCGATGCCGAAATCGAGCAACTTGGGCTCGCCGCGCGAGTTGACCAGGATGTTGCCGGGTTTCAGATCGCGATGAACCACCAGCTGCCGATGGGCGTGGCTGACTGCGTCGCAGAGCTTTAGAAACAGCCGCAGGCGGGCGCGCACGTCCAGTTGGCGGCTGTCGGCGTACTCGATCAGGGGCGGGCCGTCGACCCATTCCATGACGAAATACGGCCGCCCGCGGGCGTCGACGCCACCGTCGATCAGCCGCGCAATATTGGGATGCTCCAGGCGGGCGAGGATCCGCCGTTCGCTGACGAAGCGGCGCTGGATTTCTTCGGAATCCATGCCCAGCTTGATCAGCTTGAGCGCTGCCCGCTGCTGGAAATCGTGCTCCACCCGTTCGGCCAGATAAACCGCGCCCATGCCGCCGCGACCGAGCAGTCGCAGCAGCTGCCAGGGGCCGGCACGCCAGCCGATGTCAGGCTCGGCGTTGCCTCCAGGCTGCGGCGGCAAGCCCTCCCGTGCTTCGGTAGCGCCTTCGGTGCGCAGGAAGGCCGCCGTATAGGCTGGATCGTTCGGGCCGGGCATCACGGAATCCCTTTGCCGGGTGCTCAGTCTAGCTGCAGGCGGACTGCAGCGCAGTCCAACTGCGCTGGCTCAGCATCGCCCCGACTGTGGGAGCGGATTCATCCGCGACAGACCGTTCCACGACCCACCGGCGATCGCGGGCAGAGCCCGCTCCCACAGGTCGGGTTCGCTTCAGCTCAGCTCTTGCCCGCCGCCACCAGTTGCGCCAGACGCCGTACCGCCACCGAGATGGTCGGGTAGTCGAGCGAGACCTGGTTGCGGATCTCCTGGAACATGCCCAGCGTGTAGGCCAGCGAACCATCGGCGGCGTCGATCCAGTTCTGCACGCGGCCGCCCTTCTTCGGTGCCGGGCCATGCAGCAACTGCGCGGCGAGGGCACGGCGCTGGGCATAGAGCTCGTCGCGCAGCACGCCACGCGCGTGCGCATGCCAGCGGCCCTGCACCGGCAGCGACTCGATCGAATCCTGGAACCACTTCAGGTGCAGGGCTTCGCCGATGTCGTAGTACACGCGGGCCGCTTCCGCGACCTTGACCTTCTGCTCATGGGCCAGGTCGATCACATCGAAAGCGGCATTCAGCGCGCCTAGCGCGCTGATGCGCTGAGCCATGGCCTTGGGGTAACCATGTCCGACCAGTTCGTTCTCCTGCTCGCTGTAGCGCAGCTTGTAGCTCTCCGGCAGCACCTCGTCGAGCGCCGCAATCAGCTGTTCGAAACCTGGGGCGAAGCGATCGACACTGGCGGCGATCTCCAGTTTGCTCACCGGCAGCTGCAACAGCCATCGGGTCAGGTTGCGCAACAGATTCCAGATACCCTGGGTGACGTCGATGTTGACCCTCTCCGGGGCATCGGCAGCGAGGTCCATCTCCGCCCACCACTCCCGGGCGCGGACCACTTCGCGGGCGATGGTGAAGGCCTTGGCGATCTCGCCGGAGCTCTTGCCGGTGTCCTCGGTCATGCGCAGGATGAAGGTGGCACCCATGCGGTTGACGATGGAGTTGGTGACCTGGGTGGCGATGATCTCGCGACGCAGGCGGTGCTTTTCCATGGTCTCGGAAAAACGATCCCGCAGCGGCGTCGGGAAATAGATCTGCAGCTCCTTGGACAGATAGGGATCTTCCGGTACATCGGAATCCAGCAGCTGCTGATAGAGCACGATCTTGGAATAGGACAGCAGGATCGACAGCTCCGGGCGGGTCAAGCCCTGGCCCTTGAGCTTGCGATCCTCGAATTCGGCATCGGTGGGCAGGAACTCCAGCCCGCGGTCGAGCAGGCCCTGCTGCTCCAGCGTGCGCACGAAGTGCTGCTTGGAGCCCAGGCGCGGAATCGACAGGGCCTGCATCAAGCTGATCGCCAGGTTCTGACGATAGTTGTCGAACAGCACCAGACGTTCAACCTCGTCGGTCATGTCCACCAGCAACTGGTCGCGCTGCTCCAGGGTCAGCTGTCCCTGCTCGATGGCGGCGTTCAGCAGGATCTTGATGTTGACCTCGTGATCCGAGGTGTCGACGCCGGCCGAGTTGTCGATGAAGTCGGTGTTGAGCAAGCCGCCAGCCTGGGCAAATTCGATGCGCCCACGCTGGGTAAGGCCGAGATTGCCGCCTTCACCAACAATGCGGCAGCGCAGCTCCCGACCATTGACGCGCAGCTGGTTGTTGCTGCGATCGCCGCAATCGCTGTGGCTTTCGCTGGTGGCCTTGACGTAGACGCCGATGCCGCCGTTCCAGAGCAACTCCGCTGGCGCCTTGAGGATGGCGCGCATCAGTTCATTGGGCGTCAACTGCTCCACCTCCTCGTCCATGCCCAGGGCCAGGCGCATTTCCGGGGTGATGGTGATGGTCTTGGCGCTGCGCGGAAACACGCCGCCACCGGCGCTGATCAGGCTGGTGTCGTAATCGGCCCAGGACGAGCGCGGCAGCGCAAACATGCGCTCGCGTTCGACAAAACTGGTTTCGGCATCGGGATTCGGGTCGATGAAGATATGGCGGTGGTCGAAGGCGGCCAGCAGCCGGATCTTGCGTGACAGCAGCATGCCGTTGCCGAACACATCGCCGGACATGTCACCGATGCCGACGCAGGTGAAATCCTCACTCTGGCAGTCCTTGCCGATGGCGCGGAAGTGGCGCTTGACGCTCTCCCAGGCGCCCTTGGCGGTGATGCCCATCTTCTTGTGGTCATAGCCCTTGGAACCGCCGGAGGCGAAGCCGTCGTCCAGCCAGAACCCGTATTCCTGGCTGAGCGCATTGGCGATATCCGAGAAGGTGGCCGTGCCCTTGTCGGCTGCCACCACCAGGTATGGATCATCCGGATCATGGCGTACCACCCGTTCCGGCGGCACGATGGCGCCATCGACGATGTTGTCGGTGACGTCCAGCAGACCGCGGATGAAGGTGCGGTAGCAGGCGATACCCTCGGCCAGGATGGCGTCGCGATCATTGCCAGCCGGCGGCTGCTTGACGTAGAAGCCGCCCTTGGCGCCCACCGGCACGATCACGGTGTTCTTGACCTGCTGCGCCTTCATCAGGCCCAGCACCTCGGTGCGGAAATCCTCGCGCCGGTCGGACCAGCGCAAGCCACCGCGGGCGACCATGCCCATGCGCAGATGCACGCCTTCCACCCGCGGCGAATAGACGAAGATCTCGCGGAAGGGCACCGGCTTGGGCAAGCCCGGTACCTTGCTCGAATCGAGCTTGAAGCTGATGTAGTCCTTGGACTTGCCATCCACCCGCTGGAAGAAATTGGTGCGCAGGGTGGCGCGCATGCAGTCGCGGAAGGCGCGCAACATGCGATCGTCATCCAGGCTGGACACCTGTTCCAGCAGCGCACCCAGGGCGTGGTGGATGGCGGCCAGTTGCTCGGCGCGCGGTTTGATGTAGGCGTCCAGCAGATCACCGGCCAGATGCGGCAGCTTGGCGCGGGTTTCGTCGTCGAGCAGGACGCCGAATTCGCGCTCCATCCGTCGCCGCGCGGCATCGGCCACGGCGCGGGTTTCGCGCTCGGGGTCAAAGCGGGTGGCAAACTGTTCCACCAGCATGCGCGTGACCAGCGGATGCGCCGCCAGCGTGCGTTCCATGTAGGCCTGCGAGAAGGTCACGCCGGTCTGCAGCAGATACTTGCAATAGCCGCGGAGCATGGCGACTTCACGCATTTCCAGCTCTGCCGCCAGGACCAGGCGGTTGAAGCCGTCATTCTCCACGCGACCACGCCAGACCTGCTCGAAGCCCTGCTGAAAGCGCTCGCGGGCTTGATCCAGGTTTTCGCCCAGCGCCACCAGCGGCTCGACATGGAAATCCTGCATGTGGATCGACATGCCCGGTGTTTCCATTTCATAGGGGTGTTCGGACAGCACCCGCAGGCCCATGTTCTCGAGCATCGGCAGCGCATCCGACAAGGCGATGGGCGAACCCATCTTGAAGACCTTGAAGCGCAGCGCGCCGTCGGTTTTCTTGCGTGGGCGGTACAACAGCAGGCGGACGTCGTGACTGTCCTTGAGCTGCGCGGCGGACTCGACATCGGCAGCGGCCAGCCAGGGCGTCACGGCCTCGATGTATCCCATCGGCAGGGCCTTGCCGAAGCGATTGCTGAGCTTGATGCCGCGCTCTTCGCCATGTTTCTGGATCAGGATGTCGCGCAACTCGTCCTGCCAGTTGCGCACGATCTGGGCCAGCTTGGCTTCGATCTCGCGGACATCGTATTCGGGCTTCTCGCCGGGCTTGGGACGAACCACCACGTGCAGGCGCGCCAGCACCGATTCGGACACGGCGACCGAGGAGTCGTAGCGCTCGCCATTGAAGGCGCGCTTCAGCGATTGTTCGATGCGTTCGCGGATCTCGCTGGTGAAGCGCTCGCGCGGGATGTAGACCAGGCACGAGAAATAGCGCCCGTAGCGATCGCGGCGCACGAACAGCCGGGTGCGCTGGCGCTCCTGCAGATTGAGGATGCCGACCGAGGTCTCGAACAGCTCCTCGATGCTGGACTGGAACAGTTCGTCGCGCGGCAGCGTTTCCAGGATGTGCTGCAGGCGCTTGGCGCCGTGACCGGTGCGATGCAGATTGCTGCGCGCGAAGACCCCGTCGACCTTAGTGCGGATCAGTGGGATGTCCTTGGGCCGGGTGGTGTAGGCGGTGGAGGTGTACAGGCCGAGGAAACGGTCTTCGCCCACGGCATTGCCATTGGCGTCAAAGCGCAGCACGCCGATGTAGTCCATGTATCCCGGATGGTGCACGGTCGAGCGCGCATTGGTCTTGGACAGGATGATCAGATCGGGCAGCGTATCCGGCGGCAGATCGCGTGCTGCCAGTGTGGCCAGCGGACGCAGCGGCAGCTGGGTTTCATCGCCACGCAGCAGGCCGAGGCCACTGCCGGGCACGGCGCGCAGCACATTGGTGCCATCGACCTGGGCGGTCTCGTAGGCACGGTAACCGAGCAGCGTGAAGTGGTTGTCGGCGACCCAGCGCAGATAGTCGGCGCATTCGGACACGTAGTCCGGGTCGTGCAGCAGTTCGCGCCCACTCAGGCCCTCGGCGAGGGCCAGGGCGCGATGGTGCATGGCATCGAAATCCCGCACGCAGGCGCGCACATCGGCCAGCGCACGTTCGATGCGCTCACACAGTGCTTCGATACGCCCGGGCTCGGTCTGACGATCGACCTCCACGTGCATGATCGATTCCGACTGCTCGCCATCCTCGGCTCCGAAACCGAGAATGTGCCCACCCGGATCGCGCTGCACCTTGAACACCGGATGCATGATCAGATGGGTGAGCGTGTGGTCCTGGGCAATGGCCATGCTGACCGTGTCGACCAGGAATGGCATGTCGTCATTGACGATCTGGATTGCGGTATGAGTGCTCTCCCAACCGTTTTCGTCCTGGGTCGGGTTGTAGACGCGGACCTTGGCCGAATGCGCCGGACGGTGCCTGAAGTAACGCAGCAGATCCAGCGTCAACCCAGCCCACTCGCTGGCCTTGCGCTCGTCGAATTCATCCTGCGGAAGGTGCTCGAACAATCGAGTGGCAAAGGCCGTGGCCTCCTTCAGCTTGGGGCCACTGACCAGCGACTTCAGGGCTTCGAGAACATGCGCCAGCGTTTGGCCGGCGTCAGCAGTGCGAACGGCGCTCATGATGGGGTGTGGGTCGCGCAAATGCGAAGGAAGCGTAAAGATAGCGCTCGCCGCGCTCAGGCTCTACCCGCGGCGCAGCATTCCGGCCAGCCGCGCTTCAGGGAGGCGGGAGTTGGATCAGGCGAAAGCCGATGATTGCAACGCGTCGGACGCTGGTGCCCTGGCTGCTGCAGGTCCGGACTTGTCCGGACGCTGGTGCTCCGGCTCTTGTAGGTCCGGACTTGTCCGGACGCTCTGGCTTTTCCGCGGCGAGAGCGTCCTGACAGGTCTGAACCTGCCAAGGCACGGTGCCCGCCAGCATCCTCGCGTTCACCTTCCGCACTCGCAGCACTCAGGCATGCTGCGCGGCTGATTTGGCTCTTCGTGACGGAGTTCCTCCATGGTCGATCTGTTCAGCCCGCTCAAAGCGGGTGATCTGCAACTGCCGAACCGCATCCTGATGGCGGCGCTGACGCGCGCCCGCGCTGGTCGCAGTCATTTACCCAACGCCCTGATGGCCGAGTACTACGCGCAGCGGGCCTCGGCCGGGCTGATCTTCACCGAAGCGACCATGGTTGCGGCCGATGGCTGCGCCTTCACCGGCGAAGGTGGGTTGTATGACGACGAGTGCGTGGCCGGCTGGCGCCTGGTGACGGACGCGGTGCATGCCCGGGGCGGACGCATCGCCGTGCAGCTGTGGCATCCGGGCCGCGCTGCGCACTCGCTGCTCAACGGCGGCGTGCAACCGCTGTCGAGCACCGACCGGGCCATCAGCGGCAGCAGTATCCAGACGCCCGAAGGCGAGCAGGCCTACGAAGCGCCAAGGCGCCTGGCGCTGGCCGAGCTGCCCGGCATCGTCGAGCTGTTCCGTGCCGCGGCCGAGCGCGCCATGGCGGCCGGCTTCGATGGTGTGCAGCTGCACGGCGCCCATGGCTATCTGCTCGATCAGTTCCTGCGCGACAGCGTCAACGACCGCGATGATGCCTACGGCGGCAGCATCGCCAATCGCGCCCGCTTGCTGCTGGAAGCGGTGGATGCGGCGATTTCAGAGTGCGGCGCCGGTCGGGTCTCGGTACGGATCTCGCCGCTGGTGCCCTTCAACGACATCCGCGATTCCGATCCGGAGGCGCTGGTGGCTTATCTTGCCCGCGAGCTCAACGCACGGCAGATCGGGGCTCTGGAGCTGCGCCATGCCGATTTCCGCGAAGCCGCCGAGCAGCGTCTGGCGGTGATCGCGCGCGAGCACTTCAAGGGCACGCTGCTGGCCAACGGCGGCTACGACTACGAAAGCGGTCAGGCCGCGGTGGCCTCGGGCGCCGTCGATGCCGTGGTTTACGGCAAGGCCTATCTGTCCAACCCCGATCTGGTGGAGCGCTTCCGCGCCGGTGCTGAGCTGACCCCGGTGGACTTCAGCAAGCTGTACACCCCGGGACCGGCCGGATATACCGATTACCCGGCGATGGCCGCACGCCCATGAGCGCCTGAGCCGGGCGGGCATGGGCGCGGTTCTGGACGCTGGCAGCTCAGAACATCCAGTGGGCACTGACAAAGGCCGCCAGGGGTGAGCCCGGCGTGATGTTGTTGTTGTTATGCGCCGAGGCGAAGTAGGTCTTGTCGGTGATGTTCTCGATGTTGAGCTGCAATTGCAGCTGATCGCTGGCGGCAAAGTAAAGAGCAGCATCGAAGCGCGTGAACGCCGGCAGCTCGACCCTGTTGTCGAGCGTGGCGTAGATGCTGCCACGGTGAATCATGCCCACGGCCAGGCTCCAGCGTTCGCTCAAGTCGTAGCGGTTCCAGATCGCGCCGCTGTGTTTCGGCAGCTGCGCCAGCTCGGCGCCGTCCAGAACCGTGGCAGAGAGATCTGCGGTGATCTCGCCGCGCTGCCAGGCATAGGCGGCCTGCAGACTCCAGTCATCCGAGAGCCGTCCGACCAGCTCCAGCTCCAGACCCTCGCTGTATTGGCCGTCGACGAGGATGGAACGCGCCGGGTCGCTGGGGTCGGGTGCGCTGACGCGGCTGCGGTCCAGCCGGAACAGCGCAGCCGTGGCCGACAGGCGATCGCTGACATCCCATTTCGCGCCCAGTTCGTAGTTGACGAACTTCTCGGGTTGCAGCGACTGGTTGCTCGGTGTCAGCGAGCTCAACTGTTCGCCAGCCCGGGGTACATGGGCCAGGCTGTAGTTTCCGTAGATCGAGACCGACTCCTTCGGCTTGTAGATCAGGCCGGCACGCGGTGACCACAGCTTGTCCGTAGTGCGGATGTTGATGTTGCTGCGTTGATTGTCGAAGTCCATCTCGAAGTGATCAAGACGCAACCCCACGACGGCCAGCCAGTTGGGGCTCAATTCGATCTGATCCTGCAGGTACAGGGCGGCCATCGTGGCCACACCGTGATTGTCAGCGTCACTGGCACTCTGTCTGAATTCGATGGGCAGCGTCGCACGTGGCGCCAGCACCGGCACCTGGACGCTGCTCACATTGGCCCCCAGCGAACTGAAGTAGCCGGTCTGGCGGAAGTTGTCGCTGCTCTGTCGCCCCAGTTCCAGGCCAGCCAGAAACTGGTGGGAGATTGCCCCGGTCCGGGCAGTCCAGATCAGATCGGTCTGGTTGAAGAGATTGCGGCGCTCGGTGGCATTGCTGTACGCGCTGATGCTGACCGTGCTGCCATCGGCACTGACGGCACCCGGATACACGTTCTGATAGAACTTGTCGTAGTCGGCAGCACGCAAGCGGTTGCGCAGGCTCAGACCACTGGCGAACTCGTGATCGAGCGTGGCTCCGAAGGCAGCGACCTCGGCCCAGGTGGGGCTGCGCTCTGGGTCGCCGAAGAAGGTGGAGTTGTCGGTGGCCAGAGGACGACCCCGAAACGACGGAATGCCGCGATCTGCGATTCGCTCATCGCGGAAGTGCTCATATCCGATCACGACGGTGGTGCTGTCTCCCAGTTGCCAGCTCAGGCCAGGGTTGATGCCATGGCGTTCAACACCCACATCGTCGCGATAGCTGCTGGAATTCTCATACATCGCCGTTACCCGGAAGGCGCCTTGATCGGAGAGCGGCTCGCCGATATCGAGCGTTCCGCGTGCTCGCGACCACGAACCCAGACTCAGGCTCAGTTCGCGGTGCCGGTCACCATCGGCCATCTTGCTGACCCGGTTGAGCACGCCGCCAGAACCGCCGCGACCGAAGATCATGGCATTGGGGCCGCGCAGCACCTCGACCTGCGCGATGTTGTAGAAGTCGCGGAAGTACTGCACATCATCGCGGATGCCGTCGATGTACAGGTCAGAGGTGGAACTGTTGCCGCGAAAGACTGGCGTGTCGCGATTGCCCTCACCCTGGGCAATGCCTACGCCTGGCACATAGCGCAGCACATCGGCCACGCTGAGCATGTTCTGGTCGCGCAGCGCATCGGCAGTGATCACCGAGATCGATTGCGGCACATCGCGCACGGGGGTGTCGGTGCGTGTGGCCGTGCGGGAACGCTTGCTCTGGTACTGCGGCAGGGGGGCCGCGCTGACTTCGATGGCATCCAGCGCCGTGGCACTGTAGCGGGATGTCCCCGCTTCGGCCTCGGGCATGGGCGCGGCGACGGCGCTGGTGCCGGCAACTGCGGCGCTGATGGCGATGGCGCCGGTGAGTGCTTGCAAGCGGTGAGTACTACAGTGCATGAAAACTCCGAAGGCGAGGTTTGTCTCCTTCGGATGCTAATACGAGTAATTCGCATCTGCAACTACAGGGTGGGGCCGGATCATCGCACCCCGATCAGCCGGCCAGAGCCGTGCACTGATCGGAACTGCGGGCGGTGCCAGCTTCAGCGCGCTCGGGATTGGCGCGTCAGCGCAATTGCAGCTTGAAGTGCACTTCAACGTGGTCGGCGATGGTCTCCGGATCTGCCCAGTCGCCGCTGCCGATGGAAAACTGGCTACGCGGGAATGCGGCCTTGCCGTCGACGATGCGGCCGTCGGCACTGAACCCAATGTCGAGGGCTACGGGATGGCTCTGGCCCTTCAGCGTCAATGTGCCCGGACAGCTGAGTCGGGTGCCGGCAGCGCTGCAATCGCCCGTGGAGGCCCAGCGTGCGTTGGGAAACTGCTCGCTGTCGAAGAATTCCGGGCCGCGCAGCGTGTCATCACGGTCGGGGTAGTCGGTGTCCAGACTGCCGACCTCGATGTCGGTGACAAAGCGCGTGGCCAGCGGCTGGGTCAGATCGAAGCTGGCCTTGCCGGAAAACTGCCTGAAGATGCCGGGCACGGCCTCGCCGCCGTAGTCGCCGGTGAATCCCAACTGGCTGTTGCCGGCATCGAAGCTGAATTCGGCGGCATCGGCCAGCCTGATGCTGGCCAGCACGATCAGGGCGAGCATGGACAGTTTCATGGTTGATCCTTGTGGTCCTGGGGGCGCGAGCCCGAGCGCAAGCGTGGAAGCATCCGCGTCAAGGTGCTGTCGCGGTCAATGAAGTGGTGCTTGATGGTCGCCGCCAGATGCAGCGCGATCACCGCCATCAGCGTCCACGCCAGCCATTCGTGCACCTGTTGCCAGAAAGCAAAGGCCTCGCGATCGCGGGCAATCAGCGCCGGCACCTTGAACAGGCCGAACCAGCTCAACGGAAATCCGGAGGCGGAGTTCTGCAACCAGCCGCTCAGCGGCATGGCCAGCATCAGCAGGTACATCAGTCCGTGGGTGACGGCTGCGGCGCGCAACTGCCATTTTGGCGCGGGCAGGGGTGCCGGTGGCCTGCGGTACAGGCGCCAGAGCAGGCGGAAAGCAGCCAGCGCCAGCACCGTCAATCCCACCCATTTGTGCCAGGTGTAGACCTCGATCTTGGTCGGCGAATTCTTCAGTCCGGTCATCCACAAGCCAACGCCGAGCATGCCCAGGATCGCCAGCGCGATGATCCAGTGCAGGGCGATGGCCACCAGACCGTAACGCTGCGTTTCCCGGGAAGTGCCAGCTATCGCTTCCGGCATGGACCTGCCCTCGCTCGTCAAGTGAATCCTGCCGCGGCACCCGGGAACTCCCGGGTGCCGCTGGCAGGTCCGTACCGATGATCAGCCCGCCGACGCCTCGATCTCGATGCGCACGCTGACCTCGTCACTGACCGCCGGGACGTACTCGGCCAGGCCAAACTCGGAGCGCTTGAAGCGGGTCGTGGCGGAGAAGCCGACGGCCGGCGTCTCGCAGAATGGGTGCGGGCCGGCCTGATTCAGCGTGGCCTGCAGCGTGACTGGCAGGGTCTTGCCCTTGAGCGTGAGATCGCCGGTGATGGTCAGCGTCTGCTCGCCGGTCTTGGTCACCTGGGTGGAGACGAAACGCGCTTCCGGATAGGCGGCCGTGTTGAACCACTTCTCGGCTGACAGATGCTCACGCCAGGTGGCATCACCCAGGTCGATGCCAGCGACGTCCAGGCTCACGTCCACCTTGGCACTGCTCCAGTCTGCCACATCCAGCGACAGGCTGCCGTCCTTGATGTGAAAGCGGGCGGTGCTGTTGGAGAATCCCAGATGATTGACGCTGGCATGCACCTGCGAGTGCACCTTGTCGAAGCTGTAGTTCAGGGTTTCGGCGTGGGCGCCGGCGGCAAGGGCGAGGCTGGCAAGGACGATCAAGGTGCGCATGGAGTGATTCCTGTATTCGTTTGGGTGAGCGGCTGTGACCGCCTGAAGCTACGCGGAGACGGTCGGCGCCAGTGTGAAGACAGCTTGCGCGACGGCCCGAAGGCGTCCAATCTCCGCCACTGCGTGACAGCGTTCAAATTTGTTGAATGCATGACGAACCCACACTGGACCTGCAGGCGATTGAACTGCTGACCGCCATCGAAGTCGAGGGCTCGATGGCGGCTGCGGCGCGTCGCCTCGGCAAGGTGCCCTCGGCGCTCAGCTACCAGGTCCGGCGCCTGGAGGAGTCTCTGGACCTGCTGCTGGTCGATCGCCGCAGCGGGCGGGCCTTGCTGACCGAATCGGCCCAGTTGCTGGTGCGCGAAGGTCGTGATCTGCGCGCGGCGCTGGACGGCGCCCTGACGCGAGCACGAAGGGCGGCGCTGGGTTTCGAGTCGGAACTGGTCATCGCCGTTGATGCCGTGGTGCCCATCGATGTGCTCTGGCCGTTGCTGCACGGCTTCGACCAGCTCAAGGCGCCCACCCAACTGCGCTTCTGGCATGAGGTTCTGTCCGGCAGTTGGGAGGCGCTGCTCAGTGGGCGTGCCGATCTGGTGGTCGGTGCGCCCGGCGAAGCGCCGGCCAGTGGCGAAATCCGGATGCAGCCGCTGGGCCGCATCGAGTTCGTATTCTGTGTGGCGCCGCAGCATCCGCTGGCTGCTGTCGCCGAGCCGCTGCTCCCGGCGCTGATCGCCCGCCACCGCTCCATTGCCGTGGCCGATTCGGCGCGTTCGATGCCGCGGCGCACGGCCGGGCTGCTGCCGGGCCAGCCGGTCATGACCGTCCCCGATTTCAACTATAAGGTGGCGGCGCTTTGTGCCGGCCTCGGCTGTGGCTATCTGCCGCGACATGTGGCAGCGACGGCGCTGCGCAGCGGCAGACTGGTGCAGCGGTCAACGGCACAGACCGAGCTGGTCGCACCGGTGCACCTGGCCTGGCGCGAACCCATCCGCGGCAAGGCGCTGGCCTGGTTCGTCCAGGCTTTTGCCGGCGTCAACTTCGATAGCTCGCGATGAATCCGAAGCGGCCCGCCCAGACAGCGCCGATTGCAGCCCTCAATTGGCCACCGCCACCGGATTGGCAGCAGCCGTTGCAGACGGCCGGGGTCCTGCGCCTTCGCAGCGTACCCCTGGACCCCGACAACCAGGCGTTGCGGGCGATCGCGGCCGAATTGGGGCCTGTTTCGACTCGTGGCCTGGCGCAGCGTGCCGGGCTGGTCGAAAGCGGTGCGGTGCAGCGGGTCGAAGCGCTGCCGGGTCCGGTGCTCGATCAGTACGCCAAGAGCCTGCGGTCGGCGAGCAGTGAGGCCTTCGCCCTGCACAGCGACGAGAGCTTCTGCGTGCAGCCGGCACGCTGGGTGCTGCTGCATTGCTGGCAACCAGCCGAGTCTGGCGGCGACACGCTGCTGCTGACAGCCGACGAAATCCTCGCTCAGGTACCGAGGGAAGTACGGATTGCGCTGGAGCAGTTGCGGCTGCCCTATCCCTGCGGCGATCGGGTCACGATCGAAGCCAGCGGCGAGCTGCGCTTCAATGCCGAGGAAGTCGAATCTGCCGCGTTGCGCCGCGGCATTCCGCTGTCATTGCCGCAGCGCGGCTGGCTGGTGCGCTTCGAGCAGTTGTTCGCCAGACAGGCCAGGCGCCTGCGACTGGAGGCCGGAGACCTGCTGATCATCGACAACTGGCGCGTGCTGCACGGGCGCACCGCCTTTGCCGCCAGTTCCGGGCGTTTGCTGAAGCGGCTGCGGGTGCTGTGACTCAAGTCCGCCGCCGCAGATAGTTCAGCACATCCATGCGCGTGATCAGGCCGATGAAGTGCTCGCCGTCCATGACGATGGCGACGTGGCCCTTCTCGAACAGCGGCATCAGGCTTTCGATGTCGGTGCGCACATCGACCATGTCCAGACTGGTGATCATGGCCTCGGACACCGCGCACTGGAACTGGCAGGGATTGTTGTAGACCTTCATCAGCACATCGGATTCGTCGACGATGCCGACGATGCGATCGCCGTCCATGACCGGCAGCTGCGACACGTCATAGAGCTTCATGCGCTGGTAGGCGACCGTGAGCGATTCGTTCGGGCGCACGACGATGGTGTCGCGATCGGAATAGGGGCGATTGATCAGGTCGCGCAGATCGCCGGTGGATTCGCGGGTGATGTAGCCGTTGTCGCGCATCCAGTAGTCGTTGTACATCTTCGACAGGTACTTGTTGCCGGTATCGCAGACGAAGGCCACCACCTTCTTCGGCGTACTCTGCTCGCGGCAGTAGCGCAGTGCGGCGGCGATCACGGTGCCGGTGGAGCTGCCGCCGAGAATGCCCTCCGAGCGCAGCAGTTCGCGCGCCACCTCGAAGCTCTCGCGGTCGCTGATGGCGTAGCTCTTCTTGACGTGCTCGAAGTCGGCGATGGCGGTCAGATAGTCTCCGCCGATGCCTTCGACCGTCCAGCTGCCGCCGCTGGCCTCGAGCACGCCTTCATTGACGTATTTGGTCAACACCGATCCGACCGGATCGGCCAGGATCAGGTCCACATGCGGCGCCGCCCGGGTGAAGAAATTGGACAATCCGGTCACGGTGCCGCCCGAGCCCACACCGAAGACCATGGCGTCCATGTCGTGGCCCATCTGCTGCCAGATTTCCGGGCCAGTGCCGAATTCGTGGGCGTAGGGGTTGGACGGATTGCCGAACTGGTTGATGTAGAAGGCGCCCGGCGTTTCCTCGGCAATGCGGCGCGCCATGTCCTGGTAATACTCGGGATGCCCCTTGGTCACGTCCGAGCGCGTCAGCACCACCTCGGCGCCCATGGCCTTGAGGTTGAAGATCTTCTCGCGGCTCATCTTGTCCGGTACCACCAGCAGCAAGCGATAGCCCTTCTGCTGGGCAACCAGCGCCAGCGCCAGCCCGGTGTTGCCGGCGGTGCCCTCGACGATGGTCGCGCCGGGCTGCAACAGTCCCTTGCGCTCGGCGTCCTCGATCATCGACAGACCGATGCGATCCTTGATCGAACCGCCCGGATTCATCGACTCCATCTTGAAATAGAGCTCGCACGGACCGGTATCCATGTGCTGGCAGCGCACGATCGGCGTGTTGCCGATCAGTTCGAGTACATTGTTGTAGATCGCCATGACCCTCTCCTGCGCGGACCCGCACCTCGGGCGCGGCCGCAACGAAACCTGAAGGGGCGCAAGACTGCACCAGGATGGCGCAAGAGGCCAGCTTCAAGGGGCAATTGCGATGAAGGGCTGAGGTTCGGGGAGGGTGACGAGGCAATCGAGGGCTCCTGAAGCTGTGCCTCTGGATTGCTTGCCCCGGAACAAGTCCGGGGTCGCAATGACCCCTGGCCCGGGCTCTTGTAGGTCCAGACTTGTCTGGACGCTCCTCCCCGCATCAATCCAGAAGCGTCCAGCCGGCTGTTGTAGGTCCAGACTTGTCTGGACGCTCTTCCCCTCACGCCAATCCAGAAGCGTCCAGACAAGTCTGGACCTACAGAAGCGCTCAAGTCCGTAGCCTTCTCCCGAGTCCCGACAACCGACAACCGACAACCGACAACCGACAACCGACAAGCCCTTGGCGACGGCCGCCGGATGGCGCAATCATGCGGCACAATTCCGCACAGGTGCCGGCCATGAACCGAAATCTGATTATTCCGCTGATAGTGCTGGATTCACTGGCGGCGCTGCTGCTGGCCCTGGGGCTGCTGACCTATTTCAGTCCGGAGATCGCCTTCCTGCGGCCGCTGGCCGAGCGGAATCTGGCAGTCCCGATGATGGTCGTCGGCGCCGTGTTGATGGTGATCTGCGGACCCTTGATGGTCCGCTGGTTCATCGCCTCGATGCGCGAGCGGGGGCGTTGAGCGACCGAGTGGCTGAGGCGTCATCGCCAGGAGCGAGCCTTGAGTAGGCCGGGTCCGCGCGCCCGGACTCCGGGATCAAGCGCGACGACGGCAAGCGCGCGGCGCCCGGCAAGCACTGCCGCGGCCGCCGGCGCGAACTACCCTTGTGAATCTACAGCGTCGTCGCGCGCCGGAGCCGCGTTACCCCAGCATCGGGGGCATGGTCGGTTTGCCGTGACCACGTTGACCCGCGTGCTCGCCGGCCACGTTCACTGCTCCCCCTATCTCACCTTGTACGGAAACAGCTTGCGCTCCAGAAACTCCAGGCCGTGATCGATGGCCCAGGCGATCAGGCCGATGATCGCGAGGATCAGGAAGATGTGTTCGGTCAGGCCGCGGCGCTGGCTGATGTTGAGCATGGCGCCAAGGCCATGGGGCGCGTTGATCAGTTCGGCCAGCATGATGTAGCCGAAGGACAGTCCGAACAGCCCGCGCAGGCCGCGGAACATCTCCGGCAGGGCGGTGGGCACCAGCACCTTGAGCACGATCTGGCGGTCGCTGGCGCCGAGCGTGCGCGCCGTGTCGACATAGCGATCGGGCACCGCCAGGATGGACGCTGCCGCAGTGGCGAATACGAAGGGAACGGCCGCCACGAAGATGAACATGATCTTCTGCGACTCGCCGATCCCGAACCAGAGAATGGTCAGCGGTATCAGCGCGGCCACCGGCACATTGCTCATTGGAATGACGATGGGCTTCAGAAAGGCTTCCAGCGTGCGCCAGGATGCCGCCAGCACGCCGAAGGGAACGCCGACGATCAGCGCCAGCGAGAATCCGGCCAGCACCCGCCCCAGCGTTGCCGCAATGCTCTGACCGAGATTGCGCTCGAACAGCAGATTGGGAATTGCGCCGATGACTTCACCCGGGCTCGGCAGGATTGCCGGTGAGATGAACCTCTCCTCGGCGATACCCAGGGTCATCACGAACCAGAAGAATCCCACCAGCACCAGGCAGGTTGCGGCCAGCAACTTGCCTGTTGCCGGCGCCGGACTCTTGCGCAACTCCAGATTGGGCCATGATTTCGCCATCAGCATGCTCCCGGTGCGCGGAATGTCTGCAGGCTAGCAAGAAACCAGCGCAGGAGGAAAAGGGGGTAAGGGGCAAGGGGCAAGGGGCAGGGGGCAGGGGGCGAGGGACCGACCCTGCCGCAGGATCTGGGCATGCAGCGAGGTTGGGGTCCAGCCAGCTTGTTTGAGGCGCGAATGAGCCTGTAGCCCAACCTACATCATCCACCACAAATCAACACGTTATGACATAGGTTCATGGGGAGTGTTCAGTTCCACAAAAACTGCGCGGTGACCTTTAACTGGCGTCATTGCGACCCCGGACTTGATCCGGGGGAAGCAATCCAGAAGCGCAGTTTCAAACGCACTGGATTACTTCGTCGCTGCGCTCCTCGCAATGACGAATCAATAACTTACGACATGGGTTCATGGGGGTTCACAGGAACCGCCTCACGGCCCACGCGAACGAACGCCGATCAAAGATCGTCACTGCTTTTCTTGCTGCTTTTCCTTTGCGTCCTTCGTGTCCTGCTCTTTCCTGGAATCCGCGGCGGGACCGGTCGCGGATGAATCCGCTCCCACCGGGATGAGGCTATTGCTCGGCGGGCTGATCCAGCAGCGCCGCCAGTGCCCGCCGGGCTTCGGCCAGTCCGGCCTTGGAATGCGCCGAAAACAGCACGGCCTCGGTGAGCACGCCCATTTCCTCGATTTCGCGCAGCACCTTGCGCCGGGTTTCCATGGCCGGTCCGCGATTGAGCTTGTCGGATTTGCTCAGCAGCAGAACGCAGCGCAGATGCCGGGCGCGGCAATAAGCCAGCATCTGCTGGTCGAACTCGGTCAGCGCGTGGCGAATGTCGGACACCACGACCATGCCCGACAGCGACTGCCGCTCGCGCACATAGTTGTCGATCAGCGCGTGCCAGTCGCGTTTCAGATCCTGCGGCACCTTGGCATAGCCATAGCCGGGCAGGTCGATCAGGCGCTCGGTTTCGCCCAGCGTGAACACCACCAGTTGCTGCGTGCGGCCGGGGGTCTTGCTGGTGCGGGCCAGACCATTCTGGTCGGTGATGGCATTGATGGCGCTGGACTTGCCCGCGTTGGAGCGCCCGGCGAAAGCCACTTCACGGCCCAGATCCTCCGGCAGCTTGTGATGGTCGGGGGTACTCATCAGGAACTGGGCGCGGCGAAAACGGCGTTCCAGTTCGACATCCAGGGGTTGGGAAGCAGACATCGGCGCGTGATCAGGAGGTTGGAAGCTGGAATCTACGTCATCCCGAGCGCGCTGCGAGCCTGAATCCCGGATCAAGGCTACGATTCATCGCCGTCCAAAGGCAGCCTAAGCCCTCACTCCCGTGTAGAATCCTGCGGCTTTGGCGCTGCCGCGCACCATCGGTGCCGGCATTGCACATCATTTCCCGAAATTGCCGTTCGAGGTCGAGGACGATGAAGTTCACAACTGTTGTTGCTTTTGCGGCGCTGCTGGCCGCGACACCCGGCTGGGCCGTCAGCGGTGATGCCACCGCGGGCGAGGCCAAGGCCGCTGTCTGTGCCGCCTGCCATGGCGTCGACGGCAACAGCGTCGATCCGCAGTATCCCAAGATCGCCGGGCAGCACGAGCAGTACATTGCCGAGCAGTTGGCGCTGTTCAAGAGCGGCAAGCGTGACAACGCGATCATGCTGGGTTTTTCCGCATTGCTGTCCGAGCAGGACATGGCCGATCTAGGTGCCTATTTCTCGGCACAACAGGCCAAGCCGGACATCGCCGACGAGGCCTTTGTCGCCATCGCCCAACCGATCTATCGCGGTGGTGACGTCAAGCGTGGAATCCCGGCGTGCATGGCCTGTCACGGTCCGGACGGGCGTGGCAATCCGCTATCACGTTATCCCTCGATCGCGGCGCAGCACGCCCAGTACAGTGCCGACATGTTGCGGCGCTATCGCGATGGTGCCGTCTACGGCGAGCCTGACAATGCCCATGCCCTGATCATGTCACAGGTGGCTGCCAAGCTCAGCGACAAGGAGATCGAGGCTCTGGCGTCCTACATCCAGGGACTCCATTCAGCGACTCCCTGAGTCCTTTTGTCGAACGCTAAGGCTTTCTTCATCCATGATCTGAGAGTCTGCGTGCACCTGTAAGCTGATTGAGGAAGAACTCGATGCGTCTAGCCATTGGCTCCCTGTTTGCGTTCGCCATGCTGCTGGCCCTGCCGGCCTGCGCTCAGCCACTGGACAAGTTCCAGGAGGGCAAGCACTACTTCGTTATCGATCCAGCGCAGCCGACCAGTTCGGGCAACAAGATCGAGGTGCTGGAGGTGTTCATGTACACCTGCCCACACTGCTATGACCTTGAGCCCTATCTGGAAAAGTGGAAAGCCACCAAGGCCGAAGATGTAGCCTATTCCGCATTCCCGGCAGCCTGGAATGAGCCGGTGGAGGCATTCGCCCGCGCCTTTTACGCCGCCGAGACCCTGGGCATTCTTGAGGCATCGCACGAGAAGTTCTTCGCTGCGATCCACAAGGAGCAAAAGCCCTTCCGCGCGATCGAGGACGTGGCCGAGTGGTACACGCAGTTCGGTGTGACCAAGGAGCAGTTCCTGAGTGCCGCCAACTCCTTCGCGGTGAACACCAAGATCAATCGCGCCAAGGCCATGGTGCCGCGCTGGGGTGTGGCCGGTACGCCGAGCGTGATCGTCGATGGCAAGTATCGTTTCGATGTCACCAGTGCTGGTGGACATCAGAACGTGGGCGAATTGATCGATTTCCTGGTGGCCAAGCAACGAGTGGCCAAGAAGGCCGGCAGTTGACACCGACCTCCAGCCGGTGACTGTTGTTCGGGAACATGACAAGAAGGAGGCGCACCCTGACCGGGCGCGCCTTCGTCTTTTCTGCTTCAACATTCATGCCGGCAATTCTCAGGGCAAGTTTCACGAGTACCTGACCCGTGGCTGGCGGCATATCCTGCCGGACACCGGCAAGCACAAGAATCTGTCGGAACTGGCCAAGCTGCTGGGCCACGTGGATATCGCGGCGCTGCAGGAAGTGGATGGTGGCAGCCTGCGTTCGGGATTCATGAATCAGGCCTCCTATCTGGCTGAGCTCTCGGCCTTCCCCTACTGGTGGCAGCAACGCAACCGCCGCATAGGCCGTATCGCCGAATCCAGCAACTGCCTGTTCAGTCGGGCCCAGCCCACCCTGGTTGAGGATCATCCGCTTCCCGGTCGTATCCCCGGACGGGGTGTGCTGCTGGCGGTGTACGGCGAGGGCCGCGAGTCGCTGGCCGTGGCGATCTCGCATCTGTCACTGGGCTCGCAGGCGCGATCACGACAGTTCGATTTCCTGCATGAACTGCTGTCGCCCTATCGCCACAGTGTGGTCATGGGGGATTTCAACTGTCAGCCCAACAGCCCGAGCTTTCGGCGGTTCATGGAACGCAGCGGCCTGACGATGCCCGGGCCGTTGCCGCTCAACACCTACCCGGCCTGGCAACCCGATCGCGCAATTGACCACATCCTGATTTCGCACGATATCCATCCGCTGCGATACGAGGCGCCAAGCTTCCAGCTCTCCGACCACCTGCCGGTCGCGGTGGACATCGAGCTGCCCGAGGGTGTGCAGATTCACAGACTATAGCCGTCTGCCCAGTCACCGAGCCTTCTGGTCGAGCCTGTCGGGGCCTCAGATTGCGCCTCTACGCTGTCTATGAACCATATCGTAAGTTGTTGAATTTTCAAATCAGGGAAGGTGCCGGCTCTTGTAGCCCGAAGTGCGCGCAGCGCTCTGCGGGCGGTGATGCAGAAGAGCCCCGCTGAGCCGCTGCGCGGCACAACGGGCTACACACAGCAGGCAAGTTCATGGCCCGCCGGCAGGCCCTCGAAACGGGATGACGCATCCCCTCAGGCCCGGGCGCGGAGGCGGAAGCGCTCGCGGTAGTCGGCCGGGGTCAGGGTGGTGGCGCGCTTGAACAGCTTGCGGAAGCTCGACACATCGCTGTAGCCGCAGCGCTCGACGACTTCATCGAAGCTGAGGTGGGTGGTCTCCAGCAGGGCTTTGGCGCGTTCCACGCGCAGGCGCTGGATGTGCTCCAGCGGCGTCACCCCGTAGTGCGACTTGAAGTGGCGCAGCAGGCTGCGTTCGCTGGTGCCGCAATGGTCGGCCAGGGCGCTGACGCTGATGTCGGCGTCCACCGAATGTCGCAGATAGCGCTCGGCCTTCTCGGCCAGAGAGGTGCGCGGACGTTCGAGCATGGCCATGCTGACGTAGGGAGCCTGGCTCTGGCGTTCAGTATCGATGGCCAGCATGCGCCCCACCTGCTGCGCCAGATCGTCTCCGGCCACCTCCCCGATCAGACGCAGCACCAGATTCAGGATGGCAGTGGCGGCGCCGGTGGTCAGCACGCCCTCATCCTCGACCAGCATCTGCTCGATATCCAGATTCACGGCCGGAAAGAACTTGCGGAAGGTGGCTCCCAGCCACCAGCTGGTGGTCGCCCGGCGACCGTCGAGCAAGCCACTCTTGGCCAGCAGCAAGGTGCCGCTGCAGGACGCCGCCACCCGCACGCCGCTGGCCCGACGTCGCTGCAGATAGTCGATTTCCGGATCGAAATCGTCGGCGCGGGCGCAGAAGGCATGGGGCTGGTCGGCCATGATCCCCGGCACCAGCAGCACGTCCAGCGGAACCTCGGCGGTCTCCAGGCCCTCCAGCACCAGGCCATGGCTGGTGCGCACGCGGGTCTGATCGCGGGCGCTGAGCACATGGCTGACGAATCGTGGCGATGCCGAGGGCTGGCGCAGATTGGCAATCCGCTCGGCAATCTGCAGCGCATCAATGGGTCCGGCGACGCTCGACAGCAGACAGCCATCGAGCGCCAGGATGCCGAGGCGCAGCAGCGGGGCTTGGGCTGCTTCCATCCACATCACTCGTCGACCAGGACGGCGCCGGCATTGTCACTGAGCCAGTCGATCAGACTGGCCGGCGCACGCAGGGCACTGGGATGAGCGCCGGCCGCCTCGCAAGACACCAGCGCAATGCGCTCACGGTGACCGGGCGGCAGTGCCGTGCCGGAGGTGGCGACCAGCTGGGCTCGCCCGCGACTGTCCCTATTGATCAGCCACAGTCCGCGCGGCAGATAGACCTGCTGGGCGCAGCTGCTGACCACTTCACGATCCTGCGCGTCTACCGGCAACAGCCGCCAGTGACCGCTGTGCTGTTCCAGTGCCGCGGTGTACTGGCCACCGGCGACGAAGACCGGGCCTGCATCCTCGATGCCGTCGTCGGCCCGCGCGGAACCCGCCAATGCGATCAATGTGGCGGCGATGAAAGGAAGTGCGTTCATGGGAGTGCTCCTTGCTGTACGTCCGGGCGGTTGCCCGGGGTGAGTACAGCTTGCGCCACTGACCGATCGGTCGGGAGTGGCGGATACGCAATAATAGGGGCGAAATCGGACACGGGACACGGGGCACGGGGCATGGGGCATGGGGCAGGTGATAGTCCCGTTCGCCCCTGGCGATGCGCTTGTTCGCGCATCCAACGGTAGTCGATCTCGGTCCCCGCGTTTTTTGTCCGCAAAGGACGCAAAGGTCTGAAAACCCGGCTAGCCAGCGATCCTCTGAACAGTCCGTCATTCCCGCGAAAGCGGGAATCCAGGGTGGCCGTGCCCGTGATCTGCGCCATGAATACGTCATTCCCGCGAAAGCGGGAATCCACGCCTGCGCCAGTTCATCAAAGCACTGGATTCCCGCTTGCGCGGGAATGACGGTCAAGACTTGTTCAGAGTATCCCCAGGCGGCGATCGCCGGCGACATCGCCGGCTGGACCGTTCGATTCGCTCTACTTTGCGTCCTTCGCGTACTTTGCGGAAAAATGTTTTGATTCAATGACCTGCGGTATGTTTCGTGAGAGTCGACAATGGCATGCTGGGAAAGGCGAGTGCGCGAACGGGCCGGGATCGGCTTCCTGCAGCTCTGATGTCGGCGAGAGCCAAACTGTCGGTCGCCTGGCCCTCACGGCAGTCTCATCAATGTCAATGCGCGCCTCACCAAGATCAAGACCGATTGCACATGGAACAGACGCGCCGCGCATGTCCGACCCGTCACTCTGTCCCTGCGCCGCAATCGATGCGCTTCCTCTTTCCTACAAGGCTGATCCCATGAAACTGTTTCCGATCCTTGGTACCTGCGCCGCTCTCGTCTTTGCTCCGCTGGCCATTGCCGGCCATCACGAGGAGGGCGGTGCCATGAAGCAGCAGACGGTGGTCGACATCGCCGTCGGCAATCCGGATTTCTCCACGCTGGTGGCTGCACTCAAGGCCGCGGGCCTGGTCGACACGCTGAGCGGTGCCGGTCCGTTCACGGTCTTTGCGCCGACCAACGCAGCCTTCGAGAAGCTGCCCGCCGGTACGGTCGAAACCCTGCTGAAGCCGGAGAACAAGGACCAGCTGACCGCCATCCTCACCTACCACGTGGTGTCGGGCAAGGTGCTGGCGGCGGATGTGGTCAAGCTGAGCAGCGCCAAGACCGTGCAGGGCGGTGAAGTCACGATCAAGGTCGACGGCGGCAAGGTCATGGTCGACGGCGCCAACGTGACTGCCACCGACATTGCCGGCAGCAACGGCGTCATCCACGTCATCGACAGCGTGATCATGCCCAAGTAACAAGCGCAGGCTGTAGTAAATGCCGGCGGCCGGGAGGAGTCTCCCTGCCGCCGGTTTGCGTTTGCGGAGCCAGAAGCCGCCGAGTACAACTCGGCGATCCCAGCCAAAACCCGGCGGCGAGCTGGGATCGCCGACTTGCAGTCGGCGCTGTTGCTTTGCGTTGTTCCGGAGCCAGAAGCCGCCGAGTACAACTCGGCGATCCCAGCGCTCAGCTCCCGAGTTTCTGCGCTTGCTCGCGCAGCCCGGTGATGGCGGTGGTGAAATCGGCGATGCGCTGCTTCTCCTGCTCGACCACCGCGGCAGGGGCATTGGCGACGAAACTGGCGTTGCCGAGCTTGCCTTCGCATTTCTTGATCTCGCCCTCCAGACGGGCGATTTCCTTGGCCAGGCGCTTCTGTTCGGCGTCGACGTCGATCAGTCCCAGTAGCGGAATCAGCAACTTGAGCTCGCCGACGACCGCTGAGGCGGAGGCCGGCGCCACTTCATCGGCAACCAGCCAGCGCATGGCGGCGCTGTCCACTCGGGCGATGAAGGCGATGGCGGCGGCAAAGCGCGTGTAACGCTCGCGATCACTGGCGCCGCCGTCGCTGAAGATCAGCGGCAGCAACTTGCCGGGCGCGATGTTCATCTCGCCGCGGATCTTGCGCACGCCGGTCAGCACCGCCTTGAGCCATTCAATGTCGGCGACTGCCGCGGAATCGCGCGGGAAATCAGCCGCCTGTGGCAGCGCTTGCGTGGCGATGGTGGCGCCAGTCATACCCAGACGCGGCGCCAGCTGCTGCCAGATCTCTTCGGTGATGAAGGGAATGATCGGGTGCAGCAGGCGCAGCACCGCATCGAGCACCCGCAGCAACGTGCCCTGGGTACCCGCCCGCAAGGCCGCGTCATCGCCGGCCAGCGCCGGTTTGCACAATTCCAGGAACCAGTCGCAGTACTCGTTCCAGACAAAGTCATAGAGCGCCTGCGCCGCCAGATCGAAGCGATAGGCCGAGATCTGGGCGTGGAATTCCTCGGTGGCCTTGGAGAGTTCGGTGAGGATCCAGCGTTCGGGGATGCTCAGGGCCCCAGCAGAGCCGGGACCGGGGACCCGGGACCCAGAAGAGCCGGGACCGGGGACCCGGGACCCGGGACCCGGGGAAAGGCCGGCTTCGACGGCTCGTTGCTCAATGGCGGCAATTCCGGCTTCCATTCGATCCAGGGCGCTGTCGATCGAATTGACGACAGACTGCTCTAAACCGGGTCCCCGGTCCCGGGTCCCCGGTCCCGCTGCCTCACCTACATTCATCAACACAAAACGCGCCGCATTCCACAGCTTGTTGCAGAAGTTCTTGTAGCCCTCGCAGCGCTTCAGGTCAAAATTGATGGTGCGGCCGTGGGTGGCCAGCGCGGCAAAGGTGAAGCGCAGGGCGTCGGCGCCGACGGCGTTGATGCCGTCCGGATATTCCTTGCGCAGGCGCTTCTCGACCTTCTCGCGCACCTGCGGAATCAGCAGGCTGGAGGTGGATTTCTGCACCAGATCCTCGAGGCTGATGCCATCGATCAGGTCCAGCGGATCGATGGTGTTGCCCTTGGACTTGCTCATCTTCTGGCCTTCGGCATCACGCACGATGGCGTTGATGTAGACGGTCTTGAACGGCACCCGATCCTTGAGCTGCGCATAACGCGCCTCGTAACTGCCGTCCGCCTGCCGCCCGACGAAATAGGTCGTGGCCATGACCATGCGCGCCACCCAGAAGAAGATGATGTCGAAGCCGGTGACGAGGACATCGGAGGGGAGGAAGATTTGGTCGGTGCTCCAGTTCGCCTGAGGGTCGGGAACCCGGGACCCTGAAGAGCCGGGACCGGGGACCCGGGACCCAGTAGAGCCGGGACCGGGGACCCGGGACCCGGGACCCGGGGGAGTCAAAGGCTCGCTTGCAGCGGCGCTACTCGTGTCCGTGCTGGCCGCGTCGTTCGAGGCTTGCCCCGAACCGCTCCGCCCGGGTCCCGGGTCCCGGGTCCCGGGTCCCGTTGCTTCTCCAGGCCACCCCAACGTAGAAAACGGCCACAAGGCCGACGAGAACCAGGTATCGAGCACGTCCTCGTCCTGGCGCAGGGCGCCGACGGGAGCGGTGTCGCCGAAGGCGCGGGCGTCGGCTTCGTCTTCGCCGACGAAGATGTTGCCGGCTTCATCGAACCACGCCGGTATGCGGTGACCCCACCACAGCTGGCGGCTGACGCACCAGTCCTGGATGTTGGTCAGCCACTGCACATAGGTGGTCTTCCAGTTTTCCGGCACGAAGCGGATATGGCCCTCGGTGACGGCGGCCAGCGCCGGATCAGTGATGGCGCGTTTGCCGCCGGGGCGGCCGTCGGGGAGCTCGTCGCGGGTCAGGTCGAGGAACCACTGATCGGTCAGCATCGGCTCGATCACGGCGTCGGAACGCTGGCTGATTGGCAGCGACAGCTTGTGCGGCTTGGTCTCGACCAGCAGGCCGATTTGTTCCAAATCGGCCAGAATTTGTTTTCGCGCCACAAATCGATCGAGACCTTGGTATTGGGCTGGTACGAGCTCATCGACGAATCCACCAGGCCAATCCGACGTCCCACCAGTTGCCGACATGCGATAGATATCTGCGTCTGCAACATTGTTCGTTGCCGACGCCATTCGGCCATCCAGTGCAATGGTGGAAAACAGGGCCCAGTTCTTTGGCCAGCTTGGGTTGCCCTTAAGAATGCCCTCCCTAATTTCGCGCTCTTGGCGCAGCCAAAGCGCGTAATCGTTGAAGTCATGGGCTGGCGTGATCTTGACGCAGCCGGTGCCGAATTCGCGGTCGACATATTCGTCGGCGATCACCGGAATTTCCCGGTCGGTCAGCGGCAGCTTCAGCATCTTGCCGATCAGATGCTGGTAGCGCTCATCTTCGGGGTGCACCGCCACGGCGACGTCACCGAGCATGGTTTCCGGACGCGTGGTGGCCACCACCACGCTGTCGCTGCCCTCGGCCGCGGGATAGCGGATCGACCACAGATGACCGTCCTTTTCGATGTTCTCGACTTCCAGATCCGAGACCGCGGTGCCGAGCACCGGATCCCAGTGCACCAGGCGCTTGCCGCGATAGAGCAGGCCGGCGCGATACCACTCGATGAACACGCGTTTGACCGCGGCCGACAGGCCTGCGTCCATGGTGAAGCGCTCGCGTGTCCAGTCGCAGGAAGCGCCCAGGCGCCGCATCTGCCGGGTGATGGTCGAGCCGGATTCCTCCTTCCATTCCCAGACCTTGGCGATGAAGGCTTCGCGACCGAGGTCATGCTTGCTCTGGCCCTGCACGGCCAGCTGGTTTTCGACGATCTTCTGCGTGGCGATGCCGGCGTGATCGGTGCCGCACTGCCACAGCGTGTTCTTGCCGCTCATGCGCTGGTAGCGGATCAGCAGATCCATCACCGTCTGCTGGAAGGCATGGCCCATGTGCAGCGTGCCGGTGACATTGGGCGGCGGCAGCTGGATGCAATAGGGCTCACCGGCCCCGCTGGGACTGAAATAGCCGGACTGTTCCCACTGCGGATACCAGCGGGACTCAATCGGCTTGGGTTCGAAACTCTTGTCCATGGGCTAGGGGCTGCGCGCAAAAGTGAGCCAGGGAGAATAGCCCGGCAGCCGCGGCGAGGCACTCTAGCGTGCCGTACCGATGCGCGAGGGCAGGTCCGGCCTTGCGCCGCAGCCGGATCGCGGAAGAGGGCGGGATGGGTTCGAGTCCGAGTCTGGACCGGACCCATCCTTGCCCTGAGCCATGCAGGCTCAGTTGATCTTCAGCAGCTCGACCTCGAAGATCAGCGTCGCGTTCGGCGGAATCACGCCGCCAGCGCCGGCGGCGCCGTAGCCCAGCTCAGAAGGAATGGTCAGTCGGTACTTGGAGCCCACCGACATCAGCTGCAGGCCTTCGGTCCAGCCCTTGATCACCTGATTGAGCCCGAAACTGATCGGCTCACCGCGAGCATAGGAGCTGTCAAAGACCTTGCCGTCGGTGAGCGTGCCCTTGTAATGCACGGTGACCGTATCGGTGGCCGACGGCTTGGGGCCGCTGCCTTCGGTCAGTACTTCATATTTGAGGCCACTGGCGGTGGTGATCATGGCTTTGTTCTCCTGTTTTGCAGCGGCAGCCGCCGCGGGCGTGGTGTCGCTGGCATGGGCGACGGCAGTGAAGGTAGTGGCCAGGGTAAAGCCCAGGGCCATGGCAAGCAGGTGGATTTTCATGGGGTGTTCCGATGCGTTCGCGGTGAGATTTCAAGTAGTGCGAGGCCTGGACTTCCGACAGTCGCGGTTGTCCCCAACGCAAAATCGACGCCGATGCTAGCCGATCAAACTTGAAGCCGATGCGAGGCTGGCGCTGGGGCCTGGGTCCGGTGCCGCGCTGGCCAGCGGCTGCAGCCGTGCGCCGACGCAAGCTCTTGGGTAGGATCGGTACGGAACTGACAACCCGAGAGCGAGGCTGCGATGATGAATCCACTCCGCATGGCAAGTGGCGCCGCAGGACTGGCCATGCTGCTGGGCACCAGCGTCGCCAGTGCCATGCCGGTGCTCAGCATCAGCGTCGACCGGGCCATCGCCACCGAGGGCACGTTGCAGCCGGTGCGCGTGGAACTGCGGCTGAATGAGCCGGCTCCGGCTGGCGGTGTCTGCATCGATCTGGATCTGGCGGGCGGCACTGCCCGGCCAGATCAGGATTTCCGTCTGGCCATGTCGGTGCCGCGCATCCCTGAAGGCGGGATGATGGCCAGCGTACCGATCATGATCATCGACGACCAGATTTCCGAGCCGGACGAGACCGTGCTGATTGTGCTGCGTCCAAGTGACTGTTATCAGGTCGGGCCCTCGCGGCAGTTTTCCCTGCTGATTCGGGATGATGATGACGACCCAGTTTCGCTGGGGAATCGTTTGCAGCAGATCGTCGCCACCGTGCCGGACCCGCTGGTAGCCTCGCAGCTGAGCAATCTGGGACAGCTGTGTGCCACCAATCGGCCGCCGCCCGGCAGCGAGCTGGATCGGCGCTGCCAGTTGCTGCGCCTGGCCCTGCGCGATCCCGGCGCTGCGCAGCAGCTCATCCGGAGCTTGCGCGGAGTCCTCGGAGAGGAGTTCTCGAGCCAGCGCCGCGGTTTTCGCATGCTGGCCGGTACCCAGATGGGTGCACTCGGCCGGCGCCTTGAAGCTGTGCGCCATGGCGGCGGCGCTGGCGTGGCCCTGGTCGACTCGCAATTGCTGGGTGGCAACGGCGCGCTGTCGCTGTCAGCCAATCTGGCTGAGGACAATGAATTGCTGGGACGCGGTATCGGCCTGTTTGCCTCGGTGACACTGGGCGATGGCAAGCGCCAGTCGAGCGCACTCGAGAGTGGCTACAGCAACGATTCGGCGGCCTACCTGCTGGGGATCGACAAGCGCGTTGGCCTCGATTGGGTGTTCGGGCTGGCCTATACGCGCAACCGCTTCGATGCCGATCTCAGCGGCGACAGCGGCGATCTCGGGCTGCGCAGCAATGCCCTGAATCTGTATTTCAGCCGCGCGCTGGCAAGCGGCTGGATCGACGGTAGCCTGGGTTACGGCAAAGGCAGGCTGAAGCAAACGCGCATCGCGACCTTCTCCGGCCAGACCGACGAGGAGAGCTTCAGCAGCGTCGACGTCCTGCGCGGATCACCGGACACGACGCTGCTGATGGCCACGCTTTCCGCCGGTTTCGACTGGCAGCGTGGCAACTGGAGTTTCGGGCCGCGGGCGGCATTCGAATACTCTCGCTTCGATGTCGACGCCTTTGCCGAAACCGCGGTCGAGGGCAGCGATGCTTTTGCCGTGGCTCTGCAGGAGCAGCGAGTGCAATCCAGGCTGGCGCGGCTGGGTTTCGGTTCGCAGTGGGCCATTTCCACGCGTCACGGCGTGCTGTTGCCGCAGTTTGACGCTTACTGGGTGGCCCAGTTCGAGAACGAGGCCGGCGTGATACGCGGCAGTTTCGTCAACGACCCGCAGAGCCAGGAATTCCTGCTGCCCACCGCCGGTGTCGACGCCCGCTACGGTGAAGCCTCGCTGTCGCTGGCCATGCAGTTCGCCGGCGGCCAGAGCGGATTCCTCAGCTACCGGCGCCTGTTCGGATTCGCCGACACCGAGCAGGACTACTGGAGCCTGGGCTTCCGCTGGGAGCTGTAGACGAGGGCACGAGGGCGGGATTGCACGCCCACGCGGAAAACGTAGGTCACGTTGGCCCGCAGGGCCTACGTGACGATGCCCAATGTCAGGTAGTCCGCTCAGCGTACAAATGACCTGGATCGGCAAATCCGACCCTTGCTTCATTTCCGAGAAGCCTGGCCGATGCGGCGAAGCGTACAGCCGCCGCCCTTTCAGCTACGCTTTCCGGTGCAGTGCTAAGGTGCCGGGGCGCGGACCAGGTCGCGCCGAGGCGACGCGTCAACGTGGGCCGCGGGCGGATACAACGGCTTCGGAATCGAGGGTGAATCATGAATGGTGCATGTCGATGGTGGTTTCTGGCCGCGCTCCTTGCGCCTGCAGCGGGCCTTGCCGAAGAGGCACCTTCGGCACAGTGCGAGCCGCGCGAGTCCTTCCCGGCTTTTGTTGTGCGGTTCAAGCAGGATGCTGAATTCCGTCAATCCCGCATCGTGTTTCCGCTGGCGGTAGGAAACGGCTCGGCCTTCGGCAAACCGGAGATGGTGACCCGATCCGCCTATCTCGACCTGGAGTCCTTTCCGCTGGTCACGCCCGAGCGTGAGGCCGAACTGGCAGGCAGCGAGGGCGAGTTGTGTGAATCGACAACGGCACGCATGGACAGCCGCGATTTCTTTCAGTCGTCCTGCGATACCGATGTCTACGGGCATCGCTATCAATTCGAGCGCGTGCAGGGCTGCTGGGCGCTGACCAGGGTGGATCTCGGCGGATTGTGAGTCCAGCCAGTAGCCCGGGTAAGCCAAGGGCGCACCCGGGGCTTTTTCCGAGGTGCTGTTTGCGAGGCACCCCGGGTGCGCTGCGCTTACCCGGGCTACGTTCTGGACTGCTTCCTCGGGGTCAAGTCCGGGGTCGCGATGACGCCGGGCCCAAGGCTGTTGTGGGTCCAGACTTGTCTGGACGCTTCTGGCGCCATCCTGAGAAAAGCTTGCTGAAAAGCGTCCAGACAAGTCTGGACCTACAGAAGCCGAAGGCCTGTAGCCTTTTCCCCGTGCCCCGTGCCCCGTGCCCCGTGCCCCGTGCCCCGTGCCCCGTGCCCCGTGCTTCTGGCGCGTTCATCAGGCCGCCAGCCTGATATCCCCGTTGACCGCTCCGACACAGGTCAGCACATAGCCCTGGTCCAGTTCCTCGGCGGACAGGCCGTCGCTGACGGCCATGCTGATCTGACCCGATTCGCAGCGCACCTTGCATTCGCCGCAATGGCCGGTGCGGCAGGCTGAGGGCAGGGCGATGCCGCTGGCTTCGGCCAGTTCCAGCAGGGATTCGCTGCCGCTGGCCTGGATGGTCTTGCCGGAGGCGCTGAACTCGACGCTGCCGCCGCTGCCCGAGACCCCGGAACTGACATCGAAGCTCTCTTCGTGCAGCTGACCTGGCGGCAGACCGGCATCGCCCAGCAGGGTGCGGGCGCTGGCCATGAAGCCTTCGGGGCCGCAGAGGTAGACCTCGCGCTCGGTCAGATCGGGCGCCGCGCGCTTGAGCAGGGTCGCGCTCAGGCGCCCGCGGGCGCCGCGCCAGGTGCTGTCCTCGGCTTCCTGGCTCAGCGAGATACGCACCCGAGTTCCCGGATGCCGCTTGCCCAGCTGCCTGAGTTCGCGGGCAAAGATCAGTTCGGACTGACGGCGGGCCACATGCAGGAAGACCACGTCCACCTCCGCCTGCTTGTCGGCGATCCAGCGCGCCATCGACAGCATCGGCGTGATGCCGCTGCCGGCCGAGAGCAACAGCAGCTTGGGCCGCGGCCGCGGCGCGCAGCTGAATTCGCCGAAGGGCCCGCTCATGCGCACATCGTCGCCGACCTGCAGCCGATCGCAGATCCAGTTGGAAAACGGACCGGCGGCCACACGCTTGACCGTGACTTCGAAGGTGTCAGGGCGGGTGGGACTGGAGGACAGGGTGTACGAGCGGCACAGGCGCTGGCCATCGATCTCGGCTTCGATGGTCACGAATTGGCCGGGGCGATAACGGCGCATATCGGCACGATCGCAGCTGAAGCGGAAGGCCTTGCAATCGTCGGTGAGGTCCTCGATTGCTACACAGCGGGCGTCGAACCACAGCGGCTGGGCCTCGGGCACGATGGGAGGGCGAGTTGGCGTGGCCGGTGTCTTCGGCACCAGACGCTTGAGCGCGCTGGCCAGACCGGCCGAGCGCCCGGCCAGCAGATCGGGCACCACCCGCAGCAGTTTGGGGCCGAGCAGCGTCGCGGCGGTGAACACGCCCGACATCAGCGCCGATCCGACGCCGCAGAACAGGATGTCCTGACCGGTCAGATGCAGACCCTTGATCGGCGTCTTCGGCGTCAGCCAGCGCTGCGCGAAACGGTGCGGACTGTGTTCCAGTCCGTACAGCTCGCCGGCAGCGTAGTTGCTGAAATGCGCGGTCGACAGCGGTGTGGACAGCTCGAAGCAATCGACCTGCCCGCGCGCACCGGGGGCGTGGCGGTAGATCTCGTCCAGCAGGCGCTCGGACAGCTGCGCCTTGAAATCCTCGTAGTCGGCCCCGCGTTTCTTCCACGGCTGATCCTGCCAGTGCGAGAACCAGGTCCACGGCGCCGGGGCGATCACATCGATGGTGGAACGCTCTGGATAGTGGCTATCCCAGGCCGGATCCTTGGCGCTGGGAAAGGAGATGTACATCAGCGGGAAATCGCGGCTGGGCTTGGCCAGAAAACGCGCGATCGAGGCATCGTGATCGTAGTCGCGATAGACCCAGAGATTGGCCTGTTCCAGTCCCAGTTGCTGCCGCGTGCCCTTGAGTCCGACGTACAGACCCAGATGTCCGACCGAGCGCGGCAGCGCCTGCACCTTCTCCAGCATGCCGTTCTGGGCGGCCGCCTCTGGCGGCAACAGGCGCGACCAGGTGGTGTGCACGCCGGCAGCACTGATTACCTGTGGACACAGGATCTCGTCGCCATTCAGCATGCGCACGCCGACGGCACGGTCGCGCTGCACCAGGATCTGATCGACTTCGGCGCTCACCAGCACGGCGCCACCGCTGGCTTCGATGGTGGGGATCACCTGCGCGGCGATCTGCGAGGCGCCGCCGACCGGGAAGTTGGCGCCGTCCAGATAGTGCTGGGCCACCAGTGCGTGCATGGCAAAACTCGATTGCTTCGGCGGCGCGCCGTAGTCGCCCCACTGACCCGCCAGCACGGCAGCGAGCTTGGGATCGCCGGTGCAGCTGCTCAGCACCTCGTGCGTGGTGCGTCCAAAGTAGTCGCCGCTCAAGCGCCTGACCGCCGCGCCGGCAGCGCCCTGCAGCATGCCCGGCAGCAGGCGCTGACCGAAGTGTCCGGCCACCGTGCCACTGGCGCGACGCACATGGGCCAGATAGCTGTCGATGTCCGCGCCGGCATCCGGGAAGTGCTGCAGCAGCCCGATCCTGAAGTTGCGCACGCCCGAGTGGAAGTCGTAGGTGGCGTCCGGAAACACCATGCGATCGTAGACCGGGTCCATCTTGGCCCACTGCAATCGGCCATCGGTGATGGTGTCGAAGACCCGGCGCATCGGTGAGTGCGGCTTGTGCACATCGCCGATGTAGTGCACGCCCACATCCCACTCATAGCCGCGACGCTTGAAGGAATGAGTGAAGCCGCCGGCGGTGTAATGGCGCTCCAGCACCAGCACGCGCTTGCCGGTCTTGGCCAGCAGCGCGGCGCAGGTCAATCCGCCCAGACCCGAGCCGATGACGACGGCATCAAAGGGCTGGGCGGCAATGTCAGGGTGGTAGCGGGTGCCGTTGATCATGGTGGGGTCCGGTTCGGGTGTCTGTGGTGATTGTTCGCGCAGGCACTGGGCAGCGCATCAAGGCTCGCGGCTTTCTGTGGGAGCGGGCTCTGCCCGCGATGGGTGTGCTTGCCAAGAGCGATCGCGGCTGAAGCCGCTTCCACAGTGGCGGCTCGCGGCGGTGTACTGGCTCACCGCCCCGATCCCGCCGGTTGCGGATGGCGCATGCCGTCGCGGATCACCTGCATGGCGTGTTCCAGACGGGTCTCGGCCGAGGCGGCGCCGGGCGCATAGCCGAACAGCTCCAGGCTGATCAGTCCGTGCAGCGTGCCCCACAGCACATGCGCCACCTGGGCGGCATCGCCGTCCGGAATCGCGCCCTCGTCCATGCAGCGTCTGACCCCGGCGACCAGGATCGCGAATGCCTGCTTGCTGATTTCGCGACTGCGCGGCGCGGGATCGAATCCGGGCACGCAGCGGGTGAACATCAGCTGGTAATAGGTGGGATTGGCCACCGCCGAACGGTGGTAGGCGCGGCCCAGCGCCATCACCTGCTGCATCGGATCGGCGTGCACGGGCACACTGGCCAGATCGGCGCGCAGACGCTCGAATCCTTCAACGTAGAGCTCGTCAAGAATGGCCTGCTTGTCGCGGAAATGCGTGTACAGCACGATCGTCGACGCGCCGATGCGCTGCGACAGCTTGCGCATCGACAGCGCATCGGGCCCGGACTCGGCCAGCAGCTGGCTGGCCTGGTCGAGGATGCTGCGGCGGGTCTGGTCGGCAAGTTCTGATCTGGTCTGCACGGCATCGGGCTGATAACACTGTTATGCTTCATAATATAACAGTGTTATTTGACTCCACAAGTGAACTACCACTGCGCCGTAGCTTTTCCAGGCTGGGTGATCAAGAGCGGCCGCGCAGGCGCGCGTCCCACCTCAAGGCTGCCGTGGAGGCTCCGCATCATTCTTCATGAACCTATCCACCGATGCGTCATTGCGAGGAACGCAGTGACGAAGCAATCCAGGCCTTGACCTGCCAGGGGACAGCACCGTCAGGTCACTGCTCGCGCCGCGAGGGCGCTCCCGTGGTCGAGCGTTCATGCCGCGGCGCCCGGCGACTCATTCAAAGCCGCTGGTGTACATCCGGTCCGGCTGAAAATCGATGCCGCCGGCGCCGCGCCCCTCGAAGCCGGCGGGTCCGATGGGCACGGCCACCGAGGAACGCGCCTGATCGTTGAAGGGGTGGCGGATGAACACTGCGGGCACGCGGTCTGCCCTGCTGCTCACCGCGGCGCCGCTGTTGCCGCTGAGCACCGCCAGCGTGCCGTCGCGACTGACTTCGATGGCCTCGAAGCCGGGGCAGTCGATCGGCACCCCGTCGTCGGTGCATTGCAACCCGGTAGAGCTCGCCGGCAGAGTCAGTTCCTGATAGCTGGTTTGACCGTCAAAGGGCGCGCGCAGCAGGAAGGCGCGGGCTCGGGTACCGTTGTCGGGTGGAAACAGGAATTGCTGACCGACGATCAGCGCCTGGCCATCGGGCGAGACTGCCATCGGCCCCAGTCCCTGCACCGTCGGCGGCGCCGGCATCAGCGTGAAGCTGCTGGCCGCCGAGTAGGGCGCCGTGGTGGTGCGCACGCCATTGGGCAGGGCGACGGTTTCGCTGAGCACACGGGTGACGAACAGCCGGCTGCCATCGCGGCTCAGCCTGCACATGGACGGCGATTGCACCACGCTCGGAAAGGGCATGGTGAAATCGACGGACTGATAGGGTGGGCGAAGCACGCTGACGCCCTCGGTGTGGCAGACGAAGGCGCGGCCGTCCGGCGCGAAATCGATGGCTTCAGACACAAAGCTCAGCACCCGAAGGCCGCCGGCAATGGGACTGACCTGAGGCGGCTGCTGGCCGAAATCAACGACCACGGCCTCACCGACCGGATTCAGATCGGCGCTCTCGCCGATGCTCAGTGCATAGCGCTGGGTCGGATCGACCGCCAGGCTGCCGTTGCCGCGGCTGCGTCCGGTCAGCGAGATCAGTGGAACCTGCGTGGGGAAGCCGGGATCGACCACGAAGATGCGCGGCGTGATGAAGTCCTGATACAGCGCCCGCGTGCCCAGAAAGGCCACGCCATGGGGGCGATTGTTCGAGGGCAGGGTGAAGACCTGCTGCCGGGTCCCGGGCAGTTCGGCATCGGGCGCCGCCAGGAACATCGCCCGATTGCCGTCGTCCATGGTGCCCATGATCAGCGGCTCCACCGTATTGCTGAACTGGATGTGGTCGATCTCGAAGCTGGCGCTGTCGGTTTGCATGCGGATACGGCCAATGCCGCCGTCGTTGCGAAAGCCGAAATAGCGATCCTCGGCGGTGTTGCCGGTACTGTTGCCGTCACCCAGCGCATGCGGGCCGGTGCTGGCGAGTTGGGTGCCGTCGGGCGCGAAGGCCGTCACCGTCACCAGACTGTTCTGGCCGCCGTCGGTCCAGACCAGGCCGGCGACCCTGGGGTTGGTCGTGAATACGACATCGATGGCGGCCGAATTGCGCAGCAGGCAGTGGCCCTGGTTGCCCGAGCCATCAATGAAGCCATCATCGCCATCCACCGAATCGCTTTGGCCTAGCGGTCCGAGGATGGTGCCGCCGAGGAAGATATTGATGCGTGGGTCGATGACGCTGTCCTCGAAGTCCTCGATCACCACCGGCCTGTTGATGAAACTGGCGGGACGCGAGGCTGGCGAGGTGTAGGGGATCGGGCCGGAGGTGGTGGTGGTCTGGGCGGAGGCCTGCGCTGCCACCAGGGCAAACAGGCATGCGCCCATCAGACGGTGGCGGTGCATGCGCGACGCAGGGCCTCTGAGTCCGGTTGCTGACCGCGACCTTTTCGGTGCGAGGATCGACGAGAATTCGGCTTGCTGTGAGCACTGGGGCTGCATCGGCTTTCTCCGGGTAACCGCGGCGTGGAGCCCGCGTTGTCTGCCCATGCGGGCAGTCTGTGATGGCGATTGACAGGGCCGCATGCGATCAGCGGCATGCGACGCAATCTCGTGCGAGCTTCAATCGGGCGCGGACTGGCGGTGCGTGCGGCCCCCGAACTTCCGCGTCAGTTCGGAAAACTCGCGGCGTAGTGCCGCAGTGTCCTCGCGCTGACGGGCGAGCTCTGCGCGCATGGTCTGCAGATCGGCCTGCAGCAAGGCCTCGCGAGCGCTCAGTTCCTGCACGGCACCCGCCAGCACGGCGCTGAGGCGGTCGTACTTGACGCCCTCCACCTCGCCCTGCGCGTTGCGGGTGACCAGACGCTCGTCGAGCGCAGCGACTTCTTCGGCGACGAAGCCGATATCGGCATGGCCATCGTCTTTCCAGCGATAGCCCACGGGCCTGAGCTGGGAGACCGCGTCGAGACCGAGATGCAGATCCTCGATGTCACGCTTGTAGCGGCCACTGGAAGAGCAGCTGGCGATCTGATTGCTGGCGTTGCGGCACAGGGCGGTACTGCCGGCGCTGCCCAGTGTCGGCAGCACCAGTTGCCCGGTGCCATTCAGGGTCATGCGGGCGCTACCCCCGGCGAAGAACTGCAACACCTCGCTCGCGCCGATATAGATCATGCCGCCCTGAGTGGCGCTGGAGGGGCTGCCGAAAATCAGGCCGCGGTTGACGTTGGCCGGACCAAGCACGCTGATGAAACCGTCGCTGTCGTTCTCCAGGCTGGCCAGAATGGTGGCGCTCGGGTTGGCCGGTTGGGCGATGCCCGAACTGCCGCGGACAAGATTGAAGAAGCCCCGTGGGCTGCGCGCCTGCTCCTCGGTTCCGATCTGCGCCTGGACCACCGTGCCGCCGCTTGCGCGCACCAGGAATCGTTGCGGGCCATTCGATATGAAGCGACCGGTGCCGCTGCTGTCAGCCCATGCGAAGGTGCCTTCGTCTCCGCCAGCAGTACCACTGACAGGCGCAGATGCACAGCTGCCCTCGGCTGAGCTTGCGCCGGGGCGCACCTTGACTCGCAGGCCACCGGCCCAGGACTGCGGTGCACCGGTGCAATTGCTGGCGCCCGAACTGACCGTGGAAAAGCCACCCAGCGCAGTGTTGCTGAGGCCACCGACCACACTGCTCTTTTCGCCGACGGCACGATTGGAGTCGCCGCCGAGCACTGCCGCAGAGTTGCCCAGGGCGCGATTGCCGACGCCGCCAGCGACTACCGAAGCGTCGCCGCCGGCGATGTTGAGGAAACCACCCGCGATGGTGCTGATCTGGGCAGAGGCCTGGTTGTTCTTGCCCCCGCCAATCGTGGCAAATGCACCGTTGGTAAAGTCGGCATCGCCGTCGCCGGCCTGATTGCCGTAGCCGCCACCGATCGAGCCGTAGTGGTCGAAAACCAGATTCGGCGTCTCGCCGTCAAAATCCGGCTCGCTGGCGCCGAAAGGCACACCGCCGCCGGCGATGGTGGCGCCGCGTACGCCCGGATCCGTCTGGTTTTCGCTGCTGCCGGCGATGACATTGGCTGTGATCGGTGATCCGTTGAACTGCTGGGCGCTGGGCTCGATGCGCAGATGACGGCTGTTCTGTGTGCGGATCTCAAAGGGCTGCGCATCGGTGGTGCCGAGGAAATTGACCGCGGGATTGCTGCCGCTGTCGCCCGCAGTGCTCCAGCATTGGCCGATCACGCTGGGGGTGAGGGCCTGCAGTCGCGATGGAATCGGGGTGAAGGCAGCGCTCTCCTGGCCGCCGCGCACGGCGACTGCGATCCAGATCGCTTGCCCGGACAAGGTCTTCAATCCGAACTCGGTTTCCACCCTGAACCGACCGTCACGAATGTCGACGTCTTCCAGCACCAGTGCGCCCGCGAGCGGGGCATTCACCACAGCGTCGCCATGCGGGATCAGCTGCAGATCGAAGCGACCGTTGGCCGGGCGGCCGTATTCGTCCAGCTGGCCGCTGACGATCAGGCTGGTAGCGGCGACGGGCGGGGCCGCGAACATCAGTGACGTCGTGCACAGGACGCACGCGAGCAATCGGGCAGGTCTGCCCATGGTCAGAAACTCCGGATGACGGGCTCATTCAAAGCCGTTGGCGAACACGGCGTCACCCGTGGCTGTGCAACTGGTGCCGTTGCTGGATTTCAGGCTGAAACGCGCAGCATCCATCGGGGCTTCGGTCGATGACCATTGGGCCCGGCCGTGCAGGGCGTAGCGACCATCACTGCTGGTGGCCGGCGCTGTGGTCTCGACCTTTGCCTCGCGCATTTGAAAACGGGCACCGTTGTCATCAGCGAGTGCTGCTGTTGGTAGCGGCAACAGAGCGGCTGCGGCGATCAGCAAGGCGCGTGTCATCTCAGCGCACTCCCTTGATCTGGCTCTGAACCAGGGCCCGCAACTCGGCCAGTTCCCTGCGCATCTCTTCGATCTCGCCCTGCTGCAGGCTGTCGCGCGCCGCCAGTTCCTGCACCGCGCCGGCGAGCACCGCGCTCAAGCGCTCGTACTTGACGCCTTCGACCTGGCCCTGTTCGTTGCGGGTGACCAGGCGCTCATCCAGCGCCGCGACTTCCTCGGCGACGAAGCCGATGTCGGCCATGCCGCCGTCTTTCCAGGTGTAGGACACCGGTCGCAGCCGGGCCACGGCATCCAGCCCCAGATGCAGATCTTCGATGTCGCTCTTGTAGCGGGCGCTGGAGGAGCAGCTGGCGATCTGGTTGCTGGTGTTGCGGCACAGGCTGGTGGTGCCGGCGCTGCCGAGCGTGTTCAGGGTCAGCTGACCGGTGCCGGCGAGGGTCATGCGCACCGAGTTGCCGGACAGGAACTGCAAGCCGCTGGCGGAACTGGCGTAAACCAGACCGGCCTCGTTGTTGCTCACGGTGCTGCGAAAGATCAGTCCGCGACTGCTGCCAGCGGGCGTAGTCAGCACCAGAAAGGCATCGCCATCGCTTTCGAAACTGCCGACCACATTGGCAGAAGGTGCGGTTGGTGGCGCCAGCCCGGAATCACCCTGTACGACATTGAAGTAGCCACGTTGAGGCCGCGCATTGGCTTCAGTGCCGATCAGGCGCTGGAAGGTGGCACCGCCGTCGGCACGGACCAGGAAGCGGTTGGGACCGTTGGACACGAAATCGACGGCGCCGCTCACATCGGACCAGAGGAAAGTACCCTCATCGCCGTCGGCGTCACCGGAATTGGCTGCGCAGGTGGATGCCCCGGCCGCATTGCCCGGGCGCACCTTGGCGCGGGCGCCTGCGGCCAGGCTGACGCTGCCACCGGCGCAGTTGGCACCGCCGCCGACAACCGTACTGGAGATACCAGCAGCCGTGTTGTTGGAGCCTCCCATCACCGTGGCGGCACTGGCCATGGCGGTGTTCCGGATGCCGCCGGACACTGTGGTGCCCACACTGCCGGCGGTATTGACCGCTCCCCCCGAGACCGTCGCGAAGCGGCCGGTGAAACTGCCGTCGCCAGCCTGATTGGAATAGCCGCCGGCGACGATGCCGAAGTCGCTGCTGACTGCATTGGCCAGCGCCGGCAGACCGGTGAAGGTGATGAAGGGATTGCTGGGATGCGGAACGGTGCCGCCGCCGACGGTCGCTCCTATGCTCCCCAGGATGGTGTTGCTGGCGCTCCCGTGGATGACATTGACCGCCATCGGCTGGCCGTTGACCAGGGTGCTGCTGGCCGAAAGCCTGAGCACAGGCTCGTTGGCCGTGCGCAGCACCAGCGGCTGGCTATCAGTCGTGCCGAGGAAATCGGTGGCTGCATTGGTGCCGGCATTGCCTTGGGTATCCCAGCAGACGCCCACCAGGGTCGATTTCGCCTCGATGCGCTCGGGTTTGCCGATGGCCACGAAGGCAGCGCCGCGTTCAGCGACTTCGGTTTTCAGCTTCAGCGGCGGCGCCTGGTCCAGATCCAGGCCGAAGTCGACGTCGACCGCGATGCGGCCCTGCTGGATATCCACGTCGTACAGGGTCACTGGCGCGGCGAAAGCAGTGCCGTCGTCCTGCAGCAGGGTGTAGCGCAGGTCGAAGCGGCCCTGGGCCGGCTGCCCGCGGTCGAGCAGTTCACCGCGATAGCTCAGGCTGGTTTCGGCATCGGCAAGGGCAGGAATGGCGCCGAGCAGAAGGCAGCAGAGCAAGGCGAAAACTGGGTGTGGGCGCATGAGCAGGCTCCTGATGGTTGCTATTCAAAACCGCTGCGGCCGAAGTACTCGACCACCGGGAAGGCGGCCAGCGATTGTCGGCTGGCGCCGGCGATGCTGCTGAAATCGCCATGGGCAAACAGCCGATCGCCGAACACGGTCAGACCCAGCGCCGACGGCGGATTGGCAATCACCCAGTCCGGATCGGCGCTGCCGCCGGCGCTGCGCACGAAGCGGCTGATGGTGTTGATGCCCTTGACGTAAACCGAGTCGCGCGCCAGCGCCATGCTGCCGCCGCCGAGAAAGCCGCGGTTGCAGGAAAAGGCCGGATCGAGACTGCCCTGGGTGGCGATGAGCAGGCGCGCCGGACCACGACAGGCCTGGCCGTTGATGGTGCTGAACACACCATGCAGCCACAGGCCACCCAGATCGTCGCTGAGCATGGCACTGGGGATGACCGGCACGGTCGGGGCGAAGTTGCTGTCGATGGCCAGGGTATTGCTGTCGATGCGGACGACGCGGTTCACCGTGACGCCATTCAGCGTCGTGAAGTTTCCGGTCAGGAACAGGCTGTTGCTGGCGGCATCGCGGGCCATGAACAGGATCGCTGCTCCCGCATTGGGGGTGAAGCGGAAAGCCTGATCGATGCTGTCGCTGGCCAGAGCCAGACGGGCGATGCGAGTCAGCTGCGGGCTAATCCCAGTGAGCACGAAATTGCCCAGCAGATAGGCATGCTCACCCTCGATGCGGATCTGCGAGATGCTGTTGCTGTAGGCAACAGGCGTGTACCCGGGCACCGGATCGCCGGTCAGTCGATCCAGCTTGCGCAGCAAGCGGGCGTCGTCATCGGCGGCATAAACGGCGTTGTTGGCGTAGGCCACGGCGCTGTAGCGGGCGGGCGTTGGCCGGAATCCGCCATCGACGGCGCCGCTGGCCAGCAGTCGGATCAGGCCCTGGCGCGGAACGCCGTTGACCTTGAGGAAATCGCCCTGCACATAGGCGCTGCCGGTGGCCGGATCGAAAGCCAGATTGGCCACGTTTCCCGGCACCAGAGCTTCCGTCAGCGCGCTCAGGGCGTCTACACTGCCATCGGCGTTGAGCGCCGCCAGACCCAGACGAATGGCCCCCAGCGACAGTTGCGAAATCTGTCCTCCGACAAACAAGCGACCGCCGCCATCGCCGCTGATGAGGCTGACCGGACCGTTGCTGCCGGTGCCGCTGACATCGGCAAAGGGATTGAAGCTGAGGTCCAGCGCCGCCGTACCGCCACTGCCTACTCTGAGCAAACGACCCGCTGCGGTATCGCCATTGCTGCCCACGGTGATGCCGGTGCCACTGGTGGTTATTCCGAGATAGACATGACTGTCGATGACCCTGACCAGTCGCGGCCCCGAGGAGGTTGGCGCGCTCAGAATCTGCGGCGTCCAGTCCGCATCCACCGTTGCAGCGGCATCCAGACCCAACTTGGCCAGGCGTGCGCGCGGCAGACCTTGAACCGCCGTGAACGCGCCGGACAGGTACAGATGGTTGCCGTCAGTATCCATCGCCGTGATCGGAAAGACACCGCCAGTGCCGGTGATCAGCGGGTGCCAGGCATCGAGCACAGCCGTCGCCGGCAGCAATCGGGCCAGCCCGTCGCGGCCGCTGCCGTTGATCGTGGTGAAGCCACCAGCGAGGTACAGAAAGCCGTCGCCTGGCGCCAGCAGACTGGAAACGGTGCCGTCGGCCGTGGGCGTCCAGCCCGGATCCAGTGCGCCGCTGAGGTCGAGTCTGGCCAGTCGGGACCGTGGCTGGCCATTGAAGGTCGCAAAAGTGCCGCCGACGTAGATCAGATCATCGACGATGACCATGCTGCTGATGGTGCCGTCCGAGCCACCCGCAGCAAAGCTGGGATCGAGGCTGCCGTCTGCCAGCAGGCGCACCAGCACGGCGGCGCCGATGATGCTGCGCAGCGCATAGACGCGGCCACTGCTGTCCTGGGCGAATCCGTCCACATTGGGATGGGCGCACTGGAAAGCGGCATCAGCGGAGCCGTCGGGCAGCAGTCGCCCGCAGCCGTTCGCGGCGACTGCACCGAGGCGCTGGAAACTGCCGCCGACCAGGATGCGCCCATCGTTCATGCGCTTCAGCACATTGACCCTGCCGTCCTGCACCGGATCGATGTTGGGTGCACTGAGCGCCGGAATATTGGTCTGCGCCAGCAACGTTGATCCGCCCAGCAAGGCCGCGCTCAAGGCCAGAGTTCGAATCAGGCTGAAGCTGCGAGTCATGGGGTGTCGCCGCTGGTGCTGCACAAGGTGATCGGATCGGCCATCGCATCAGCTCCCTGAGGGCGCGCAAACCACGCTCAGATCGTCGACCACGAAATTGGAAGTGCCACTGCCGGCGGGATTGATGTATTCGAACTCGATGACGTGGATCTGGCCGTTGGCGAAGCTGCTGAGATCGACGGTGCGGGCGATGTAGTCGGCCTCGGCGCTGCTGGGTTCATTGAAGGTGCGCACGGTGCTGCCGTCGACCTTGACCCGCAGCTCGGCATCGAAGGGCGCGGTGACACGGCCGCGGCGCAGGAAGAAGTTCAGATGCCGCGGGGCGCCGCTGGGGAGCACGATGCTCTGACTCAGCGTGGAGGTTTCCGCGCTGCTGACACCGCCGAACCAGGCCCAGAAGGCGCCGCTGCGCGGCAGCGCAGTGTTGCCGTCGTTGGGACAGAAATTGCTGTGGCAGATGGCGGTACCGAAATTGGTCGAGGTCGAGGTCCAGATGGTGCTGGCGCCGGTGTTCGGGTTGCTGGCTTCCAGCCCGCCGTCGGCCAGCGCATCGGCAGGCGTGCAGGTGGGCGGCGCGGTGCCCTCGAAACCGTTGGCAAAGATGGCATCGGGGGCCACGGTGGCCGCCGGGCAGGTCAGCGACCAGGCGCGGGTCAGGGCTGCGCCCCCGAGTGGCGCTTCACTGCAGCTGAGCACGGCCTGCGCGGCCGAGGCGCCACGCTGGCAGCTGAGCGCCAGGCTGCCGCTGCTCGTGCCCACGTTGAATACGCCACCGGCCGGCGTGATTTGCACCGCGCCGAAGGCGCTGGCGCCGCTGCCACTGATCTGGCAGTTGCCGATGCTGGTGCTGCCGGTGCCGCTGGCGCCCGTCGCACTGATGCTGATCGAGGCGTTGGCAGTACCGGCGGCGCCGCCGGGAAAGCTCGGTCCGCTGCCTGGCGTAGCCACGCTGCCGGCGGTCGGCGTGTAGCTCAGTGTGGGATTGCTGTTGCCGCCGCCGCTGCTCTGGGTGCAGGCGGGCCAGTGACAGGGGAAGGCGGCGCTGTGAGCGAGCAGCGCCTGATACTTTGGCGCGGTCAGCAGATCCTGATCCTGGAACTCCAGCAGGCCCCAGCGGCCGAAGGGCCCGTAGCGGCCGGTGGTGTAGAAATGCGCGAACTCGTCGCCGTTCTGACGCCAGTTGGACCAGTAGGTCTGGTAGATCGATTGCATGCGCGGGCTGCGATTGGCGGCATCGAAGATCGTGTTGCAGGTGTTGTTGAAGGTGAATCCGGCGATGCCGGCCAGATGCTGTCCGCCTTCGTAGGCGACATGCCGCATCCCCGGGAAATTGCTGTTGACCATCGCCCGGCTGCCGCTCATGAAGCCCACGGCGCGGGTCATGCCCTGGGTCGAAAAATGATCGAGAAAGGCGTCGACATTGGCGTAGACCGCAGGGCTGCTGTCCGGGTTGATGCCATTGTCGGGCGTGCAGTATTCAGTGCCGATATAGGGTGCGCTGGCGTAGACATCGGTGCGGCTGGCCACCGTGAAGCTCTGGCCGGTGACGTTGCGGGCCATGACCTGGCGTCCCAGATCCGGATTGGCCGCCTGCGCGGCGATGACCCGCAGCAATCGAGTACTGGCCGATGCGCCAAAGACGGTCGCGAAGCGATCGAAGATCTGTACCGAGCGATCGCCCCAGGCGCGGACCAGGGCCTCGAAGCACGGCGCCTGCGCCGCGCCCAGCGAGAAGGTGTTGGGATCGCGCTCGCAGGCGATGCCGTTGCCGGGAATGCCGTCGTTCTGGCAACCGGCGGCGATATCGGGAAAGCCGGGACAGAAGGCGCGCGGGATCTCGACATTCTGCGAGAAGATGCCGTTCCAGTTCTCGTTGCTGTACTCCAGATAGATCTTCCGATCCGTGGCGAAGTTGTCCCTAAGCACCGTGGCAAAGCTGTCGATGAAAGCGTCTGTGGCCCGATGCGGCAGATTGATCCAGATATCGCTGCGCAGGCGATTGCCCAGCGCCGCCAGGATCTGCGGCGGCACCCGATGCCAGAAGGCGCTGCTGGGCGTCGGATAGTCGGAGAAGTTCACCACCGGCGAACTGTTGGTTTCCATCCAGTCCATGTAGCGCAGCAGCCGGAAGGGTTCGTAGTTGCGCAGGAAGCGTGGCTGAAACAGCTGCGCCTCGGCCACACCGGGACTGGTGAATAGCAGACAGCTGCCGCCGCCGGCGCAGGGATTGCCGGCATCGCAGCTGCGGCGGTCGTCATTGCTGCAGACCCCGCCCGGCGGCAGGATCTGCACATCGCGCAGCGGATTGCCCGGCGTGGTGGCGGTGAGCCGCAAACCGATGTTGTTGCCGGTGCTGCTGGCCAGATTGGCGACGATCTCGCCGCTGCCCTGACTGACCTGGCTCATGCCCAGCAGCTGCAGCGTGCCCTGACCGGCGAAGCGGATCGTGTAGTTGCCGGGCGCCAGTCGCCCGGGCGTGCCACCGGCATGGACGATGCTGGTCAGCACCTGATTCGGCAGCAGGCTGGTGGGATAACCATCAGCGTCGACATTGATCGTGACCGGGCAGGCGTTGGGTGCCAGACACACCGGGTTGCCGCCCGGGCTGCGGCAGTCAAAACAGCCGTTGGCATTGCCCGGAATCCAGTCGCGCGCCGATTTCATCAGGTTGACGAAGGGGAACTCGTCGCTGAAATCATTGACCGCATTGAGATTGGCGCCGAGCGGAGCGTCGGGATTGGTGCCGGCGCTGAGCAGCGGACACCAGGCAACGAACAGGACCACGAAAACACTGCGCAGTTTCACCCTCTGTCTCCTCTGCGATCGGTCAGATCGGCATGCGAACGCCGCTTGGGCCAGACAATCCGGATCCGCAAGAAGGACTCTGCGGAGTCCTCGTTCGGTGCCGAGGATTGCGACCCGGCGATGGCGCAATCTTGGCGGGCGAGGTGCCGGGCTGTGTACCCATGAACTGGGGTAGGGGCGGCGGGGTGGAGCAGGGATTTGAGGCTGCACCCTGCCACGCAGGCCCTGCGGGCCCGCGTGACCTGGGTTGGCGCGGGGCCCGCGTCATCAGCCTTCGGCGCGCACGGTGCACGTTTCCCGGTCTCCGCTCAGCCCGGCGGAGCGCAGGGGATCACCACGGCCTACTCACTCGAAGCCATTGGCAAAGAGGTTGTCCGGCAGCTGTACGGTGGCCGGCGTGGCCAGCAGGATGCCGCGGGCGCCGCTGAGGCCGGTGCCGAGCTGCCAGTCCTGGGCGTTGGTTTCCACGGCGACCACGCTGCCATCCGGGCTGACTTGCCCCGCAGTGACGGTGGCTTGCCCCGCGCGCGCCTGACGGCCATCCGGATCAACGCTCATGCGCGTGGTCTGGCCACTGCCGAGATCGTGGCGGAACAGATCGTTGAGGTTGTTGCTGTCGCCAGCGACCAGATTGCTGGAACCGGAGAGGAAGCTCACGATCTGGCCATCGGCGCTGATCGAGGGCACGCTGCAGGTGCCGTTGCCGAGTTCGCCGGAACTGCTGACCGACACCAGCGTGGTGGTGCCCTGATTCACATCACGGACAAAGATGTCGGTGCGGGCGTTGCTGTCACCGCTGACCAGATTGGTGGCCGCCGAAGAAAAGGCGATGCGGTTGCCATCGGCCGAGATCGCCGAGACGAAGCTGTTGCCGTTGCCCTGAACGCCGCCACTGGACTGGCTGATCAGCACGGTCTGGCCGGTCTGACGATCATGCCGGAAGATGTCCTGGAAACCGCCGACATCGCCGGCGATCAGGTTGCTGGCCAGAGAGGTGTACACCACGAAGCGACCATTGGCCGAGATCACCGCGAAATCGCTGAGGCCGTTGGCCTGGGCGCCGGAGGAATCGACGCTGACCCGGGTGGTGGTGCTGGTGACGCGATCGCGCACGAAGATGTCCTGCGCGGCATTGGTGTCGCCCGTCACCAGATTGTTCTGGTTGGAGACAAAGGCGATGGCGTTGCCATCGTCGGAGACGCTGGGCAGCGTGGTGGTGGCGCCACCCAGTCCCTGCACACCGCCGGGGCCCAGGTTGACCCGCTCCAGACCACCGCCGTTGGCGTCCAGCCAGAAGATGTCGGAGGCGTTGTTGCTGTCGCCCGGCACCAGATTGGTGGTGTTCGAACGGAACACCAGGAAACGCCCATCGCTGCTGATGGCGGGATCGAAGGCACTGCTCAGCGCCTGATTGCCGTTGATGTCGACGCTGATCAGGCGGGCCACATTGCCCTGGCGGTCGATGCGCACGATCTGTGTGGTCGGGGCCTGCAGGCCGAGTGAGCCGAGGTTGGTGGCGCTGGTGGCCGTCACCAGAAATCGGGCATCGGCCGACAGCTGGCGCTGGCCGCGGATCGAGGTGGTCGAATCGCCATTGGCCTGTGACGGGAACGGACCAGCGGCATCGGCCAGGCTGATGCGTTCGGTGCTGTTGCCCAGCAGATCGCGCACGAAGCGGTCGCGGAGATTGTTGCTGTCGCCGCCGACCAGATCGTTGCTGGCGGCGTTGAAAGCCACCACCTGGCCGTTTCCGGAAAGGCTGGCATCGACCTCGTCCTGATTGCCGTTGTTGCCGGCGTTGTTCACGCTCACCAGCGTGGTGGTCTGCAGATCCAGATCACGCAGGTAGATCTGCTCGAAGGCGCTGCTGCCACCCGCCGCGAGCACGCCGCGCGACTGGAAGGCGATGCGCTGGCCGTTGCGCGAGATCGACGGGCGCTGGCTGCGTTCAGAAGTCTGCGCGCCGCCCGCGCCGACGCTGACCCGGGTCAGCACGCCGCTGGCGACATTGACCGCGTAGATGTCCTCGACGCCGTTCGTATCGCCCGCATCGAGATTGGTGGCGGCGGTCTCGAAGGCCACGCGCGAGCCGTTGCCGGCAATCACGCTGCCCTGCACCGGCAGATTGGCGGGCACGCCCGCGACCTGGCTCAGGCGTGTGGTGACACCGAGCTGGCGATCGCGCAGGTAGAGCTGGGCGCTGCCATTGCCCGGCGTGGCGACCAGGTCGTTGGCTGAGGATTCAAAAGCCACGAAGCGACCGTCATCCGAGACCGTGGCATTGCCACTGCCGCCGCCTGCAGGGTTGCCACCCGGGGTGACGCTGATGCGTTCGATGACCCCGCTGTTGCGGTCCAGCAGGTACACGTGCTGGGTGAAATTGGATTGATTGGGGGCCAGATTGTTGGCGCCGGATTCGAACACCACAAAGCGGCCGTCGCCCGACAGGCTGGGATTGAGGACGGCATCGTTGGGCTCGGCCCCGCCGATGCCCATCACGATGCGCGTGGTCATGCCGGTGGAGACCTGATGCAGAAACACATCGCTGGCGAGATTGGTGTCGCCCGCGACCAGGTCAAACTGGCGCGAGGAAAACACCACCAGGTCGCCATTGGCGGAGATAGCGGCGGTCACTGCCGAGGCGGCATCGCCGCTGCGACCCTGGGCGCCGTCCGAGCGCACATTGACGCGGCGCGTGGTGCCGAGGGTGCGGTCACGCAGGAACACGTCGACATTGTTGTTGTGATCACCGGCCACCAGATTCCTGGCAGAACTCAGGAACAGCACATGGCGCCCGTCGTCGCTGATGCGCGGATGGCAACAGTTGTCGCTGTTGTCGGCACCGGCTGCCTGCGCGCCAAGGCGGCTGGGATCCGCAAAGGTCAGGCTGTCGACCTGGCTGGTCTGGGCCAGGGCGAACTGGCAGGGTATTCCCAGCGAGGCCGCCAGCAGCGTGGCGAGAAACGTCAGTCTGGTCTTCATGGCAGGCACTCCGGTCCTTCAAAGCCGTTGCGGAAGCGTTGATCGCTTTGGCCGTCGACGATCTCGACGTCGAGCTGGCCGAAGGGCAGCACGGCGGCGCCCATGACATTGCCGAGGTTCACGCGGAAGTTCTCGGTGGGTTCGGGCAGGCCGTCGCCGGCAATCGGCACGTCGATGACTTTCGCGGCGATGTCGCCGGGCGCCCATTGCAGCAACTGGTTGGCCGGCACCGTGTAGTCATCGCCCGGCGTGGCTGTGCCCGGCGTGTGGGTGAAATCGACGCTGACATTGGCGACGCCGCCACTGGGGCGTTCGACGCGGATCTGAGCGGTCTCACCCTCGACGACGTTCTGGCGGCAGCGACCGAATCCGATCTGCTCGGGGCCGGCGACGGTGACCTCGTGGGGCTGGGTGATCACCACGTCCTGGCCGGCGGCATCGCCGAAGGCACCCTGCAGGGTGCGATAGCTGATGGTCAGCGTGCGATTGCCAGTCTGGGTCGGGGTCAGCTGGCAGCTGCCGCTACTGGTGTTGGCGGTGGCGCTCGGGCTCAGCGTGATACTGCAGGTGATGGCCGGTGAGGTGTTCAACGAGACATCGACGATGCCGTTGGGCTTGAACGGCCCGCTGGTGGCCAGTGCGGTGACATTCACCGAGAACGGCAGCCCGGCCGGATGCGGATCGGGCGTATCGATCGCGCTCAGGGAGAGCGTGTCGAAGCTGAACTCGCTGCTGCGACCTTCGGCATCGGTGGCGATGGCGACGATGACATCGTCATTGCTCAGGCTCACGCCGGCCGGAATGCTCAGCGTGACCGCCTTGTCCTGCTGCGCGTTCACCGAGCTGTAGACATCGCTGTCGAGCAGCACTTCGCCCTCGTCACCGAGTGCCTTGTAGAAATCCACGCGCAGCGGATAGACGCTGTTGGCCGGAGCGGAATCGACCCGGTAAGTGAGGCTGAACTGAGTGCCATTGACGCTGTAGGCGCTGATCCTGGGATGGTTCTGCTGCAGGTTGGCGCCGACATCCGGGTCTCCGCCGTCGTTGGGCGTGCGCCCGACCGCCACGCCGCCGCCTGCCGTCGCGGTCGGAAAATCCAGACCGATGCCCTGGTTGCCGAGCATGCGGTTGCCAACGAATTCGATGTTGGTGTTGACATTCCCGCTGGGGAGAATCACCGCCGAGCCCAGCGAAGTGCTGGTGAGTGACTGACGCTTGGCGCCGGCGAAGGTGTTGCCCTGGCCAGCACCCAGCCCGCCGATCAACACGCGCGGCACACGTGAACTGTTGGCGAGGAAGATCTCGATGTGGTCCTTTTCCACGCCGACCACCGAGCCATCGACGCCGAGGCCAAAGACATTGCCCTGGATCAAGGCTGTCTCATTCATGGTCCGGCTGACCGAGAACTGCAGCGCACCGCCAAAACCGCCACTGAAGTTGCCCGTGGCGCGGGCAAAGCGGTTGTCGAGAATGCGGATGTTCGGGGTGTCGAAGCCGTCGTCGCCGCTCAGGACGATGAAGGGATCGCGCATCGGCAGGGGTGTGATGCCGTCCGGTGCCAGGCCGATCAGATTGCCCTGCAGCAGGATCGAACCGCGCTCGCTGACGATGCTGTTGACGCGCAGGCGGCTGGTGCCACCGCCCGGCTGCCCGCTCAGATCGCGACCGCCGCCGGCGATCACGTTGCGGTCGGCCGGGTTTGGCCCGCCCACCTGAATCGTGCGATTGAAGAAGCTCAAGCCCAGGGCGCTGCAGGCCAGGTTGAAGTTCGGCGACTGGCCGCTGGCATCGACGCAGAACCAGTTGCCACGGTAGTCGTGGCGCAGGCCGCCGGAAACGATGGCCGAGGTCGGCAAGGCCATCGCCAGGCCGCGCAGGTTGAATGGGCTGGCGTTGCTGCTGGTGAGGTCGAACAGTGCCGTGCCGAAGTTGATGAAACCGGCGCTGGTGATCTCGATTTTCAACTGGGCGTTGATGGCGCCGGGCGCAGGAATGGTGTTCGGCTGGGCACCGGGTTGGGTATAGCCATCGATGGTCAGCCCACGGCTGACAGCCAGCGGCGAGCCGACCTCAATCCGACAGATGCCGCTGCCGGCATTGCAGCCTGGCTCAGTAGTCGGAATGTTGAAGGCGATGTCGTCGGTTTCGATGGTGGCGTTGGCTGCCGTGATCGCCCCGCGCAATGAGCAATCGCCTGCGGCGGCTGTGCAGGCGCTGAGCGAAGCGTTGTCGGCCGTGGTGTCGACGACGAAGGTGGCTGCGAGCATAGGTGCCGAGCACAGCAGCCCCGCGAGCAGGAACATTTGCTGCAAGCCGCGCAAGTGAGGCAGCTTGCATCGGGGAGAGAACTGGGACCGTGACATCGTGGCAATCCGTCAGCGCGCGCGAACTGCGCGGTGAGGGAATGCTGGGTGCGGTGGTACCGGACTGTGTACCCCAAAATTGGGGTTTGGCGATCGAGGGGCAGGCGGACCATGCGGGCACCCGCTGATCGACACGCCGGTAGCCTGCGGTCAGAATTGCCCCAACCCCGTCCTGATCCGGAACTGTGCGCCCGTGAGTCGACGCCTGTATGCCGTTCTGGCGCTGTGTCTGTCGGCATGTACGCCACCGTCGCCTGAACGCGTGTCGCTGGCGCTGGTGCCGCCGGCGGCACTGGCGGATGAGAGTGATGCCGAACTGGCCATCGAGGGCCTCAGTGCCCTGCTGCTGGCGCGCCTGAGGGCGCTGCCGGAGGTGCAGGTGGGTGTCGATCCGGCCGGCTGCGCCGGGAACGGGCAGCCCACGCACGCACTGACCGTGTCCCGTCAGCTGACCGCTGTGAGCGCGCTCACCAGTGTCGCGCTGCAGCGTTGCGACAGCGTAGAGGTGGTCATGGAACAATGGGTGCAGCCGCGCCAGGCCCGTCGCGAATGGAGCGCGCAGGCGGCCTGGTGGGTGGGCAGTCAGCTTAAGGTGCCGAGACCGCGTCCCGCGCCCGAGCCGGCTGTGGACGAGGCCGACATGCAGGCTTTTCTGGTGGCGTTGGCCCGGATCAAGCGCAGGACTGCAGAAGACGTAGGGGAAGCGCGAGCGAGTCTGCTCGACGTGGTCGCTCGCCGCCCGGATTTCGCGCTCGCTCAGGCGCATCTGGCGACCGCTCATCTGCTGGCCTTCGAATATGGCTTGTCGAGCCTGCCGCAAAGCCTGCAGCAGGCTGACCTGGCGATCACTGCCGCGCTGCAGGCATCGCCGGACCTGGGCATGGCTCACGCTGCACGTGGGCTGTACTGGATGAACCAGGAACGCTACGACCTGGCGGTGCCGCAACTGGCGCGGGCTGCGGCGCTGGACCCGGGCGAGGGCGTGATCCTGCTGTGGCTGGGCAATGCGCTGCTCTATCACGGTAGTCCGCGCGAGGCTCAACCCTGGCTGGAACGGGCGCTGCAACTGGATCCCGGTCTGGTCTCGGCGCAGATCAGCCTGGGCGAGGCAGCCTGTCTCGCCGGCAAGGAGGCCAGGTGTGTGGCCTTCCTGGAACAGCCCGGCTCCGGTCCCATGGCCGGATTCATGGCCGCGCTGATTCGGGCGCAGCGCGGCGACATCGAGCAGGCGCACCAGTTGCTGGATCGGGTGCCCGCCGACGTCAATCATGAGTGGGTGACCGAGCTTAGAGTCGATCTCTGCGGCCTGGAGGGTCCCGATATTCCGGCCTGCCGGCAGCTGGACGCCAGGGCCGATGCCCCGGCTGACGCCAGGCTGACACTGCCGCGCTGGACGCAAACCACGCCGCCGGCGCCGACCGAGGCGGCAATACCGGCGATAGGGCTCGATCTGTGGCGCATGGATCTCGGTCTGGCGCCCTGGGTCAGCGCGGCTCGCACAGATGCACAATATCGCGAGCATCTGCAGCAGGAGCTAAGGCGACTGCGACAGGGTGGCCTCAGTCTGCCGCTGATCGATGACATCGAAGATTGCCTGGCGCAGTGGCAACAGCCGCAGCCAGTCCCCCGGCGCACACCGCTGGCGTCCATGCTGCAGGCCTGGGGCTGCGCCGCGGAGCAGCCGTCGGCAGAGTAGGCCCTGTGGGAGCGGCTTCAGCCGCGACCGGAAATCCGGCGGATTTCATCAACAGCGATCGCGGACAGAGTCCGCTCCTGCAGCCAGCGCGGCAGCTGGCAAGGCACCCGGACGGAGCATCGCAAGGCGGATCAGCCCTCGAAACCATTTGCAAACAACTCGTCGATCACTTCCACCGAATAGGTGCGGCAGCGCGACAGCTCCGAGGTACCCAAGCTCATTGAAATGCCGGATGCCGGGTTGCCTGACAGGCGGGTGGCAGTGGCGATGATGCGCGTGCTGTTGCTGAAGTAGTTGCTATTGCCCTCCCTCGCGATGGGCAAGTTGCTGAAGCTCGCCGTGCCGTCGCTGCTGGCAGTGCCGTTGCTGATCTGCACCACGCCCGAGCCCAGCCAGTCGCGCGCTTCGCCGTGCTGTCCGAGCGGGATGCCGCCAAGCGTCACATTGACGCAGCTGGGGGCGCCGTACAAGTCGATGCGGTACCAGCCGTTGGCGCTGCTCAGGCTGCCCGAGACAATGCCCGTCGCGACGCTGCCACGCGCATCGCTCAAGCTCGGGTAGTTCTGTGCATCGTTGCCCGCGCCCGTGGGCGCCGGTTGCGAGTTGTTGCTGTTGGTGTAGTTGCGGCCGTCGCCACCCAGATCGATGGCGATGCCGCCTTGATCGAAACTGCTGTTGCGGCGGATGCTGTTCTCGCGCGCGCTGATCACCGTCACCGCATTGAGCGCGTTGTAGGCAAGGGTGTTGCCCTCCACCGGGTTGCGATCGGCGCCGTTGCGCAGCAGCACGCCGTGACCGCCGTTGCCGCGATTGAGGCAGGTGCCAAAACACAGCGCCGGAATGCCGATGCGGTTGTTGAGTATGCGCACTGCGCTGGCGGTGCTGCCTTCGACTTCGATGCCGCTGCCGGCATTGCTGTGCACCACGTTGCCGCGAACCAGGTGGCCAACCCCGCGCAGCAGGATGCCGCCGGCATTGCCGCCACGCGCATCGCCGCCGTTCAAGGTGCCGACGTAGTTGTTTTCGATGATCGCCAGGCGTGGCTGGGTGCTGCCCGACCCGGACACCAGGATGCCGGTCGACAAGCTGTCGGCGATGCGATTGCGATCACCGGCCTGGCTGCTGCCGATGCGTACGCCCTCGGTGCTGCCGGCAACGCGCACGCCGATGTTGCTGGGCAGCAGGTTGGTGCTGCCGATGGTGCCGCCGATCTGCGCGCCCAGCAGCTGGTGATTGCGGCCTCCGGCAAACTGCACCGCGGCGATGGAGTGCCCGCCGAATGCGATGCCCTCGATGCTGACCGTGGCATCTGGCGAGGCGGTGGTGTTGACGTTCAAACCGAAAGCGCCGGTGATCTGGTTCTGCCCGTTGATGGCAATGCACAGCGTGCCGTTGTAGCCCGCCACGGCGGTATTGCGCACCGCGCCGGGTTGGCTGAAGCCCTCGATCGACACCGGATGCACGATGTCCGGCAGCAAGCTCGCCAGGTTGATGATGCGCGGCCCGCAGCTGCTGCCAATCGCAAAACGGATGCGGTTGATGTTGGCTGCGGCATTGGCGTCGAGCAGCGCCTGGCGCAGGGACCCTAACCCAGCATCGTTGGTGTTGGTGACGGTCAAGACCGTGGCGGTGCTGCCCACTGCCGACTCGAAAGCGCCGCGATCGGGGGCATCGCCAAACCAGCGCGGCTCGCCATCGAAATCCAGCTCATTGAGCAAGGAAACTGCAATGCGGCCGCTGTTGATCGCCGGCGAGGCTCCCGACAGGCGCCAGTTGCCGGCCAGCGCGTTGACGAACTGCGGGTTGGCATTGGAGGTGGCCACCGGCGCGCTGGCCAGGCCGCGGTTGCTCTGCAGGTTGAGGTAAGTGTTGTTGAGCAGCGTGGCGCGGATCTGGTTGACGCCGGTATTGAGCAGGGCGAGATCGTCGCCTGCGTTGTTCCAGAACACATTGCTGGTCAGTGTCGCGCTCCAGTCATTGCCCGCAAGATTCGCAAGCCCGATGCACAGCCCGGCACCGTTGTTGTTGGCGATGGTGCTGTGGCGCATCGCAAAGCGGTCGAGCAAGACGCGTCCGGGGGAACTGTTCCTGTCAATCTGCAGCGCACAATTGCCGCCGCGCACCACGAGCAGATTGTCCAGCTCCATCTCCGCCGCGTTGAGCACCGTCTGACCGACGCCATCGAACCAGACCCTGGACAGCGTCAGCAGCTGATCGGGCGTCGTGTCGTCTTCTGTCAGCAATTCCACCCGCGGCACGTTGCTGAATTTCAGTCGGTCCAGGGTCAGTGATCCGCTGCCTTCGATGATCGCGGCGTAGGTGCGCAGCAGCAGTCGCGAGCTGGAGGTGAGTACGGTGTCGCCCGGCAGTCCAGAGCGCGCGCTGCAGTTGCTGTTGTAGCCCCCTTGAATGGTCACGTCGTCATCGACATTTTCGAAGGCGGCGCCGTCCACGTCCACCACGCTTCCGGTCAGATCGTAGGTCCCTACCGCCATCTTGATCAGCACCGGTTCGTCGTCGGCAACGATCCAGGCGCTGTTGAACTCGGCGACGTTGCGCACGCAGCGTTCGGTTTGTGCCGCGACCGGGCTGAACGCAGACAGGCCGATGACCATGGCGACAAGCAAGAGGATGAAGCGATTCACGAGGCAACTCCGCACAGGGCTTTACCCATCAATGCAGCACGGGGACGAAAGCGAACACGACTGGGTTTGCGGGTGCACCGGCCATGGTTCAGATGGCGAAACAATCGATGCCCAAGGCGGTGCGGACCCGGTACAACCGGTCCGGCGCCCGGCTATGCTTTGGTCATGACTGCCAATGCGCCTGCCGACTGGACCACTGAACGCCTGCTTTCGCGCTGTCGTGACGGCGATGGACAGGCGCGCAATCTGCTGGTGGCGCGGGTGCAGCCCCTGCTGCAGCGCTTTGCCCGGGGACGGGTCCCCGGTTTGCTGCGTCACCAGCAGGACACGGCGGATCTGGTGCAGCTCACCTGGCTCAAGGCTCTGGATCGGATCCCGGAGTTCCAGTCGCGGCATCCGGGCGCCTTCTTCGCCTACCTGCGCGAGATTCTGCTCAATGCGCTACGCGAATCGATGCGTCGTCATCGACCGCTGCAGGACATCGAGCGCACGCCGGAGGCCGAGTTCGATGCGTCGATGCCGGCAGGCGTGGCGCCCGAAGATTGGCTGGCCTACGAGCAGTCGCTGGCCCGGCTGGACGAGGCCCAGCGAGCGATGGTGCTGATGCGTTTCGAATTTGGCATGAGTTATCCGGAGATCGGGCTGGAGCTGGGCCAGTCGCCGGATGCGGTACGGGTGCGGGTCAATCGCGCCCTGGCACGCATGGCGGGGCAGGATGAGCCAGCCTGATCAGGCGCCCGCCGGCCCGGCAGATCCCGAGCTGCAGACCCTGGCGCAGGGCGGAGAAACCGCCGGGCGACTGCTGCGCGTGTTGAGTGCCTTGCAGTCCAATGTCGAGCATCCGGGCGCGGATGAGCCACCGCAATATCTGGGCCCATTCCGTCTGGTGCGCAAACTGGGCGCTGGCGGTATGGGCGAGGTCTGGCTGGGTGAGCGGGCAGACGGCCAGGTCGAACAGCGTGTGGCGATCAAACGCCTGCGTATGGCATCGCCCTTGCTCAGACAGCAGTTGCTGGCAGAGCGTCGCATTCTCGCGCGGCTGGATCATCCTGGTATCGCCAGTTTCATCGATGCTGGTGTCGATGCCGAGGGTCAGCCATATCTGGTCATGGAGTATGTCGAAGGCACGGATCTGATCGATTGGTGTGACCGTGCCCAGCTCGGCCTGGCGCAGCGGCTGGCGCTGCTGATCGACATCTGCCAGGCGGTCGAACACGCGCACCGGCACCTGGTGGTGCATCGGGACCTGAAGCCGGGCAATATCCTGGTGCGGGCTGATGGCCACCTGCGGCTGCTGGACTTCGGCATTGCCAAGCTGCTGGATGCGCCAGCCAGCGGCAGCACCCAGGGGCTGCTGACACCGGCCTGGGCGGCGCCCGAACAGCTGCGCGAGGGCACTGTGGGCACGGCGACCGATGTCTATGCACTGGGACTCATTCTGGTGCGACTGCTGACTGGCAGGCTGCCACCAGCGCGCCAGCAAGGTGAACTGTCAGCCATGCTCGATGCGCTGCACGTCGAGGAGAGCATCCAGCTGGCGGAGTTGGCGAGCGCCCGTCCGGTACCCAGGATCCCCAGCAGCAGCCTGCGCGGCGACCTGCAGGCCATTGCCTCGCAAGCACTGCGCCACGATCCGGCTGCACGCTATGGCAGTGTGCAGGCCTTGCGCGAAGATCTGCAACGTTATCTGGCCCAGCAGCCGGTGCAGGCACGGGCGCCGACGCGGGCCTACATCCTGCGTCGCTTTCTGGCACGACACCGCGCGGCGAGTGCGATGGCGGGGCTGGCGCTGATGGCGATGGTGATCGGGCTGGCCGTGGCGCTGCTGCAGGCACAGCGGGCGCAGCAGGCCACCGTGCTGGCTCAGCAAGCGGCGCTGCGGGCTGAGCGCAGCAATGCCTTTCTGGTGGACATGTTCCGCGAGCAGGATCCCTTTGTGCGTGAGCAGGCCAGCGCCCGCCCAGCCGCCGAGCTGCTGCGCCTGGGTGCGGCTGATGTACTGCGCGAGTTTCCGGATCAACCGGCAATGGCTGCGCCGCTGCTGAGCGCGATCGGTATGGCTCAGCTGCGGGTGGGCAGCTTGAGCGAGGCTCGGGCAACACTGACGCAGGCCCGTGAGCGCCTGCCGACGGAGGCCAGGTTTGCCGTCGATGTGGCCCTTGTCGATGTGCAGATCGCGGCTGCCGAGATCGACGCAGCCGAGGCGGCGCTGGCCTCACTCGATGCACTTCATCAACAGCTTTCAACGATGAACAAGGCGCAGCTGGATGTGCGCCGCGCGCGCATCCTGACACGTCGCGGTCGCTTCGATGAGGCCCTGGTCGCGGCGCGATCCGCGCGCTCGGTGTTCTCGCAAGCGCAGGGCGTTGATACCGCCGAGTTGCTCGCTGCCCATGCCGAGGAACTCGTGGCGCTGGAGCAGATGCGCCGTGACGTGGAAATTCCTCCGGCTGTCGACGCCACCATTGCGCTGATCGAAGCCCGGCTCGGCACGGATCACCCCTGGCTGATCCAGCCACTGCTGGCGCATGCCACTGCGGCCTTGCGGCGACGGGACTTCGTGACCGCCGATGCCGACTATCAGCGGGCGCTGCAACTGGCGAGTGCCGCCTTCGGCCCAGTGCACGCACAAACAGCGCGTCTGCAGATACGGCTGGCGAATCTGGCCAATGAGCAGGGGCAGCATGGACTGGCCAGCGAACGCTACGCACTGGCTGAACAGGCGCTGCCGCCCGATGCGCTGGTCGATCGCGCGCAACTGCACGCCTCGCGCGGACGCATGCGCCTGGACATGGGAGATGTTGATGGCGGCGAGTCCGACTGGCGCATCGCGCTTGAGCTGCGGCGGCAGAACGGGGGCGAGAATCTGGGGCTGACGCTGTACACGCAGGCCGAATGGGGCCGTGCGCTCGCGGCCCAGGGCAAGCTCGTGCAGGCGCTCGCCACACAGACCGAGGCCCTGAATCAATTGCGCGAGAGCTTGGGTGCGCAGGCCTACCAGAATGCGCTGCTGATGGATGCGCTAGCCACGACAGAGATGCTGCGCGGCAGCTTCGAGACAGCAGCCGGCTGGTCGGCCCAGGCCCGAGGGCTGGCCGAACAGCGGTATCCGCCCACGCATCCGGCCGTGTACATGCGCCAGTTGGCACAAGCGCGCGCACTGGCCCAGTTGCCGAGGTCGCGCGGCGAAGCTCGGGCTCTGATTGAGCACATGTTCCACCAGATTGACCTGGATCAGATCGACGATGCCAGCCTTGGCGAAATAGCGGCGGTCTGGTTGGAGTTGCTGCGTGCCATGGGGGATACGCAGGCCGCAGCCGCCTTCCAGCAGCGTTTCAGTGCCCGGCTCGATTAGCCGGCCAGCGCCTGCGGCAGTCGCAGGCGTACTCGGGTGCCCGGTGCCTGCGAGGCAATCTCGATGCTGGCGCCGATGCCGGCGGCACGCAGGCGCATGCTGGGCAGGCCGCGGCCATGGGTCTCGCCCTGCGGCATGCCCACACCGTCGTCCTGCACGCAGATCTCCAGCCAGCCCTGATGCCAGGCGGCGCTGATCTGCAGTTGCCGACACTGTGCGTGCTTGAGCGCATTGGTGATCGATTCCTGCACGATACGCAGCACCTGGAGCACCTCGTCCGGGGCTCTGGGGGCCAGATCCGGCAATTGCGCGGTCTGCCAGCGCACCTGGATGGGCAGATCCTTGAGGCTGGATTGCAAACGTTGACGCAGCATGCCCAGGGCGACACCGAGATCGGCGCAGGCGTCGTCCAGCGAGTCGATCATCAGTCGCAGGTCGTCGAGGCTGCGGCGCAGGTGCAGCTTGAGGTGCGCAGCGTCCAGCTTGCCATGCTCAGCCTGGCCGATCAGGGCCACCAGCTGACCGCCGACGCCGTCGTGCATGTCGCGCATGATGCGCTGGCGCTCCTCGGCCAGCGTGCGTGCCTGTTCGGCCTGCTGGCGGAGCGCGAATTCCTGCTGCAGTTCCAGGCTGCGCTGGTCCAGCGCCTGCGCCAGTTCCCGCTGCACGTGCTCGGCGGTGCGCAGTGCCTGCAAGATGTGCCTGATCTGTCCGATCAGCAGCAGCACCAGCAGATAGAGGATGCCCCAATGCACCAGATAGGGGGCGATGAACCCGTTCAGGGTCTGCCAGACGCGCAGGCTGTCGGCCACGCCGAGCACGATGTTGAGTGCCGCTGCGGCGGCCAGCCAGCGTGCCAGCGGAAAGCCGCCGTCGCGACGCTGCCACCAGAACTGGGTGAGCATCAGCAGCAGCGTGATCATGCCGGCGCGATAGATGGCGTCGCCCACACTGGAGATCAGCCCGCCCCAGAACAAGGAGGCCAAGCACAGACTGACCAGGGCCGCCATCGTCAGCCGATCGACCCAGAGCCGGAATCGCGGGGTCGTATCGGCCATGGACATCGAATAACGCAGCATGGCCCACAAGGCGCCGGCCAGCGCCGCATGCGCGGTCAGATGCCAGAGCACCGTGGGTAGCGGGCGCAGCGGCCAGCCCATGTTCCAGATGTAGATCAGGCTGAACAGCACCGACAGCGCAAACCAGCGATAGCCGGCTTCCCGCGGGCGCATCAGCGCGATTGGCAACAGCGTCAGCAGGATCGCCAGGCCGACCACCACCGCCAGCTGCGCACCATTGACGCCAGCGAACTGGATGCGCTGGTAGGCGGGCATCAGCAATTCGTTGGGACCGAGCAGCAAGGTGCCCAGATAGTTGCGGTCGAAGCGGCTGCTGCCGCTGCGCACCTGAAAGATCAGCTCGTTGTCGCCGGCATGCAGGATTCCCGGCTGCAGCACCAGCAGCAGCGGCTGGCTGGTGTTGTCGAAGCTGGGGCGTGGATCGAACTCGCGCAACAGATTGCCATTGATCCAGATGCGTGCGTCACGACCCATGCCGCTGACCAGCAACGACTGCTCGAAAGTCTGTTCGCCGTCGAGGTGACGGCTGGCCAGCAGCCGTTTGCAACTTGTTCCATAGTCGTATCGGGGCAGGCGGACCGGGCCGAGATCGGTGCCATCGCAGCGGAACTCCCGGGCTTGGGTGATCTGGTAGGCCAATAGATCCGGTCCCATCCGCGTGCTCAGCAGCAGCAGGGCGAAAGCGATCGTCAGCAGCCACCAGGCGCTGGCCACGCCCGGCTTCAGCAACTGCCACAGGGCTTGCCGGCTCACGCAGTGCCCACCAATCCCAGTTGCTGTGCCTCGAACACCGCTTCAGCGCGTGAATGTACCTGCAGCTTGCGATAGAGCTCCTTGGCATAGGAGGTGATGGTGTTGTATTTCAGCCCCATCAGCTGACCCACCTCTTCGTAGGACAGGCCCTTGGCGATCAGCTTCAGCAGCTCCAGTTCGCGCTCGTTGAGGCCGATACCCTCGATCTCCGCCTTGCTGGCACGCGGCGGCGTCTGCAGCCGGCGCATCAGATGCACGGCGATGCTCGGACTCAGCGGCGCCCCGCCTGCCAGCAGTTGTTCGATGGCAGCGACCACGGCGCGGTCATCGGCGTCCTTGAGCAGATAACCGCCGGCGCCCCGCTCGATGGCGCGCAGCACGCTGGACTCGTCGCCGAGTACCGAAATCACCAGCGTGCCGGTGGCGGCGCCGCGTGCCCGCAAGCTGTCCAGCAAGGACAGTCCGCTGCCGTCGGGCAGGCCCAGATCCAGCAGCAGGACGTCGGGCAGGCCCGATTCCAGGGCGATGTGGGCTTCCTGCAGGCTGCCGGCCTGCGCCAGCAGCCGCCAGTCCGGATGGGCGGCGATGATCGATGCCAGTCGGTCGCGCGTGCGCGGTTCGTCCTCGACTACCAATACGTCCACCATGATGGCCTTGCCTGTTGCTGCGCCGGTAGCACGAATGCTGCGCCAATCTTTGGATCAGGCAAACCCATGAATCGGGGGGCGGTTTACCGACGAGGTGGGGCGGTCTGGTAGCGGCTTTGAGGAGGGACGCGCGCCTGCGCGGCCGCTCTTGATCTTCACACCAGGCGAAGCGGCGCCGCAGCGCGGCGCCCTCCACCGCTGCGGCTACACCCGCTCCGGTTTGGCCGGAATCAGCAGCGAGGCCACCATGGATCCGGCGACCAGCACGAACACTGTACCCAGCGACACCATGATCGGAATCTTGTAGAGATCCATGATCAGCATCTTGACGCCGATGAAACACAGCACCGCGGCCAGCCCGTAGTTGAGGAAATGAAAGCGGTCGGCCATGTCCGCCAGCATGAAATACATGGCCCGCAGGCCGAGGATGGCGAAGACATTGCTGGTCAACACGATGAAGGGGTCGGTGGTGATCGCAAAGATGGCCGGGATCGAATCCACCGCGAAGATCACATCGGTGATGCCGATCATCACGATCACCAGCAGCAGGGGCGTTGCATAGCGCACGCCATTGCGAATGGTGATCATCTTCTCGCCATCGAACTCGGTCGCGATCTTCATGTGCATGCGCACCCAGCGGATGACCGGATTCTGCTCAAGGTCAGGCTTGTCGTCGCCGGCGGTGGCCATCTTGATGCCGGTGATCACCAGGAAGGCACCGAACACGTAGAAGATCCAGTGGAATTTTGCGATCAGGAAAGCGCCCAGCAGGATCATCAGCGCACGCAGCACGATGGCGCCGATCACTCCCCAGATCAGCGCCCGCTTCTGATATTCGATGGGCACCGCAAAGAAGTTGAAGATCATCAGGAAGACGAAGATGTTGTCCACCGCCAACGACTTCTCGACCAGGTAGCCGGTCAGGAATTCAAGCCCCTTGGTGTTGGCGATTTCCGGCCCCGCAGCGCCGCGCAGATACCACCAGAGCGCGGCGTTGAAGGCCAGCGCCAGCGCAATCCAGACCATCGACCATCGCAGAGCTTCACGGAAGGACACCCGGTGCGCGCCCTGCTGGCGCATGACCAGCAAGTCCACGATCAGCGCGACGATCACCAGCACGGTGAAGCCCGCCCACATCCACCAGGTGCCTATCGATTCCATATGCAGAGCCCCGTCCGCCCAAGTACCGCTGCGCACCAGGACGAGGACCCCCCTCGACCAGCAACGGCACGCCGGCCGAATCCGTCAAGGATTCAGCCGAAGCGCGCACGCGGTGCGGTCGAGGTCTCGCTTGCATATCCATGGCCGGATACACCGACACACCCGGCGCGCAGGTAGCGCACGTGATGACGGGCGTGACGCGAAAAGCTACTCCCCTCTACACCGTGAAGTCTGGGGGCGGACGAGGGCGGATGCAAGAGCGGGGGGGGGGGTGGTTGTCGGTTGTCGGTTGTCGGGGCACGGGGCACGGG
>JALHRS010000001.1:0-60878 GCA_022841325.1 Lysobacterales bacterium | reverse complement strand
CGGGCCGCGCCCCGGCCCCCGGGGCACGGGGCAGGGGGGGCGAGCCTTGAGCTTTGGTAGGTCCAGACTTGTCTGGACGCTTCTCCAGCACCTTGCCAGAAACGTCCGAACAAGTCTGGACTCACAACAGTCGGCGTCATTGCGAGCGTAGCGAAGCAATCCAGACACAGCGCCGCGGAAGCACTGGATTGCTTCCCCCGGATCAAGTCCGGTGTCGCAATGACGCCGGGAGTTCATGGCTCGTGGGCAGTTTCGGCACGAAACAGGTGGCTTGCAACGACGCCGATATGTAAGGTTTTTGCCGAGTCCCGAGTCCCGACAACCGACAACCGACAACCGACAACCCAAAACCGCTCTCAGATATTGAGCCAGCGCCCGCCGTCCACACGCAGCACTTGCCCTGTCACATAGCCGGCATCGCGGATCAGGAACAGGGCCGCGCCGGCCAGATCCTCTGGGGCGCCCTGGCGCTGCAGGGCGGTGCGCTGCAGCACCATCTCCGGGGTGTCGGCCTTCTCCGGGTTATCCGACCAGATGATGTTGCCGGGGGCGATGGCGTTGACGCGCACCTCCGGGCCGAGTTCGCGCGCCAGACCGTAGGTGAGAGCCACGAGGGCGGCCTTGGCCATGCAATAGGGCAGGTAGCGCGGGATCGGCCGGTCGGCGTAGATATCGACCAGATTGACGATGGCACCTTTGGATTCGCGCAGATGCGCTGCGGCGGCCTGTGCCAGAAACAGGGGCGCGCGGGCGTTGGTGGCGAACAGGTCGTCGAATTGCGCCAATCCGATTTCGCCTAGCGGGGTCGGATAGAAGCTGGAGGCATTGTTGACCAGCGCATCCAGCCGGCCGAAATGGGCGATGACCGCAGGGACCAGTGCCTGGGTCGCAGTGAGATCGGCGAGATCGGCCTGAAAGATCTGCACGCTGCCCGGCCGTTGCGACTCCAGTTCAGCCTGCAGCGCCAGCGCTTCCTCGGCGGAGCTGCGGTAGTGCAAGGCCAGATCGAAGCCGGCACGGTGCAGCCGCCGGGCCATCGCCGCGCCCACGCGTCTGGCGCCGCCGGTGATCAGGGCGACGGTGTGACAAGTGCCGCGGTCAGCTTCATTCATGCGCAAAGCATATCCCGGCTTGCGTCATTTGTAGGTCACGTTGGCCCATCGGGCCTACGTGACATCGTGACGCGAAACTGCGTCACGTAGGCCTTGCGGCCAACGTGACCTACGCTGCGCAGGCGCCCTGTCACGCCTGACTCAACTCCTCGCGGTCGCGGAAATAGTCGAGCGCCTGTGGGTTGGCCAGGGCGTCGGTGTTCTTGACCGGCTTGCCATGGATCACGTTGCGCACCGCCAGTTCGACGATCTTGCCGCTGATCGTGCGCGGAATGTCCGGCACTGCCAGGATCTTGGCCGGTACGTGGCGAGGTGTGGTGTTGTCGCGGATCACCTTGCGGATGCGTGCCTGCATGGCGTCGTCGAGCGCGTGGCCCTCGCGCATGCGCACGAACAGCACCACGCGCACATCGCTGTCCCAATCCTGGGCGACGCAGATCGATTCCATCACTTCGGGCAGTTTCTCGACCTGGCGATAGATCTCGGCGGTACCGATGCGCACGCCACCCGGATTCAGCGTGGCATCCGAACGACCGAGAATGACGATGCCGTCGTGCTCGGTCAGCAGCGCCAGATCGCCGTGGCACCAGACATTGGCAATCTTGTCGAAATAGGCAGCGTGGTATTTGCTGCCGTCCTCGTCCTTCCAGAAACCCACCGGCATCGACGGAAACGGCCGGGTGCAGGCCAGTTCTCCCGCTTCGCCGCGCAGCGACTTGCCGTCATCGTCGAGAATCTCGACCTTCATGCCCAGGCCGCGGCACTGCAGCTCGCCGCGATAGACCGGCAGCACCGGATTGCCGAGCGCAAAGCAGGAGACGATGTCGGTACCACCCGAAATCGAGGCCAGCAGGACATCGGCCTTGATGTCGCGGTAGACATAGTCGTAGCTCTCCGGCGCCAACGGCGAACCGGTCGAGAGGATGGCCCGCAGCTTGCCCAGTTGATGCGTCTGCGCCGGCTTGACCCCGAACTTGTCAGCCGCGGCGATCCACTTGGCGCTGGTGCCGAAGACGCTGATGCCGAGTTCTTCGACCATGTCGAACAATGCGCCCGGGCCCGGATGGAAGGGCGAGCCGTCGTACAACACCATGGTCGCGCCGACCGCCAGGCTGGAGACCAGCCAGTTCCACATCATCCAGCCGCAGGTGGTGTAGTAGAAGATCCGGTCCTCGCGGCGCAGGTCGGTGTGCAGCACCAGTTCCTTCAGATGCTGGATCAGCGTGCCGCCCTGGCCGTGGACGATGCACTTGGGCACGCCGGTGGTGCCGGAGCTGTAGAGGATGTACAGCGGGCGATCGAAGGCCCCGGGCTCGAAGCTCAGCAGTTCCTGCGTGCTCGGCGCGAACTCTTCCCAGGACACCGCATGGGCGACGCTGGAGAGCGCTCGATCGGTGCCGGCGTAGGAGAAAACGACCACGCGCTCGACGCTGGGCAGCTGCGACAGGATGCCGGCGACCTTCTCCAGACAATCGAAGCGCTTGCCGCCGTAGAAATAGCCATCAGCCGTGAACAGCACCTTGGGTTCGATCTGACCGAAGCGATCGAGTACGCCATTGATGCCGAAATCCGGCGAGCACGAAGACCAGATGGCGCCGAGACTGGCAGTGGCCAGCATGGCGATCACGGCCTCGGGGCGATTGGGTACGAAACCGGCAACGCGATCGCCTGCCACGACACCCGCGGCGCGCAAACCGGCGCGCACCCGACGCACCTGTTCGGCCAGATCGGCATAGCTCAGCTCGACGGTGGAGCCGTCCTCGCCGCGGGCAACGATGGCCAGTCGCTCGTCGCGGAAGCGCAACAGATTCTGGGCGAAGTTGATCTCGACCCTGGGAAAGAAACGGCAGCCCGGCATGGCCTCGAAGTTTTCGAAGGCGGGCGCCAGATCACCGTGGCCGCGAATGCCGCAGAACTCCCACAGTGCTGTCCAGAAGCGGTCGGGGTGGTTGATCGAATACTCATACAGCGCCGGATAGTCCGGGACTTCGGCAGCGAAGCGCTCAGCGACAAAGCGCATGAATCGACTCAGATTGGCGTCGCCGATGCGCTTCTCGCTCGGCGTCCACAGGGCAGCGGTCATGAACCAGTCTCCACAAAGTGCATCATGGGTGCGAGCATGCCCGCTGCGCCGGAGTCGGGGCATCGGCCATAGGGGCAACTCGCCTGGGCGCTATCATCGCCGCTCGGGCGGCCTGGTTGTACCCCGGTTTGATGCTGGACTCGCATCGGGCTTGCGGGCCAGCGCTGCGCCCAGCTCATCCTCAAGCATCCAACGGAATACCAGAGCCATGACTGTCACGCGAATCCTCGCCGTTCTCGCCCTGCTCGTGTCCAGTGCTGCAATGGCCGCACCCAAGGACGAAGTGTTTGCTGCCTGGGAGGCCATGTTTGCCGCCAAATCCTACCGCGCCCGGATCGAAACCACCGTCAATGGTCAGGTGTTTCAGCAGGTGGTCGAGGTGGTGCTGCCGGGGCGCATGCGCATGACTGGTGGCCCAGCCGGTGACATGGTGGTGACCCCCGAAGGCGCCTGGATGAAGCCGCCGGGCGAGGACTGGATACAGGCACCGGCAGCCACCTCTGCCCTGGGGAAGCAGTTCCTGAGTCGGGATTTCATCGAGCAGGCCAAGGCCGGCGTGCGCTCGGTTGAGGCCCTGGGCACCGAGGATCTTGAAGGCAAGCCGACCCGGACCTACCAGGTGGAGCAGACCATGACCATCGTCGGGGTCGAGTCCAGTTCCACCACCAAGCTCTTCGTTGATGTGGCCAGCGGTCGCCCGGTGCGCCAGGAAATCGAATCCACAGCCATGGGCCGGAGCTCGCGGACGGTGCAGACGCTGGAGTATCTGGCCGATTTGAAGATCGACGCGCCGAAGTAGGGGCTGGTTGCTGGTTGCTGGTTGTCGGTTGTCGGTTGGTGGTTGGTGGTTGTGGGAGACCCGGTTGCCCCCTGCCCCTTTTCTCGCCGCAGTGTCGTAGGCCGGGTCCGCGCGCCTGGCAGCTCGGGTTTTGCGCCGCGACGGCAAGCGCGCGGCGCCCGGCGGGCCACGCCGCGGCCGCCGGCGCGACTTGCCCTGACGCACAACCCGATCTACCGCGCGCCGGAGCCGCGCTACCGCACACCCGGGTTCATGGTCGGTGCGCGAGTGCCTGTTCGCGGCTGAAGCCGCTCCCACAGGTCTGCGTGGCAGCGGAGGTCTTAACTTGACCACAACCCACAACCGACAACCGACAACCGACAACCCGTTTCACCCCGGTGCTCTTGAAAGTCCTTGAAGCCGCCCCCATCAATTGGCCCGTCACGCTCTCGGCCCGGATTGTTCTGGTCGGGTGCGGCACAGATCTATAGTTAACCCATTGATTCAACTTATTCAGAGGCCAAACGCCATGAAAATTCGTCCTTTGCACGACCGTGTGATCGTCAAGCGCATGGAAGAAGAGCGCGTCAGCGCCGGCGGTATCGTGATTCCCGATTCCGCCACCGAAAAACCCGTTCGCGGTGAAGTGATCGCTGCCGGCAACGGCAAGATCCTCGAGAACGGCAGCGTGCGTCCGATCGCGGTCAAGGCTGGCGACAAGGTGCTGTTCGGCAAGTACAGCGGCACCGAGGTCAAGGTCGACGGTGAAGAACTGCTGGTCATGCGCGAAGAGGACATCATGGGCGTGATCGAAGCCTGATAGCGCCGTCGGCGGCTTAACTGCCGCCGCGAGACGCGTCTGCTTCTCCCCCGTTTTCCTTTTTCCCTTTTCCATTTTCCAAGGATTCAAGACAATGGCTGCCAAAGAAGTCCGTTTCAGTGAAGACGCCCGTGCCCGCATGGTCAAGGGCGTGAACGTCCTGGCCAATGCGGTCAAGGTCACCCTCGGCCCGAAGGGCCGTAATGTCGTGCTCGAGAAGAGCTTCGGCGCCCCGACCATTACCAAGGACGGTGTCTCCGTCGCCAAGGAAATCGAACTAGCCGACAAGTTCGAGAACATGGGCGCGCAGATGGTCAAGGAAGTCGCTTCCAAGACCTCCGACATCGCCGGCGACGGCACCACCACCGCCACCGTGCTGGCACAGGCGCTGATCCGCGAAGGCATGAAGGCGGTCGCCGCCGGCATGAACCCGATGGATCTCAAGCGCGGCATCGACAAGGCCGTGCTGACCGCTGTGGAGCAGCTGAAGTCGCTGTCCAAGCCCTGCAAGGACGACAAGGAAATCGCCCAGGTTGGTGCCATCTCGGCCAACAGCGATCCGGAAATCGGCACCATCATCGCCGACGCGATGAAGAAGGTCGGCAAGGAAGGCGTGATCACCGTTGAGGAAGGCTCGGGCCTGAACAACGAACTCGACGTGGTCGAGGGCATGCAGTTCGACCGCGGCTACCTGTCGCCGTACTTCATCAACAACCAGCAGACGATGAAGACGGAGATGGAAAGTCCGTTCATCCTGCTGCACGACAAGAAGATCTCCAACGTCCGCGAACTGCTGCCGGTGCTGGAAGCCGTTGCCAAGGCCGGCAAGCCGCTGCTGATCGTGGCCGAGGAAGTCGAAGGCGAGGCGCTGGCCACGCTGGTGGTCAACACCATCCGCGGCATCGTCAAGGTCTGCGCGGTCAAGGCTCCGGGCTTCGGTGATCGTCGCAAGGCGATGCTGGAAGACATGGCCATCCTCACCGGTGGTCAGGTGATCAGCGAGGAAGTGGGTCTGTCGCTGGAGAAGACCACGCTGAAGGATCTGGGTACGGCCAAGCGCATCGTGGTCGAGAAGGAAAACACCACGATCATCGACGGCGCCGGCAAGGCCGAGACGATCAAGGCTCGCATCGACCAGATCAAGGCGCAGGTTGAAGAAACCAGCTCCGATTACGATCGCGAGAAGCTGCAGGAGCGCGTGGCCAAGCTGGCTGGCGGTGTGGCCGTCATCAAGGTCGGCGCTGCCACCGAAGTCGAGATGAAGGAAAAGAAGGCTCGCGTCGAAGACGCCCTGCACGCGACCCGTGCAGCCGTCGAGGAAGGCATCGTTCCGGGCGGTGGTGTGGCCCTGGTGCGCGGTCTGGCTGCGGTGCGTCTGATCAAGGGTGCCAACGAAGACCAGAACCACGGTATTTCGATCGCTGCCCGCGCCATGGAAGCGCCGCTGCGCGAAATCGCCGCCAACAGCGGTGACGAGCCCAGCGTGGTGCTGAACCAGGTCGCCAGCGGCACCGGCAACTACGGCTACAACGCCGCGACCAGCGAGTACGGTGACATGGTCGAGATGGGCATCCTGGATCCGACCAAGGTGACGCGTTCGGCGCTGCAGAATGCGGCTTCGATCGCCGGCCTGATGATCACCACCGAGTGCATGGTGGCCGAAGCCCCGAAGAAGGAATCGGCTGGCGGCGGTCATGGCGGTCATGACCACGGCGGTGGTGGCATGGGTGGCATGGACTTCTAATCAGCCTTCCAGGCTGATTAGCCTTCGGTTCGGCGCTCTGCGCCTCACCAAAGGCTACGTGGCGGCGGAGGCCCTCCATGGCCTCCGCGGCTCCGGAAGGAGTTCCAGAGCATCAGAAAAAAGCCCGGCATTGCCGGGCTTTTTTTTTTGGGGTCATTCCAGGAACCTGGGCCCCACGCTCTTGTGGGTCCGGACTTGTCCGGACGCTTTTGGCCAGGTTGCCGGGAGAGCGTCCAGACAAGTCTGGACCGACCAAGGCCCGAGCTCTTGTGGGTCCGGACTTGTCCGGACGCTTTTGGCCAGGTGGCCGGGAGAGCGTCCAGACGAGTCTGGACCTACCAGGTGCCGCGCTGTTGCAAGTCCAGTTCTGCCAGAACCGGAGCCCACGCTCGGCGAACTGATGGCATGCTCGGGCCATGCGCATCGATCTGCCCACCCGAGGTCTGCACCTCGACTACCAATGGCACGGACCTGAGCAGGGCCCGGTGCTGATCCTGGTCATGGGTCTGGGCATGCAGCGGGTGGCCTGGCCACCGGAGCTGATCGACGGTCTGGTGGCCCGGGGTTTACGGGTGCTGACCTTCGACAACCGCGATATCGGCCTGTCCGGCAGCGGCCACATCGCAGCGCACATGGGCGTGCGCCGGGCCTTTCTGCGTTATCTGCTGCATCGTCCGATCCGACCGCCATACACGCTGGATGACATGGCTGCGGACACCCTGGCGCTGGCCGATGCCCTGGGCATCGCCCGCTTCCACGTGGCCGGTGCCAGCATGGGCGGCATGATCGGCCAGCAGCTGGCGCTGCTGGCACCCACTCGCGTGCTGACCCTGACTTCGATCATGTCCAGCGCCGGACCGCGGGCTGCGCCGTTTCCGGAGTGGCGGGTATTGCAGCGCATGCTGCGGGCGCCGCCGCAACACAGCAGCCACGAGCAGCGTGTCGATCACTACGTAGCGCTGTTCACCGAACTGGGTCGGCACCACGAGCCGGCCGAGATCGAACGTCTGCGGAGAGGCCTGGGTGCCGCCATGGCGCGTGCCTACCGGCCGGACGGCACGATGCGCCAATTGCTGGCGATCACCGCGGATGCCGATCGCAGCCAGCGCTTGCGCGAGATGCGAACGTCGACGCTGATCATCCACGGCGGCGCCGATCCGCTGGTACCGGTGCGCGCCGCGCATCATCTGGCGGCCGTCATTCCGGGGGCGCGAATGCAGATCATCGATCGCATGGGCCACGACCTGCCGGCCTGGGCCATTCCGCAGCTGGTCGATCTGATGGTGGAGCAGATGCGCTCGATACCGGCGTAGCTCCGGAAGCCGCCACACTGTCCAAGCGCACAGATCGGAAGTGATTGTGGACGCGACATGGCGACCCGGCTGTTCCGGCCTGACGCGGCTCTCGGGCTGTGAAGGATCTGGCTGGGTCGGAGCAGCTTTGAGGAGGGACGCGCGCCTGCGCGGCCGCTCTTGATCTTCACACCAGGCAAAGCCGCGCCGCAGCGCGGCGCCCTCCAACAGCGCGGCGCCGCATGCCTGCCCGCTCTCACCCTCGCGCCTTGCCTCGGGCCGAGATCCGTCGGAGTTTCTTCGACTCGTTTATGGGACATCCCACGAGCCATCGCCTGTTCGCGCTTCATGGAAAGCGCAGCGAAGCATTCGATGCCGGCACTACACGGGGTTTCGCAGGCTTACACCGGCAGACTGAATCCGTGCGGCAGCAGCTCATCGATCTGCGTCTGAACCAGCTGGCCCTCAGCGCCCATGAACAGCACCTCGGCGTTGGCGCCGAACTCGCGGATCATCTGCCTGCAGGCGCCGCAGGGGGGAATGGGCAGGGCCTGGCTGGCGCGATCGGTGGCGCAGATGGCGATGGCGGTCAGCGCGAAGGCGGCGCCTTCAGCGCGGACGGCCGCGGCGATGGCGTTGCGCTCAGCGCAGTTGCCGATGCTGAAGGAGCCGTTCTCGACGTTGCAGCCGGAATAGATGCGGCCGCTGACTGAGCGCAGCGCGGCGCCCACGTAGAGCTGCGAATAGGGCGCGTAGGCGCTTTTCAGGGCCTCGGCCGCCTCGTCGAGCAGATCCTGGTGCAGGGTCATCACCGCTCCGGGCAACTCCGGTGGGAGTCGCTAGTCCATCGATCTTAGCTACTGGCCGCCGTGTCTGTCACGCAGCTCGCATGGGCGCTTGATGTGACCGGCAGTCCGCCCCTCAGGCGATGGCCGTCAGTGCCACTTCGATCATCTGGTCCAGACCGCGCTGGCGCTCGTCGCTGCTCATGCGCGCGCCGCTGATGAGGTGATCGGAGACCGTCAGCAGCGCCGCCGCCTGTGCCCCGCGTTCGGCGGCTGCGGTGTACAGCCCGGCGGCCTCCATTTCGATGCCGAGGATGCCGGCGCGGCTCAGCATCGGGATCAGATCGGCCTGCGGCGAATAGAACAGATCGGTCGAGAACACATTGCCGACCCGTATCGGTCGATGCAGTTGCTCTGCCGCCTCGGCCAGGCTCCGCGCCAGCGGCCATGCGGCAATCGCCGCCAGATCGTAGCCGCCGAATCGGGTGCGATTGACGTTGGAATCGGTGCTGGCGCCCAGCGCCAGTACCAGATCACCCAGGTTCAGATCAGCCACGGTGGCGCCGCAGGTGCCGATGCGCACGATGCGCTTGACCCCATAGTGATCGATCAGTTCGCTGGCGTAGATCGAACACGACGGTATGCCCATGCCGCTGCCCATCACCGACAGCCGCTGGCCACGCCAGCTGCCGGTGTAGCCGTACATGTTGCGGACCGCCGTGACCTGTTCGGGATCGGTGAGAAAACGCTCGGCGATATAGCGCGCCCGCAAGGGGTCGCCGGGCATCAGCACGGTCTCGGCAAAGGCGCCGGCAGGAGCTTCGATATGGGGGGTGGTCATGCGTGTGGCCTTGGCTGGTGCGTGGGAGGTGGCGGCGGAATTGGCGGTGCAGAGGCAGATGAAATCAAACGCAAGACGTAAAACGTCAATTGATCCTCGTTCAAATTGACGTTCTACGTTTGACCGCTTTCCAGGCCCAGCATCGAGCGCCCATGGGCCGGCGCTGCGAGCCCGAACCACTCGGCCACACTGGCGCCGATGTCGGCGAAGCTGTCGCGGATGCCGCAGCCGCCGGGCGTCAGTGCCGGACTCAGGGCCAGGATGGGGATGTGTTCGCGGGTGTGATCGCTGCCGGGCCAGGTGGGGTCGTTGCCGTGGTCGGCGCAGAGCACGATCAGATCGTCTTCGCTCAATAGGCTGAGTGCGCCGGGCAACAGGCTGTCGAAGTGTTCGAGCGCGGCGGCGTAGCCGGCGACATCGCGGCGATGACCGTATTCCTGGTCGAAATCGACCAGATTGGTGAACACCAGGGTCGGCTTGTTCGCGGTGTCAAAGGCTTGCCTGGACTGCGCCATCAGCGCCTCGATGCCATGCGCCTTGATCGAACGACTGATGCCCTGGCCGGCGAAGATATCGCTGATCTTGCCAACGCCGATGACCTCGGCGCCCTGTTGCTGCAAGTGGTCGAGCAGGGTCGGCGCGATCGGCGGTACGGCGTAGTCGCGGCGATTGGGCGTGCGCTTGAAGCTGGCGGCGTCGCTGCCGCTGAAGGGACGGGCGATGACCCGACCGATGCGATAGGGATCGACCAGCACCCGGGCCTGCGCGCACAGCTGGTACAGGCGCTCCAGTCCGAATTGCTGTTCGTGGGCGGCAATCTGCAGCACCGAATCGGCCGAGGTATAGACGATCGGCCAGCCGCTGCGCAGGTGTTCGGCGCCGAGGCGGGCAATGATCTCGGTGCCGGAGGCATGGCAGTTGCCGAGCACCCCGCCGATGCCGCCGGCTTCGATCAGCGCCTGCAGCAGTTCTGCCGGGAAGGACCGCTCGGTTGCGCGGAAATAGCCCCATTCGAACAGCACCGGTACTCCGGCCATTTCCCAATGCCCGGAAATGGTGTCCTTGCCGGTGGAGAGCTCGCGGGCGCAGGCCCAGCGGGCTTGCGCGGCGATCGGGTCCTCGCATCCAGGCAGCGCCTTGCCGCTCGCCAGTGCGGCGGCCTGCGCCAGTCCCAGCCGCACCAGATTCGGCAGGTTCAAGGGCCACCCGCGCCCGCCCTCGGCGAGCGGTCGCGCGCACCACTGCGCGATATGCCCCAGGGTATCGGCACCGGTGTCGCCGAAGCGACCGGCATCGGGCAGGGCGCCGATGCCGAGTGAATCCAGCACAATCAGCCAGGCACGGCGCATGGCAGCTCCCCGGTCTGGAATTCGATCCGCTCGTGTATCAAGGGCGGCAGCGTCGGCGCGGCCTGGGTCAGGGTATAGGCCAGACGCAACTCGGCCGCTGCGCGCGCATGCGCAGCCGCATCGCCGGCGTGGACGAAGGCCAGCGGACGTTCGCCATCGACTACGCTGCCGAGTTCGGCGACCTCGCTCAGGCCCACGGCGTGGTCGATGGACTGATCGGGTTGACTGCGGCCGCCACCCAGGGCCACCACCAGCATGCCCAGACGGCGGCAGTCGATGGCGCTGACCCTGCCGCCATTCGCTGCAAACACCGGCGCCACCACTGCAGCCGCCGGCAGATGCCGCGCTGCCGGGTCGAGCAGATCCGATGGCCCGCCCAGTGCCGTGACCATATGCGCGAAGCGCTCTGCCGCCGAGCCATCCTCCAGGCAGCGCAGCAGTTTCTCTTCGGCCTCGACCGGATCGGAGGCCAGACCACCGAGGCAGAGCAACTCGCTGCCCAGCGCCAGATTGACCCGATGCAGGCGCTCGGGTCGCCGCTCGCCACGCAGATAATCCAGCGCGCAGCGCAGTTCCAGGGCATTGCCGACGGCGGGCGCCAGTGGCTGGCTCATGTCGGTGATCAAGGCCCGCGCCGGCAGGCCCGCCCGCGTCGAAATCTGCACCAGACTGCGCGCCAGGGCCCGGGACTGATCCAGCGTGCTCATCGAAGCACCATTGCCGGTCTTGATGTCCAGCAGCAGCGCATCGGTGCCCGCCGCCAGCTTCTTCGACAGTATCGATGCGGTGATCAGCGGCAAGGATTCCACCGTGCCGGTGACGTCGCGGATGCCATACAGGCGCCGGTCGGCGGGTGCCAGATCGGCACCGGCACCGACGATGGCCAGCCCGGTGTCGCGGACGACCTGTCGAAGCCGGGCCAGATCGGGCTGCGCCTGATAGCCCGGAATGGCTTCCAGCTTGTCCAGCGTGCCGCCGGTGTGCCCCAGGCCGCGCCCGGACAGCATCGGCACATAGGCGCCGCAGGCGGCCAGCATCGGCGCCAGCACCAGGCTGACCAGATCGCCAACGCCGCCGGTGGAATGCTTGTCGAGCACCGGCCGGTCAAAGCCCAGACCATGCCAGTCCAGCACCCGACCGCTATCACGCATGGCCAGTGTCAGCCGGGTGGTGTCAGCCTCGCCGAGGCCGAGCGTGCAGATCGCCATCGCCAGGGCGCCGACCTGGGCGTCGCCCCAGCTGCCATCGCTGATCCCGGCGACCAGCGACTGGATATCCGCGCTGCTGAGCGCCTGCCCCAGACGCAGACGCCGCAGCAGCTCCTGGGGCAGCGCTGGTGGTTGGGCAGTGGCGCGCATCGGATGACCGTGGACCCGGAATCCGCATAGTGTGGACCGCACCCACCTGCTGGCGTCTGACCTCGGTCAAGCGCAGGCTCGCCGCGGGCCGCTGCGCTCAGGCGGCGGCACTCAGCTCCGCCGCGCCGGCGATCATCTGTTGCGTGATCAGCCTGCAGAAGCGCATCCAGGCTTGCCTGACCTCGGCCGTGCAGCGCTCGCCGAGGACCCGTTCCAGACTGCGCGCCAGTGCCAGCCCGACCAGCCGGTAATGGCCCTGGCGCACGCCGTAGCCGACGTGGCGCCGACCCAGTTGTTGCAGCAGCTGGTTCAGCTGGTCCGGCTGTTCCAGCAGGTCGACGGCGGCAGCGATCATCTGCAGCAGCTTCTGCCCTTGCCGATGCGGATCGCTGTTGAACAGCGGTTTCGCACCCGGATCCAGTGCAAACAGCTCTTCATAGAAGGAATGCGCCAGTTCCGAAGCCTTCGGCGCCATTTCGGCAAAGCTGGATCGCACTATGGCACGCTGGATGATCTGCATTTCGATCTGCTCCTCTGGTTGCGCCCTGACGGGTCAAGGGCGCTTGTCAGAGGGATACGCAACCGCGCGAGCAGACCCGCCAAAAAAATGCGGCTCAGCGGCGGATGCCGCTCAGCAGCTCGCGGCCATTGGCATCGAGCAGCACATAGCCGGCGGGATCCTGGGCGCAGCGATGCAGCACCGTGTGCCCGGGCAGCTCCAGCGGCCGGCGGAAGCGGATGGCCATCTCGCGGGTGGCCGCTCCGCTGCCACGGGCGAGCTCGGCTTCGATGCGGGCCATGCTGCCCACGCCATGGGCGATGGCCCGTCGGAAGCCGAAAGGGCGAGCCAGCCAGGCGGCCAGATGGATGGGGTTGTAGTCGCCCGAGACCCGCGCATAGCGGCGGCCGAAATGTGCCGCGAAGCGCAGATCGGCCAGATGTTCACCGGCCTCGACGTTGACCAGGGGCGCCTCGCTGGGCCGGGCCGTTTCGCCGCGCGGTGCCCCGCGCACGCGGGTGAAGCAGGTGCTGTTCATGTCGATCAGATCGCGGCCGTTCTGGCTCAGTACCGTATGCAGTATGAACTCGCGACCGCGCCGACGCGGGTGGTCCTCGGTGACGGCAACGCTCAGGGCCAGCGGCTGATCCGGATCGATCTCGCCGAGGCGCCGGGTGTGGTTGCTGGCATGCACCAGTCCCACGCAGCGCACCGGAAAGTCCGGCTGATTGATCAGATGAAAATGGGCGGGCTGCGCCAGCACATAGGCATAGGCCAGCGGGAAGTTCTCGCTGCTGCCGACGAAACTGCGGTAACGCGCCAGCGCCTGCGGGTCCACCCGCAGCTTGCCGACCTCCAGCCGTGCCCTCGGGATGGCCTCGTCGTAGGCCAGTCCGGGCTTGCTGTGTGCCAGCGCATGCCAGTACTCACGGGCCAGACTGGGTAGTGTATCTACGTACATGAAAATCCCGCGAGTCGATGTCAGCGGTCGCCGTCCAGGGGCAACGTCCGGGAGCGAATGCTGGCACACTCGCGCTGAATGAATCGAGGAGACGCGCAATGCGATTGGCGATATCGATGCTGATGACCGGCCTGCTGTTGTGCACCGGGTGGGCCGCGGAGTCCGCGATCGCCCAGGATCAGGCGGTATCGCCGCTGACCCCGCAGTTGCTGGATCAGGTGGTCGGCTGGCGCCGTGATTTCCATCAGCATCCGGAACTCGGTAATCGCGAGACGCGCACGGCAGGCATCGTCGCCGAGCATCTGCGCCAGCTCGGCTACGAGGTGCGCACCGGCGTAGCCCATACCGGCGTTGTCGCCTACCTGCGCGGCGCCAGCGAACGCCCGTTGATCGCGATACGCGCCGACATGGACGCGCTGCCGGTCACCGAAGAAGTCGAGCTGCCCTTTGCGTCGAAGGCGCAGGCCGAATTCCGCGGCGAGAAGGTCGGCGTCATGCATGCCTGCGGCCACGATGCCCACACCGCCATGCAGATGGGTATCGCCAGCGTGCTGGCGGCGCAGAAAGACACGCTGCAGGGTTCGATCCTGCTGCTGTTCCAGCCGGCCGAGGAAGGTCCGCCTGAAGGCGAGGAGGGCGGCGCCCCGCTGATGCTCAAGGACGGCGCCTTTGCCCCGCCACGCAAACCCGATGCGGTGCTGGGCATGCACGTGTTTTCGAATATGCACGTGGGCACGGTGGGCGTGCGCGCCGGCCCCTTCATGGCCGAATCCGACAGTTTCAGGATCATCGTCAAGGGACTGCAGACCCATGGCTCCAGGCCATGGATGGGTGTCGATCCGGTGCTGGTTGCCGCCCGTATCATCGATGGCCTGCAGAGCATCGTCAGTCGCCGGGTCGACATCACCCGTTCGCCGGCGGTGGTCTCGGTGGGCGCGATCAAGGGCGGCATCCGCTACAACATCATTCCCGATCAGGTCGAGCTGATCGGCACCGTGCGCAGCTTCGAAATACCGGTGCGCGACGCCATCTGGGCCGACATCCGGCAGATCGCCGAACACACCGCCGCCGCCCACGGCGCCAGCGCCGAGATCAGCTTCACCCAGCACACGCTGGTGACCCGCAACGATGTGGCCCTGACCGACGCTCTGCGCCCCGCACTCGCCCGCGCCCCGGGCGTGAGCAAACTCATCGAGATTCCGATGTCGACCGTGGCCGAGGACTTCGCCTACTTCGCCGAGGAAGTGCCAGGTTTCTATTTCTTCGTCGGCGCCACCCCGCTGGACCAGGATCCCGCCACAGCACCATCCAACCATTCCCCGAAGTTCTACTTCGATGAAGGCGCGCTGGCCGTGGGCATGGCGGCGATGCTGGAGGTGGTGCAGGAAGCGGTGAAACGCTAAACGTCAAACGTCAAACGTCAAACGTCAATTCCAGGCTGGCTGAGCGGCAGTCCGCGCCCCTGTGGGAGCGGCTTCAGCCGCGAATGCTCTGGCGCTGCGAGTCCCGGAACGTAGTTCACGTAGTCCGCGCAGCGGTCTACGTGACATCGATGAAGCGAGGAGCCATCCATCGAAGGCTCAGCCCCGTCGCCAAGGATGGATTCTGCATTGGGGAAGTCACTCGGCCGAAAGACATCACGTAGGTGCGAATCTTGTCAACCAGGAGCCCCCTTTCAGGACTCTTCAAAGTAGTCAGAGTCGATTCGCTTCACTACGTATGTTGCCGCCGGCGAGACGCCGACATCAAAGTCAATCATCAGTCCGGCCAACTGTCTCCCATTGATGAGAACAACTTTCGTGTCAATGCGGGTCGCATACTCTGCAGCGTCGTTTGTGTAACTCGAGGTGGTAATGAAGACGCCCTTCTTTGCCCTTTGCCCCTGAAGCGCGCCCACGAATTTCTGAATCTCCGGGCGCCCAACTGACCCTTGCCATCGCTTTGCTTGGATGAAGATCGTGTCGAGACCAAGCCTGTCCTCCTTTATGATCCCGTCGATACCGCCGTCACCAGTTTGTCCAATTCGCTCGCCGGCATCACGGCGTGAGCCACCGTAGCCCATCTTAACGAGGAGTTCTACGACGAGTTGTTCGAAGAAGACCGGAGAGCAACCAAGAACTTTGGCAAGCAATTCCTCCGCCAGCTGTTCGCGCAAGCCTTGGTGCGAGACTTCTATCGCCTCCTCTGGCGTGGTTTTCGATTGTGGTTGCTCCGTCGCGAGTACGGCGTTGCTTTCAGGTTTTGAGGCATCCCGGAAGTCAATGAACTCAGGGAACTGCTCTAGATAACGGACATCGATTCTGTCGGGGTTTGACGCTAGGGCCTTGATGCCGCGCTGCGTGATCCTGAAGACTGCGCGCTTTGGTGACTCAAGAAGACCGGCCTTCTTCAAATAAGTTCGAGCCCACCCGATGCGATTCTTGAAGATTCCCTGCTGACCCGATGGCAAAAGTTCAGCTCGCTCCGCCGGAGTCAAACCAAAGTGCGCAGCGACGCTCTCTTCAGCTTCCCGGAGAGAATGGTCGGCCCCGTCCGAAAGGTGTTTCAGGAACGGGAGCATGCATGATTGATAATCTGGAATAGCCATGAACTAGAGGATAGCCGAGCGGGGCATGTTCTGATCGGGTAAATCTGAGCATCAATGCAGTCCTATGTGCAAGAGCAACAAAGGCCAATATTCGGCATGTTGCTCGCCCATTTTACCGGTATCAATCCCGTCACGTAGCCCGCTGCGCGGCCAACGTGACCTACGTCCCCGGACTTTGCGGCCCGCATAGCGCAGTCGCGGCTGAAGCCGCTCCCACAGGGTTTGCGTCACGTAGCCCGCTGCGCGGCCAACGTGACCTACTCAAAGGAAGCACTTCCACGGGGGACAGGCGAGGCCTGGCATCGAGGTTCAGGCCGAGCGAGCTCTACCTTTTTCCTTTTTCCCTTTTCCTTTTTCCTTTTTCCAGCCCCATTCCCGCTTTTCCCCGCTCCCCTCAGCGATTCAGGAAGAAACTGAACACCATGTCGGCGACCAGGATGGCGCAGATGCTCAGGACCACGGCGCGGGTGGTGGCGCGGCCCACGCCCTCGGCGCCGCCGGTGACGGAGAAGCCGGTGGCGACGCCGATCAGCACGATCAGGGCGCCGAAGACCACGCTCTTGATCAAACCCTGATTGATGTCCCAGGGTTCCAGCACCACCAGGCACTGGTAGAGAAAACCGGACAGGCTCATGTCGACGGCCGACAGGGCGAACACGGCGCCGCCGACGATCGCGAAGAAATCGGCGATCAGGGTCAGGCAGGGCATCATGATCAGCGCCGCGATCATCGGCGGGGCTGCCAGATAGCGCACCGGTTCCACGCCGATGACGCGCAGTGCGTCCACTTCCTGCGATACGGTCATCGAGCCGATTCGCGCAGCCAGCGCCGAAGCGGTGCGGCCGGCAATGACGATGCCGGTGATCAGCGGACCGAATTCGCGGGTGACGCCGATGCCGAGGCCGACAACGATGGCGCTCTCGGCGCCGAAGCGTTCCAGCTGGGCGATGCCGTTGATCGCCAGCGACAGGCCGATGGTCACCGCCAGCAGCGCCACGATCGGCACCGCATCCACGCCGATCTGCCGGATCTGCTCGAACACCGCCTTGATCCGCAGCGGTTGCCCGACCCGCCAGCCGGCAAAGGTGAAATAGAAGGTCTCGATCAGCAGCGCGCCGAAATAACCCAGTTCATCGACCATCCGCACCGTGCCGCGGCCGATCGAAACGATGCCGTTGTAGAGGGGAGTCATGGGGATTGGACAAAGGGAAAGGGAAAAAGGAAAAGGGAGGAGCGCACTCGTGGTATGGCCATCGACATTGTGGAAACCCGATCAAGATCGCTGCTGACAATCTGGCGATTGAGCGGCTCTTCCTTTTTCCTTTTTCCTTTTTCCATTTTCCCCCTCCCCCTCATTTCCTCGCCTCGTCCAGATCAGCAAAGATCGGGAACACGCGGTCCAGGCGGGCCAGTTCGAGCACGGCGATGACCGGCTTGCTGACGGCGACCAGGCTGAAGCGTTGGCGCTTGCCGCGGGCGTTCTGGAAGCCTTCGACCAGGGCGGCGATCCCCGAGGAATCGATGTAGGTCACCGCCGACAGATCGACGACGACGTGCGAACCGGAGGAAAGGGAGTCGAGGATGCTCTTGCGCAAGCGCTGCGACCAGGACAGATCGACCTCGCCTCGGACCCGGACCAGCCGGATGTCTTGATGGTCTTCGGTAGCGCAGTCGTTGACGTCACTCACGGGGGGCTCCTTGCGGGGGTACTCAGGGAAGTCGTTTGGTCATGGTCAGCAGGTTGCCTACACCGTCTTCGGGGTGTCGGAAGACCCAGTGGTCCATGACGCTGTCGATCAGATTGATGCCGAGGCCACCGGGGCGGCACTCGGACAGGTCGCGTGGTTTGATCAGATTCGGATCGACCGGATCGGCATAGTCGCGCAATTCAAAGCGGACCGCATCGGTATCCAGCCACACCGACAATTCCACCCGGCCTTCGCAGCAGCCGCCATAGGCATGGCGGATGACGTTGGCGACGGCTTCATCGACCGCCAGCACCATGGTCTGGCGCTGCTTCTCGCCAAAGCCGAGCTGGGTCAGCACCTCGGTGACCTTGCGCCGCACCAGCCGCAGGTTTTCCGGGTCGCTGGAGCCGGCCAGTCCGCCGAGGTAGCGGGCCGGGGCCCGATCATCGGCGATCAGCATCAGCGTGGTGTCATCAGCCAGGCTCATCTTGCGCAGTTGCCCGACGATGGCGCGCACCCGTGCGCGCGGATTCAGCCCGGAGACGCGCGAAATCAGATCGCGCACGCCTTCGATACCGATGGGCCTGCGCTCGGGACCGCGTACATCGGTCACGCCATCGGAAAAGGCATACAGGCTGCCACCGGCCAGGGCCACGCGTTCCTCGTGGTATTCGAAGTCGCCGAGTATGCCCAAAGGTGGGCCGTCGGCTGGAAGTTCGTGCATGCTCTCGTCGGCGCGCCGGAGCAGCAAGGGCGGGAAGCCGGCATTGGCCAACTCGATGCAACTGGTGGCCGGATCGTAATAGCCGGCCACGGCGCACACGAACATGCCCCGGGTGACGGTTTCGCAGAGTTCGCGATTGACCTTGGTCAGCCATTCGCCCGGCGCCGTGCCGTCGCGCCCGGCCCAGCGCAGGCAGCTCGACGCGCGCACCATCAGCAGGGCGGCGTCCATGCCCTTGCCGGCGACATCGCCGACACAGAAGGCGATGCGGCCGTCGGGCAGATCGAAGAAGTCGTAGAAGTCGCCGGAGATCTCGCGTGCCGGCAGATTCAGCGCGGTGACCGGAAAGTCGCGTCGACGCGCCGGCAGCAGCGTCTTCTGCATCTGCCGCGCCAGCTGGAACTCACGCTTGATGCGGTTCTGTTCGACCAGTTCGCGGGTCAGGCGGGCATTGTTCAGCGCCAGCGCGGTGGGCACCGCGAGCAGACGCAGCACATTGGCGTCGTGCTGGTCGAACAGGGCACCGTCGCGCTTGTTCAGCACCTGCAGGGCGCCGATGGCACCTTCGGCGGAGTCCAGTGGCGCGCACAGGATGGAGCGGGTGTGGAATCCGCGCTGATCGCCGAGATAATCGGGATCCAGGCTGGTGTCGCGCACCATTTCCACCCGGTTCCCGGCGATCGCCCGGCCGACGATGCCCTTGCCGCGTTGCACCCGGAGCCCGACTACATCCACCGGTCCGGCGCAGGCGCGACACTCGATGTCGCCGGTCAGCGGATCGGTCAGGAACACCGCCGCGGCCTCGGCATTCATGTGATCGGCAATCTGCGAAACGGCGCGCCTGAGGGTCTCGCCGACGTCCATCGAGGCCGCGAAGGCGTGACTGAAGTCGGCGAGAATGCCCGCCTCCTCCGCGCCTATGCCGGCCAGGTTGGTGGACAGCGGCAAGATCGGCAGCTCCTGACTCACACGCTCGGTCCCGGCTCTTTCGGTACACCGGCGCTGCGCCGCCGCAGCCGCCGCCAGACCCACATGGCCGGGCCGCTGGCGACATACACCAGTCCGATCATCAGCAGCACCGAGGGCGGATGTGCGGCCACCGGCACGATGGCCACGACCACCACCAGAATCCAGAAGAACGGTACCCGTTCCGGCCAGACCTTGAAACTGAAATAGGGCACGCGCGACACCATCAGCAGCGCCAGGGACAGGGTCAGCACCAGCGCAAACCAGCGCACGCTGCCGCCGACGAAGTCAAAGCTCTCCATGGCCCAGACAAAGGCCATTAGCGCCCCGGCCGCCGCCGGACTGGCCAGTCCGGTGAAGAAACGCTTGTCGCTGTGGCCGGCCTGGGTATTGAATCGAGCCAGGCGCAGCGCCGCGCAGGCGGTGTAGAGAAAGGCGATCAGCCAGCCCAGCTTGCCGGTGAAATTGCCGTACTCACGCAAGCCCGCCAGCGCCCACATGTACACCACCAGCGCCGGCGCAAGACCAAAGCTGATCAGATCGGACAGGCTGTCGTACTGCACGCCGAATTCGCTCTGGGTATTGGTCATGCGCGCCACACGGCCATCCAGGCCGTCGAACAGGGCAGCCACGAAGACCGCGGTCACTGCTGCCACGAACTGGCCGTTGATGGCGGCCACGATGGCATAGAAGCCGGAGAACAAGGCCCCGGTCGTCAACAGGTTGGGCAATAGGTAGATGCCGGGAGGGCGACGTCGGTTCTCGGGCTCAGGTGCGCTCATCGATCAACTTTGCGATGGCGGATAGCGACCGCCGGAAGCGCGCATTGTATAACTGTGTAGCCCTGACCACGGCGCTTTGTTGCGACAAGGCGATCCGGACCGGCGGGTCAGCTTCACCCGGTGACTTAATTCGGAGTGGCGTGCGATGCGATGGATGACGGTTTGTCTGGTGGTTTCCCTGGGTCTCTCGGCTGCGGCCATGGCGCAGCAGACGAGCAAGACCAAGATGTACAAATGGACCGACGAGAACGGTACCGTGCACTATTCGGCCAAGCCTGACGAGCAGGTGCAGGCGGAGGAGCTGAAGCTGCGCCGGGGGCCGGCGCAGGAGGCCGCTCAGCCTGAAGCGGTAGTCGATCCCAAGGAAGTGGCGCGCTGCCAGACCATCCGCGAAAGCGTGCGCAATCTGGAAGGTGGCTCGGACAATCTGGAAATCCAGGCTGACGACGGCAGCACCCGGCCGATGACAGCGGAAGAGCGTGGTCCCTTGCTGGCACGCTATCGCGAAGCCCAGGCTGAATGTGACAAGGCGGCAGCAGCCCCGCCGGCGCAATGACATCGTGGGCCAGGGGCCGGCCGGGCAGCGCGGCGCAGTCCGGTCGGGCCAGTCGCTGGCTTCTGGCTTTGTTGCTGATCGCCGCGGCTGCCGGGGTCTGGTGGTGGCTGGCGCCACAGACCATTCCCGAGGCGGTGAGCGAGAGGCTGCCCGAACCAGTCCAGCCAGCCGCGACCCATCCAACCCTGTACAAGTGGAAGGATGATCAGGGCCGCTGGAACATCACCGATCAGCCACCGTCAGATCGCACCTACGAGGCGATCACGGTCGATCCCGACACCAATGTGCTGCCGGCCGGAGTGGCGCCGGAGCAGGATTAGTCCATCCTGATCCGGCCGAAGGCTGGTCCATGTCAGATGGACGCCGCTTTTTCCTTCCAGGCAGGCGTTGATGCTGCTGGCGGCGTGGGCGGCGACGGCGGTGCCGGCGGGGCGATCATCTCGCGCAGGATCTGGCGCTTCTCAGGGGTCTTCACCGATACCAGTTGAGGCACCCGATCCCGTTGAATCTTCACTTCGACGGGTCGTGCGCCATCGTGCCTGCCGAGCTCGCGCATGGCCTCGCGCGGATCGCTGACGGCCTTGCCATCGACCTCCAGAATCACGTCTCCAGCCTGCAGGCCAGCGTAATCGTCCCCATTGATCTCCAGCACCAGAGCGCCTTCATTGACGCCGAAATAGCGCCCAAGACCGGGGTTCATCGAGCTCAGGCGCAGTCCGCCCATACCCAGGCGGGTCATGATGTTGATGTGCTCGTGCGGTCCGTCACCCAGCGCCCGTTCGACGATGGTCTCGATTTCCTGGTCGAAGCCCTCGGGCAGCGGCGGCATGTTCGGCAGATCTCCGGAATCGAACCAGAAGGCATGGGCATTCGGCCCAGCCGTGAACTCGATGCTGCCCTGACGCTCCGCCGAGATCTCGCTGTCGAAGGCCTTGCCGTCGCGGCGCACGCTGAGCTTGACCTTGTCGCCATCCTTCAGTCCCTTCAGCGATTCGCGCAGCGCCAGCTGCGCCTGATCGCCGCTGACCCGGGTACCGCGCACGGCGGTGATCACATCACCGGGACGAAGACCGGCTTTCTCGGCCGGGCCGCCCGGGGTGACACCCTGCACCTTGACGCCCTCGCGATTGCCGTCGCCCAGTATCACGCCGATGACGGCGCGATCGGGATCGCCGAGGAAGCGGAACATCTGCACGCGGGCCGGGTCTCCGCCCACCTGCGCCGAGAGCTCGGCGACGCGCTTGCCGACCTCGGCCAGTTGCTGCTGCGCTTCCCGCAGCTGTTGCCGGATCTGCTCGTTGTCGGTCTTGTCGGCCTCGGCAGCCCAGAGGTTGCCGCTGCCCAGGGCGATGGCCAGCGCCAGCCCCAATCCTTGAAACCTGCGATTCATCGGTGTCTCTCCCAACTTTCGTTCATTGCCTGTGTGCGTGGAGCAATCGACGGTGATCCTTCACCGTCGCCGATGCGGGTTCAGTCCAGGCGAGCCTGCAGCAGCATCGGGCCGGCATCCATTTGTGTGGCGGTCTTCAGTTCTTCGAGCAGGCGCACGCGTTCGCGCCAGAGCTGCGCCTGCCGCGGCCCGCGCTCGGCCAGGCCGACATCAATGACGGCGAGGTCGTTTTCGATCGCGCGCTCCCATTGGTATTGGGCCTCTGCCAGTGCCGGGTTGGCCGCGCGCAGGCTGCGTATTTCCGATTCCAGCGCCTGCGAGCGCTGCACCAGGGCGTTGACCGGGGCTTCTGCGACCGTAGCCGTTGGCGCCACCGCGGTCGGCGGTGGCAGCGTGCCCGGCAACAGCGCGATGGCCGCCAGGCCGGCCGCCAGTGCCAGCCACCAGGGCGAAGGTGTACGTCGAGTCCGGCGCGAAGTGGCCGGCGCCTCGATGCTGGCGCGGATACTCGCCCAGGCGTCCGCTGGCGGCGTCTCCAGCGGCAGGGCCAGCAGCCTGCGCTTCAAGCTGGTATCGACGCGGGATTCCATGATGCATCCTCCTGTTTCAGCAGCATGCGCAGGCGGGCGCTGGCGCGTGCCACCTGCGATTTGGAAAAACTCACCGTGCGTTCGAAGGCGTCGGCGATCTCCTCATGGGTGTAGCCCTCGACGTGGTACAGCCAGAGCACCGCACGCGAGAGCGCCGGCAGCTGGCCCATCGCCCGCTTCAGATCCTGGGCACTGACGCTGTCCATCGGGTCCGGGCCGTTGTCGCTGAGCTGATCGAGCATCAGCGAATCGAGCTCGTCCAGCGGCCGCCGTCCGCGCAGGCGCATCAGCGCGGTGTTGACCACGATCCGGCGCAGCCAGGACCAGAACGGCGCTTCGCTGCGGTACTGACCGACCTGCTCGAACAACTTCAGAAAACTGTCCTGCAACAGGTCGTAGGCCTCGGTCTCGTTGCCCAGCAGACGCAGCGCCAGGGTGTACACCGGGCGGTCGAACAGGCGGTAAACCTGCTCGAAAGCCTCCAGATCGCGGCGCTTCATGCGCGCAATCAGCAAGTCGGGTACGTCGATGGCAAAGGATGAGGTGCTCACAGGCCCATAGGATGCGCCCATGCGGCAAAGGGTCGCAGCGGGCAGAGGTCAGTTGCCGGAAATCACCATGGGTTGCAATTGGTGGGGCAGGGGGCAGGGGCCAAGATCTCGCGGCGTCATTGCGAGGAGCGCAGCGACGAAGCAATCCAGTGCTTCTGAAGCAGTGCATCTGGAGTGCTTCCCCCGGATCAAGTCCGGGGTCGCAATGACGCCAGGCCCTGCCTTTGGTAGGTCCAGACTTGTCTGGACGCTCTTGGCGCATGGTTGGAGAAGCGCTCGCGAAGACGCCAGCTGATGCTCTTGGTACCTGGTTGGAGAAGCGTCCAGACAAGTCTGGACCTACAGAGGCCGAAAACCCGCAGCCTTTTCCCGTACCCCGTACCCCGTACCCCGTGCCCCGTGCCCCGCGCCCCGCGCCCCGCGCCCCGTGCCCCGTCCTCGCCCCACGGACAATCCTTCACACCAGCGGCCTCGTGCTTCATTGACTGACCGACCAATCGGTCAGTAACATGCGGGCATGTCTGAATCCCCCGACCGCAGTGCCATCGACCGCATCCTCGACGAGGCCGTGAAGCTGTTTGCCGCCGGCGGTTTCGCCGGGGTGTCGATGAACGATCTGGCCACCGCAGCGCAGGTCAGCAAGGCCAACATCTTTCATCACTTCGCCAACAAGGATGATCTGTATCTGGCAGCGCTGAAGCACGCTGCGGCGGATTTCCCCAAGGAACTGGCGGAATTGACGCGCAGCGCGCCGACGCTGGCCGAGCGCATCCGCCTGTTCGTGATCTGGCATTCCCGTCGTCTGCGCGAGCGTGAACCGCAAACCCGTTTGCTGTTGCGCGAGCTCTTTGGCGAGGGCCAGCACGGACCCGAGATTGCCCGCGAGATCTTTGGCGATGCCCGCCAGCGACTGCTGGAACTGGTGGCGACGGGCCAGGCTTCGGGCGAGTTGCGCGCCGATGTGGAGCCGGCGGTGCTGGCGTTGACGCTGGTGGCCGTCGATGTCTTCGGTTTTCTGGCGGCGCCCACGCTCCGGGCCATTCCGGACATGGCCTTCGGTGCCGATGGCTGCCTGTTGGCCGAGCGCGTGTCTGATCTGATCCTGCACGGCGCGCTGGTGCGCGACCTGCCTGCTGAAACTTCTGGAGTGGTGGCATGAGTTCGCGCGCAACTGAGCGATTTCTGATCCTGGCTGGCGCGATGCTGGTGCTGGCTGGCTGTCACAGCGAAGAGACCAAGCCGGCACCGCGGGGCACGCCGATCACCGCGCAGGCGCCGACGGTGCGCGAAGTGGCCAATGTCGAGCGCAGTGTCGGCGTGATCACCTCGCCGGAGTTGCCGATGGTGAAAGCCGAAGCCACCGGCCGCGTCATCGAACTGCTGGTCGACGCCGGCAGCAAGGTCACGGTCGACCAGCCGCTGGCGCGACTTGACGATGAAGTCCAGCAACTGGCGCTGAAATCGGCGCGCGCTTCGCTGCGCCGCGCCGAAGTCCAGCGCGACAATGCCCAGACCTCGCTGGCCAGACTGGTCGACCTGCGCAGCAGCGGTGCGGTCTCGCAGGGCGCACTCGACGATGCCCGCGCCGCCGCCGATGCTGCCGTCGCCCAGGTCAACGAGGCCAGGGCCGCGGTGGAGCAGGCCCAATGGGCGCTGCGGATGACCACGATCAAGGCGCCGATCGCCGGCATCGTCCAGCAGCGCCGGGTGGCCGTCGGCGATCTGGTACGCAGCGGCGATCCGGTGATCGAACTGGCTGCCGCCTCGGCACTGCGCGCGGTCCTGCCCTTTCCCGAGACCTTCCTCGGGCGCATCCAGGTCGGACAGCAGGTCCGTCTGGTGCTGCCGGATCAGCCAGACACCACCGTGGATGGCCAGATCAACGAACTGCGCCCCATTGTCGGCCGCGACAATCGCGCCATCGAGGCCATCGTCGCCTTTCCCAACCCGGGCAACTGGAAGCCGGGCGGCAGCGTGGTCGGCGAGGTCATTCTCGATGCCCGTCCCGAAGCACTGACCATTCCCATCGAAGCGCTGGTGCTGCGTCCGGCTGGCGAACTGGTCTATGTGCTGGACGGGAGCACCGTCAAGGCGACGTCGATCACCGTTGGCGTGCGCACCGGCAGTTATGTGGAGGTGCTGAGCGGACTCGACGCCGGTCAGCGCGTCGCGGTCAAGGGCGCTGGCTTCCTGACCGATGGCGCGCTGGTGCAGGTGCGCGAGGAATAGGCGATGACGCGCGCCGCCACCGGCAGGCCCGACGGTCAGCGCGCGCGCCGGCAACATTCAAGCTTTCTGGTCGCCCGCCCCCGGGTGCTCCCCTCCCCCCGTGCTTTGGGGGCGGGCGACCGGAATCCCGGTTTGGGCAATGTGGCGCTCCTTGCGAATGGGGCGATGCCGTTCAGGCGCACTGTTTCAAAGGCGCTGGATTGCTTCGTCGCTGCGCTCCTCGCAATGACGCAGCAACAAGCAGCGATAGGGATTCATGGCCGGTCAGTCTTGTCAGCCATCCGAACACGCAGCCCTGATCCTTCCACGATGGCCGCACGCCCGCTCTTGATCTCCCCTTTTCCTTTTTCCATTTTCCTTTTTCCCTGATCCCCAATGTCCCTGCCTTCGCTATCGATCCGCCGTCATGTGTTCGCCGCGATGCTCAGCATCGTGCTGGTGCTGTTTGGCCTGATCGGCTACCAGCGCATCGGCGTCGATCGCTATCCGCAGGTTGAGTTCCCGCTGGTCTCGGTGGTGACGGTGCTTCCCGGCGCCAATCCGGACATCGTCGACACCAGCGTGACCGGCGTGATCGAGAGTGCGGTCAATGCCATCCCCGGCATCGACTTCGTCGCCTCGACCTCGCAACCCGGCGTGTCGCAGGTGATCCTGCAGTTCGATCTGTCGAAGAACATCGACGTGGCTTTCAACGAGGTCCAGGCCAAGGTCAACACCATCCTGCGGCGCTTGCCGGACGAGGCCGATCCGCCGGTGGTCGCCAAGGTCGAGTTCGGGGCCGATCCGGTGCTGTGGCTGTCGCTGCAGGGCGACCGCACGCTGCAGCAGCTGAATCAGTACGCCCGCAACACCATCAAGAAGCGTCTGGAAACCATCGATGGCGTCGGTCAGGTGCTGCTCGGCGGCCGCCGCGACCGCACCATCCGCGTCGAAGTCGATCTGGCGCGGATGGCGGCCTTCAATGTCGATGCGCGCGACATCCGGCAGGCCTTCGCCCGTGAACATCTGTCGCTCCCGGGCGGATTCGTGGTCGGTGAGCGTACCGAACAGCTGCTGCAGCTGGATCTGGAGTATCACCAGCCCGAAGTGCTGGGCGAACTGGTGGTGCGCTATGCCGATCCGCTGCCGGTGCGTCTGCGTGACATCGCCACCATCCACGATGATCTGGCCGATTTCCGCGGCGTCGCCCGGGTCAACGGTGAGCCGGCCATCGGCATCGGCATCGTCAAGGTCAGCAATGGCAACACGGTGGCCATCGTCGACAACGTGCTGGAACGCATCGAGCGCGATATCCGGCCGCAGCTGCCCGCCGGCATGAGCCTGAATGTGGTGGTCGATTCCGCCCAGCCCATCCGCGCCATCGTCGCTTCGCTGCAGGACCATCTGATCGAAGGCACGCTGCTGGCGGCGCTGGTGGTCTGGCTGTTCCTGCAGAGCATGCGCTCGACCATGATCATCTCGCTGGCAATCCCGGTATCCCTGCTCGGCGCCGTCGCGGTGATGTATTTCGCCGGCTACACCTTCAACACCATGACCCTGCTGGCCCTGCTGCTGCTGATCGGCGTGGTCGTCGACGACGCCATCGTGGTGCTGGAGAACATCCATCGGCATCTGGAGTTTGATCGGGATCTGGCGAGGGACGCCGGTGAAGCCGGGACCCGGGACCCGGGACCGGGGACCCGGGGAGATCAAGAGCCGGTGGTCGGAGCCGCTTTGGACTCTTCCGGGTCCCGCATGGAAGAAGGGCCCGCAACCGAAGCGGCTCTGGCTTCTACCGGGTCCCGCTCCGAAGGGGCCCTGAGTCCCGAGTCCCGAATGGAAGAAGGGCCCGCCACCGAAGCGGCTCTGGCTTCTACCGGGTCCCGGGTCCCGGGTCCCGGGTCCCGCTCCGAAGCGGTCCCGGGTCCCAGGTCCCGCATCGACAAGGCCCGCATCCTGGCGTCCGTGCGCGGCTCCAACGAAGTGGTCTTCGCCGTCACTGCTGCCAGCCTGACGCTGGTCAGCATCTTCGCCGCGGTGATCTTCCTCGGCGGCATCATCGGGCGCTTCTTCGAGTCGTTCGCGGTGGTGGTGACGGTCGGTGTGATCGTGTCGCTGCTGGTCTCGCTGACGCTGACGCCGATGCTGTGCTCGCGCTTCCTGACGGTTGGTGAGCATCATGGACGGGTGAGCGGGCCGGTCATGGCCTTTTTCGACGGCATGGATCGCCAGTATCAGCGGCTGGTGGACTGGGCGCTGACGCATCGCTGGAAAGTGGTTGGAATTGGTACGGCGGTGGTGCTGGCTTCAGGCCTGATCCTGGGTCATATCGGCGGCGAATTCTCGCCGCAGCCCGACGATGGTCGCTTCGTGGTCAGTTTCCGCACCCCGTTGGGATCGTCGATCACCCAGACCGACGAGGCATTGCGCGAGGTCGAGGCGGTGCTCAAGGCCACGCCGGAAGTGCTGCGCATGTTCACGGCGATTGGCCTCGGTGATCTGGGACAGGTCAATCGCGGCATTGCCTCGGTGACCATGGTGCCGCGCAATGAGCGCGAGCGTTCGCAATCGGAAGTCCTGGCCGACCTGCGGACCCAGCTGAACGCCATTCCCGGCATCAAGGCCTTTGCTTCGCCGCCGCCCACCGTGGGTGGTGGCAATGGACGCGGTGAGCCGCTGCAGTTCAACGTCAGCGGGCCGGAACTGAGTGAAGTCGCGGCGGCCAGTCAGGCCCTGTTTGCGCGCCTCGCCGAGATGCCGGAGCTGGGCAGGGTCGATCTGGATCTGAATCTGGACCTGCCGACGCTGCGCCTCAGCGTCGATCGTACCCGCGCGGCCTCGGCGGGCCTGGCCAGCGTCGATATCGCCAGCGCCTTGAACGTGCTGGCCGGTGGCTTCGACGTGGCCAAGTTCTCCGACGAGCCCGGCGACGGCGAGCGCTATGACATCCGCATCAAGGCCGCCCCCGGCCAGATCGAATCGCCCCAGGATCTGACCCGCATCTATCTGCGCAGCAGCAGCGGCGCCATGGTGCGTCTGGATACCGTTGCCAAGCTGACACCCAGCCTCGGGCCGGCGGCGATCAATCGCTACGATCTCAAGTACTCGGCCAATTTCTTTGCCACGCCGACCGGCGTGACCTTGAGCGAGGCCGTGGATCGCGTGCGCGAAGTGGCTGCCGAGGTATTGCCCGTGGGCTACGAGATCAAGCTGATGGCGCAGGCACGCGAGTTCGAGCAGACCCTGGGCTACATCAAGTTTTCCTTCGTGCTGGCGGTGGCGCTGGTCTACATCGTGCTCGCCAGCCAGTTCAATTCGGTGCTGCAGCCGCTGATCGTCATGGTGGCGCAGCCGCTGGCCATCATCGGCGGCCTGTTCGCGCTGTGGATCACCGGGCACACGCTCAACATCTATTCGATGATCGGCCTGGTGCTGTTGATGGGTCTGGTGGCCAAGAACTCGATCCTGCTGGTCGACCTGGCCAACCAGCTGCGCGAACAGGGCCAGAGCATCGACGCCGCCCTGCGCGAAGCCTGCCCCAAACGCCTGCGTCCGGTGCTGATGACCTCGTTGACCGTGATCCTGGCCCTGTTGCCCGCCGCCCTCGGTGTAGGCGCCGGCGCCGACGTCAACGCCCCGCTGGCGGTGGCCGTCATCGGCGGCATGATCAGCTCCACACTGCTGACCCTGGTGGTGGTGCCCAGCGTCTATTCGCTGGTGGAAAAGGCACTGGAGCGGCGGGCGCTGCGGGTGGCGGTGGCGTAGTCATACACGGGCGTCATTGCGACCCCGGACTTGATCCGGGGGAAGCAATCCAGACACGCAGTCGCAGAAGCACTGGATTGCTTCGTCGCTGCGCTCCTCGCAATGACGCAAGTGTGGGACTCAGCGCTCACACGATCGTCGGATACAGATCGATCCAATCCCGATTGACCGATTCAACCAGCGCCAGCTTCTTGCCGCGACTCCCGCCCTTTATCTGCTTCTCGCGCGCAATCGCAAACTCCATCGTCTCGTGTTGCTCAAACCAGACCAGCAGCTTGCAGCCATATCGCGACGAAAACCCTGGCATCAGATTCTCGCGATGCTGATACACGCGCTGCAGCAAGTTGGACGTTACGCCCACATAGAGGGTGCCGTTGCGCCGATTGGCCATGATGTAGACGCAGGGGGATTTCATGATTCGAAATCATGCCATCTGACGCTTCAACGCGGGACCCGCCCATGCCACTCTACTCGTCCCAATCGGCGTCATTGCGAGCCAGCTGTCTCGGCCTGAGACTGCCCACGGGCCATGAACCCCCGGCGTCATTGAGACCCCGGACTTGATCCGGGGGAAGCAATCCAGACACGCAGTCGCAGAAGCACTGGATTGCTTCGTCGCTGCGCTCCTCGCAATGACGCGGATGAAATACGATTCTGCCGTGCCCCGTGCCCCGTGCCCCGTGCCCCGTCGCTAGAACCCGTACCTGAGAAACCCGCCATCCACGGCTATGCATTCGCCGGTGATGTAGCTGGCGGCGGGCAGGCACAGAAAGGCGACGGCGGCCGCTACTTCTTCGGGCTCGCCGATACGGCCCATGGGGGTGCGCTCCAGCACTTCCTCGGCGTAGTCCGGGTCGGCCAGGGCCACTTCCGAGCGTTGGGTGCGGATGTACCAGGGCGCCACCGAGTTGACGCGGATGCCGTCCTGGGCCCACTCGCAGGCCAGGTTGCGGGTGAGTTGGGCTATCGCGGCCTTGGTCATGCCGTAGGGTGAACCGGTGCGGACGTGGGTGAGGCCGGAGACCGAGCCGATATTGACGATGGCGGTGGCGGCGTGGCGCACCAGCAGAGGATGCGCCAGCCTGGCCATGCCGAAGGCCGAGAGCACATTGTTCTCGAACAGGGCCCTGACCTCGTCCTCGCCGTAGGCGAGCGTCGGCCGTGGCTGGTTGCCGCCGACGTTGTTGATCAGCAGATGCAGATCGGCGCCGATGTCGGCGATCCAGTCGTAGACCTCCAGACGCTGCTCATGGTCGGACAGATCGGCGGCAAAGGCGCGTACCTCGCGATCCGGGTACTCGTCTTCGAGTTCGGCGCGAATGGCCTCCAGATGATCGGGATCGCGCGCCACCAGCAGTGCATCGGCGCCGAGGCCGAGCAGTTCGCGCGCGCAGGCCAGACCAATGCCACGGCTGGCGCCGGTAATCAGTGCCGTCTGTCCGTCCAGTCGCCAGCGCAGGGTAGTCATCGATCCACGGTCCCTTGATTCGGTCGAGATCGAAGATTAGCAATCCGGGCGGGAATCGGGGGCACGGGGCGCTGCGCTGTGGAAGAATCGAAGTCTGACCGCTGTCTGGCCCTGCTCATGCGTCTGCTTGCTCTCGTTTTCCTGATCTGTCTGTGGCTGCCCGCCTGCAGTGTTGCCGATCTCAGCGGTTGTCCGCAGAAGGACGTGGGCCTGGTCGGCCAGGAAGACGGTGTGGCCGGTCGCGCGGCCACGCTTCCGCGTCCCGATTGCATGCTGGGCATCGCCGATGTGCAGCGTTATGAAGACGGTCGCCGGGACGGACTGCGGCGCTATTGCTCGGCCCAGCGCGGTTACCAGCTGGGGCTGGAAGGCACGGCGATCAACACGGCCGTCTGCAGTGCCGACTTCGTCAAGGAACTGGAGCGTGGCCACGCCGTCGGCGCCAGCCTGCGCCAGCACCTGAGCCAACGCGACCAGCTGCTGTCGCAGGCCCAGGACATCGAACGCATCGCCGCCGATCAGGCCGAAGACTCGCCGGAGCGCCTGGCGCTGTTGCAGCAGGCCGCCGACGCCCGCTTCCAGGCCCGCCAGCACGACAACGAAGTCGAGGCCCTGCGTGGTGTCGTGGCCGTGGAGAAATGGCGCTAGAGCCTCAGGGACGCCGCGCGCCGCATAGGGCCTGCTGCGTCCAGAAGCAGGTCGCAAAGGACGCGAAGGAAAAGCAGAAAGGTCGCGAAGGACAAGCAGGTCGATCAGGACGCGCTACGTTCCGCGGTAGCGCGGCTCCGACGCGCGCCATCTCTGGTCATGCGAAAGTGCAGATCGCGTCGGCGGCCGCGACGGGTCATCCGCGGTTTTGGCGAGAGCGCCGTTGAGACGCTACGACGCACATTCGGAAGGGTCTCAGACACCATGCCCATCCAATCCCTTATTGCTCTTCTTTGCGTCCTTTCTGCTTTTCCTTCGTGTCCTTCGCGTCCAACGCTCTTGTCGTGGATAGCCGCCAGGTCCAGGGTCGACGGAGCTACGCCTCCAGTTCCTGCCAGCGGCCATAGGCGCTCTCCAGTTCGCGCTGGCGCTCGGCCAGTGCCTGCTGGTCGGCAACGATGATGGCGCCGTCGCGCTGAAAGAAGCCGGGCTCGGCCATGGCTGCGCTGCGTTGGGCAATCTCGGTTTCCAGTGCTTCGATCCGTGCCGGTAGCAGTTCCAGTTCGCGCTGTTCCTTGTAGCTGAGCTTGCGTCTGGGGCTGGCCGGTGCTGCCGGCGCGGTCGCGACCGCCGCCGCCGCGGCTTTCTCCACGGCAGCCACGCGGGCGCGCTCGACGCCCTGACTGCGCTGCTGTTCCCAGTCGCTGTAGCCGCCGACGAAATCGCCGATGCGGCCATCGCCCTCCAGCACCAGGGTGCTGGTGACCACGGCATCGAGGAAGGCGCGATCGTGGCTGACCAGCAACACGGTGCCCGTGTAAGCCGCCAGTTGTTCTTCGAGCAGCTCCAGGGTTTCGATGTCCAGATCGTTGGTCGGTTCGTCCAGGATCATCAGGTTGGATGGCCGCGCGAACAGCCGTGCCAGCAGCAGACGATTGCGCTCGCCGCCGGACAGGCGCGTGATCGGCGCGCGGGCGCGCTCGGGGCTGAACAGGAAGTCCTGCAGATAGCCCAGCACATGGGTGCGGCGACCGCCGATGTCGATGAATTCCTGGCCTTCGGCGACATTGTCGAGCGCATTCCAGTCTTCGCGCAGGGTAGACCGGTACTGGTCGAAATAAGCGACCTGCAATTGCGTGCCGACGATGATCTCGCCCTGGTCCGGCGCCAGTTCGCCGAGCAGCAGCCGGATCAGCGTGGTCTTGCCGATACCATTGGGGCCGACGATGCCGACGCGGTCGCCGCGCAGGATCGTGGTCGAGAAATCGCGCACCAGGGTGCGGCCGGCGATGGCATAGCTGACATCCACGGCGCGCAGCACGCGTTTGCCCGAGGAGCTGGCTTCGGCCACTTCGAGCTTGGCCAGGCCCTGCTGCTCGCGCCTGGCGGCGCGCTCGCGGCGCATGGCTTTCAGCGCGGTGACCCGGCCTTCGTTGCGGGTACGGCGGGCCTTGATGCCCTGGCGGATCCAGACTTCTTCCTGGGCCAGTTTCTTGTCGAACAGCGCGTTCTCCATGGCTTCGGCATGGGCGCGTTCTTCCTTGCGGCGCAGATAGTTCTGGTAGTCGCCGGGCCAGCTGGTGATGCGGCCGCGATCGATCTCGACGATGCGCGTGGCCAGCGCCTGCAGGAAGGCGCGGTCATGGGTGACGAAGATGATGGCGCCGGAGAACTCGCGCAGGAAGTTCTCCAGCCAGGCGATGGCCTCGATATCCAGATGGTTGGTCGGCTCATCCAGCAACAGCACGTCCGGTGTCAGCAGTAGTGCCTGTGCCAGCAGCACGCGCCGTTTCATGCCGCCCGATAGCGCCGCGAAATCGGTGTCCTCCGGCAGTCCCAGGCGCTCCACCGCCTGCGTGGCCCGCGCTTCCAGGGTCCAGCCCTGTGCGGCGTCGATGGCCTCGTGCAGTTCCGACAGCCGCTCGGTATCGACCTCGGCCGCATGGCTGACATGATGGTATTCGGCCAGCAGCCGCCCGGTGTCGCCGCCACCCAGCGCGATCACGTCGAACACGGTGCCGGCCAGATCCCGCGGCACTTCCTGCGGCATGCGGGCAATGCGCAGGCCCTCGCTGCGGGCGATACGGCCGTCATCGGGCGCAATCTCGCCGGCAATCAGCTTCAGCAGCGTGGACTTGCCCTCGCCATTGCGCCCGACCACGCAGACGCGCTCGCCCGGGTCGATGGCCAGCGTGGCGTCCTTGATCAGCAGCGGACCACCGACCGAGTAGTCGATGTTGTTCAGAGTGAGGAGGGGCATGGGGAAGCCTGGAAGAAGGAAAATGGAAAAAGGGAAATGGAAAAGGGGGGATCAAGAGCGGGGCTGGCGCGGATTGCCGCGGGATCTAGAGGCGCGTCATTGCGAGGCCCGCATCGCGGGCCGCGGCAATCCGGAAGGGTAAGGCCCGAGCACTGGATTGCTTCGTCACTTCGTTCCTCGCAATGACGCCAAAGGAAGTTGATGCCTGGAAACATCCGAAGTGCGGGAAACTCAATCACGTCCAGCTTGAAGTCATGCCGGCAAGCCGCTCTTGTCCTTTTTCCCTTTTCCTTTTTCCCTTTTCCTCACTCCAGCAGCATCTTCGGCGCCTGCTCGATATTGCTCGACAGGCCGGTCAATGCGTTGAGATCGCGGATGGCGTGTTCGGCGTGGGTCATGGTGTCGGCGACGACATCGACCTGGGTGCTGATGAAATCGGGGTTCTGGTTGTTGACGGTCATCTCGCTCAGGGCCAGGATCTTGGCCTCGATGCGTTCGAGTTCCAGATCGACGAACTGGTTGTTGGCCTCGGCCGACTTCAGATTGTCCAGGCGCATCGTGGTGGTGGCGATGGCATCGGTCAGCGAGCGCGCAAGGCGTTCGTCGGCACTGTCGGACAGCGCCGCACGACGTTGTTCCAGATCTTTCAGCTGCGCTTCCAGGGCGCTGCGATCGGTCTGATCCAGGAATCGCCACAAGCCCTGCTGGGCATACAGCAGGCGCAGGAACACCCACAACAGCTTGTCCAGACCGCCACCGCGCAGTTCGTCGGCTTCCGGCGCTTCCGGGGCGCCGGCGGCCACGCCGCGGGCGATACGACGCAGGCGCAGACAACGATCGCGCAGATCGCGGAAGCGGGCGGCGGGTCCCGGCGCCAGTTCACTGAGCATGCGTGTCAGCAGCGATTGCGGGTCTTCATCGCGCTGCTCCCATTGTGGATCGCGGCCGAGCATCCGGGCATCGATGGCGCGCCGGAACTTGGGCATGGACACCAGACCGGTCAGATACAGCAGTTCGCCCGCCGCCAGCAGCGGCAGTATCGCGCCCGGTATTGGGCTGAGTACCGCGAAAGCGCCGCCGGCGAGCAGGGCAAGCACGTTCCAGCGCCAGGTGAAGGCCGCTTTCAGGTAATCGCCAAGGCCAGGGGCACGGCTTTGCGGTGGGGCAGGGGGTTGCGGTCGCATGCCCCAAGTATGCGGGGAAGAGACCGGATCGTGCACGGGGGTCTGGATCGCGCATTGCCGATCATCTTGGGCGAAGGCCAGATGCTCACCGCAATGGACTCACGCGGAGGCGCGGAGGTCGCGGAGAAAGCACCACGTCAAACGGACCGCTCCATGAACCCGTATCGCAAGTTATTGATGCGTCATTGCGAGGAGCGCGCCTTCAGCCGCGAGCGCAGCGTGGCGGGACGAAGCAATACAGGGTATCGCCGCACGCCCCTGGATTGCTTCCCCCGGGTCAAGTCCGGGGTCGCAATGACACCGGGGGTTGATGGCCCGTAGGCAGTTTCGGGTCGACACAGGTGGCTCGGAATGACGCTTTCGCGGCCCCCCATTCCGGCATTGAACTCGGCGGGCGCTTGCCATTCCATTGCGTTGCCTCAAGCGATGTCCCGCGGCGGCCCTTATGATCGGCGCCATGGACAGGGAGTGAATGATGACGGCAACGAAGCGCTTTACCCGGGTTGAAGAGGCGGTGGCTTTCGTCCGCGAGCGATTGGGCAAACACTGGATTGCGGCGGCGCCCTTGGGTCTGGGCAAGCCCAATCGACTGATCAATGCCCTGTACCTTGCCGCCAAGGCAGACGCTTCGGTACAGATGGAACTGATGACCGCCTTGTCGCTGGCGCGTCCCAGTCCGGCTGGCGATCTGGAAAATCGCTTTCTCGGGCCTTTCGCCCAGCGCTGGTGGGGCGAGGACTATCCGGATCTGGAATACCTCAAGGACGTGCGTGCCAACTGCGTACCGGCCAACATCGAGATCCGCGAGTTCTATCTGCAATCGGGCTCGTTGATGGGCAGGCCGGCGGCCCAGCGCAATTATGTGAGTGTCAATTACACCCATGTGGCGCGGGATGTGGCGGCGACGGGTGTGAATCTGGCGCTGCAGCTGGTGGCCCGTCGCGATACGCCGGCCGGCCCCCGCTACAGTCTGTCCTGCAACACCGATACCACCATGGACCTGCGCGACCGCCTGCGTGCGCAGGGCCGGCATCTGACCATCATCGGCGTGGTTCATCGCGATCTGCCCTTTGCAGGCAACGACGCCGAAGTGGGCGAGGACTTCTTCGACGCCATCATCGAATCGCCGGAGGAGACGCATCGATTGTTCGGGCTGCCGCGGCAGCCAGTGGAGCCGGCCGAATACATGCTCGGTCTGCACGCCAGCGCGCTGGTCAAGGATGGCGGTACCTTGCAGATCGGCATCGGTGCGCTGTCCGATGCCATCGTCTATGGCCTGAAACTGCGCTGCAGCGACAACGCCAGCTATCGCGGCACACTGGAACCCATGCTCGACGCCAGCAGCCGCTTGCTGGTGCAATCCACCGGTGGTCTGGAGCCGCTGCAGGCTGGACTTTACGGTGCCAGCGAGATGGTCATGGATGGCTTCATGGAACTGCATCAGGCCGGCATTCTCAAACGCCGTGTCTATGACTATCTGCCGCTGCAGAATCTGCATAACCGACGCCAGATCGGCAATGTGTTGCGTGCCGACGATATCGACATGCTGGTCGAGTCCGGCGTCTATCCACGACCGCTGGACGACGACGCCGTGCGCACGCTGATGGGTTTCGGCCTGTTGCCTGCCGGCAGCGAGATGGCTGATCGCGATCAGCTGCGACTGCCGGACGGCAGCTTGGTGGATGCGATGTTGCCGGAGGGCCCTGCGCGTGACGCGATTGCCAGGGCCATCGACGGCGTGCGCCTGAGTAACGGACGTTATCTGCACGGCGCCTTTTTTCTGGGCTCGCATGCCTTGTATGACTGGATCCGCGGACTCAAGGGCGAGGATTTCGAGGGTTTCTGCATGACCCGCGTCTCGCACATCAATGAACTCTACGGTGGCCAGGAGGCGCTGCAACTGGCGCAACGCCATGAAGCCCGGTTCTTCAACACCTGCATGATGCACACCGTGCTGGGTGCTGCGGTCTCCGATGCGCTGGAAAGCGGCCAGGTGGTCAGCGGTGTCGGCGGGCAGTACAACTTCGTGGCCATGGCCCATGCCGTGCCCAGCGGGCGCTCGGTGTTGATGTTGCGGGCCACCCGCGAGAGCGGCGGCGAGGTGCAGTCGAACATCCTCTGGAACTACGGCTACACCACCATTCCCAGGCACCTGCGCGATCTGGTCGTCACCGAATACGGTATCGCCGATCTGCGCGGTCAGTCGGACGAGGAGTGCATCAAGCGCATGATCGGCATCGCCGACGCGCGTTTTCAGGATGAACTGGCGGCGCGCGCACGCAGTGCCGGAAAGCTGGACACGGCCTGGAGCATTCCCGAGCGTTACCGGCGCAACACCCCCGAACACATCGCCCAGGCGATCTCGGCGGCGAAGGCCAAGGGGCTGTTCCCGCTGTTTCCATTCGGTGCCGACTTCGATCCCACCGAGGAGAAACTGGTCAAGGCGCTGCGCTGGCTCAAGAGCAACACTCAGCAAACCTTGAGCAGACTGGGTACGATTCTGTCGGCCCTGGCTGCCTCGCCGTCCAGTGCTGAACAGAACTGCCTGGCGCGAATGGGCTTCGACCAGCCACGCAATCTGCACGAGCGCCTGTATGCGCGCCTGCTGACGCTGGCGCTGCGCCGCACTGCGGAATAGGGCGCAAAGCCAAAGCCCGGCAAACGCAGCGGAGCAAGCTCCGCTCTACGAGAGACTCGGTGTGCGGGGCTGTTGTAGTGCCGAGCTTGCTCGGCAGGCCGTGCGGCTGTTCGCTGCAGCGGCTCGGGAGAAGTACCGAAACCCAGACAAAAAAGGGGCGCCCGATCGGGGCGCCCCTGGGAAAGTGCTGCAATGGCTTCAGCGTGCGGCGTTGGCGTTCATCGTCGCATTGCGGGATGAATCCAGATATTGCGCCGGATCACGCATATTGGCGGTGTGGCACTGGCCGGTGGTGTGGCCACGGTTGATGGCGCCCGACAGCTGGCCCTTGGCCTGCTCGGTGGTGCCGTCTTCCGGATCGCTCAGAACCAGATCGGTGGCGAACTGGCAGTAATCATTGCTCCACCAGTTGGTGTAGCGGAAGGAGGTCGTGTAGTAATTGACCTTGGCGCGGGCCCAGGACGGAATGCCAGCCAGCCAGTTGCTGGCGCCCGAGTAGGTCAGATCGTTGTTGAAGCCACAGCCGACACCGAACCAGTTGCCCAGCGTGGCCAGGATGCCGGCCAGATTGGTGCCCTGATAGGGCGAACCCACGGACTGGATCAGACGGCTGCCCGAGGCATTGTCGAGGCCGCTCCAGTAGTAGGTGTACAGGTGCAACGAAGCCGGACCACCCTGGCTGTGGGCGACCACGCCGAAGGAATTCCAGGTCGAACCATAGCTCTGGATACGACGTGCGAACTGGTCGTGCGTGCGGTTCTGGTTGGTATCCAGGAAGGTCGACGCGCTCGAGAACTGCGAGGCTGGCCAGACACCGCCGGAGCAGTAACCATGGACCAGCAACAGACGGGAACCCGTACCCTTGTCGGCCTTGAGATTGGCCGGGCGCGGACCCTGGGTCATGGCTTCATCGATGCTGATGCTGCCGGGCTTGGCCTTGATGCTCAGTGCCGGGGTGCTCATCGGTAGGCGCTCGGCCGAAGCCACCGTGATGTAGTAGTCGGGATCTTCCAGACGCAGATGGCGCAACTCGAAGGGCGCGCGGGCGCCAGCGAGCGCGATCCAGCGCGTATCAAGACCGAAACTGACGGCGCCATCCCTGGGCGTGATCATGCCGCTGACCCAGGCCACCGGCGTTGCGGTGCCGCTGGCATCGGTACCCCAGACTTCGGCGTAGCCGCGATAGTGGCGGTCAAGCTTCTCACCCGCCACCGGCACGTTCAGGTTCAGGCGCATGCCGTCGGCGTTGCTGGCAGCGGCCTTGGTGCCGGCCAGTTGCAGCATCGGCGCGATGATCGGCAGCGGATGTTCGGCGGTACGCACGACCGGACGGCCGGCACGGTTGTAGCCGCGCACCATCACCTGGGCCTGATACTGGCCGGCCTTGTCGGCCAGGAAGTCACCGCCATAGATGCCGTCGTTAGCCTGGGCGTCGTTGTGCTTGCCATCGTCGTGCATGGCATAGGTCTGGACCTCACCATTGGGGCTGGTCACCCGCAGTGCGGCGGAGCCGACGCGTCCTGCAGCCTTGGCAAACAGCACCTCACCGCTCTCGTCCTGCCCGTACAGGCTGGCCACAAAGCCGATGCGTTCCCCAACGATCTGCTTGGTGTGGGTCTGGTAGGACACCAGCTGCGTGTCCGAGCCGCCTTCGATCAGCACAAAGCCGCGCGGTGAAGCGCCGCTGCTGGCATTGAGCTTGAGCGTCCAGTCGCCGGTCTCGATGCCATCAAAGGCATAGTAGTCGGCCGGGTAGGCCGCGTTTTCCATGCCGAATTCAGCCAGACGCTGATCCGTGGCCAGACTGCGGGCGGCCTTTTCCGAGCGTCCCGAGGGCGAGCGCATGCCCACCTCCCAGCCCAGCTGGTCACCACTGAACACCAAGAAGCGCAGCTGGTCCGATTCCACCGGCAGGGACACGCTGGCTGAGTAAGCACCGGCCTTGTCCGAGCTCAGCTCGATCGGGAGCAGCGCGCTCTTCGAGTGAATGGCGGCATCCACCGGGTTTGCCGGCTGCATGGCCGAAAATTCGGACGGCGGGCCAGCGAGCTGCTTGGCGACAATAGCTTCAGCCTGCGCCAGCGGCGCGACCAGAACGAGACAGCATGCAACAGACAGACGATTGAGCTTCACGGCTACCCTCCCAGATACGTGAACGCGGACACGGATGCGACCGCAGTGAACCTTCAGGTGATCGTCTGGTGCTTTCGGATCGCTCAGCGCGTCCGCCCCAACACCATACGTGTGAGTATGGTGCCAATGAACCGGGGGTGAATGCAAGCAAAAACTGACGGAAATTGTCACAAGAGGCGAAGAAGGGGCAGAAAAGGCCTGGTTCTCGGGTGAGCGACAGCCTTCGACGGCGCCGGCCTCCGGGTTTTCGGGGTGCTGTTGTGGAGGGCGCCGCGCTGCGGCGCCGCTTTGCGCTGAGTGAGGACCAAGAGCGGCCGCGCAGGCGCGCGTCCCTCGGCAAGGCCGCTCCGTGTCTGCCGGGATTCCTGGCACGTGGGCTGTGTCGAGCCGAAGCAGCGGGCGCGCAATGACGCTGTCCAGAACTCGTCAGGCATCGGCAGCCCTATACTCGGCGCCCCACATCGGCAGGACGGCGCGGTGCAACTGATTGATATTGGAGCCAATCTGAGTCATGAGTCCTTTGCTCATGATCTCTCCAGCGTGCTCGATCACGCCCGCGCCGTGGGGATCTCGCAGATCGTCGTGACCGGCGCCAGCGAGCAGGCCAGCCTGGATGCCCACGCGCTGGCGCAGCAATGGCCGCGCTTCCTCTACGCCACGGCCGGGGTGCACCCGCATCATGCCGGCGACTACACCGCGGACACCCACGAGACCCTGCGCGGCCTGCATCGGCACGCCGATGTCGTGGCGGTGGGCGAGACCGGCCTCGACTATTTCCGCGATCTGTCACCGCGCGCCAGCCAGCAGTTCGCTTTCGAACAGCAGCTGGAACTGGCGCTGGAATGCGGCAAGCCGCTGTTTCTGCACCAGCGCGATGCCCACGACGATTTCATCGCCATCCTGCGCCAGCTGCGCGATCGCCTCGGCGCCTGCGTGGTGCATTGCTTCACCGCCGACAAGCGCGAGCTTTACGAATGCCTGGATCTGGACTGCCATATCGGCATCACCGGCTGGATCTGCGATGAGCGCCGCGGTACTCATCTGATTCCGCTGATGAAGGACATCCCGGCCAATCGGTTGATGATCGAGACCGACGCTCCCTATCTGCTGCCGCGCACGGTCCGGCCCAAGCCCAAGACCCATCGCAACGAGCCCCGCTATCTGCTGCAGGTGTTGCAGGCGGTGGCCCAGGCGCGGGGCGAATCGATCGAACAACTCGCGGCCAGCACCACCGCCACCGCGCGGGAGTTTTTCAGGCTGCCGGGTTGAGGGGCCAGCGCGGGTGTTGCTAAGCCTTGCCGCCGTTGGTAGGTCCAGACTTGTCTGGACGCTCTAGGCCAAGAGCACCAGGAGCGTCCAGACAAGTCTGGACCTACAAGGGCCGGAGCCCGCTGTTCTCCGCGATCTCCGCGCCTCCGCGTGAGCCCGCTCCAGCAACCAACAACCAACAACCAACAACCAACAACCAACAACCAACAACCAACAACCAACAACCAACAACCAACAACCATCATCACCGCCGATGGGCGTTGATCGACAGCAGGATGCCGAAGGCCACCAGCAAGGACACGGCCGAGGTGCCGCCATAGCTGATCAGCGGCAGCGGTACGCCCTTGACCGGCATCATCCCGGTGATCATCGCGCTGTTGACCAGGATGTAGACGAAGAAGGTCATGGCGATGGCGCCGCCGAGCAGTCGCCCGTAGGTGTCGCGGGCATTGGCGGCGATCCACAGCGAACGGCCGATCACGAAGGCGTACACCAGCATCAGCAGGGTCACGCCGACCCAGCCGAATTCCTCGCTGAAAACGGCCAGCACGAAATCGGTATGGCGCTCGGGTAGAAACTCCAGCTGCGACTGGGTGCCGTGGGTCCAGCCCTTGCCGCTCCAACCGCCGGAACCCACGGCGATCTTGGACTGGATGGTCTGCCAGCCGCTGCCCAGCGGATCGGAGTCCGGATTCAGGAACTGGTAGACGCGGTTCTTCTGATAGTCGTGCATGAACTGCCAGACGATCGGCAGGGAGGCGGCGGCCAGCAATCCCAGTGCGCTGATCCACCACCACGAGATACCCGCCAGGAAGATCACGAAGGCGCCACTGCCCACCACCAGCACCGCAGTGCCGAGGTCGGGTTGGATCACGATCAGGCCGGCCGGCAGCGCGATCAGCAGCAAGGCCTTGATCAGATCGCCCAGGCCCGGGGGCAGCACCCGGTCATGGAAGTACCAGGCCAGCATCATCGGCAGACCGAGTTTCAACAGTTCCGAAGGCTGGAAGCGCAGTACGCCGAGATCCAGCCAGCGCTGCGCGCCCTTGCCTTCACCGAGAGCAATGACCGCCAGCAGCAGGGCGATACAGCCCAGATAAAACCACGGCGTCCAGCGTCGCCAGGTGGAGGGCGAGATGCGCATGCACACCGCCATCAGCGCGAAGCCCAGAACAAAACGCATGCTCTGCTTGAACACCATGTCCGGATCCTGGGCACCAGCGCTCCAGACCACGACCAGGCTGGTGCCAGCCAGCAACACCAGCGCGATCACCAGCGGCAGGTCGACCTCGGTCGGCAGCAGTGACTGCAATGCGCGGCGCGACCAGTGGGCGATCAGGGCTTCGAGCTTCATGGCGCCGACTCCGGAGCGACCGGCCTGGTCAGCCAGGCGTCGAAGATCTTGCGTGCAACCGGGGCAGCGGCGGCCGATCCCGAGCCGCCCTGTTCCACCACCACGGCAACGGCTATGCGCGGTGCTTCGGTGGGCGCGTAGGCCACGAACAAGGCCTGATTCTTCTGGCCCTCGCGGAGCACCGCCTGCACCTCGGTATCGCGGTTGCGACTGACGCGCTGGGCGGTTCCGGTCTTGCCGGCCATGCGATAAGAGGCCCCCTCGGCGACGGCTCTCGCGGTACCGGAGGGGCTGTTGAGCACCGCTTCCAGGCCGCGTTTGACCAAGGCCAGATTGGCCGGGTCACGAACCAGATTGTCGCCGATCTTCTCCGGCAGCACCGGTACCGGCGGTTGGTCGAAGCTGCTGCGCAGCGCGTGCACCAGATGCGGTTTGTAGCGCTGGCCGCCTTCGGCGAGGGTGGCGATGGCGCTGGCCAGCTGCAGCAGCGTGGCGACATTGAAGCCTTGACCGATGCCGGCAATGACGGTTTCGCCCGGATACCAGGCCTGATTGAAGCGGGCTCGCTTCCACTCGCGGGAGGGCAGAATGCCGGCAGATTCGCCATGCAGATCAATGCCGGTGGTCTCGCCGAAGCCCCAGCGCGACAGATAGGCATGCATGCGATCGATACCGAGGTCCAGCGCCAGCTGGTAGTAGTAGGAATTCACCGACTGCGCCAGCGATTCGATCAGATCAATCCGACCATGACCGCCACGGCGCCAGTCGCGGAACTTGATCTCCTGTCCGGGAATCTGGAAGACACCACTGGAGAAGATCGTGTAGCTGGCATCGCGCACGCCCAGTTCCAGCCCCGCCAGTGCCATGAATGGTTTCAGGGTAGAGCCGGGCTCGTAGCCGCCCTGCAGTGCGCGGTTGAACAGGGGGCGCCCGGGTGCCTCCAGCAGCGCCTTGTATTCCGCTCGTGAAATGCCGTTGACGAACAGATTGGCGTCGTAGGAAGGCACGCTGACAAAAGCCAGAACTTCACCGTTGCGCGGATCGATGGCGACCGCGGCACCGCCGTGAGCAGCCATGGCATCGGCAGCGGCTTGCTGCAGATCGGCGTCCACCGACAGGTAGACATTGTCACCGGCTCGCGGCGGCGAGCGCTCCAGCACTCGCAGCACCCGGCCTTCGGCGTTGGTCTCAACGCGCTCGAAGCCGACCTCGCCGTGCAGCCGCGATTCGTAGTAGCGCTCGATGCCGGTCTTGCCCACGTGGGTGGTGCCGGCATAGCGCTCGGCATCGAGTTCCCCCAGATCGGAGGGATCGATGCGACCCACATAGCCGACCACATGCGCGAACAACTCGCCCTGAGGATAGAAGCGGGTGAGGTAGGGCACGACGTCAACACCGGGAAAGCGGTAGCGCTCCAGCGCAAAACGCGCCACTTCGTCTTCGCTGAGGCGCAGGCGCAGGGGCAGGCTCTGGAAGCGGCGACGGGCGGCGACCAACGCCAGGAAACGCTCGCGCTCTTCCTCGTCGACGTCGATCACCTGCGCCAGTTCGTCCAGCGTCCGCTTCATGTCGGCGACCCGTTCCGGCACCAGTTCCAGCCGGTAGGCCAGCCGGTTGTCGGCCAGAATCCTGCCGTTGCGATCCAGAATCAGGCCGCGTGCCGGCGGCAGCGGCTGCATCTTCACCCGATTGCGTTCCGAGCGCGCGGCGTACTCGCCGTGATGCACGATCATCAGGTCGGCAAAGCGCGCCAGCACGATCCCGATGATCGCCAGAATCACGACGAAGGAAAGCACCGCACGCCGCTGGAACAGCACAGCTTCGTACTGCTGGTCCTTGATCAGCGTGCGTCGGCGCGGCCCGGGCATCTAGGCGCTCCGTTCGCGTTGGGCCTGACGTCGGCGCAGTCGCAAGCCGTCCAGCAGCAGGAAAACCCAGGGCCATGCCGTCATGCCGACGATCGGTGTCAGCCAGAACAACAGCGGTGGCCAGCTTGATCCGCTCATCAGGCGGATCCACAGATCGAGCACGCGATCGTTCAGCAGCAGGGCAAAGATGGCCCCGGCCTGCTGCCAGATCGGAAAGAAGCGCAGGCGGTGGCGGAAGCGCAGCGTCAGATAAACCAGAATCACCATCCGCAGCGCGTGTTCGCCGAGCAGGCCGCCGTAGAACACGTCGGCTATCAGGCCGAGCACGAAAGCGTGTCCCAGCCCCGCCACTTCCGGCGCCTCCAGCGCAAAATAGGCCAGTACCAGCGCCAGACTCATGGGCTTCATCACCGCGAGCCAGGTGGGCAAAGGCAGCAGCGTCAGCAGCAGCGCAACTGCCACCGAGATCAGAAACAGCCGATAACTGCCACGCAGTGATCTCATGGTCAGGGCCCGTCCGGCTCAGGCGGGCCGGTCACCGGCGTTGGCTTTACCGCGAGCAGCTCCCGGTTGCGGCCCAGGGCCGACAGCGGCAGCGCGTAAGCGACGGCAAAGGCGGCGTCGGTGGGGCGTTCGATGGCAGTGATCTCTGCTACTGGAATGCCAGGGGGAAAACGGCCGCCGACGGCGGTGGTCAGCAGACGATCGCCCGGAACCAGATCCACGCTCAGAGGGAGATTCGGCAGCGCCAGCCGAGTGGCGTCGCCAGTGCCGTAGGCAATCGATTTGACGCCATTGCGGGAGACCTCCACCGGTAGTGCGTGATTCGGATCGGTGATCAGAATGGCGTAGGCGCTGTGCTCTCCGACCGCGCTGACTTGCCCGACTACTCCCAGCGCGTCAACCAGGCCGTCACCGCGTGCGAGGCCGGCGGCAGCGCCCTGATCGAGCAGGAAGCGATGCCGGAAGGGATCGAGGTCAAGGTCGATCAGGCGCACCAGGGTGCCGGCAACCGCCTGATGTCGGGCGGCGCCGAGCAAGCTCATGGCACGCGTCTGCGCGGCATTCTGGGCGCGACGCTGGTAGAGCTCGGTCTGGGTGATCAGCAAGGCTTCGCGCAGCGCACGGTTTTCGGCCGCCAAACTGTTGCGGTCGCCGATGGTCAGGCGCAACCAGTCCAGTGTCCGCGCCGGCAGGGCCGCCAGCAGATAGACGGGCGTAGTCAGTGTCAGCGCGCGTTCGCGCACCGCCACCAGAAAACCGCGCTGGCGATCGGCCAGCATCAGCATGATGGCCAGAGCCAGCAGCACGACCAGCTTCAGTGTTCCCGGCCTGCCGCCGGCAAATAACGGTGCCTGGGTCTGGCTGCCGGTGTTCAAGGTTGCCAGGCTCAGTCGTTCGCGAACAGATCCGGACCGTGTTCGTCGATCAGTTCCAGTGCCCGGCCGCCGCCGCGGGCAACGCAAGTCAACGGGTCATCGGCGATGTGCACGTGCAGACCGGTCACTTCGGCGATCAGCTTGTCGATATCGCGCAGCAGCGCGCCGCCACCGGTGAGGACGATGCCGCGCTCGGCCACATCGGAACACAGCTCCGGCGGGGTTTGCTCGAGCGCGATCTTGACTGCGCTGCAGATGCCGGACAGCGGCTCATGCAGTGCTTCCAGCATTTCGTTGGAATTGATGGTGATGTTGCGCGGCACGCCTTCGGCCAGATTGCGGCCCGATACTTCCAGTTCGCGCACTTCGCTGGACGGATAGGCGCAGCCGACTTCGATCTTGATGCGTTCGGCGGTGGACTCGCCGATCAGCGTGCCGTGGTTGCGGCGCACGTAGTTGATGATGGCTTCGTCGAAACGATCGCCGCCGATGCGCGCCGAATTGGAGTAGACGATGCCGTTGAGCGAGATCACCGCCACTTCCGAGGTGCCGCCACCGATGTCGATGACCATGGCGCCGCGGGCTTCATGGATCGGAATGCCGGCGCCGATGGCCGCGGCCATGGGCTCCTCGATCAGGAACACGTCACGGGCGCCGGCCGCTTCGGCGGAGTCGCGGATGGCGCGGCGTTCCACCTGGGTCGAACCACAGGGTACGCAGACCAGTACCCGTGGGCTGGGCCGGAACAGACGGTTCGGGTGCACCTTGCGGATGAAGTGCTGGAGCATGGCCTCGGTCATCGTGAAGTCGGCAATCACGCCATCCTTCAGCGGCCGCACGGTCATGATGTTGCCGGGCGTGCGGCCCAGCATGCGCTTGGCTTCGGCGCCTACCGCTGCCACCGAGCGCGGGCCGCCTGGACCGCGATCCTGACGAATCGACACCACCGAGGGCTCATTGAGCACAATGCCCTGGCCACGCACGTACACCAGCGTGTTGGCGGTGCCGAGGTCGATGGAGAGGTCGGTGGAAAACAAACCGCGCAGCTGCTTGAAGCCAAACATGAGGGGAACCTGATCGATACGGGACGCTCGGGATCGCCAACCCGGGCGGGCAGCCGTGTGCTGAATTTCGGGGTCGCGCAGGCCCTGGCAGTCGGGCGCGCGGTTAAGGGTTCGGCAAGACTCCGAAATCTAACAAGTGCAAGGCAGAGCGAACAAGCTAATTGCTCGCAAGTTGCGGGCAATTGGGCGCTTGCGCGGCAAATGAGCTGCCCGCGTTCAGCTTCAGCAAGCATCTGGGCGGCCGTGGGCCGCCGCCGCTCAGTTCTGACGGCTCAGGAATTCACGGCGCTCGGCAGCACTCATCTCCAGTAGTTGCCGATGCAGCTCACGGCGGCCCTGGCCATCGCGCGCCTGCATCAGGCTGCGGAGTTTCTGCCGCTCCGGTGGCGTCAGCGCCTGCAGCATGTCGCGGGTGGCGGCCCGATCCTCGGGCGCGATCTGCAGCCACTGGTTGCGAGCCCGGTCGGCTTCCCGGGTGGCTCTCAGTCCGGTGAGGAAACCCCGTCGCTCTTCAGGGCTCATGTTCTGGAAGCGCTGCTTCAGTTGCTCTCGCTGCTCGGGTGGCAGATAGCGAAAACGCTCGAATGCGCTTTTCAATTCCCGCTGCTGATCCGGGGGCAATTGCCGGAATGCCTGATAACGCTTGCGGATCTGCTCGCGGCGCTCGTCCGGCAGGCCCTGCCACTGGCTGAATCGTTGCGCGGCTGCCACGCGCTGTTCCGGGCTCAGCGTCAGCCAACGCTGGGCGCCACGCAGCAGTCGTTGCTGCGTGACCGGGTCCAGCTGGCTCCAGTTGTCCTGGTGCGGCGCCAGGATGCGCTGCTCATCCTGGCCCAGATCATTCCAGGCCACCGGGCTCTGGGCCTGGGCCAGCCCGCACAGCAGACACAGACCCATTGCCAGAAGCAGCGGGCGCAGCAGCTTCGACAGGCGGCTAGCGTCCATGGTCTTTTCCATCGTTGCCGTCGGTCTCTGATTCAGGTGGGAGGGCAGGGGCAGGCACGGCCGTTTCCTCAAGACTCAGCGGATCGACGAACTCGCCTGCGGCATCCTCGAATTCGCCCAGATACAGCAGCAGATCGGCGCTGGGCTCTGCAGGGGCGGCCTGTTCGGCGGCGGTGCCGGCGAGCGTCATCATCAACCATCCAAGGACTGCTGTTCCAGCCACGCGTAGAACTCCAGGTTCTCGATCATCTCCAGGTCTTCGGCGCCAGCCAGCAACTCGAAGTCGTCCACGGCCTGCACCGGTGCGACCGGCGCTTCGGGTACCCGCCACATCAGGCTGAGCGCCAGCGCCACGGCGGCGCAACTGGCCAGCGCATAGAGCGGACGCAGCCAGGGTCGGCGCTGCTTCTGGACCAGGGCCTGTTCCAGCGCCGCCTGACGGATACGGTTCAGGCGCGACGCGGTGTTTCCGTCCAGGTTCTGCAGATCCTGATCCAGTTGTGCGCTGATCCGGTCCATCAGCGTTTCATCATGCGCTTTCATCGGTGCTCCTCCAGGCGTCGTCTGAGCGCCTCCATGGCCCGGAACAGATGGGTCTTGACGCTGCCTTCCGAGCAACCCATGACGCCGGCTGTGGCGGCCACATCGAATCCCTCCCAGATGCGCAGCAGGAAGGCCTGGCGCTGCCGGTCGGGCAGATTGCGCAGTGCGGCATTGATGGCCAGGGCTGCCTGATCCCCCTGCATGCGGTCCAGCGGACTGGTCGTGACCGTGTCGGCCACAGCGGCCAGTGGATCTTCCTGGGCATCGTCGTCACTGCGCAGGAACACGCGCCAACGGCCGCGTACCGTCTGCCGCCGGTGGTGATCCTGGATGCGGCTGTCCAGGATCCGCCAGAACAAGGGCGGCCATTCCGATTCGGGCTTGTCGGCGTAGCGTTTCACGAATCCAAACATGCTGTCCTGCACCAGTTCCAGGGCGTCATCCACGTTACCACTGGCGAATTCGGCCATGCGCAGGGCCCGACGTTCGATCGTCTTCAGGAATCGATCAAGCTTCAGGCGCAGCGCTGTGGCAGCTTCGTCGCGTTCGGGCATGGTCTCGGCGTGGGCGGTTTGCAGCGCGATCATCGTCGATTCGAGGTCCATCAGGGTCACCCTTTTGAACGTGCAGGCGCAAGCTCGGTTGACAATCGCGGTGCGGCTTGGCCATCGCCAGGGGTTTTGCACAGGCCGGAAGGGTCGGACGGAATTGTTTCAGGATTGTCAACAGGGCGACACCGAAAAAACTCAAGTGTTTGTTTTTATGGCAGTTGTTGGAACTGGACAGGAACTCGCCAAGCTGCGCGCGAGCCCGTTCTGACGGGCTTTCCGGGCTCTATCCACGCGGTCATCCACAAAGTTATCCACAGCTTATGTGGATATCCGGAGATTCGTCATTGCTGGCTGGGGCTTAGCGCAACTTCGTGACTTTACGTTGAGCAATCGCAGCTAAGTTGAGATCAAAAAAATTTGTGCCTGACAGCTCATTTTGCGCTTGACATTTTCAGCCGGCGTGATCCGTTTCGAGCCGGAACTCTAAAAGTTTTGCACAGTGCGCGTCCTTCAGCTGCTTGCCGTGCCCGGACTTGCCGGAGTGCCAGCATTGAGTGCACAAGTATTTGATTTAAATAGCAAACACGCTTCATTGCAGGTCTTTTGTCGCGAGCATTCCCGACCCGGTTACGGCATCGCAGCAGGCCGCGCCTCAATTCTTCCACAGAGTTATCCACAGCCTATGTGGACAAACGCAAAGAACGCTTTGCGCACGGCCATTTAGGTGAGAAAGCTCAGAAATTTCTCAAATTCGGGGCGGTGTGCCGGTAGTCGGCAGCGAGCGCTACGGGCATGCGGGTCAGCCATCAGCCGCCGCTGAGTGCGGCACGCAACTGATTCACGGTCGGCGCCGAGGCATCCAGCTTCTCGGCATTCATGAGGTCTTCCCTGGCCTGCTCGGGAGAACCTCGCTCAAGCGAGCGCAAGCCGTTGCTGGCATAGGTCTCGGCCACCCTGCGTTTGAGTTCGCCCATGCCGGAATAGCGCGGATCGACGGCATTCAGGGCCGAAATATCGGCGTCGGCGTAGGTGGCACGCCCGGCGGCGAGATTCCGGTCGATACGTTCGCGCAGCTTCTGGCCGATGGCTTCCATGCCGGCCCTGGCATCGGCGCTGCGCGGATCCACGTTCATCGCATTGCGGAACTTGTCGTAGGCGGAATCACCCGGCGGCTCCAGCAACTGGTCGTTGGCCAGAGCCTGCCGGCCCTCACGAATGAACTGGTCGTGCCGGGCCAACTGCTCGGGGCTGGGACCGCGCGCTCGGGCCTGGGCATCCTCCAGACGCTCACGCAGATCAGCCAGGCCGCGGGTGCTGGGGGCCAGTGCCTGTATGCGTTTCACCAGATCAGCGGCACGATCGAGCTGGCCGGTGTCGATCGCCAGTTCAGCCTGCGACACGGCGGCCCTGGCAGCTCGATCAAGACCGGCACTGGCCTCGCGGTTGCCTGGCTCCAGGGCCAGCACCGCGCGATAGCGCTCGGCAGCACTGTTGTTGCGCGGCTCGACCCAGCGGCCCTTGCCCGCCAGTTCTTCGGCCTCGGCCAGCAGTGCAGGGATCTGCGCGCCCAGCTGCTGCTGGCGGGCAGCGGCAATGGCCTGATTCAGCTCGGCGGCGGCGCCGGCCAGCGCCGGGACGGCCGCCAGCTGCCGCTGCAGTTCGGCGGCGGTGGTCAGGTCATTGGCCACGATCAGGGTCCGTGCCTGCGCCGCCAGGGCCTTGCCGATGCGGTCGATCGCGCTGCGTGCTTCGGGATTGTCCGGGTCGATCTGCTGGGCAGCGACGAAGGCGGCCAGCGCGCCATCGGCGCCGGCCAGTCGTCCGGCCGCTTCCGCGCTGCGGGCCTCTGCCAGCTCGCGGACGGCAGAAGCCGGCACCGCTGGATCGGGCGTCTGTGGTGTCGGGTCGGTGGCGACCGGAGTGACGGTCGGCTCGGGATCGGGCTGCGGATCGCTGCCGACGACCGGATCCGTGGTCGAGGCAGGATCCACCGCAGGAGTGGGCGCTGCTGTCGGCTTCAGAATTTCCACGAGCCAGGTCGTGACCAGCGGCCGTTGCCAGTAGGCCAGGCCTGCCAGCAGTACCAGCACCGCCAGAAACCACCAGATGCCGCGCCGTGGGGCTGGTGCCGAGGCAGCTCGCGGACGCGCTTGCGGGCGTGGGGTCGCGCGCAGGCCGCCATCCTCCATGGCATCGATGCGGCCGATCTGGGGTTCGGTGCGTACCGCGCCCTGGGTGTCATAGCCGGAGCTGCGCGCCGCACGCACGGCATGCGTGCGGCTTTCATCATTGACCGGGGGTTCGGTCTCGCCGGAATCCAGGCGCTTCTCGATGGCCGCCAAGGCCGCTTCGATCTCGCCGCCGGTCTGATAGCGATCGCCCGGCTCCTTGGCCAGCATCCGGTCGAGTACCGGCTGCAGGATCTTGAATTCCGAAGGCAACTGCGGGATTGGCGCAGTCATGTGCATGATGCCGACAGCCAGCGAGTCGCTGGCCTCGAAAGGCACCTTGCCGGTGATCAGCTGAAAAAACACCACGCCCAGACTGTAGAGATCGGCGCGGCCGTCGATGGCGCGACCGCGCAGCTGTTCCGGGCTCATGTAGTGCGGCGTTCCGACCACCGAGCCGGTCTTGGTCATGATCGTGCCGGAGTCGGCGGCCCGGGCGATGCCGAAATCGCCGAGCACACAGGTGCCGTCTTCGCGCAGCAGGATGTTGTCGGGCTTGACGTCGCGGTGGATGAAACCTTTTTCCTGGGCGTAGTGCAGCGCCATGGAAATCTCACGGATGCAGCGCAGGGCCGGCTTCAGCGCCAGCGGCTTGTCGCCGCGGCGCATGACCGGGCCGCCCGGCAGATACTCCATCGTGCAGTAATGAAAGCCGTTGTAGACGCCGACATCGAAAATGCTGACCACGTGGCGGTGGTGCAGTTTCGCCGCAATCCGGGCTTCGCGCAGGAAGCGCTCGCCGAAGGTCGGGTCGGCCGACAGCTGTGGCGCCATGATCTTGAGCGCGACTTCACGTTCAACCGATTCCTGCATGGCCAGGTAAACCGAAGCCATGCCACCCCGTCCCAGCGGACTGAGGACGCGGTAACCCGGAATGTTGGGGACGAAATCGGCGCTCATTGCGCCGATGATGGCATGAAGCACGGGGCACGGGGCACGGGAAAAGCGCTGCCCGGAGGGCACGAGGGCGCGAGGGCACGGAAGGGCTGGCTCGTCGCGAGCTCTTGATTCTGCGTGCCCTCCTGCCCTCCTGCCCTCATGCTGCCCCATCTACTCCAGCGTCTGGCCGATGGCCTCCAGGGCCGCACTGTCGCCGCTGGCGCTGAGCGCGTGCAGCAGTGCCCTGCGGATTTCCGCGGGCTGAGATGCCCGGTACAGCTCGATCATGGCGGGTACGCCGCGCGCGGGCGGCACCATGCTCAGGGCGCGGACCGCGTGCAGTCGCAGCGGCAGGGCCTGAGCGCCGCTGACCACGGCCTTCAGGCTGGCGATATCGCCGGCAATGGCAAGCGCATCGATGGCGCTGCGCTGGGCATCGCGATCGGTCAGGGACGGCAGCAGTTCGGCGACCTTTGCCGACTGACCCATGGCGCCGAGGACGCGGATGGCGTGACTCTGCAGTTCCGGATCGGTCTCGTGGCGGGCCAGCTGCAACACCAGGTCCGGGCGGCCGCCGACCAGTCCGGCATCGATCACCGCCCGCTTCAGACCATCGTCGCTCTCGCGCTGGTAGTAGGCGGCGAGACGGCCCACGGCGCTGGCGTCGCCGGCCAGCGCCAGGGTCTGGATCGCTTCGCGCTTGAGTGCCGTCGAGGCTTCACCCTTGAGAATGTTCTCGATCGCGGTCGCAGCGGCGGCCGGATCCAGTTGCACCATGATGAACAGCGCGCGTTTCTTGATCCGCTCGCTGTGGTCCCCGGCCAATACCCGCGACAGGATCGGGACGGCCTTGTCCGGACTGCTGATCATCAGCGAGTCCAGGGCCATGATCCGACTTTCGTCGGCCAGACTGTCGGCACCCATCAGTTCTGCGGCATCGTCGGCCCAGGGGCTGTCGGGGAATTCCGACAGCAGCTTCTGGCTGAGGCCGATGGCGCCGGCACGGTCGCCGGAGCGGTCCAGCGCATAGGCCTGCCAGTACAGGGCGGCATCGCGGCCGGAGCCACCGCTGCGCGCCAGTTCCCCCTCCAGACTGCGGAACTGCTGCACCGCCGCCAACCAGTCCTGACGGTCCAGCGCCGCGTGTCCGAAGCGATAGAGGGTGCTCGCCTGGCGTGTCGCGGTCGGTAGATCGTCTCCGGACAGGGCCAGCACCGGGGCGGTGCAGAGCAGAAACAGCAGCAGCGAGCGGATGAGATGGCGGGTCATGAATGGATTTCCGTTCAAAGTCGTTGCGTAGCCGCGCCCTGCAGCGCTTCCAGCGCCTGCAGCCGGTACAGCAGATCGCGACTGCGAATCTGCTCCTGGGCCAGACTGGCTCCACCCAGCGCGCCGTCGCCGCCGTCGTTGGCCAGCTCCAGCAGCACCGGCTCCAGTTCGATCAGGAACTGCGCCAGTACCGGCTTGCCGGCGCGTTCGGCAGCCGCGGCGTAGAGTCGGTTGCCCTCGATCAGACTGCCGGCCAGTGCGCCGAGGTCGACGTCATCGCCATTCTTGGCCACGCGCAGCAGGCGCTCGGTCTGGCTCAGATGCTGCGACAGGTGCGCTGCCAATACCCGCTGGCCACCGTCATTGCTGAGGCTGGCGGTCGGCGCCGTCGGCATCTCAGGCGCGGTGTCGCGCCAGCTGAGCCCGATGACCAGTCCCAGGCCGACGCTGGCGGCCAGGGCCAGGGTTGGCACCAGCCAGCTCGGCCAGGGGGCGCGTTCGCGCCGCGGCATTTGCGCCTGCACGCGCGGGCGCAGCTGGTGCCAGATCCGGGCCTCGAAATCCGGGCCCGGCTCGGCGCCGGACAGCGCTTGGCCGGACACTTCCAGCAAGCGGCGCAGTTCGGCGTAGCGCCGCGCCGTGAGCGGATCCTCGGTAATCGCGGCTGCGATCGACGCCATGCGCTCGGGGCCCAGATCCTCCCCAAACTGGAACATCAGCAGTTCTTCATCGCTGGGCTTGATCATGATGGACTCGTTTCAAAATGGGCGAGATGGTCGCGCATCTTGCGCACCGCGCGGAAAATGGCCTGCTTGCAGGCGTTGACGTTGCTCGACAGCGTCAGCGCGATCTCGGCCAGACTGCGCTGTTCCAGATGCCGCAGGACGAAGACACTGCGTTCCAGCGCCGTCAACCGGGCCAAGGCTGCGCCGATGCCCTCGGCCAGTTCGGCCCGGCTGGCCTGGCTGTGGGGGTCGGCCTGATCATCTTCGAGCTCGGCCGGGACCTCGCCCTGCATGTCCTCCGGATGCCGTCGGCGCAGGAATTCGATCGCGGTGTTGACGGCGATCCGATGCATCCAGGTGCCGAATGAGGCCCGACCATCGAATTGATCCAGTCGCCGGTGAGCCTTCAGAAAGGCCTCCTGCAGCGCATCCTCGGCCAGCGCCGGATCGCCGAGCAGGCGCGCACACACCGCATGGCAGGGGCGCGCATGGGTCTCGAACAGACGCTGGAAGGCGCGCATGTCGCCACGGCGACAGCGTTCCACCAGCGCTGAGTCGGATTCAGGGTGCATGCGGACTTGGACGAGGCTGACGGCGGAAAGGTTACGCCGGACTTGTGGTTGTCGGTTGTCGGTTGTCGGTTGTCGGGGCACGGGGCACGGGGCGCGGGGCACGGGGCACGGGGCACGGGGCATGGGACTCGGGACTCGGGACTCGGGACTCGCGGAAAGGCTACGGGCTTGAGGGCTTCTGTAGGTCCAGACTTGTCTGGACGCTTCTGGATTGGTGTGGGGAGGAGCGTCCAGACAAGTCTGGACCTACAACAGCCAAAACCGACAACCGACAACCGACAACCAACAACCAACAACCAACAACCAACAACCAACAACCGACAACCGACAACCAATGAGCCAGCCTGTACCAATGGACAACTAGGCCGGGCCCGATGCGGGGCCTAGCCTTTCCCCCATCGTTGTATTGCCGTCTTGAAGGGGAGGAACACGCTCATGTCGCTGCAGCCCAATCGTCTCGCATTTGCACTCACGCTGGCACTGACCGCCGTGCCGGTGGCGGCATTGCATGCCCAGGACCAGTCCGCTGGCGCCGAGGCCGACAAGTCCGAGGCTGCCAAGCTCGGGACCATCACCGTGACCGCCCGCAAGCGCGAAGAGACCCTGCAGGAAGTGCCGATTGCCGTGACCGCCTTCAGCGATCAGAAGCTCGAGGATTTCAACGTCGAGGATCTGTCGGATCTCGGTGCCCAGGTGCCGAACATGACCATCTACGCCGCGCGCGGATCCTCCAGTACGGTCACCGCCTATATCCGCGGTGTCGGTCAGTCCGATCCGCTGTGGGGTGTGGATCCCGGCGTCGGCATCTACCTCGACGACGTCTACATTGCTCGCCCGCAGGGTGCATTGCTGGATGTCTTCGATGTCGATCGCATTGAAGTGCTGCGTGGTCCGCAGGGATCGCTGTATGGCAAGAACACCATCGGCGGTGCGATCAAATACGTCTCGCGCGTGCTCAGCCCGGATTTCGGCGGCAGCGTCAGTCTGGCCGCCGGCAGCTACAACCAGCTGGATGGCAAGGTCAGCGTCAATGTGCCGCTGTCCGATTCCGGCTGGGTGGCGCGCTTTGCCGGCGCCTCGCTCAGTCGCGATGGCTTTGGCGAAAACAGGTTCACCGGCCAGGATGTCAGCGACAAGGAGATCATGGCGGGGCGCTTCACGCTGGGATACATCGGCAGCGATCAGTTCTCCATGCGCTTCACTGCCGACGGCATCGACGACGCCTCTGCCGTTCGTGGTGCCCGGATGCTGGCGACGAACCGCTTCGCGCCGACGGCGCTGCCACTGGATGATCGCTATGACGTGCGCAACGGCATGCCGAACATCAACGACACCACAATGGAGGGCTACAGCCTGACGCTGGACTTCAAGCTCAACGACGACTGGTCGATGAAGTCGGTCAGCGCCTATCGCAAGTCCGACACCGAGACCAATATCGATTTCGACACGCTGCCGAACATCATTGCCGACGTCAAGGCCTTCTACAGCGACAACCAGCAGAGTCAGGAATTCCAGTTCAACTACGATGGCGGCGGCCAGTTGTCCGGCGTCGCCGGTCTCTACTGGTTCCAGGGCGAAGCCGGTGGCACCGTGCTCAACAACTTCTTCAATGCCGTCTTCGGCAACACCAATGGTCAGGTCGATACCGATTCGATCGCCTTCTACGGCGAGGGTACCTGGCGCTTCAACGACCAGTGGGCGCTGACCTTTGGCGGTCGCTGGACCAGCGAAGAGAAGAAGGTCGACATCTTCAACCAGTCTTTCAGCAATGCCACCTACACGGTGCCCATCGCCACGGTCTCGGATCTGAACGATTCGGTGGAGTTCACCAATTTCTCGCCCAAGGTCTCGATCGACTACCAGGCCAGCGAAGACACCCTGCTCTACGGCCTGGCCTCGCGCGGCTTCAAGAGCGGTGGTTTCAACATTCGCGCCAACATCTCGGCGGTGCCGGCCTCCGGTCGACCCTTCGATGACGAGCAGGTCACCACCTGGGAACTCGGCGCCAAGATGGCCTTTGCCGACCAGAGCTGGTTCCTGAATGCGGCCTACTTCTACAGCGACTACGAGGACATCCAGCTGTCCATCTTCACCACCATTCCCAACAGCAACCCGCCCGCCTTCTTTGGTGATTTCACCAATGCGGGCGCCGGCACCGTGCAGGGCATCGAACTGGAACTGTTCGGTCAGCTCAGCGACAACTGGGTGGTGCAGGGCAATCTGGCCTGGCTGGACGCCGAGTACGACGAGTTCATCAGCGCCGGCGTCGATGTTTCCGGTGTCCAGAAGTTCACCAATGCGCCCGAGTTCTCCGGCGCCATCTCGCTGCAGTACATCCGCCCGCTGGAGTCCGGTGGCGAGATCCGCAGCCGGGTGGGCTACAGCTATCAGAGCAAGGTCTATCCGACCACCGATCTGTCCGAAGCCATCGCTCAGGAAGGCTATGGACTGCTCAGCGCCGGCGTGATCTGGCAGGTTGACGACCAGTGGAAGCTGGCGCTGGAAGGCAACAACCTGACCGACAAGGAGTACCGCACCACCGGCTACAACATCGGTGCCCTCGGCATTCTGACCGGTTTCTACGGCGCGCCGAGGACGGTGTCGCTGACGGCCAGCTATCAGTTCTGATCGCGACGAGGGCGCGAGGGCGGGCAAGTTTGCCCTGGTGGGTCCAGACACGTCTGGACCTGTCAGGGCGGGGCGATTGCTCCGCGCCCTCGTGTAAGCTCCGCCCGTGAACAAGACCGCCGCCATGACCCACATCCTGATTGCCGATGACCACCCGCTGTTCCGGGCGGCGTTGACGCAGGCGCTGCGCGAACTGGTGCCGGGCGCGCAGCTGGTCGAGGTGGCGACGCTGGAAGCAGTGCACGACTGGCTGGATGGGCATCCGGATACCGATCTGGTGTTGCTGGATCTGCACATGCCCGGCAGTCATGGTCTGGCCGGATTGGCCTCGATCCGCTGCCGTCATCCGGCGGTCGCGGTGGCCATGATCTCGGCCAACGATGATCCTGCCGTGATCAGTCGGGCCATCGACTTCGGCGCCCAGGCCTTCATTCCCAAGAGCGCCGCGCCGGCCGAGATCAGTGCGGCGCTGAATGCCGTGTTTGCCTGCGAGACCTGGGTGCCGCCGGCCTTGCAGGGTCGGGCGCAGATCGCCAGCGTGCAGGACCAGGATCTGGCACGGCGGCTGGCCAGCCTGACGCCGCAGCAATACCGGGTGCTGGAACTGGTGGCGCAGGGCAAGCTGAACAAGCAGATCGCCGATCGCATGGGCATCCAGGAGCGCACCGTCAAGGCTCACCTGCAGGCCATCTTCGAGAAGCTCGGCGCCCGCAACCGCACCCAGGCCGGAGTGTTCCTGCGGCAACTGGAATTGACCGACCCGGCACGGCAGATCGAGGTGGTCTGAGTGCAGGCTGGCACGCTGCTGGTCTGCGGCGCCGCCTTGTGGGTGGGCCTGCTGTTTGCCGCCGCCGTCTACGGCGAGCGCCGACCGCAGGGACTGGCGCGGCGCTGGGCCTGGATCTATGCCTTGTCGCTGGCGGTCTATTGCACCTCCTGGACCTTCTACGGCACCGTGACCCAGGCCATGCGCCATGGCTGGTGGGTGCCGCCGACCTTCGTCGGCACCATCCTGCTGTACCTGCTGGCCTGGCCCATGCTGGAGCGGCTGGTGGACGAGGCCAGGCGTCGCAACAGCACCTCGATTGCCGATCTGCTGGCCTCGCGTTTCGGCAAGAGCACCGGTGTTGCCGCACTGGCGACCGGCATCGCCCTGATCGGATTGGTGCCCTACATCGCCCTGCAGCTGAAAGCCGTGGCGCAGAGCTTCGATCTGCTGGCGGGTGCCTTGTTCACCGAGACCCCGCGCGGCTGGGGCGACAGCGCCGCACCGGCCGCCGCGCTGATGGCGCTGTTTGCGATGGTTTTCGGCACCCGCCGCACCAGCGCCAGCGCCCATGGCGTGGTCCTGGCGATGGCATTCGAGTCGATCATCAAGCTGGTGGCGCTGTTGGCCGTGGGCAGCTACGCGGTGTTCGTGCTCCACGGCGGTTTCGGCGAGCTGGTCGAGGCGGCGCGACAGTTGCCGGCGCCAACCCCGCCGGGGGGCAATTTCCTGACCCTGGTGCTGCTCGGCGCGCTGGCCATGATCTCGTTGCCACATCAGTTCCACCTGGCAGTCGTCGAATGCCGCGATCCAGCGCACGTGCGCTCCGCGCGCTGGCTGTTTCCCGCCTATCTGTTGCTGATCAGCCTGTTTCTGCTGCCACTGGCCTGGGCCGGGCAGCTGTCGCTGGCCGGCAGCGCGATTCCCAGCGATCTGTACGTGCTCGGCCTGCCATTGCAATCGGGCGCCGAGCCGCTGGCCATCCTGGCCTTCCTCGGCGGAATGAGTGCGGCCTCGGGCATGGTGGTCATGGCCACGCTGACCCTGGGCATCATGGTCGGCAATCACTGGCTGACACCGTTGCTGTTGCCGGGTTCCGGTGGCGATCTGCGTCTGCGCGTGCTCTGGCAGCGGCGCGCGGTGATTGTGGTGGTGATGGCAAGCGCCTACCTGTATTCGCGCTTCATCGGTGCCGGCGAGGTGCTGGCCGATGTCGGTGCCGTGGCTTTTGCCGCACTCGCGCAGCTGGCGCCGGCGGTACTGGCAGCGCTGTACTGGCCGGGCGCCAGTCGTCGTGGCGTGCTGGCCGGGCTGGCGGCGGGGTCTGCACTCTGGGCTTACACACTGCTGTTGCCGGCGCTGGCGCACGGAGTCGGCGCGACTGGCTGGCTGGCCAGCGGCCCCGGTGGCATCGGATTCCTGTCGCCGCACGGCTTGTTCGGCCTGGGTGGACTGGATTCGCTGACCCATGGCGTGTTCTGGAGTCTGTCGGTCAATGTGCTGGCCCTGATCTGGGTGTCGCGCAGCGAGGCCGAGAGCGCCAGTAGTGGCGATGGCGGCCGGCCGCTGACCCGTGCCGAACTGCGCGAAGTGGCAGCACGTCTGCTCGAAGGCGGGCGCGTGACTCAGTTGATGGGGCCCGAGGCGCTCGACGAGGCCGCCACCGCCGCTGATGACCAGGCCCTGAGCGCAGTCGAACTGGAGCTCTCGGCGCTGGTGGGGGCGGCTTCGGCCCGGCTGCTGCTGGACGCTGCCCGGCGTGGCGCCCGCGGCGAGCTGCAGGCCATGACCCAGGTCGTCGGTGAGGCGCGCGAAGCGGTGTCCTTCAGCCACGCCATCCTCGACACCGCGCTGGCCAATCTCAGCCAGGGCATTGCCGTGGTCGATGGCGAGCTGCGGCTGGTCGCCTGGAATCAGCGCTACGAGGCCCTTCTGGGCTATCCGCCCGGATTTCTGCAAGTCGGCCGTCCGGTGGCGGATCTGTTCCGCTACAACGCCGAGCGTGGCCTGTTGGGCGAGGGCAGTCTCGACGAGCTGGTGCAGCGGCGGCTGGACTATCTGCGCCAGCGTTCCGCCTATGTCTTCGAGCGCGACTGGCTCGATGGCACCGTCATCGAAATCCGCGGCAATCCCATCGCTGGCGGCGGCTTCGTCAGCACCTACACCGACATCAGCGCCTTCCGTCGGGCCGAATCGGATTTGAAGACCGCCAACGAAACGCTGGAGGCCAGGGTCGATTCGCGCACTCGTGCATTGCTGGCTGCCACCCAGGAGGCTGAGCGCGCCAATCAGGCCAAGACCCGCTTTCTGGCTGCGATCAGTCACGATCTGTTGCAGCCACTGAATGCCGCAAATCTGTTCACGCACGCGCTGGCCCAGCAGCTCAAGCATCCCGAATACCAGAGCAGCGTGCACAACATTGCCAGCGCGCTGGGCAGCACCGAAACCCTGCTGGCTGGACTGCTGGATCTGTCCCGGCTGGACGCCGGCGGACTGATGCCGCGGCCGCGGCCGTTTCCGGCGCGGGAATTGCTCGACACCTTGACCACCGAATTCGGGCTGATGGCCAACGAGCGCGGACTGCGGCTGATCATGGTGCCGTCCAGCCTGTGGCTGCACAGTGATCCGCAGCTGTTGCGGCGGGTGCTGCAGAACTTCGTCGCCAATGCACTGCGCTACACCCAGCGTGGCCACGTCCTGATCGGACTGCGTCGACGCGGTGCGCAGGCCGAATTTCTGGTCGGAGACACCGGTCCCGGCATCGCCGAGGCCGATCGCGAGCGGGTATTCGAGGAGTTCCAGCGCCTGCCGACGGCGCGCGAGGCGGCACCGGAAGGGCTGGGACTGGGGCTGGCGATCGCCGCGCGCATCACCCGCTTGCTGGAGCTGCCGACGGTGCTGCAGAGCCGACCGGGTCGCGGCACCCTGATCGGCGTGCGCGTGCCGGTCTGCGCGCCGGGGCCCCAGGTCGCCGCGCCGGCCTCGGCGATGCCGCGGCCCATCGCCAGCGGGCGCCGGGTGCTGCTGGTCGACAACGAGCCCGAGGGTGTGCGCGCGCTGGCGGCGCTGCTCCAGACC